>NZ_JBVJAB010000029.1:46154-89667 GCF_055591025.1 Streptomyces sp. NPDC041784
CCAGAACTCTTCCTCCCCCCCCACCCCCCCCCCCCCCCCCCCCCCCCCTCTCTTTTTCCCCCCCCCCCCCCCCCCCCCCCCCCCCCCCCCCCCCCCCCCCCCCCCCCGCACCCTTCTCATACGCCACCCAGCCGGAAGCGCGGGAGATCGTGTTCGACTTTCTTGAAGGTTACGACGTCCTAGGGGCGTTCTGGATGACGGTGAAACTCACCGTCCTCTCCGCCGTGGGCTCCCTGGTCTGGGGCACCCTGCTGGCCGCGATGCGGGTCAGCCCGGTCCCGCTGATGCGCGGGTTCGGCACCGCCTACGTCAACATCGTCCGGAACATCCCCCTGACGGTCATCATCCTCTTCTGCTCGCTCGGCCTGGCCGACGTCTTCGGTGTCACCATGGGCTCCGAGGACTTCAAGATCCAGGGCTTCCGGCTGGCCGTGCTCGGCCTGGTCGGCTACACCGCGGCCTTCGTCTGCGAGGCGCTGCGGTCCGGCATGAACACGGTGCCGCTCGGCCAGGCGGAGGCGGCCCGGGCCATCGGCCTGAGCTTCACTCAGACCCTGTGGCTCGTCGTGCTGCCGCAGGCGTTCCGCTCGGTCATCGGCCCGCTGGCCAACGTCCTGATCGCGCTGACCAAGAACACCACGGTGGCGGCCGCCATCGGCGTCGCCGAGGCCGCCTATCTGATGAAGACGATGATCGAGAACGAGGCGCAGACGCTGCTCATCGGCGCGGTCTTCGCGTTCGGGTTCGTGGTACTGACCCTACCGACCGGCCTCTTCATGGGCTGGCTGAGCAAGCGACTGGCGGTGAAGCGATGAGCTCGGTCCTCTACGACGCTCCCGGCCCCCGCGCCAAGCGGCGCAATGTCATCTTCACGGTGGTCTTCTCCGTCCTGCTCCTGCTGCTCCTGTGGTGGGTGTGGCTGAAGATGGACGAGAAGGACCTGTTCGCCTCCGCCCAGTGGAAGCCCTTCACCGAGTCGCAGGCCTGGACGACGTACCTGCTGCCCGGCCTCGCCGACACGCTGAGGGCCGCCGCCCTCTCCATGGTGATCGCCCTCCCGCTGGGCGCGGTCTTCGGCATCGCCCGGCTGTCCGACCACCGGTGGGTGCGAGGCGCGTCCGGCACGGTGGTGGAGTTCTTCCGGGCGATCCCGGTGCTGCTGCTGATGCTGTTCGCCAACGAGTTCTACGCCCGCTCCACGGACATCAGCAGCGAGGACCGGCCGCTCTACGCGGTCGTCACCGGCCTGGTGCTCTACAACGCCGCAGTCCTCGCCGAGATCGTCAAGGCGGGCGTCCTGGCCCTGCCCAAGGGCCAGACGGAGGCGGCGTACGCCATCGGTCTGCGCAAGGGGCAGACGATGAGCAGCATTCTGCTCCCGCAGTCGGTCACCGCGATGCTGCCGGCGATCGTCAGCCAGCTGGTGGTCATCGTGAAGGACACCGCACTCGGCGGTGTGATGATCGGCTTCACCGAGCTGCTCAACTCGCGCGGCACGCTCGCGGCCAACTACGCCAACCAGATCCCGAGCTTCATCGTCGTCGCAATCATGTTCATCGTGCTGAACTTCATCCTGACCAGCTTCGCGAGCTGGCTGGAGGGCCGTCTGCGGCGCAGCAAGCGCAGCACGGGTGCGGTGCTCGGCGTCGAGCAGGTCGACGACCTCAACGCGGCGGAGGTCGGCGGCAGCTACGGCAGTGGCGCGGGCGGCTCCATCTGACGCACACTCAAGCGATGTGACCCAGTGATGTGATCTGCCGGAGGCAGTGGCCCGCGCGCCGCTGCCTCCGTCGCTTGACGCAAACAACGCCAGTGGGTTGCATACATTCTGTGATCGTGCACCCTGCTCCACCCTGTTGTTCACTCACGCCCGCGAGGACACCGTCGAAGGCAGGGAGTGCCGCGCCGTGGACCCGGTGATCATCGTCGGAGCGGGGCCCGTGGGGCTCACGCTCGCCCTGGCGCTGGCGCGTCAGGAGGTGCCGTCCGTGGTCCTCGACGAGGGGCCGGGCAAGGACGAACCGCGGCTCGCGCGCACCGTCGTGCTGCGCGAGGACACCGCCGCCCTGATGGAACGGCTCACCGGTGTGCCGCTGGACGAGGCGGGCGTGCGCTGGTCCGGATGGCGGGCGATGCGGCGCAAGCAGGTGACGCGCGAGATCACGTTCAGCGACGACGAACCCGCCCCGCTGCACATCGCCCAGCACGTGCTGACCGGTGCCCTGCGCGCCGCGGCGTCGGGCGAGCGGCTGGTGAAGATCTCGGTCGACAGCCGGCTGGACACGGTCGAGCAGGAACCTTCCGGTGTCACCGCCCACACCCGCGGCCCCAAGGGCACCTGGTGGCGCGGCAGCTACCTCGTCGGCTGCGACGGCCCCCGCTCCACGGTCCGCAAGCTCCTCGACATCCGCTTCCCCGGCCGTACGGCGGTGGAGCGACACGCCGTGGCCGCACTGCGGACGGAACTTCCGTGGGACCGCGAGGCGTTGCTCCATCGGACGCCGCCGTGGCGGACGTCGGGTCCCTCCGCCGGGGAAGTCACCGGACGCCCGCTGCCGGACGGCGTCTGGCGTCTGGACTGGCTGCTCCCGCCCGGCAAGGACCTCGTCACGCCCGAGCTGCTGGTGGCCCGCGTCCGCGAGACCCTCGCGGGCTGGACCGAGGGCCCGACCCCGGCGTACGAGCTGCTCGACACCGGTGTCCACACCGTGCACCACCGGCTGGCCCGCCGCTGGCGCGTGGGGCGGGTCCTGCTGGCCGGGGACGCCGCGCACCTGCTCGGCGCGTTCGGCTCGCAGGGCCTCGACGAGGGGCTGCGGGACGCCGACAACCTCGCCTGGAAGCTGGCCCTGGCCTGGCACCACGGCCCGCACGAGGCGCTGCTCGACAGCTACCAGGCCGAGCGGCGCGCGGCCGTCTCCGCCCGGCTGCGCGCGGCCGACCAGGCGCTGCCCGTGCTGCGCGGCGGCAGCGGCATAAGGGCGTACGTCCCCGGTGCCGCCCGCGGGCACGACGTGCTGCTCTCGGACGGCCACCTGGGGCGCGGCCCGCTCGGCGCGCCGGGTACCTACGCGCACTCCCCGCTCGCGCCCCGGCACCTGGAGGCGGAGGTCCCGGTGGACACGCCCCCGGGCGCGCCGGTCGAGGACGTCCGGGTCACCGCGGAGGACGGCGCCTTCGTACGACTGCGGGACCGGCTCGGACGGGGCGCGCTGCTCGTCGTCCTGATCGCGCCGGGTACGGGCGTGTGGGAGCGCAGGCACTGGGTGTCGGCCGGGATCATGCCGCGGCTGGCCGCCGCGGTGACGGCGCTGCCGAGCCCGGCCGAGCTGCTGGTCGCCGAGAGCTACCCGGGCGCGGCCGCCCACACCGTCCTGCTGATCCGTCCGGACGGCCATCTGGTCACCGCGCTGAACGGCGTACGCCCCGCCGACCTGTACGCGGCGGCCGAGGCCGCGGTGGGCGGAAAGCCGGAGGGAGAGACGGCGGACACCGCGGACACGGCGGAGGCCACGGCCGGCTCGGCGGCGAAGTGACACCTGCCGTCCGGTACGTCGGCCAAGGACAGCCGGCACTGCCTGCGCACGGCCCGGGCACCGTCTGACTGCGGCCCTGCGCACAGCCCGCGCACGGCCCGATCCGGGCCGGCCCAGGCCGGTCCGATACGACCATCACATGACCGCACGTACTGTCCCGGCCGTCCGCATGGTGACAGTGAGTTGACCGGTGCACACCGGCATGGTGTACTCCGGATCGTGACCGACACCGATGTGCGCCTGTGGCGGAGGGTCCATATGGACCTCGTCCGCTATGCGGGCTGCGTGTGTCGTCCCTCCTGCTGAACTCGCACCCTTTCTTCCACCGGCGCGCGCCGCAGAAGCGCGAGTCGCGCTCGTGCGCCGCCGCTCCCCGCGAACGTTCCCAGGACGGTACCCGTGTCTGTCTCACCCGCTGTCCCAGTCGCCGTCGCCGCACCGACCCAGGCGGACCTCCTCGACTTCGTCCGGCGCACGGCCGCCGACACCGAGCTGATCGCCTCGCTCCCCCTCGACCCGGAGGGCCGCACCTGGGTGCGCCTGGAGGGGCCCGGCGGCAGCGAGGCCTGGCTGATCGGCTGGCCGCCCGGCACGGGCACCGGCTGGCACGACCACGCCGACTCGGTGGGCGCCTTCCTCACCGCGCGCGGCGCGCTGAAGGAGTACTCGCTGGCCGCGCGGCTGCCCACCGACGGCTGGAAGACCCTGGAGCTGACCGAGGACGTGGACCGGGAGCGCACGCTGACGGCCGGCCGGGGCCGCTCCTTCGGACGCCACCACGTCCACGAGGTCCTCAACGAGTCCACCGAGGAACACGCGGTCTCCGTCCACGCCTACTACCCGCCGCTGCCACGCATCCGCCGCTACAGCCGTACGGGACAGGTGCTGCGCCTGGAGCAGGTCGAGCGGCCGGAGGACTGGCAGTGAGCGGCGAGCGGCCCGTGGGCATAGACGAGTTGCTGGAGCGGGTCCGTTCGGGGTACGCGCGCGTGGAGACACAGGAGGCGTACGCGGCCTCCCGCGCGGGCGAGGCGCTGCTGGTCGACATCCGGTACGCGGCCCTGCGCGAGCGAGACGGCCTGATCCCCGGCGCCCTGGTCGTCGAGCGCAACGAACTGGAGTGGCGCCTCGACCCACAGGGCAGTCACCGTGTCCCCGAGGCCACGGACCACGACCTGCGGATCGTCGTCATCTGCAACGAGGGCTACGCGTCCAGCCTGGCCGCCGCCTCCCTGCACGGGCTGGGGCTGCATCGGGCGACGGATCTGGTGGGCGGGTTCCAGGCGTGGAAGGCGGCCGGGCTGCCGGTGACGCCGTAGCGGCCCACCCGGGCGCTCAGCCCACGGGCGGGCAGTACAGCGGCGCCGTGTCGGCGTTGTCCTTGGTGACCAGGCGGACCGGCGTCCGGTCGATCCGGTCGGCCCGCCCGTCCTCGCGGAGCAGGGAGACGACGTTCTCCACCGCCGGCTCACCGGTGTCGGCGGCCGAGTTGGAGACGGTGGCGGAGAGGCGGCCGGCCTTGAGCGCGGCCAAGGCCTCGTCGGTGCCGTTGACGGTCACGATCCGCACGTCCTTCGCACCGGCCGCGTCGAAGGCCTCGCGGGCGGCGAACGCCATCTCCTCGTTGGCCACGAAGGCGTAGTCCAGGTCGGGACGGGTCCCTGATCATGTCCTCGGCGACCGTCCGGGCCTTGGCGGGGTCGTACATGCCCGGCTCGCTCGCGACCACCTCGGCGTTGTCCGGCAGCCGCCCGGTGAAGGCGCCGGTGAGCAGGTCGGAGGCGGCGCCGGGGGCTCCCGCGACGACACCGACGGTCACCTCGCGGCCGGCGGCGTCCTCCTCGATCCACTCCGCGTCCAGTTCCCCCACCTCCTCGAGGTCGACGACGACGGCGCCGAAGAGGCCGGACCTGTCCTCGGGGGCGACCGAGGTGAGGAAGATCGGCACGCCCGCCTCCTTCGCCCGGGCGATGTCCCCCTGGAGCGCCTCGATGTCGACGGTCTGCACGATCAGCGCGTCGACGTTCCGGGCGATCATGTCCTCGATGTCGGCGACCTCGGTACCGGCGTCCTGACGCGAGTTGGCCGTGTGCAGCGCGATGCTGTGGTTGCGGGCCGTACGCTCCACCGACTCCTGAAGGCACGTGTGGAACTCGGACGTCCCGCCGTTGACGAAGCCCAGGGTGAACCTGCCCCTGACCCCGCCCGAGGAGCCGTCGTCCGGCCAGAGGCCACAGCCACCGAGCAGCAGACCGCTGAGAGCCACTGCGACCAAGGCTCTTCGGGAGCGGGGGGACACGGGCATGGCGAGGCCGCCTTTCGGGAGGTCGGGGGCAACTCTCGTACGGGGGACGAGGGTCGGCGCGGGTGCGCGGGCGGCAGCAGACGGTACCCGCGGGCCTCACGGGCTCACCCTCCCGGGAGCGCAAGGTAATCGTGCGCTCCCCGTCACCGGTCGGCCGGCGCCACTCTCCTGCGTCGGCGTGCGCCGCCTTCACTCCTTGGCCGTCGCCACCGTCACCGCGCGGACTCGCAGGGCCACACGGCCGGGCAGGGCGGTGGCGACGAGCGCGAGCAGTCCGGCTCCGGCGACCACGACGGCGTAGGCGAGCGGTGTGACCGCCGGTGCGGCGCGGCCCGTCATGCCGACGCTGAACGCGGTCAGGACGGCCAGGGCAACGGCGCTGCCGAGCAAGGTGGCGAGGAGGAGCACGGACAGCGCCTCGGTGCGCAGCATCCGCAGGACCTGTCGGCGGGTCGCCCCGGCGAGCCGCAGCAGCGCGAACTCCCGCACCCGTTCGGAGACCGACATGGCGAGCGTGTTGACCACCGCGATGGCCGTGAAGGCCAGGACCAGTCCCATGGCGAGGAAGTTGACCTCGGCGTTCGCCTGCTGCCGCTCGGCCTGGAGCGAGTCGGCGGCCGCCGGCGAAATCACCGAGAGTCCCGGGAACTCACGGAGCGTGTTCGCGAGTTGTGTCTGTGTACGGGCCGTGCTGACGAGGAGGGAGGAGGACAGCGGGTTGTCGACGTGCCGGGCGAGGAGGTCGTGGGCGAGGGTGAGGTCTCCGAAGCCGAGGCCCCTGGCGTAGACGGCGGCGACGGTGAGGGTGGCGGGCGTGCCGTCGCCGAGCGTGAGCTTCAGGGTGCTACCGGGCGCCAAGTGGAGCTGGTCCGCGGCCAGTTCGCTGACGGCGACGGTGTGCTCGGTGAGCCTGTCCAGGGAGCCGGCGGTGATGTCCGGGTCCCAGGTGCGGGCGAGTCCGGCCGGGGTGACGCCCTGTGCCGCGTACTTGTCGAGCCCGACGCGCACGGTCGTCCGGACGACTTCGGTGACGACGTCCTGGTCCGTACGGAGCTGTCGTGCCGCCTCGGCCGGGACACCGGGCCCCCGCGAGGCGACGACCCAGTCGGCACGGACGCCCTCACGGGCCTGGGCCCGGGCCGCGTCGCCGAGGGTGGGCTGCACGAACAGCACGGTGCAGGTCATACCGATCAGCAGGGTGAGGGGAGTGGCGACGGAGGCCATACGGACGGCGTTGCCACGGAGGTTGGCGGTGGCGAGCCGGCCACCGTGGCCGGTCAGCCGCAGCGGACCGGCGAGCAGCAGCGCGGCCGCCCGGACCAGGAGCGGTCCGAGAAGAGCGACGGAGGTGGACAGGACGACAACGGCGAGGAAGGTCACGGGCGTCGAGGCCGGCTCGGTCCGCAGAACGCTCAGCAGTGCGACGAGGACGGCCCCACCGGCGAGCAGCAGCAGACCGGCGAGGAGCCGGCCCCAGGCGAGCCGGGTGCGTTCGGCGCGGGCCTCGGCAAGCGCCTCTGCGGGGCGGATCCGGGCAACCCGGCGGGAGGCGATCCGTGCGGCGGCCCAGGCGCCGAGCAGGGTCGCGGCGAGGGCGGCGAACGGCGGGAAGACACTCACGCTGTGCTCGAGCGTGGCCGGCACGGCGCCCAGGGCGACGAACCTGCCGTGCAGCCAGCCGCCCAGGGGGATCCCGAGGGCCGCTCCGGTGGTGCCGGCGGCCGCTCCGACGATCAGGGCCTCCCGGCCCAGGAGCCTGCGGATCTGCCCGGGGGTGGCGGCGATGGCGCGCAGCAGGGCGAGTTCACGGTGGCGCTGCTGGACGGAGAGCGCGAAGGTCCCAACGACCACGAGGACCGCCACGAGCAGCGAGGTGCCGCCCATCGCACCGCCCATGCTGACGAGCTTGGTGCGGGCAGCGGCGGCGTCCAGGAACTCGACCGGGCCCCGGGCGTCGCCGACGCCGACCTGGGCGCCGGTGCCGTGCAGCGCCTTCACCAGGGCCTGCCGCAGCCGGTCAGGGTCGGTCCCGGCCTCGGGCAGCACGCCGAACGCGGTGACCTGTCCGGGGTGGGCGGCCAGCCGGCGGGCCTCGGCAGCGGAGAAGAAGAGGGAGGTCTGGTGGCGTACGGCCGTCGCCGGGGCGGCGACACCGGAGACACGGTAGGTGCGCGGGGCCTGGGTCGACTGGACCGTGAGGCGGTCACCGGGGGCGAGGTGGGCCCGCTCGGCGAGGCCACGGTCCACGACGACGTCGGTGGCGGCCTCGGGGGCGGTGCCCGAGGTGAGCCGGTACGGGGTCAGCGCGGCGGAGTCCCAGGCGTGCCCGTAGCCGGGACCGGCGCTCGACTCAGCGCCGGACCAGCCGCCGGCGCCGGCCGGGGGCAACGGCTGGGCCAGGAAGGTGAGTTCGGGGACGACTCGGGCGACGCCGGGCGTGTCGGCGAGGGTGCGTTCGAGGGCGGCCGGGACCCAGGCGCGTTCGGCTATGGGTTTGGCCTTGTGCTTGACCTTGGTCTTGCCCTTCTTGTGCTTGACGGTGGTCTGGTGGACGTTCTGGTCGGCGGAGACCACGACCGGGGTGGCGGCGTAGCGCTCGGTGCGGATGGTGCCGCGCAGCCCCGTCTCCAGGAGGGTGCCGCACGCGGTGATCAGGGCGGCCGCGCACATCAGGGCGAGAAAGGCACCGAGGAAGCCTGCCTTGCGGGCGCGGACGGTCTTCAGGGCGTAGCGCAGCATCATGGGGCCTCGGTCTCTCTTCTGTTGGGTGCGCGGTTGTGGTCGTCGGAGGCGGGCGCGGGGAAGGCGAGGAGCCGGGTGAGGAGGGTGCGTGCGCCGGGCGGAGTCTCGGACTCGGGCCGCTTGTAGCGGTTGAGGAGGGCGATGTACTCCTCGAAGAACTCGCGGACTTCGGGCAGGGTGAGCCGGATCGTGCCGCGCGAGTAGGGGAAGGCGTCCGCCCAGGGGTCGTCGTGGGGCGCGTCCCGCTGGAGCCGCTCGAAGAGGTCCAGGTCGGCGGCGTAGGCACGGTGGTTCAGCTCGTCCATGACGTGCCGCATCTCGGCGCTCTGCCGACTGCGCGGCGGGAAACGCCGGTCGCCCGGGACCGCCCGCCACCAGCGCTCCCGGTGCGCGGACGGCTCCACGCGGCGGTCCCCTCGCGCATCCTGCCCCGACCGGCTCGACCGGCTCGATTGACCCGGCTGGCCCGACCGGCTCGATTGGTCCGGCTGGTCCGGCTGGTCCGGCTCCGGCTGGTCCGGCTGGTCGGTCTCCTCGACGAAGCCGTATCTGGCCAGTTCGCGCAGGTGGTAGCTGGTCGAGCCGGTGTTCAGCCCGAGGGCGCGGGCGAGCGTGGCCGAGGTGGCCGGGCCGTGCAGGGTGAGGTGTTCGAGCATGCGCTGCCGACGCGGCTGGGCGAGCGCCTTGAGCGCGGCGAGGTCGCCGAGTTCGACGGGCGCCGCGGGGGCGGGTGCCGCCTGCGGGGGCTCGTGGTCACCGGGTTCCTGGGGCGTTCGGGGCATGCGTCCACAGTCGCCTGTGCACAGACACCTGTGCACTGCGGCGGCCCAGCGTCCTCAGTGGGGGGATATCCCCCCACCCGCAACTGCCCTGCCCCTGGACTCGATCGGCGTCCCGCGCGTCCCCGTGTCCGGTCTCGTCCACCAGTCCGGTCTCGTCCACCAGTCCGGTCTCGTCCACCGTGTCCAGCCGCGTCCACCGCGCCGGAACCGAGCCGATGGCACCCCCGGCGCTCAGTACTCCCCGTCCCCCAGGAACTCCGTGTCCTCGCCCTCGTCCTCCAGCGCCTGACGGACGACCCGTAGGGCCATGCCCTCGGAGTAGCCCTTGCGCGCGAGCATGCCCGCGAGGCGGCGGAGCCGTTTGTCGCGGTCGAGACCGCGGGTCGAGCGCAGCTTGCGGGCGACGAGGTCGCGGGCGGTCTCCTCCTCCCGCTCGGAGTCGAGCTGGGCAACGGCCTCGTCGATCAGCGCGGAGTCGACGCCCTTGGTGCGCAGTTCCTGGGCGAGGGCGCGCCGGGCCAGGCCCCGGCCGTGGTGCCGGGACTCCACCCAGGCGTCCGCGAAGGCGCTGTCGTTGATCAGCCCGACCTCCTCGAACCGCGAGAGCACCTCCTCGGCCACGTCGTCCGGGATCTCCCGCTTGCGCAGGGCGTCCGCGAGCTGTTTGCGCGTGCGCGGGGTCCCGGTGAGCAGGCGCAGGCAGATCGCCCGTGCCCGCTCAGCCGGGTCCCCCGAAGGCTCCCCCTTCTCGGCCCTCGACGAGGAGGAAGCGCCTCCGTCCTCTGCGGACGGTTCTCCGAAGCCGCGTCGACGGCGTCCACGGCCGCCCCGTGGACCGCCCTCGCCACCGCGCCCCGCCCGGCCGCCACGGTGCCGGCTGTCGCCGTCCGTGCCGTCACCGGGGTACGAGCCGCCGTGCGGCCGGTCCTCGCCGCCCGGGGCGAGGCCGCCGTCGCCCCGGCTCCCCGGCTCCCGTGCGGTGCCGGGGTGGGCGTACTCGGCCCAGTCCGTTCGTCGTGTCACGGATCAGCTCTTCGCGGCCGTGGCCTTCTTGGCGGCCTTGGCGGCGGGAGCCGGAACCGTCTTGGCATCGTCCGCGGGCGCGCCCGGGGCGGCCACGGCCTCCGCTCCGGGCTCCACCGCGGCGGGCTCCGCCGGGCGCACGCCGACGCCCAACTTCTCCTTGATCTTCCTCTCGATCTCGTTGGCGAGGTCGGGGTTGTCCTTCAGGAAGTTACGGGCGTTCTCCTTGCCCTGGCCGAGCTGGTCGCCCTCGTACGTGTACCAGGCGCCGGCCTTGCGGACGAAGCCGTGCTCCACGCCCATGTCGATCAGGCCACCCTCGCGGCTGATGCCCTGGCCGTAGAGGATGTCGAACTCGGCCTGCTTGAAGGGCGGCGCGACCTTGTTCTTGACGACCTTGCAACGGGTGCGGTTGCCGACCGCCTCCGTGCCGTCCTTCAGGGTCTCGATGCGGCGGATGTCGATGCGCACCGAGGCGTAGAACTTCAGCGCCCGGCCACCGGTCGTGGTCTCCGGGGAGCCGAACATCACGCCGATCTTCTCGCGGAGCTGGTTGATGAAGATCGCGGTGGTCTTCGACTGGTTGAGCGCGCTGGTGATCTTCCGCAGGGCCTGGCTCATCAGGCGGGCCTGGAGACCCACGTGGCTGTCGCCCATCTCGCCCTCGATCTCCGCACGCGGGACGAGCGCCGCGACGGAGTCGATGACGATCAGGTCGAGGGCACCGGAGCGGACCAGCATGTCCACGATCTCCAGGGCCTGCTCGCCGTTGTCGGGCTGGGACAGGATCAGGTTGTCGATGTCGACGCCGAGCTTCTTCGCGTACTCGGGGTCGAGGGCGTGCTCCGCGTCCACGAACGCGACCTGGCCGCCGGCCTTCTGCGCGTTCGCCACCGCGTGCAGGGTCAGGGTCGTCTTGCCGGAGGACTCCGGGCCGTAGACCTCCACCACACGACCTCGCGGCAGGCCGCCGACCCCCAGGGCGACGTCGAGTGCGGTCGACCCGGTGGGGATGACCTCGATGGGCTCGTTCGGCCGCTCGCCCAGGCGCATCACCGCGCCCTTGCCGAATTGCCGTTCAATCTGTGCGAGCGCGGCGTCGAGCGCCTTCTCGCGGTCGGTTCCTGCCATGGGTTCCACCCGGTTTGCTTGAGTCGATCGCTTCACGTCAAAGACGCTAACGCCTGCCACTGACAATGCGCCCCGACGCCGGTCCGGCCTGTGGATAACTAGGGCACTTCCCCACCCAAACCGGGACATAACATCCGCCGAGAACCTCGCCGGAGCTTCCATAAGAATGTATGTTCGAATTTCGTGTCAAGCGCACCACGCGGCACTTCCGAGGCTACGTTCACGCACCCACAACGCCCCGACACCGCCCGGACCCGACCCCGGCTCCACCGCCGTCCCGGCTACTTCCACGGGCGTACGCCGGGTGTCTTCGGCCGGACGACGACGGCGTACGGCGGCGACGGGACGCTCGTGGCATGGACGACGAGAAGACCACGGGGACGGCACGGGCGCCGTACGCGACCGGCCGCGGCGCGGGCGGCCACGCCACCGCATCCGGCTCCGGCTCCGGCTCCGGCTCTGGAGCGGGAGCCGAAGCGGGATCCACCCTGCGCGCGAGCGCCCCATCCCCAGACCGCCTCTACGAGGCGACCGCTGCCCTCCTGATCCTCTCCGGCCTCTTCCACCTGGTGGTCTTCGCCGTCGACGGCGGTCCCTGGGACGGGCCGGTCTCGTGGCGCAAGCCGGTGACCTTCGGGCTCTCCTTCGGTGTGACGCTGCTCGCGGTCGTCCGCGTCACGTCGTGTCTGCGCCTGGAAGGACGGCTGCGCGCCCTGCTGCTGGGTGTGTTCGCCGCCGACTGTGTCGTGGAGGTCGGCGGGATCACCCTTCAGGCGTGGCGGGGAGTGCCCTCGCACCTGGGCATGGAGACGCCCTTCGACACCGCCGTGTCCATGACCCTCGCGGTCGGCGGGGGTGTCCTCGTGGTGCTGCTCACCGTCTTCGCCGTGGTGTCCTTCCGGCACCCTCCGACGGGACCGGCCGGGATGGCGCTCGCGGTGCGCTCCGGTTTCGCGGTCCTGCTGGTCGCGCTCGCCTCGGGAGCGGCGATGATCGCGCGCGGAGTCGTGCTCACCCGCACCGGTCACCAGGAGGCCGCGTACCACTCGACGGCCCCGCTCAAGCCCCTGCACGGGGTCAGCCTGCACGCCGTCCTGGTGCTGCCCGCGCTGGCCTGGCTGCTGTCCCGCACATCCTGGAGCGAGCGTGTGCGGTGGCGGATCGTGGCCGTCGCGGTCGGCTGCTACTGGGCGGCGGTCGCCGCGGCTGGGGTGTGGGCTGTCCTCACGTACTGACTCCCGCCTGCCGCCTCCCGGATGCGGACCCGGAAGCCGCGGTTCAGCCAGTACCGCTCCCGGACCCGTTCCCAGCCCCGCCCCCGGCCCCGTTCCGGGACCCGCTCTCCCGCTGCCGTGCCCGCGTCCACAGGCGCCGCGCGCGGGTCAGCGGGTTCGGGCCCTCGCCGCGGCGCCGGTGACCGTGGACGCGGGGGTCGTCCGTGACGTCGTACCGCTTCACGTAGGCGCCCAGGAACGCCTGGAGCGTGGCGACCGCCGGGATGGAGATCAGCGCGCCGACGGCACCGAGGAGGGCGGTGCCCGCGATGACCGAGCCGAAGGCGACCGCCGGGTGGATGTCGACGGTCTTGGAGGTCAGCTTGGGCTGGAGCACGTAGTTCTCGAACTGCTGGTAGACCACGACGAAGATCAGCACCCACAGCGCGTACAGCGGGGAGACCGTGAACGCGATCAGCATGGGCAGGGCGCCCGCGAGATACGTGCCGATGGTGGGGATGAACTGCGAGACCACGCCCACCCACACGGCGAGCACGGGCGCGTACGGGATGCCGAGGGCCTCGAGGAGTATGTAGTGCGCGACTCCCGAGATCAGCGCCATCAGGCCGCGCGAGTACAGATAGCCGCCGGTCTTGTCGACGGCGATCTCCCAGGCGCGCAGCACCTCGGCCTGCTTGGCGGGCGGCAGGACTGAGCACAGGGCGCGGCGCAGGCGCGGTCCGTCGGCGGCGAAGTAGAACGAGAACAGCGCGATCGTCAGCAGCCGGAAGAGGCCTCCCAGGACCTGTGTGGAGACGTCCAGGACGCCGGCGGCGCTGTTCTGGGCGTACTTCCTCAGCCAGTCGGAGTGGAGCAGGCCCTCCTGGATGTCGACGCGCCGCAGCTCGGTGTGGAACGTCGTGTTGACCCAGTTGATCACGGAGTCGAGGTACTCCGGGAAGCCCTCGATCATCTTGATGATCTGGCCGGCGAGCATCGAGCCGAGCAGCGTGAAGAACCCGGCGGCCACGATCAGCAGGCCGAAGAAGACCAGGAAGGTGGCGAACCCCCGGCGCATGCCATGGGCGGCCATCCTGCTCACCGCGGGCTCCACTGCGAGGGCCAGGAAGAACGCTATGAGGATGTTCAGCAGCAGGCCGATGAGCTGGTGGAAGGCCCAGGTGCCCAGCTGGAACACCCCGAAGAGCGCGAGCGCCAGCACCATGGCGCGCGGCAGCCAGCGCGGCATGCGCGCACCCGGCCCGACGGCGCCGCCCGCCGGGGGTCCGGAGGGCGGCGTCGTGCCGGGCTGGGATGCCTGCCGGGCGGACCGCCCGGGCTCGTCAGTGGGTGCCACGGAGCAAGTCTCGCGTACGCCACCGACAATCGGGGAGCCGCCTGCGATCTTCGTGACGGATCAGCGCATCTCCTGCGGAACGTTCATCACCACGCACACCACGCGCCACACGTCCTTGGCCTCCCAGCCGTCGGCCAGCGCCTCGTGCACGGTGTGTCCGCCGAGCTCCGTCATCACGTGATCGCGCGCGAACGTCTCGGCGTACCCCGTACCGAAGTGCTCGTCCATCCGCTGCCAGAAGACCGTCAACCGCATGACACCAGTATCCCGCGCCCGGGGGTGGCCATCGCCGGGACCGCCTGCCGAGAACGCTTTCCGTCCTACGGTCTGACGTATGGCCGAAACCGGAGCATCCCCA
This sequence comes from Streptomyces sp. NPDC041784, assembly GCF_055591025.1. Lineage (NCBI taxonomy): Bacteria > Bacillati > Actinomycetota > Actinomycetes > Kitasatosporales > Streptomycetaceae > Streptomyces > Streptomyces sp. NPDC041784. Next base: position 60,603 of record NZ_JBVJAB010000029.1, read on the forward strand.
CTCCCCCCGACGCCCACGGCGCGCTCCCCGCTCTTCCGCGCCGAGCACTTCGTCTGGCTCACCGCGCGCGTGCTGGAGCAGCGCCTGTTCGCGTACCACTTCCTGCACGGCGGTGCCGATCCCGTCGAGACCGCCCTCGACGCCCATCTCAACGAGGACGGCGGGTACGGCCACGCACTGGAGCCCGATCTGCGCGGCCCCGTCAGCCAGCCGCTGCACACCGCGCACGCGCTGCGCGTCCTGGACTCCATCGGCCGCTGCGGCGGACAGCGCGTGGAGCGCGTCTGCCGCTATCTGACCGCCGTCTCCACCGCCGACGGAGCGCTGCCGGCGATCCATCCCAGCCAGCACGGATATCCGGCGGCGCCGTTCGTCCCGATCGTGGACGACCCGCCCAGCGCCCTGCTGGCCACCGGACCGGTGGTCGGCCTGTTGCACCGCAACGAGGTGTGGCACGCCTGGCTGTTCCGGGCCACGGACTTCTGCTGGCAGGCGGTGGACGCCCTGGAGAAGTCCCATCCGTACGAGGTCGAGGCCGCCGTGGCCTTCCTGGACGCCGTACCCGACCGCCCGCGCGCGGAGGCTGCCGCCGACCGCCTGGGCAGGCTGGTGCGCGAACAACGGCTGGCCGCGCTGGATCCGGACCGCCCGGACGACTACCCGGTCGCGTCCGGGTACGCCCCCGGCGAGCACCACTACCCGCACGACTTCGCGCGGACACCGCACTCCCTCGCGCGCGCGTGGTTCACGGACGACGAGATGGCGCGCTCCCTGGACTTCCTCGCCGGCGAGCAGCGGAAGGACGGCGGCTGGCCGGTCCGGTGGCGCCACTGGGCACCGGCCCCCGTCCTGGAGGCCCGGCCCATGGTGACGATCGAGGCACTGCGCACCCTGAGGGCCCACGGCCGGGCGATCGGCTGACCGCTCGGCGGGCGCCAGGCCCCGGAGGCGCCCCTCGGTGACCGCAGGCGGCGCGCGCGGGGAGGCGTGCGGCTCGCCACCCTCGCGGCCGCGACCCCGCGCCCAGCCACCGCCCCCACCCTCAGCCACCCAGCGCCCGCACCCCCGCCGTGACCACCACGGCGGCCGCGACGACCAACAGGAAGGGCGCCCTCAGCACCAGTGCCACAGCCGCCGCGGCAAGACCCGCGGCCCGCGCGTCCAGCACCAGCGCCTGTCCGTCGGCGAAGGTCTGCTGGGCCGTGAGCGCGGCGAGGAGGGCGACGGGGAGCAGCGCCGCGAGCCGACGGACGAGGGGCCGCTCCAGAGCCCCCGCGGGCACGAGCAGCCCGGCGAGCTTGACGGCGTAGCAGCCGAGGGCGGTCGCCCCGATCGCGATCCAGATGTTCACCGCTCTTCTCCTCGCCCCTCGGGCCGGTCCCCCTCAGACGGCCGCCGCTCCCTCGCGTCGGCCCCGACTCCCTTGCGCCGCCCCTCGGCGTACAGCACGGCCGGCGCGGCGAGTGCGGCCACCAGGACGGGCACCCCGGCGGGCAGGACCGGCAGCAGGCCGAGGCCCAGCAGAACCGCGAGGCCGGCGACGGTCCGCTCGGTGGCCGTCCGGAGCATGGGCGCGAGCAGGGCCAGGAAGACGGCCGGCCCGGCCGCGTCGAGCCCCCACGCGTCCGTGTCCCCGATGGCCTCGGCGCCCAGGGCGCCCAGCAGCGTGGTGAGGTTCCACAGCACGTACAGACTCAGTCCGGTGACGGCGAACCCGATCCGGGCAGCGCGCCGCCCGGGCTGCGCCAGCGAGACGGCCGTCGTCTCGTCGATCACCCACTGCGCGGCGAACGGCCGCACCGCGCGCGGGAGGGCCAGCAACTGCGACAGGCGCAGCCCGTAGAAGGCGTTGCGCACCCCGAGGAAGAAGGCTCCGGCAGCCGCCGTGAGCGGGTTGCCTCCCGCCGCGAGCGCGCCGACGAGCGCGAACTGGGACGCGCCGGTGAACACCAGGAGGCTCAGCGCGCAGGTCTGCCACACCGTGAGCCCGCTGCCCGCCGAGGTCACCCCGAACGCGAACCCGGACAGTCCTACGGCGACCCCGACTCCGAGGGCATCCCGTACGACGGCGGAGTCCGGTTTTCCCGTGCCGTGGGCGCGTATGTCTGCGAGAGCTGTCTGTTCTGCCACACGGAGGACGGTAGGAGCAGCCCTCCGCGCGCGTCTTGTACATTCTTGCGCTCCCGCTGGTACGCGCCCGGAGGCACACCCACGATCCGCGCGAAGTGACGGTTGAGGTGCGGCTGGTCGGTGAACCCCACCGCCACGGCCGCCTCGGCGGGTGCCGTCCCCGCGTCCAGCAGCCGCCGCGCCCGCCGCACGCGCGCGTCGGTGAGCCAAGTGTGCGGCGGCATGCCGTACGTGTCGCGGAAGGCCCGCAGCAGCGCGAACGGGCTGGTCCCCAGGTCCGCGGCGAGTTGCTCCAGGGTCGGCGGCTCGGTCATCCGCTCCTCCAGCACGGCACGCGCGTGTGCCGCGATCCGCGCCCCGGCCGTGCGCACCTCCCGCTGCGGCAGAGGTCCGCCGTTGAGCCGCAGCAGCCGGGTCACGGCCACCCGCAGCAGGGTGTCGGCGGCGAGCCCGTTGCCCTCGTCGGCGGCGCGGAGCACCTGGTGCACCAGGCTCACGGTGTAGGGGTCGTCGAGGACCGGACGGACGAATCCCGGGGTGCCGCGCAGGGTCGTCGTCTCGGCCGCGATCCCGGCGACGACCTCGGGCGCCGGGTACACCGCCCCGTACTTCCACCCCTCCGGGACTCCGGCCCGCCCGGTGTGCGGGGTGTCCGGGTTGACCAGCGCGAGCGCGCCGGCCCCGGCGTACCGGTCGGCCCCACCGTGGTGGAAGACCTCGACCCCGTCGGCGATGGCCGCGATGACGAAGTGCTCGTGGGTGTGCCGGACGAACCTCTTCCGGACGTACCGGGCGCGCAGCAGATCGACGCCGGGCAGGTCGGCGTACCGCCAGTGCCGCGCCAACTCACCCGAACCCGCCATGCCCCCATTCTCCGCGACGGCCACGCCGGCCGACGGCGGCCTCCATCTCGCGGCCATCCCCATCCGGCGGCCTCCATTCCGCAGCCACGCCCAACCGAAGGCCTCCATCCCACTGCCCCCATCCACACGGCCTCCGCTCCCCAAGCCGCCGCCCCCACCCTCCGCAAGGCCCCCTCCGCAAGGCCTGCTCAGCCAGAGCCCCCTCAGCCAGACCCCTCCGCGGGCCCCACCCCACCGCCGCCTCACCACCGCCGCCTCACCACCGCCAGGGCATCGCCACCTCATCACCGCAGCTCAGAGCCATTGTCAGTGGAGGGGTGCAGGATGGACGCATGGTCAGCTCCGCACACCGAGCCCTCGACGGCTTCTCCCCCGCGACCCGCGGCTGGTTCACGGGGGCGTTCTCCACGCCCACCGCGGCCCAGGCGGGCGCGTGGCAGGCCATCGGCGCGGGCTCGGACGTGCTGGTGGTGGCCCCGACCGGCTCCGGCAAGACCCTGGCCGCCTTCCTCGCCGCCCTGGACCAGCTCGCCTCGACACCTCCGCCGGCCGACCCGAGGAAGCGCTGCCGGGTCCTGTACGTCTCCCCGCTCAAGGCCCTCGCGGTCGACGTCGAGCGCAACCTCCGCAGCCCCCTGACCGGTATCCGCCAGGAGTCCGTCCGCCTGGGCCTGCCCGAGCCCGAGGTCAGGGTCGGTATCCGCTCCGGCGACACCCCGGCCGCCGAGCGCCGCGCGCTCTCCACCCGCCCGCCGGACATCCTGATCACCACCCCGGAGTCCCTGTTCCTGATGCTGACGTCGGCCACCCGCGACGCGCTGACGGGCATCGAGACGGTGATCCTGGACGAGGTGCACGCGGTCGCGGGCACCAAGCGCGGCGCGCACCTGGCGCTCTCCCTCGAGCGGCTGGACGAACTGCTGCCGAAGCCGGCCCGGCGCATCGGCCTGTCGGCGACCGTCCGCCCGGTCGACGAGGTCGCCCGCTATCTCTCGCCGCAGCGCAAGGTGGAGATCGTCCAGCCGACGTCGGGCAAGGAGTTCGATCTCTCGGTGGTCGTCCCCGTGCAGGACCTGGGCGAGCTGGCCGGCTCCCCGGTGGCCGATGGCTCCGAGGGGGCGGAGCGCCCGTCGATCTGGCCGCATGTCGAGGAGCGGATCGCCGATCTCGTCCAGGCCCACCGGTCCACGATCGTCTTCGCCAACTCCCGCCGCCTCGCCGAGCGCCTGTGCAACCGGCTCAACGAGATCGCCTACGAGCGGGCCACCGGCGAACCGCTCGACGAGCACCACGCCCCCGCCCAGCTGATGGGCGGCTCGGGCGCGGCCCAGGGCGCCCCGGCCGTCATCGCGCGCGCCCACCACGGCTCGGTCTCCAAGGAGCAGCGCGCCCTGGTCGAGGAGGACCTCAAGGCGGGCCGTCTGCCCGCCGTGGTCGCCACCTCCAGCCTCGAGCTGGGCATCGACATGGGAGCCGTCGACCTGGTGGTCCAAGTCGAGTCCCCGCCCTCCGTCGCCTCCGGCCTCCAGCGCGTCGGCCGCGCGGGACACCAGGTGGGCGCGGTCTCCACGGGCGTCGTCTTCCCCAAGTACCGCGGCGACCTCGTCCAGGCGGCGGTGGTCACCGAGCGGATGCGCACCGGCTCGATCGAGTCCCTGAAGGTTCCCGCCAACCCGCTGGACGTCCTGGCCCAGCAGCTGGTGGCCATGACGGCACTGGACACCTGGCAGGTCGACGACCTGCTGGCCACGGTCCGCCGCGCCGCGCCCTTCGCCTCGCTCCCGGAGTCGGCGTTCACGGCCGTGCTGGACATGCTCGCAGGCCGCTATCCGTCCGACGCGTTCGCGGAGCTGCGCCCGCGCGTGGTGTGGGACCGCGTGGCCGACACGGTCACCGGCCGCCCCGGCGCCCAGCGCCTGGCCGTCACCTCCGGGGGGACGATCCCGGACCGCGGCCTGTTCGGGGTCTTCCTGGCGGGCGCCGACCCCAAGAAGGGCGGTGGCCGCGTCGGCGAGCTGGACGAGGAGATGGTCTACGAGTCCCGGGTGGGCGACGTCTTCACGCTCGGTACGAGTTCGTGGCGCATCGAGGACATCACGCGCGACCGCGTCCTGGTCTCGCCGGCACCCGGCGTCCCGGGGCGCCTCCCCTTCTGGAAGGGCGACCAGCTGGGCCGCCCGCTGGAGCTGGGCCGCGCGGTGGGCGCCTTCCTCCGCGAGGTCGGCTCCCTGCCCAAGGACGACGCCAGGCTCCGCCTGCTCACCGCGGGCCTGGACGCCTGGGCGGCCGACAACGTGCTCTCCTACCTGGACGAACAGCGCGAGGCCTGCGGCCACGTCCCGGACGACCGCACGATCGTCGTGGAGCGCTTCCGTGACGAACTGGGCGACTGGCGGGTCGTCGTCCACTCCCCCTTCGGCGCCCAGGTCCACGCCCCCTGGGCCCTCGCCCTCGGCGCCAAGCTCTCCGAGCGCTACGGCATGGACGCCCAGGTCATGCACGCCGACGACGGCATCGTGCTCCGGCTGCCGGACGCCGACCTCATGAGCCTGGACCTGCTCGACCAGGAGCCCCGCAGGGCGGGCACGGAGTACGACGCCGAGCAGGCCCCGGTCGGCGCGGCGGACGTCGTCTTCGACAAGGGCGAGGTCGACCAGATCGTCACCGACCAGGTCGGCGGCTCCGCCCTGTTCGCGGCCCGCTTCCGCGAGTGCGCCGCCCGCGCGCTGCTGCTCCCGCGCCGCAACCCCGGCAAGCGCACCCCGCTGTGGCAGCAGCGCCAGCGCGCCGCGCAACTGCTCCAGGTGGCGAGCGAGTTCGGTTCGTTCCCGATCGTCCTGGAGGCGGTCCGCGAGTGCCTCCAGGACGTCTTCGACGTCCCCGGGCTCGTGGAGCTGATGGGCGACCTGGAGTCCCGCAGGGTCCGCCTGGTCGAGGTCACCACCCCGGAGCCCTCCCCGTTCGCCCGTTCCCTCCTGTTCGGGTACGTCGCCCAGTTCCTGTACGAGGGTGACTCGCCGCTCGCCGAGCGCCGCGCCGCCGCCCTCTCCCTGGACTCCCGGCTGCTGGCGGAGCTGCTGGGCCAGGCGGAGCTGCGCGAGCTGCTCGACGCCGAGGTCCTCACGGAACTGGAGCGGGAGCTTCAGTGGCTCACCGAGGACCGCCGGGTGAAGGACGCCGAGGGCGTCGCGGACCTCCTGCGCCTCCTGGGCCCCCTCACCGACGCCGAACTGACCGAGCGCGGCGCCGAACCGCACTGGGCCCAAGAGCTGGCCGGCGCCCGCCGCGCGATCAAGGTCCGGATCGCCGGCAACGACCACTGGGCGGCGATCGAGGACGCGGGCCGGCTGCGCGACGCGCTCGGCACGGCGCTGCCGGTGGGCGTGCCGGAGGCCTTCACGGAACCGGTGAAGGACCCCCTCGGCGACCTCCTCGCCCGCCACGCCCGCACCCACGGCCCCTTCACCTCGACGACGGCGGCCGCCCGCTTCGGCCTCGGCGTCGCGGTCACCGAGGGCGCCCTCCAGCGGCTCGCGGCGGGCGGACGCGTCGTCCAGGGCGAGTTCCACCCGGCCGGTATCGGTCAGGAGTGGTGCGACGCGACCGTCCTGCGCAGACTGCGCCGCCGCTCCCTGGCCGCCCTCAGGCACGAACTCGAACCGGTCCCGCCGCCCGCCCTCGCCCAGTTCCTGCCTCAGTGGCAGCACATCGGCAAGGGCCACTCCCTGCGCGGCATCGACGGTCTGGTGCGCGCGATCGAGCAGCTCCAAGGCGCGTCGGTCCCCGCCTCGGGCCTGGAGAAGCTGGTCCTGCCGTCCCGCGTGAGGGACTACGCCCCGGCGATGCTCGACGAACTCACCTCGGCCGGAGAGATCGTCTGGGCCGGCGCGGGCGCCCTCCCCGGCAAGGACGGCTGGGTCTCCCTCTACATGGCGGACGCGGCGCCCCTGCTCCTGCCCCCGCCCCATCCCCTGGAGCTGACCGCGCTCCACCAGTCCGTGCTGGACACCCTGTCCGGCGGCTACGGCCTGTTCTTCCGCCAGATCGCCGACCAGATCCGCGCCACCACCCACCCCGACGCCACCGACCCCCAACTCGCCGACGCCATCTGGGACCTGGCCTGGTCCGGCCGGCTCACCAACGACACCCTCGCCCCGATGCGTTCCCTGCTGGGCTCGGGCCGCACGGCCGGCGCCACGGCCCACCGCGCCAAGCGCGCGGTCCCGCGCGGCCGCTACGGCTCCCTGACGGCCGCCGCCCGCCCCGCCTCCCGCACCGGCCCGCCGACCGTCGCCGGCCGCTGGTCGCTGCTCCCGGCGCACGAGCCCGATCCCACCGTCCGCGCCCACGCCCTGGCCCGCGCCCTCCTCGACCGCCACGGCGTGGTGACCAGGGGCGCGGTCGCCGCCGAGGGCGTCGAGGGCGGCTTCTCGGCGACGTACCGCATCCTGTCCGTCTTCGAGGAGAGCGGCCAGGCCCGGCGCGGCTATGTCGTCGAGGGCCTCGGCGCGGCCCAGTTCGCCATGGACGGCGCCGTCGACCGCCTGCGCGCGGTGGCCAACGCCCGCGACCGGGGCGAGCCCCTCCCCGGCCCGACCGGCAGCCCGGCCACCACCCCCGACGGCTTCCCCGACAGCTTTTCCGACGGCTTCCCCGGCGACCTCACCCCCGGCGGTTTCCCGTCCGACGACCTCGACTGGAACACGGCGGACCTCGACGCCCCCTTCGCCCCTCCGCAGCCGGCACCGGGCGAATACGTGTCCCCGCGGGACTTCGCCTCCCCCGGCGCGGGCGGCCCCCGAGGCGGCTCCGCGGCCTCCCCGTTCGGCACGACCACTCCGTACGGCTCGGGCTCCGCGGCGTCGCCGTACACCTCGGCCTACTCCGACCGCCGCGGCCGTACCCGCGACTCCTCCCCCGCCTCCCGGGCGGTCGTCCTCGCCGCCGCCGACCCGGCGAACGCGTACGGCGCCGCCCTGCCCTGGCCCGAGCCCCCGACCGGCGCCGGGCACAAGCCGGGCCGCAAGGCGGGCTCCCTGGTGGTGCTCGTCGACGGCGAGCTGACGCTGTACATGGAGCGCGGCGGAAAGACCGTCCTGGCCTGGCCCTCCTCCCCGGACGCCGCGGCCACCCCCACCGACGACCCCCGGCTGCACGCCGCGGCGGAGGCCCTCGCCCTGGCCGCCCGCGCGGGTTCTCTCGGCACGGTCACGGTGGAGCGGATCAACGGCACCTCGGCCCTGACCGCCCCCATCGGCACCCTCCTGGAAACAGCCGGCTTCATCGCCACCCCGCGAGGCCTACGCCTCCGCGCATGACCACCCCACCCCCACGCCGTCGCCCCCCACCACATCGCACCCCATCCGCCCCCGCCCCGCTCCGCTCCGCCCCGCCCCGCTCCGCCCTCGCCCCGTCCCCGTCCCCGTCCCCGTCCCGTCCGGCCCCCACCCCCGCCGTGCCACCCTTGACCCATGCCCGAAGGTGACACGGTCTGGCAGACGGCGGCGCGGCTGCACGGCGCCCTCGCGGGCAAGGTGCTGACCCGATCCGACCTCCGTGTGCCGAAGTACGCCACGGTCGACCTCACCGGCCGCACCGTGCTGGACGTCACCCCGCGCGGCAAGCACCTCCTCACCCGTATCGAGGGCGGCCTCACGCTCCACTCACACCTGCGGATGGACGGCTCCTGGAAGGTCTACGCCCACGACCAGCGCTGGACCGGCGGCCCCGCGCACCAGATCCGCGCGATCCTCGGCACCCACGACCGCACGGCCGTCGGCTACCGCCTCCCCGTTCTCGACCTGCTGCGCACCAGCGAGGAGCAGCGAGCCGTGGGCCACCTCGGCCCCGATCTCCTGGGCCCCGACTGGAACCCCGACCTGGCTCTGGCCAACCTGCTCTCCGACCCCGCCCTCCCGCTCGGCGAGGCCCTCCTCGACCAGCGCAAGCTCGCCGGCATCGGCAACGTCTACAAGAGCGAGCTGTGCTTCCTGCTCGGCGTCACCCCGTGGCTCCCCGTCGGCGCGCTGCCCGCCGACCGCGCCGTGAAGCTGCCCGCACTCGCCAGGAAGCTCCTGGAGGCCAACCGCGACCGCCCGGTCCGCATCACGACCGGCCGCCGCGGCCAGGACCTGTTCGTCTACGGCCGCGCGGGCCGCCCCTGCCTGCGCTGCGGCACGCCCGTCCGCGCGGCCGACCAGGGCGACGGCTCCCGCGAACGCCCCACGTACTGGTGCCCCACCTGCCAGCCGGGGCCCGCACCGGCACCGGGCTCCCCACCGACCCGCCGTGTCCGGCCCGCCCGCCCAGCGCGCCCCGTCCACCCCCGCACCGCCAATTGACGACCGACCACCAATCGACCGACCGTCACCAATTGACCGTCCACCACTAATTGACTGCCCGTCAGAAACCCTCGTACCGTCCCTTCATGGCCGTGAAGGCGTACGACCTCACCGGGCGCACCGCATTCGTCACCGGCGCCGCGAGCGGAATCGGCCGTGCCTGCGCCCTCCTGCTCGCCCAGGCCGGCGCCACCGTGCACGGCGCGGACCTCGACGCGACGGGCCTGCACGAGACGGCGACGCTCATCAAGGACCTCGGCGGGACCGCCCGTACACACCACCTCGACGTCACCGACCGGGTCCAGGTCCGGCAGGCCGTCGAGTGCTGCGAGCGACTGGACGTGATGGCCGCTGCCGCCGGGATCATGCACAGCAGCCCCGTCCTGGAGACCCGCGACGAGGACCTCGACCGGGTCCTGAACGTCAACTTCAAGGGTGTGCTGTACGCCTGCCAGGAGGCCGCCCGCATGATGATCGCGCACGACAGCGGCGGCAGCATCGTGACCATGGCTTCGGGCGCCGTGGACACCGGCGGCCCCGGTCTGCTCTGCTACGGAGCCGCCAAGGCGGCCGTGGTCCAGCTGACCAAGACCCTGGCGAACGAGGTCGGCCGGTACGGCATCCGGGTCAACGCCGTCGCCCCGGGCTGGATCCGCACCCCCATGACCGACCGCCACGACACCGGCGCACAGGCGCACATCGAGGCGCTCATGTCGCGTATGTCACCCCTGGGCCGAGTGGGCGCCCCCGAGGACGTGGCCCACGCCGTGCTGCACCTGGCCTCGGACGCGTCGGCCTTCACGACAGGCCAGATCCTCCGCCCGAACGGCGGCGTGGCCATGCCCTGGTAACCGGCGCCCCCACACCCCACCCCCAGCCGAAGCACCCGCACTCGAAGCACCGGCACCCGAAACACCTGAAGCACCCGCACCCCCGGAACTCTCACACCTCCCCAGACACTCCCACACCCCCAGAGCCCCCCTCCCCGCTCCCTTCCCCACCCCGACCCCCCACACCCGAGCGCCAAGCCACCCCCCACCGCCCCACCGCAACCGCCCCCATGGCCCGCGCCTTGGCCACACAGTGCACCGGCAGCAGACTCAGCCCCCACCCTCCGGCGGCGACCGCCCCCTCCAGCACACCGGCACCGGGCGCCACCGCCAGCCGGACCACGGCCCACCACCACACGGCACCGAGCCCCACAGCGGCCCCCCGGCGCACTATCCGGCCCTCCATGGCCCTCACCTCCCGCACCGAGCCCACCGAGCCCGCACACTCGCCACGCCCACAGTGCCCGTGCCCGCGGCCCGCGCCCCTCCACGATGACCGCAGCCCCCAGCACCGGCAAACGCACCCGGGGCACCAGCGCCCACCCCTGAACCCTGCGAACCCCTTGCCGCTGGTTCCCTCGCCCCGAACCCTGCGCCCCCTGCCCCTGAACCCCTCGCCCCTCGAACCCCTCGAACCCCGCGAACCGCCCGCTCCCGCCCCCTGCCCCTGCCCCTGCCCCTGCCCCCAAGACGCGAAGCACCCCGAAAGACGCGAAAAACCCCGACCGCACTCCCCCGGGTCTCCCCGGAGAAGCCCCGGCCGGGGCCTCACACTCGCACGTCGGACGCTCAGGCACCCACGCGCGTGAACCTCACGCGGCGACCACGTCCACCGCCTCGGCGGGTGCCTTGATGGTCACTCGCTCCGGCGGCACACCGGTCACCGACACGGAACCCAGCATCGGACGAACCGACGTGGGCACAGGCTCCCTGGGGGTGGCCGCAGCCGACTGGGCCAGCTCGGCGAGAGCGAGCTCGTCGCTCACTTCCCGCATGAGCTCGGACATCCGTACGTCCAGCGCGTCGCAGATGGCGGAGAGCAGCTCGGAGGAAGCCTCCTTCTGCCCCCGCTCCACCTCGGAGAGATAGCCGAGTGAGACTCGGGCGGACGAGGAGACTTCGCGCAGAGTACGGCCCTGGCGCTGGCGCTGCCGACGCAGCACGTCACCCAGCAGGCGACGGAGCAGAATCATCGGTGGCTCCCTCCTCGGACCGCGTAGCCGCATCCTTCACGCCCCACCGTACCGCCTCGCGCTGCGGCCGTGCGGGGAGCGATGTCGTGTTCACTCAGGGCTGCAAACATCAAAACCCCCCGTTCTGTTCCGTATCCTGTGCCCGCTCATTCCCGGTGTGTTCGCCCGCGAGCTCCTTCAGGAGCAGTGCGAGTACGCTCCGTACACTCTCTCTACGAATTTCCGCGCGGTCGCCGTTCAACCGCAGGGCCTCCACTTTTCCGCCAGAGGCGGAACGGGATTCCGCCCCGAACGGCCCGTCCACGGCCACGAAGACCGTCCCGACGGGCTGACCGTCCTGGGTGTCGGGACCGGCCACACCGGTGGTCGCCACACCCCAGTCGGCGCCCAGAGCCTTGCGGACGCCGGCCGCCATCTGGGCCGCGACCTGCGGATCCACGGCCCCACGGGCGGCCAGCAGACCGGGGTCGACACCGAGGAGTTCGGCCTTGAGCCCGGTGGCGTAGGCCGTGACCGACCCCCGGAACACCTTGGACGCCCCAGGGACCGATGTGATCTCCGCCGCCACCAGGCCACCCGTCAGCGACTCGGCCACGGCCAGCGTCCCGCCGCTCACCGTGAGTAGTCGCACCACGTCAGTGGCCGTGGAATTCACGCTTCCGTCTCCTCCGACGCGGCCTGGCGCTCGGCGATTCCCTGCCTGCGCAGCACAATGGCCTGTCTCACATAGTCGAGCCCGGTGACCACGGTCAGGACGACCGCCGCAGCCATCACCCACCACCTCAGAGTGGCCAGCCACCCCGTCAGTGCCAGGACGTACATGCCGACGGCCACGCCCTGGGTGAGCGTCTTGAGCTTGCCGCCCCGGCTCGCCGGGATCACTCCGTACCGGATGACGATGAAACGCAGCAGCGTGATACCCAGTTCCCGGCCGAGGATCACGATCGTCACCCACCACGGCAGGTCGCCGAGCGCGGAGAGGCAGATCAGCGCCGCTCCCATGATCGCCTTGTCGGCGATGGGGTCGGCGATCTTCCCGAAGTCGGTGACGAGGTTGTACGTCCGCGCCAGGTGCCCGTCGAACAGGTCGGTGATCATGGCGATCGCGAAGGCCGCCCAGGCGAGCGAACGCCACGCCGGGTCGTATCCGCCGTCGGCCAGCATCAGCATGACGAAGCCGGGCACCAGGATCAGCCGCAGCATCGTCAGCAGATTGGCGATGTTCCAGACACTCGCCTGGTTGACGGCCGCGGCCGTCAGCTTCCCGCCTCGCGGCGCCTTCCCGGAGGAGCCGTCGCCCACGGCGGAGTCACCCGCGAAACCGGCGGCCGAATCGGCAACCGAATCAGCAGAATCAGCGGAATCAGCCGGATCGACCGCACGGGCCGCACCAGCTGCACGGGCTGGACCGGTCACGCCGGCCGCACCGGCCGCACCGGTCGCACGTGGCGCACCGGCCGTCTCATCGGCGGAGGAGGAGCCGGTCATGGCAGCAGCGGCAGACACCTCGGCACCCGACACGTCCGCCGTGGCGCCGGCCCTCTTCGCCCGCGCGGAGCCGCCCGCAGCCGACGCCGGAACACCCGTCATCTGCCCGCCTCCTCACTACACCCGAACGAGCCCTGAAGAGGCTCGGCCACGAGGTCGACACCCTCCGTACCGACCACCTTCGCCTCGACCATACGGCCGATACTCAGCCCCTCGCCCGATGTGAGCAGCACCTGGCCGTCCGTCTCCGGCGCCTGGTGCGCGCCTCGGCCGTACACGCCGTCCTCGTCGATGGACTCCACGAGCACGTGGACCGTCTCGCCGAGGCGCTCCTCGGCGCGCTGCGAGACGAGTTCCTCGGCGAGCCGGGAGACGCGGGCGAGCCGCTCGGCGACGACCTCCTCGTCGAGCTTGTCGCCGTAGGTCGCGGCCTCGGTTCCCTCCTCGTCGGAGTATCCGAAGACGCCGATGGCGTCCAGTCGCGCGCCGTCCAGGAATCGCTCCAGCTCGGCGAGGTCGGCCTCGGACTCACCGGGGAAGCCCACGATGAAGTTGGAGCGCACGCCCGCCTGGGGCGCCTTGCTCCGGATGGTGTCGAGCAGCTCCAGGAAGCGGTCGGTGTCGCCGAAGCGGCGCATCGCGCGCAGCACGGCGGGCGCGGAGTGCTGGAAGGAGAGGTCGAAGTAGGGCGCGATCTTGGGCGTGGAGGTCAGCACGTCGATCAGGCCGGGCCGCATCTCGGCGGGCTGGAGGTAGCTGACCCGCACCCGCTCCAGGCCGTCGATCTCCGCCAGCTCCGGCAGCAGGGACTCCAGCAGCCGGATGTCGCCGAGGTCCTTGCCGTAGGAGGTGTTGTTCTCGGAGACCAGCATGATCTCCTTGACGCCCTGCTCGGCGAGCCAGCGCGTCTCGTTCAGCACATCGCTCGGCCGGCGCGAGATGAAGGAGCCGCGGAAGGACGGGATGGCGCAGAAGGAGCAGCGCCGGTCGCAGCCGGAGGCGAGCTTGACCGAGGCGACCGGGGCGCCGTCGAGCCGGCGGCGCAGCGGCGCGCGGGGGCCGGACTCCGGGGCGAGGCCCTCGGGGAGGTCCACGGGAGCGCCGTGCCCCGGCAGGGCCACGTCGGTCGCGGACTGCCGCTCCGCCGGGCTGATCGGCAGCAGCTTGCGCCGGTCGCGCGGGGTGTGGGAGGCGTGGATGCCGCCGTTCAGGATGGTCTGGAGGCGGTCGGAGATGTCCGCGTAGTCGTCGAATCCGAGCACGCCGTCGGCCTCGGGGAGGGCGTCGGCGAGTTCCTTGCCGTAGCGCTCGGCCATGCAGCCCACCGCCACGACGGCCTGGGTTCTGCCGTGCCCCTTGAGGTCGTTGGCCTCCAGGAGGGCGTCGACGGAGTCCTTCTTGGCGGCCTCGACGAAGCCACAGGTGTTGACGACGGCGACGTCCGCGTCCTCGGCGTCCTCTACGAGCTGCCAGCCGTCCGCCTCCAAACGGCCTGCGAGCTCCTCCGAGTCCACCTCGTTACGGGCGCAGCCAAGGGTGACGAGTGCGACGGTACGGCGTTCAGGCATGGGCTCAAGACTACTTTGTCCCACCGACACCGAACGTCGACGGGGTTGGCGATCTTCGCCAACCCCGTGTACGGACCTACGGATCTACGGACCTCTTACCCGGCCTGCGGGTCGCCCTTCGTGTAGGTGAGGCGCTCCACCGCGCCCGGCTGGAAGTCGTCCTCGATCTTCTTGCCGTTCACGAAGAGGTCGATCGCCCCGGCGTCGCCGAGGACGAGGTTGATCTTCTCGCTGTCCTGGAAGGTCTTGGACTCGCCCTGCTTGAGGATGTCGTCGAAGAGCAGCCGGCCGTTGTGGTCCTTGGCGGAGATCCAGCTGCGGCCGTCCGTGGCGCTGACCTTGACGGTCACCTTGTCCTGGGGCGCCGCGGCGATGGCGCTGTCGGAGGGATCGGGCTTCTCGTCGACGGGCTTCTCGGTCTTGGGAGTGGGCGAGGCGGTGGCGCTGGCCGCCGGGGTGGTGCCCTCGGCGACCTGTTCCTTCGTCCCGCCGTCGTCGCCGCCCTTGAACGCGGTGAAGCCGACGAAGCCGATCACGGCGACGATCGCGGCGACCATCGCCGCGGTCCAGTTCGGCCCGCGCCGCTCGGGGCGGATGCGCTCCGCCTCGAACATGGGCGCGGGCGCGGTCGGCGCCGGGCGGCCGCCGTGGGCGGCGTCGAACTGCTCCATCAGCGGGGCGGGGTCGAGGTGGACGGCCCTGGCCAGCGTCCGGATGTGCCCGCGCGCGTAGACGTCCCCGCCGCAGGGGGCGAAGTCGTCGGCCTCGATGGCATGGACGATGGCGATACGGACCCGGGTGGCGGTACTGACGTCGTCGACGGTCAGCCCGGCCGCGGTGCGTGCCTCACGCAGGGCACGGCCGATCGAGAAGTGGGCTTCCTCGGACGGGTCTTCGAACGGACGCTCGTCTTCAGGGGAGTTGCCGATGGACACGGGGGCGCCTTTCGAGCGTGTAGCCACCTGTGCTGGAGGTTCAGTCTAGGGGGGGTGCCAAAGGGAGGGGCAACCGGGCGGTACGACTTTGTACGCCATCGGAATGGCCGGACAATCCGATGACGGGCCAGGCACGAACCCTCGGTTGAAAGTCGTACCTGTCCTCTCGCTCAACTGGACGTACGTCAAGGGGAAACGGTTGCCCTGAGATCTCTAACGGGTGAGTCACGGTCGCGCGTACCCCTCCACCGGACACCTACCCCTCAGACTCCCCACGGATCACCGCGAGCACGCCGTCCAGTTCATCCGGTTTCACGAGAACGTCGCGCGCCTTGGATCCCTCGCTGGGTCCGACGATGTTGCGCGACTCCATGAGGTCCATCAGCCGGCCGGCCTTGGCGAAGCCGACCCGCAGCTTGCGCTGGAGCATCGAGGTCGACCCGAACTGGGTGGAGACGACCAGCTCGGCCGCCTGGCACAGCAGGTCGAGGTCGTCGCCGATGTCCTCGTCGATCTCCTTCTTCTGCTTGGTGCCGACGGTGACGTCGTCCCGGAAGACCGGCGCCATCTGGTCCTTGCAGTGCTGCACGACCAGCGCGACCTCGGCCTCGGTGACGAACGCCCCCTGCATACGGGTCGGCTTGTTCGCCCCCATCGGCAGGAACAGCCCGTCGCCCTTGCCGATCAGCTTCTCGGCGCCCGGCTGGTCGAGGATGACCCGCGAGTCGGCGAGCGAGGAGGTGGCGAAGGCCAGCCGCGAGGGCACGTTCGCCTTGATCAGACCGGTGACGACGTCGACCGACGGGCGCTGCGTGGCCAGCACCAGATGGATGCCGGCCGCGCGCGCGAGCTGCGTGATCCGCACGATCGCGTCCTCGACGTCCCGCGGGGCGACCATCATCAGGTCGGCCAGCTCGTCGACGATCACCAGCAGGTACGGGTACGGCTGAAGCTCCCGCTCACTGCCCTCGGGCGGCTTGACCTTGCCGTTCCTTATGGCCTCGTTGAAGTCGTCGATGTGCCGGAAGCCGTACGCGGCGAGGTCGTCGTAGCGCAGGTCCATCTCGCGCACGACCCACTGGAGCGCCTCGGCGGCCCGCTTGGGGTTGGTGATGATCGGCGTGATCAGGTGCGGGATGCCCTCGTACGCCGTCAGCTCGACGCGCTTGGGGTCGACGAGGACCATCCGCACGTCCTCGGGGGTCGCGCGGACCATGACCGACGTGATGAGGCAGTTGATGCAGGACGACTTGCCGGAACCGGTGGCTCCGGCCACCAGGATGTGCGGCATCTTCGCCAGGTTGGCCATCACGTAGCCGCCCTCGACGTCCTTGCCGAGCGCGACCAGCATCGGGTGGTCGTCCTCGGCCGCGTCCGCGAGCCGCAGGACGTCCCCGAGGTTGACCATCTCCCGGTCGGTGTTCGGGATCTCGATGCCGACGGCCGACTTGCCGGGGATCGGGCTGATGATCCGCACATCCGGGCTGGCCACGGCGTACGCGATGTTCTTGGTCAGCGCGGTGATCCGCTCGACCTTCACGGCGGGGCCCAGCTCGACCTCGTACCGCGTGACCGTCGGCCCGCGCGTGAAGCCGGTGACGGCGGCGTCGACCTTGAACTCGGTGAAGACGTTCGTCAGCGAGGCGACCACGGCGTCGTTGGCGGCGCTGCGCGCCTTGCCGGGGCCCCCGCGCGTGAGGAGGTCGAGCGACGGCAGGGAGTACGTGATGTCCCCGGAGAGCTGGAGCTGCTCGGCCCGCGGCGGCAGGTCGCGCATCGCCTCCGGGGGCGCCTTGGTGAGATCCGGTACGGCCCCGGTCCGATCGGCCGCCTTGAGCTTCTCCTGCCGGGGCCGCGCGGCCGGCACCGGTGTCGGTGTGGTCGGCTCACGGTCGCCGACGCCGACGCCCTGGGTGAGATCGGCGACGAGCGGCGAGGGCGGCATGCCGTGCAGCACGGCCCCGTCGAGGTCCGCGGCGGCGGCCGCGGCGATGTCCACGGCGTCCAGCCGGCGGTCCATCGCGGGCTGCGGCACGGCGGAGCGCCGGGGACGGCCACGGCGCTGTGAGAGGGCCTCCTGCTCGGCGTCGTCGGGGTCGTACGCCCGCGGGCCGCCCGAGCGGCGGCGGGGGCGCCCGGGCAGCGCCTCGCGCCACTGCTCGTCGTAGCGCGCGTCGTCGTCGGCGAACGCGTCGGCGTCCTCCGCCTCGGGGTCGTCCAGCACACCCAGCCGCACCCCGAGCGCCCGCAGCCGCTGCGGGATCGCGTTGACCGGGGTTGCCGTGACGACCAGCAGCCCGAAGACCGTCAGCAGCACCAGCAGCGGTACGGCGAGCACCTCGCCCATGGAGTACGTCAGCGGGGTCGCCGCGCCCCAGCCGATGAGGCCGCCGGCGTCCCTTATCGCCTGCATGCCGTCACTGCGGGCGGGCGAGCCGCAGGCGATGTGGACCTGGCCGAGCACGCCGATGACGAGCGCGGACAGGCCGATCACGATCCGCCCGTTGGCCTCGGGCTGCTCGGGGTGACGGATGAAGCGCACGGCGATGGCCGCGACCAGGATCGGCACCAACAGGTCGAGCCGGCCGAAGGAACCGGTCACCAGGATCTCGACGAGGTCCCCGACGGGGCCGCGCAGATCCGCCCAGGTGCCCGCGGCGACGATCAGCGCGACGGCGAACAGCAGCAGCGCGAGGCCGTCCTTGCGGTGGGCCGGGTCGAGGTTCTTGGCGCCGTTCCCTATGCCGCGGAAGACGGCGCCGATGGCGTGCGCCAGACCGAGCCAGACGGCGCGCACCAGGCGGTACACGCCCCCGGTGGGACTCGGCGCCGGCTTGGGCGCCGGCGCGGACTTCTTCGCCGCGGCCTTCCTGGCGGGCGCCTTCTTGGCCGGGGCCTTCTTCGCGGCGGCCTTCTTCGCCGGAGCCTTCGAGGGAGCGGCCGCCTTCTTGGCGGGCTGCTTCTTGGCTGCGGAGGGACGTGAGGCCATGGGTGTGAGGTTACCGGGGGAGGCCACAGGGGACACGCGTGCCCACTGCTTCACCCGTTCGTGTCGCTGCCACGAAGGCGCGGAACTGACGCGTCCGCTTCACGGCGGGGGAAACCCGCGGCATCACCCTTGAGAAGGGGCGGAACTGAGGCACCTTCACGCCCAACCGGTCCCGCCCCTCATGTCAGTTCTGCGACGGCAGTGCGGCCGCACCGCCGCCAGTGCCCGGCTCCAGCGCGTCCAGCGCCCGCCGCAGGCCGGTGAGTTTGCGCTCCAGGTGGGCCGCCGTGGCCACCGCCGCTGCGTCCGCCGACTCGTCGTCGAGCTGCTTGGACAGGGCCTCGGCCTGCTCCTCGACGGCCGCGAGCCGCGCCGACAGCTCGGCGAGCAGCCCCGCCGACTCCTTGGCACCACCGCCCGCCGCGGCCTTGCCGCCACCCTCCAACTGGAGCCGTAGCAGCGCCGCCTGCTCCCGCAGCTGGCAGTTCTTCATGTACAGCTCGACGAACACGGAGACCTTCGCGCGCAGCACCCACGGGTCGAACGGCTTGGAGATGTAGTCCACCGCGCCGGCCGCGTACCCCCGGAAGGTGTGGTGCGGGCCGTGGTTGATCGCCGTCAGGAAGATGATCGGGATGTCCCTGGTGCGTTCTCGCCGCTTGATGTGCGCGGCCGTTTCGAATCCGTCCATTCCCGGCATCTGGACGTCCAGCAGAATGACCGCGAAGTCGTCCGTCAGCAGTGCTTTGAGCGCCTCTTCCCCGGACGATGCCCGCACCAGCGTCTGATCGAGCGCAGAGAGGATCGCCTCCAGCGCCAGCAGATTCTCCGGCCGGTCATCGACCAGGAGGATCTTGGCCTTCTGCACCATGGCCCGCCCTCCTCGCCCCGGCAGTGCACCGGGCGCCGCCCCTGGGGACGACTCCTTTGCGCCGCCCTTCCTTGTGCCGGTCATGGTAGCCGCACCCCGACCGTCGCCACACCCTGTCACCGTGATGTCACTGTGCACGTAGCAGGAACGCAGCAGGGGACCAGAAGGTTCCCCGAATCCCGCCCCGCTACACGGCCGCGGACACCGTGAGTCAGCAACTCCTCATGCCTCTCGCATCCACTGCTCCATCACCGATAGCAGATGATCGGGATCGACCGGCTTCGTCACATAGTCGGAAGCCCCCGACTCGATCGCCTTCTCCCGGTCGCCCTTCATCGCCTTCGCCGTCAGCGCGATGATCGGCAGCCCCGAGAACTGCGGCATCCGACGGATCGCCGTCGTCGTCGCGTACCCGTCCATCTCCGGCATCATGATGTCCATCAGCACGACCGCCACGTCGTCGTGCTGCTCCAGGACCTCGATGCCCTCCCGGCCGTTCTCCGCGTACAGCACCGACAGTCCGTGCTGCTCCAGCACGCTGGTCAGCGCGAACACATTGCGGATGTCGTCGTCGACGATCAGCACCTTCTCCCCGCCGAACCGGATGGTGCGCTGCCCATGCGGAGCCGGCCACTGCTCCGGCTCCCCGACATGCCGCTCACCGCCGTTCGCGGACCGCCGCCGGCGCCGGAAGAGCGCGGCCGCCCCGTTCTGGGTCTCCTGGTACGACTTCACCTCGGCCGGCGTCTCGATCTCCACCTCGGCCAGCTCCGACAGCTCCGCCGCCCCGTTCTCCGAGGCCACCAGGTCCCCGGCCTCCAGCGCGGGCGCGACCTGCTGATAGCCCTGCGGCGGCAGCTCGCTCGGATGCAGCGGCAGATACAGCGTGAACGTCGACCCCCGGCCCGGCTCGCTCTGCGCGTGGATCTCACCGCCCAGCAACTGCGCGATCTCCCGCGAGATCGACAGCCCGAGCCCCGTACCGCCGTACTTGCGACTGGTCGTACCGTCCGCCTGCTTGAACGCCTCGAAGATCACCCGCATCTTGCTGGCCGCGATCCCGATACCGGTGTCGGTCACCGAGAACGCGATCAGCGCCGCGTCCGGATCGGTGAGCGAACCGGCCTCCAGCAACTGCTCCTTGATCGCCACCGGAACATCCGCCCCGGCTGGCCGGATCACCAGCTCGACCGACCCGGAGTCGGTGAACTTCACCGCGTTGGACAGCAGGTTGCGCAGCACCTGGAGCAGCCGCTGCTCGTCGGTGTGCAGGGTGGCCGGCAGCTCCGGCGAGACCCGTACGGACAGGTCGAGGCCCTTCTCCGCGGTCAGCGGACGGAAGGTGGCCTCCACGTAGTCCACGAGCTGCACGAGCGCGATCCGCGTCGGCGAGACGTCCATCTTGCCCGCCTCGACCTTCGACAGGTCGAGGATGTCGTTGATCAGCTGGAGCAGGTCGGAACCCGCCCCGTGGATCGTCTCGGCGAACTCCACCTGCTTCGGCGAGAGGTTGCCCTCCGCGTTGTCGGCCAGCAGCTTCGCCAGGATCAGCAGCGAGTTCAGCGGCGTACGCAGCTCGTGCGACATGTTGGCGAGGAACTCGCTCTTGTAGCGCATCGACACCGCCAGCTGCTCGGCACGCTCCTCCAGGACCTGCCGCGCCTCCTCGATCTCGGTGTTCTTCACCTCGATGTCACGGTTCTGCTGGGCCAGCAGCTCGGCCTTCTCCTCCAGTTCGGCGTTGGACGCCTGGAGGGCCTTCTGCCGCTGCTCCAACTCCGCCGACCGCTCCCGCAGCTGCTCGGTCAGCTCCTGCGACTGCTTCAGCAGCTGCTCCGTCTTGGTGTTCACGGAGATCGTGTTGACGCTGGTCGCGATCATCTCGGCGAGCTGGTTGAGGAAGTCCTTCTGGATCTGCGTGAACGGCGTGAACGAAGCCAGCTCGATCACCCCGAGCACCTTGCCCTCGAACAGCACCGGCAGCACGATCACCTGC
Organism: Streptomyces sp. NPDC041784; assembly: GCF_055591025.1. Classification (NCBI taxonomy): domain Bacteria; kingdom Bacillati; phylum Actinomycetota; class Actinomycetes; order Kitasatosporales; family Streptomycetaceae; genus Streptomyces; species Streptomyces sp. NPDC041784. The sequence goes on from NZ_JBVJAB010000029.1 coordinate 81,807, forward strand.
GCGGGCGGCGCCTCGCCGAGCCCGGAGGAGATCTTCAGATACCCGCTCGGCGCGTTCTCCACCAGGATCGTCCGCTTCTCCTCCGCGGCCGTCCCCACCAGCGCCTCACCCGGCCGGAACGAGGTCGGCATCGACCCCATCGAGTAGCCGTACGACCCCAGCATCCGCAGCTCGTACAGATCGTCCGTGCCGTCCGCCGACGGCATCGCCAGGAAGAACGCGCCGTGCTGCGCCGCCACCAGCGGCGGCAGCTCGCTCATGATCAGCGAGGCCACGTCCTCCAGGTCCCGCCGCCCCTGCATCAGCGCCGACACGCGCGCGAGGTTGCCCTTCAGCCAGTCCTGCTCCTTGTTGGCGATCGTGGTGTCGCGCAGGTTGGCGATCATCTTGTTGATGTAGTCCTGGAGTTCCTGGATCTCCCCGGACGCGTCCACGTCGATCTTCAGGTTCAGATCGCCCCGGGTCACCGCGGTCGCCACGCGCGCGATGGCACGCACCTGCCGGGTCAGGTTCCCGGCCATCTCGTTCACCGACTCGGTCAGGTCCCGCCAGGTGCCGTCGACGTCACGCACACGTGCCTGCCCGCCCAGCTGCCCCTCGGTACCCACCTCGCGGGCCACCCGCGTGACCTCCTCGGCGAAGGACGACAGCTGGTCGACCATCGTGTTGATGGTCGTCTTCAGCTCGAGGATCTCCCCGCGCGCGTCGATGTCGATCTTCTTCGTCAGGTCACCCTTGGCGATGGCCGTCGTGACCATGGCGATGTTGCGCACCTGGCCGGTCAGGTTGGACGCCATGCCGTTCACCGAATCGGTGAGGTCCTTCCACGTGCCCGCCACCCCCGGCACATGCGCCTGACCGCCCAGGATGCCGTCCGTGCCCACCTCACGGGCCACCTTGGTGACCTGATCGGCGAACGAACTCAGCGTCTTCACCATGGTGTTGAAGGTGTCGGCGAGCTGCTGGACCTCACCGCGCGCCTCGATCGTCACCGTACGGGTCAGATCGCCGTTGGCGACGGCCGCGGCGACCTGGGAGATGTTGCGCACCTGCATGGTCAGGTTCTTGGCCATCAGGTTCACATTGTCGGTGAGGTCCTTCCAGATGCCCGTGACGCCCGACGCGTGCGCCTGGCCGCCCAGGATGCCCTCGGTGCCCACCTCACGGGCCACCCGGGTCACCTGCTCGGCGAACGAGGACAGCTGGTCCACCATCGTGTTGACGGTGGTGACGAGCTCGAGGATCTCGCCCTTCGCGTCGACGGTGATCTTCTTCGACAGATCGCCCTTGGCAACCGCGGTCGTGACATCGGCGATCTGACGCACCTGGATGGTCAGGTTGTTCGCCATGAAGTTCACGGACTGCGTGAGGTCCTTCCAGGTGCCGGAGACACCCTGCACCTCGGCCTGACCGCCGAGCTGCCCCTCCGTGCCCACCTCACGGGCAACCCGCGTGACCTCCTGGGCGAACGACGACAGCTGGTCCACCATCGTGTTCAGGGTGTTCTTCAGCTCCAGGATCTCCCCGCGCGCGTCCACGGTGATCTTCTGGGACAGGTCACCCCGGGCCACCGCCGTGGCCACCTGCGCGATGTTGCGCACCTGCGCCGTGAGGTTGCCGGCCATGCCGTTCACCGAATCGGTCAGGTCCCGCCACACACCGGCTACGCCGGGCACCTGCGCCTGACCGCCCAGCCGGCCCTCGGTACCCACGTCCCGCGCCACCCGGGTCACCTGGTCGGCGAACGCGGAGAGCTGGTCGACCATCGTGTTGATGGTGTTCTTCAGCTCCAGGATCTCGCCGCGCGCGTCCACGTCGATCTTCTGCGAGAGGTCGCCCCGGGCGACGGCCGTCGTCACCTGCGCGATGTTCCTCACCTGTGAGGTGAGGTTCCCCGCCATCGAGTTGACGGAGTCCGTCAGCTCCTTCCACGTGCCCGACACACCGTCCACCCGGGCCTGACCGCCCAGCCGGCCCTCGGTGCCCACGTCCCGGGCCATCCGCGTCACCTGGTCGGCGAACGACGACAGCTGGTCCACCATCGTGTTCACGGTGTTCTTCAGCTGGAGCATCTCGCCGGAGACGTCCACGGTGACCTTCTGCGACAGATCACCGTTGGCCACGGCCGTCGTCACCTGCGCGATGTTCCTCACCTGTCCGGTGAGGTTCCGGAACGCCGTGTTGACGGAGTCCGTCAGGTCCTTCCACGTCCCCGCCGCGCCCGACACCTGCGCCTGGCCGCCCAGCTCACCCTCGACACCGACCTCCCGCGCCACCCGCGTGACCTCGGCACCGAACGCCGACAGCTGGTCCACCATCCCGTTGACGGTGTTCTTCAGCTCCAGCATCTCGCCGGCCACGTCCACGGTGACCTTCTGCGACAGATCACCACTGGCCACGGCCGTCGTCACCGCCGCGATGTCCCGCACCTGAGTGGTGAGGTTCCGGAACACGGTGTTGACGGAGTCCGTCAGGTCCTTCCACGTCCCCGCCGCGCCCGGCACGTTCGCCTGCCCGCCGAGCCGCCCCTCGGCCCCCACCTCGTTGGCCACCCGCGTGACCTCGTCCGCGAAGATCCGCAGCGTCTCGGTCATCTGGTTGATCGTCTCGGCGAGCTGCGCGACCTCACCGCGCGCCGGCACGGTCACCTTCCGCGACAGGTCACCGTTGGCGACCGCCGTCATCACCTCGGACACCCCGCGCACCTGGGCCGTCAGATTGCCGGCCATGGTGTTCACCGAATCGGTGAGTTCCTTCCACACACCGTCGACATCCGACACCTGCGCCTGACCGCCCAGGATGCCGTCGGTGCCCACCTCACGCGCCACGCGCGTCACCTCGGACGAGAACGCGGAGAGCTGGTCCACCATCGTGTTGACGGTGTTCTTCAGCTCCAGCATCTCGCCCTCGACATGAACCGTCACCTTCCGTGACAGATCACCCTTGGCCACCGCCGTCGTCACCAACGCGATGTCCCGCACCTGCGCCGTCAGCCGGTACGCCATCGTGTTGACGGACTCCGTCAGGTCCTTCCACGAACCCGACATACCGCGCACCTGGGCCTGCCCGCCCAGCTTGCCCTCGGTCCCCACCTCACTGGCCACACGCGTGACCTCGTCGGTGAACGTCGACAGCTGGTCGACCAGGTTGTTGACCGTCCGCCCGACCTTCAGGAACTCCCCGCGCAGCGGATGCCCGGCCCCCTCCGGAGTGTGCGTCCGCAGCTCCATCCGCGGCGACAGATCACCCTCGGCCACCGCCGACAGCACCCGCCCGACCTCGGACACCGGCCGCACCAGGTCGTCCACCAGCGCGTTCGAGTTGTCGATCGCGGTCGCCCAGGAGCCCTCACAGGCACCCGTCTCCAGCCGCTCGGTGAGCTTGCCCTCGCGGCCGACCATGCGACGTACGCGCGACAACTCACCCGTGAGATGGAGATTCCGGTCGGCCACCTCGTTGAAGACAGCCGCGATCTCCGACATCACGCCGTCCCCGGACACCGTGAGCCGCTTGCGGAAATTCCCTTCCCGCATGGACACCAGCGCGGCCAGCAGCCGGTTCAGCGCCGCCGTGTCCACCACGGTGGTGCCACCGCGCGGCGCCCGCCTGCTCAGGGTCTGTCCGCCCTTCGCGCGCGCCTTAGTGCCCCGCGTCGCTGCGCCAGACTCCACTTGTCCCTCCCGCAGGGGTCGACCGTTACCGCTGTGCCTGGGTGCTACTGCTCGTCATGCCGGTTACCACTGGGTTTTCCGCCCGATGTAATCAGGCGGACCCCGGGAGCCGCTGCCCCCTGTGGTCAGAAGACACCCAGTCTGCCCGGACCTTCACAAGAAGCTTGCCCAGTGTTTCACCCTTGCCGAACCCGGCCATAACAGTTCGGCAGCTTCGCACATCGTCCGCACACTCATGGGACGGAAACACTGCTGACCGGCATCCGCACGGGCGGTTCAGGTAAGTAACCTTGCATGCGGCTGTCCAGCCGCGCCGGTCCTGACCGGCCTGGGCGGTGGCACGAGGCGCACGAGCGGGCATCGGAGGGGCGGCCGCAACATGACCACCGGACTGATCCCGGGGGGACAGCCCCCGGACCCCCGGCCTGCAGGCATGCGCGCGCCCCAGCAGCGGCGCGACCGGACCGGCCAGCGATCCCCGTACGTCGACAACCGGCCGAGGAGTTCTGTGATCACCGCGCGCGCGGCCGCCAGCTTCGAGCCCGTGGGGCGATCCGTCGCAACCGCCCGCTCCTTCGTCCGCGACACCCTCCAGGGCTGGGGCTTCGCCGACATCGTCGACGACGCCGTGGTCCTCACCAGCGAACTGGTGACCAACGCGGTCGTCCACGCGGGCACCCACGCCGACGTCCTGTGCCTGCGCTCCGAGGACGGCGTACGCGTCGAGGTCGCCGACCGCTACCCGGAACGCGAGATCCCGCTCCAGGGCTCCCCCGCCACCATGGGCAGCCCCGACCGCGAGGGCGGCCGCGGCCTCCAGCTCTGCGCGGCCATCGCGAGCCGCTGGGGCGTCGAGTACACCCCGACCCACAAACAGGTCTGGTTCCAACTCGACCTCCCCGACCGCCCGGTGGGCACCCGCGCCGCCGGCCCGTCCCTCCCCGCCGACCTCCTGCCGCTCGCCGACAGCCGCGTCCGCGTGGCGGTCGTCCAGATCGACCGCGCGGGCGCCATCTCGGCCTGGAACGAGGACGCCGAGGAACTCTTCGGCTACGCCGCCGACCAGGTCACCGGCAAGCCCCTCACCGACCTCGCGGCCTGGCCGCACACCCCCGGCACCGGCACCGGCATCGCCGAGGCCCTCCAGCTCTCCCGCTGGGAGGGCAGCTACGGCATCCGCGGCGCCAGCGGCCGCGTCACCCCGGTGTACGCCTCCCACCTGCGCGTCCGCGACACTGACGGCGAGCCCTCCACGGTCTGCCTCCTGGTCCGCGACCACGAACGGGCCGTCCTCCAGACCCCGTCACGCGCCCCCGCCTCCGACACGGGCCCCGCCGACGGCCAGAACGCCGACCCCTTCGAGGTCTTCATCGGCTCCCCCGCCCCGGACGACCTCGACGGCCTCCTCCAGCGCACGGTGGAACGCGCCCGCGACATGCTCGACGGCGACTCCGCCTTCCTGCTCCTGGCCACCGACGACGAGACGGAACTGGAGGTCCGCGCCTCCACCGGCCTGCCCTCCGCCCGCCAGCGCTTCGCCCGCGTCCCCGTCGAGGCGGGCCCCGGCCGCTACGGCTCCGCCCGCATGCCGGCCGTCCATGAGGACCTCCTCGCCGTCCCCGGCGCGGTCCCCCTGCTCAACAACACGGGCATGCGCTCGGTCGTCACGGTCCCGCTGAAGGTCGAGGGCCGCCTCACGGGCTCCCTCGGCGTCGCCGCCGAGGGCCCCGGCCGCTACTCCAACGAGGAGGCCCTGCGCCTGCAGTTCGCGGCCGACCGCATCGCGCTCGCCGTCGAGTCGGCCCGCCTCGGCGAACTGGAACGCCTGCGCCGAGGTTCCCTGAGCTTCCTCGTAGAGGCCTCCGACCTCCTCGCCGGCACCCTCGACCGCGACCAGACCCTGGCCCTGATGGCCCAGATGACCGTCCCGACGCTGGCCACCTGGTGCGCGGTCTACACGATCGCCGACCAGGCCTCCGAGCCGTACCTCTCCTACGTCCTGCACGAGGACGAGGAACTCATCGACGGCATCAAGTCACTCCTCTCCAAGATCGCCCCGCCGGACCCGGTGCCCACCCCCGGCGCCCGCGTCTGGGCCGCCCCCGCCGAGGCCGCGCACAACGCCGCCCTGCGCAGCTCCATGCGCAGCCTCGGCCTCACCGGCGGCCCCACCCACCAGATGTCCTCCAGCATCGGCCCGACCCTCGCCACGGCCTCCGCGGTCGGCGGCGAGACCGTCGTCCTCCCCCTGGTGGCCCGCAACCGCGTCATCGGCATGCTGACCCTCGGCAAGCCCACCGACGAGCACTTCCGCCAAGAGATCCTCGAACTCGCCGAGGACCTCAGCCGCCGAGCGGCCCTCGCCCTCGACAACGCCCGCCTCTACTCCGAGCGCACGGCCATCAGCCAGTCCCTCCAGCGCAGCCTCCTGCCCCCGGAACTCCCCGACATCGACGGCGTCGAGGTCGAGGTCATCTACCGAGCGGCCGGCGAGGGCAACGAGGTCGGCGGCGACTTCTACGACCTCTTCCCCATCAGCGACGGCGCCTACGGCTTCGCCATCGGCGACGTCTGCGGCACCGGCCCGCACGCGGCCGCCGTGACCGGCCTGGCCCGCCACGCCCTGCGCCTCCTGGCCCGCGAGGGCCTCAGCGGCCCGGCCGTCCTGGAACGCCTCAACTCGGCCATCCTCGACGAGGGCGCCCGCAGCCGCTTCCTCACCCTCCTCTACGGCGAGATGCGCCCGCAGGAGGACGGCAGCGCCGAACTGAAGGTCGTCTGCGCCGGCCACCCCCTCCCCCTGCGCCTTCGCCAGGACGGCACGGTCGAGCCCGCCGCCGAACCCCAGCCCCTCCTCGGCGTCATGGAGGACCTGGAGCTGTACGAGCAGACGGTCACCCTCGACCCGGGCGACGTCCTGCTCTGCGTCACGGACGGCGTCACCGAACGCCGCGAGGGCACCCGCATGCTGGGCGACGACGGTCTCGCCGACGTCCTCACCACCTGCACGGGCCTGACGGCCGGCGCGGTCGCGGCCCGCATCATGCGCGCCGTCGAGCGCTTCGCGTCGGACGCCCCGTCCGACGACATGGCGATCCTGGCGATGCGGGTGGCGTGAAAGGGAAGAAGGGCATGAGAAAAGCCCCCGCCCGAAAGGGCGGGGGCTTTCTTCGTGGAGCCCCCTAACGGAATCGAACCGTTGACCTTCTCCTTACCATGGAGACGCTCTGCCGACTGAGCTAAGGGGGCTAGTCACTTTTCGAGGTTTCCCTCGCGGCAACGAAATAGAGCATACCCCGAACTGGCCGGTGTTCCCAAACTCGTTCAGAAGGCGGGCTGAAGCAGTCCGCCGAGCGCGTTGCACGCGGCCACGATGCGCTGCATGTCCCGCTTGGTCAATGAAGCGTCCACCGGCAGGGCGAGCGTCTCGTCGGCAGCCAGCTCGGTCTGCGGCAACGACACGCACCGCCGGAACTCGGGCAGCCGGTGCAACGGAGTCTTCACCGGCACCCGGCACTCAACTCCCCTGCCCCGCAAGGCACGTGCGAAAGCGTCGCGATCGGGCCGCCCGTTCCCCGGCACCCGCACCACGTACTGCTGGTAGGTGTGCCCGTCGCCGCCATCGGGCGTCCGCACCCCGCGCAGCCGGGCATCGAGATACGCTGCCCGCTCCCTGCGCTGCGCGACCTCGTCGTACGGCACCTCGGACTCGCCCTGTTCCAACACCAGAAGCCCATGCCGCTGCCCGACCGCATGCAACCGCCCGACATCCGCCGGCCGACCGAATCGGTGGACGACAACGACGGCCGCCGTCCGCGGAGTTACGACCGCCTCGACGGCAGCCGCATCCAGGCAGTAGGTCACGGGATCCACATCGGCGAACACCGGCAGCGCACCCGCGAGGGTGACCGCCCCGGCGACTTCGGCATTCCCGAAGGCCGGCACGACGACCTCGTCACCGACACCGACGCCTGCGGCTCTGAGCATTGCAGCAGTACCCATGCCGTGGATGCTCGGCTCGCAACGTGAACTTCAAGTGACGGGAAACAAAAAAGGGTTGGGCTCCGAACCGAAGTTCAGAACCCAACCCTTTTGAATGATTGTTCGGCGGTGTCCTACTCTCCCACAGGGTCCCCCCTGCAGTACCATCGGCGCTGTAAGGCTTAGCTTCCGGGTTCGGAATGTAACCG
>NZ_JBVJAB010000030.1:0-48611 GCF_055591025.1 Streptomyces sp. NPDC041784
ACCCCGGACCGCGTCACCACCGTCCTGCGACCCAAAGCCGACGCCGCCTGGCACCTGCACCACCTCACCCGCCACCAACCCCTCAAGGCGTTCGTCGTGTTCTCCTCGGCGGCGGGTGTGCTGGGGCAGGCGGGCCAGGCGAGTTACGCGGCCGCCAACGCCTTCCTCGACGCGCTCGCCGTGCGGCGACGGGCCGAGGGGCTGCCGGCCCTGTCCCTCGCGTGGGGCCTGTGGGCGGAGGCCAGCGGGATGACCGGGCACCTCGGTGAGGCCGACCTGCGTCGGCTGCGCCGTACGGGGCTCGTCGGCATGGCGTCCGAGGAGGGGCTCGCCCTGTTCGACGCGGCGCTGCGGGCCGTCGCCGTACGGCCCGACCGTGCGGTGCTGGTGCCCGCGCGGCTCGATCTGACGGCGGCGCGGGCCGGCGGCGAGGTGCCCGCGCTGCTGAGCGGGCTGGTGCGGCCCGCCGTACGGCGTGCGGCGACCGGCGCCGGGGCGGGCACCGCCTCCGTCTCAGGTTCCGGCTCCGCCGAGAGCGGTACGGCGGTGCTGCGCGACCGGCTCGCGGAGCTGGCGCCGAACGACCGGGCCCGGGCGCTGCTCGACCTGGTGCGCCGTCATGTGGCCGTCGTCCTCGGGCACACGGATTCCCAGCGCGTCGATCCCGAGCGGGGTTTCCTGGAGTTGGGCGTGGACTCGCTCACCGCCCTGGAACTGCGCAACCGTCTCGGTACGGAGGCCGGGCTGCGCCTGCCCGCCACCCTCGTCTTCAACCACCCCACACCGGCGGCCGTGGCCCGTTTCCTGGACGACAGGCTCTTCCCCGCACCGGAGGCGGCCACGGCGTCCTCCGCGGAGGAGTCGCACCCCGACGGACACACCGACGGACACACCGACGGACACACCGACGAATACGCCGACGCGCACGACGACGCGTACGACGACGAGGGCGCCGGCGAGGCCGGCAGCTCGATCGACGAGATGGACCTGGACGACCTGGTCCGGGCCGCCCTCGGCGACACGTGACCCTCTTCCCCCTGTTCTCTCTGCTCCCTCTGCTCCCTCTGCTCCCCCGCCCTCCCCGACCCACCACCCCTCCCGGACGTGCCGTAGTCCTCCTCCAGAGCCTCGGAGTTTTCGTTGACCGCGTCGAATGAAGAAGTCGTCAAGGCGCTGCGGACCTCGCTCAAGGAAGCCGAGTCCCTGCGGCAGCAGAACCGTGCGCTGGCCAGGGCGGTCTCGGAGCCCATCGCGATCGTCGGCATGGCCTGCCGCTACCCGGGGGACGTCACGTCTCCCGAGGAGCTGTGGCAGCTGGTGGCGGACGGCACCGACGCGATCTCCGGGTTCCCGCAGGACCGCGGATGGGACCTGCCGGGCCTGTACGACCCGGACCCCGAGGCGACCGGCCGGAGCTACACGCGTTCCGGCGGGTTCCTGCGCGGCGCCTCGCTCTTCGACCCGGACTTCTTCGGCATCAGCCCGCGCGAGGCCCTGGCGATGCACCCGCAGCAGCGGCTGCTCCTCGAAGTGTCGTGGGAGGCGCTGGAGCGCGCGGGCGTCGACCCGACGTCGGTGCGCGGCAGCCGGACCGGCGTCTTCGCGGGCGTGATGCACCAGGACTACGCGTCCCGGATGCGCCGGACCCCCGAGGACCTGGAGGGCTACCTGATGACGGGCAGCCTGGGCAGCGTGGTGTCGGGCCGCGTCGCCTACACGCTGGGGCTGGAGGGCCCGGCGGTCACCGTCGACACGGCATGCTCGTCCTCGCTGGTCGCCCTGCACCTGGCGGCGCAGTCGCTGCGCTCGGGCGAGAGCGAGCTGGCGCTCGCGGGCGGCGTGACGGTGATGACCTCGCCGGTCGGCTTCGTCGAGTTCAGCCGGCAGCGCGCGCTGTCCCCGGACGGTCGCTGCCGGTCCTTCGCGGCGGGCGCGGAGGGCACGGGCTGGGCCGAGGGCGTGGGCGTCCTGGTCCTGGAGCGGCTGTCGGACGCGCGGCGCAACGGCCACCGGATCCTGGCGGTCGTCCGGGGCTCGGCCGTCAACCAGGACGGCAGCAGCAGCGGCTTCTCGGCGCCGAACGGCCCCGCGCAGGAGCGCGCCATCCGGCAGGCGCTCAAGAGCGCCCGGCTGGCACCGGCGGACGTGGACGCCGTCGAGGCGCACGGCACCGGCACCAAGCTCGGCGACCCGATCGAGGCGCAGGCACTCATCGACACGTACGGACAGGACCGGCCCGCCGAACGGCCGTTGTGGCTCGGCTCGTTGAAGTCCAACATCGGACACGCGCAAGCCGCCGCGGGCATCGGCGGCGTCATCAAGATGGTCAAGGCGCTGGAGCACGGGGTGCTGCCCGCCACGCTCCACGTGGACGAACCCACCCCGCACGTCGACTGGAGCGAGGGCGGCGTTCGGCTGCTCACCGAGCAGCGGGAGTGGCCCGAGGTCGACCGTCCGCGCCGGGCCGCCGTGTCGTCCTTCGGCATCAGCGGGACGAACGCGCACATCATTCTGGAACAGGCGCCGGAGGAGACACGGCCCGCGACCGCTGCCGCGGCAGCCGCGCCCGCGGCGATCGCCCCACTCACCCCGCTCGTGCCGCTCGTGTTCTCCGCACGTTCCGCCGACGCCCTGCGCGCGCAGGCGGAGCGGCTGGCGGCATTCGTCCGGGGCACTTCGGCGGACGTACGTCACGTGAGCCACGCCCTGCTGACCCAGCGGGCCTCGCTGGAGCAGCGGGCGGTGGTGCTCGGGGTGGATCGGGAGCAACTGCTGGACGGACTCGCCGCGTTGGCGGAGGGGACCGAGGCCGCCGCAGTCGTCACGGGCCAGGGGAAGGCCGGGCGGCCGGTGTTCGTGTTTCCCGGCCAGGGATCACAGTGGACCGGGATGGCCGTCGAACTCCTCGACACATCCCAAGTGTTCGCCGAGTCGATCGCCGCATGCGAGGCCGCGCTCGCCCCGCACGTGGAATGGTCGCTGAGCGAAGTTCTGCGTGACGGCCAGCCGTTGACCCGGGTCGACGTCGTCCAGCCCGCACTGTTCGCGGTGATGGTGTCGCTGGCCGCGGTGTGGCGGTCTCTGGGAGTCGAACCGGCCGCTGTGGTGGGGCACTCGCAGGGCGAGATCGCCGCCGCCGTCGTCGCCGGAGCCCTCTCCCTCGAAGACGGCGCGAAAGTCGCCGCCCTCCGCAGCCGAGCCATCCTCAAGATCGCCGGACACGGCGGCATGGTCTCCCTCCCCCTGGCACCGGCCGACGCGACCGAACTCATCGAGCGCTGGGACGGCCGAATATCCGTCGCCGCCCTCAACGGCCCCCAGGCCACCGTCGTCGCCGGAGACGCCACCGCCCTCGACGAACTACTCGCCCACTGCGAGGCGGAGGAGATCCGCGCCCGCCGCATCGACGTCGACTACGCCTCCCACACCCCCCACGTCGAAGCCATAGAGACGGACCTGGCCGAACTCCTCGCCGGCATCAGCCCCCGCACGAGCACCGTGCCCTTCTACTCGACGGTCACGGGCACCTTGATCGACACCGCACAACTCGACGCCGCCTACTGGTACACCAACCTCCGCCAGACCGTCCTCCTCCACCCCACCCTCAAGCTCCTCACGACCGACGGCCACACCGCATTCCTCGAATGCAGCCCCCACCCCGTCCTCGTCCCCGCCATCGACGAAACCACGGACGGCACGGTCACCGGCACCCTCCGCCGCGACGAAGGCGGCTGGCAACGCCTCCTCACCTCCGCAGCCCACCTCCACGTCCACGGAACGTCCCTCACCTGGCCGACCACACATGCACCAGCCGCCCCCATCGACCTCCCCACCTACCCCTTCCAGCACCGCCACCTGTGGATCGAGGACCTGGCCGCCGAGGAGAGCGGGGGCCCGTCCGGTGTCGACGGATGGCGGTACGGCGTGGCATGGCGGCCGGTGGCCGAGGACCGGGCCGGGGACCGGGCCGGGACCGCGGGCGCGGCGGCTCGGCCGGCCGGCACCTGGTGGGTCTTGGTCCCCGAGGGGTACGCCGATGACGCCTGGGTGACGGCGGCGACGCGGCGGTTCGCCGAGGACGGCGCGCGGACCGTCGTCGTGGAACTGTCGGCGGCCGACACGGACCGGGCAGCGCTGGCGGAGCGGCTGCGCGCCCTGGACGGCGGGGCGGAGGGTCCCGCGGGGGTGCTGTCCTTCCTGGCCCGCGACGACCGGACGCGTCCGGGGAACCGGATCCTCACCACAGGCGTCGCCCTCACGCTGACGCTGGCCCAGGCACTGCACGACCTCGGACTGCGCGCGCCGCTGTGGTGCGCCACGCACGGGGCGGTGTCCACCGGTGCGGCGGACGGCCCGGCCGATCCGACGCAGGCCCAGATCTGGGGTCTCGGCCGCGTCATCGCTCTGGAACTCCCCTACGTCTGGGGCGGGTTGGTGGATCTCCCCGCGGAGCCCGACGGCGGGTCCCTCGCGCTGCTGCTCCGCACCGTGGCCGGTGAACCGGGCGTGGCCGAGGACCAGGTGGCGGTCCGCGCGGGCGGTGCCGTGGCCCGTCGGATGGTGAGCGCGGCGGTCGGGAACGCCCGGCCGGTGCGGCGGTGGCAGCCTCGGGGCACGGTGCTCGTCACGGGTGGCACGGGCAGTCTCGCGCCCCGGCTGGCCCGGCGGCTGGCGGAGACGGGGGCCGAGCACCTGGTGCTGGTGAGCCGTTCGGGACCGGACGCGCCGGGCGCCGCCGCGCTGTCGTCCGAACTGACCGCGCTGGGCGTCGCCGTGACGGTGGCCGCGTGTGATGTGTCCGACCGGGAATCGGTCGCACAGCTGCTCGCACGGCTGCGGGCGGACGGCCACACCGTGCGGACCGTGCTGCACACCGCCGCCCACATCGAGCTGGCGCCGGTCGACGGCACGACCCTGGAGAGCTTCGACGCCGTACTGGCCGCCAAGCTGGGCGGCGCCGGGCATCTCGCGGAGCTGCTGGACGCCGAGGAGCTGGACGCGTTCGTGCTGTTCTCCTCGATCGCCGCGTTCTGGGGCAGCGGCGACCACGCGGCGTACGCGGCGGCCAATGCCGCGCTGGACGCGATGGCCGAGCGCGGCCGGGCCCGGGGCCTGCCCATGACCTCGGTGGCGTGGGGCGTGTGGGAGGACGCGGTCAACACCTGGAAGAACCTGGGTGACACGGACGTGGAGGCGCGGCGCGAGCGGGTGCGCCGACAGGGGCTTCCGCTGATGCCGGCCGAGTCGGCCCTCGCGGCTCTGGAGCAGGCGCTCGACCAGGACGACACGTTCGTGGCCGTCTCGGACATCGACTGGGAGCGGTTCGTTCCCCTGTTCACGGCCGTGCGGCCGAGCCGGCTGCTGTCCGAACTGGCCCCCGCGCGGGCCGTGTCGGAGCGTACGGCGCAGGGTGCGTCCGACGGCTCGGCCGGGGGTTCGGCCGAACCGTCGGCCGCCGGGTCCGCGCTGCGTGAGCGGGTGGCCGGGCTGTCGGGGGCGGACGGGGACCGGGTTCTGCTTGACCTCGTCGGCGCGCACGCGAACGCCGTGCTCGGGCGATCCGCGACCGAGACGATCCGCCCCGACCGGGCCTTCAAGGACCTGGGCTTCGAGTCCCTCACGGCGGTGGAACTGCGCAACCGGCTGAACGCCGCCACCGGGCTTAAGCTGCCCGCCACCCTCGTCTTCGACCATCCGACTCCGCTCGCGCTCGTCGGGCGGCTGCGTGAGCTGGTTCTTCCCCCGACCGACACGCGGCTCACCGACGCGAAGCAGGTCAGCGGGGTGCCCGCCAACCGGACGACCGCCCACTCCCAGGAGCCGGCCGAGGACGCCGAGGACGCCGTGGCGATCGTGGGCATGGGGTGCCGTTTCCCCGGGGGCGTGGACTCCCCCGAGGCCCTCTGGCGGGTGCTCGCGCAGGGTGCGGACCTGGTCTCCGGCCCGCCCGCCGACCGGGGCTGGCTGCGGGCGGGGGCCGCCTTCGGCGTCGACGACCCCGAGTTGCTGAAGGGCGGCTTTCTGCGGGACGTGAGCGCGTTCGACGCGGACTTCTTCGGGATCAGCCCGCGCGAGGCCATGGCCATGGACCCGCAGCAGCGGCTGCTCCTCGAAACCTCCTGGGAGGCGTGCGAGCGGGCGGGCGTCGATCCGACGTCGCTGCGCGGCAGCCGGACCGGCGTCTTCGTCGGCGCGATGTCCCACTCCTACGGCCCACGGTCGAGCGACGCGCCCCCGGCCGTGCGGGACTACGTCATCACCGGCAGTGTCACGAGCGTGATCTCCGGCCGGCTGGCGTACGCGTACGGTCTCGAAGGGCCGGCGATCACCGTCGACACGGCGTGCTCGTCCTCACTGGTCGCCCTGCACCTGGCCGTGCAGTCGCTGCGGCGCGGGGAGAGCGAACTGGCCTTCGCGGGCGGTGTGGTGGTGATGCCCACGCCCGATATCTTCATCGGCTTCCGCCGGATGGGCGCGCTGTCGGAGACCTCGCGCTGCAAGGCGTTCTCGGACGACGCGGACGGCTTCGGCCTGGCCGAGGGCGCGGGCGTCCTGGTGCTGGAACGGTTGTCGGACGCGCGGCGCAACGGTCACCCCGTCCTGGCGGTCGTCCGGGGCTCCGCGCTCAACCAGGACGGCGCCTCCAACGGCCTCACCGCGCCGAACGGCCCCTCCCAGCAGCGTGTCATCCGAGCGGCGCTGGCCGACGCCGGCCTGGACCCGGCGGACGTGGACGCCGTCGAGGCGCACGGCACCGGCACCCGCCTCGGCGACCCCATCGAGGCGCAGGCCCTCATCGCCACCTACGGGCAGGACCGGCCCGTCGAACGGCCGTTGCGGCTGGGCTCGTTGAAGTCCAACATCGGCCACACGCAGGCCGCCGCCGGGGTGGCGGGCGTGATGAAGATGGTGCTGGCGCTGCGGCACGGCGTCCTGCCGAGGACCCTGCACATCACCGAACCCACGACCCACGTCGACTGGTCCGCCGGAACGGTGGAGCTGCTCACCGAACAGCACGAGTGGCCGACCGGCGAACGTCCGCGCCGCGCGGGCGTGTCCGCCTTCGGCATCAGCGGGACGAACGCGCACGTCATCCTGGAACAGGCACCACAGGAGTCCCGCCCCGAGCCGGCGCCGGACCGCCCGGCCGTCGCAGCCTGGCCGCTCTCCGCACGCTCCCCCGAGGCCCTGCGCGCCCAGGCGGCCCGACTGAGGAACGCGGTCACCGAGCACCCCGAGTGGACGCCGGCGGAGGTCGCCCACGCCCTGACGACCGGCCGCGCCGACTTCGAGCGGCGGGCGGTGTTGGTGGGCGCCGACCGGGAGCAACTGCTGGACTCGCTCGCCGCGTTGGCGGAGGGCGTCGAGGCGCCGGGTGTCGTCACCGGGCAGGGAGACGCGGGGCGGCCGGTGTTCGTGTTCCCCGGCCAGGGATCACAGTGGACCGGGATGGCCGTCGAACTCCTCGACACCTCACAGGTGTTCGCCGCATCGATCGCCGCATGCGAAGCCGCGCTCGCCCCGCACGTGGAGTGGTCGCTGACCGAAGTACTGCGTGACGGACAGCCGTTGACCCGGGTCGACGTCGTCCAGCCCGCGCTGTTCGCGGTGATGGTGTCGCTGGCCGCCGTCTGGCGGTCCCTCGGCGTCGAGCCGGCCGCTGTGGTGGGGCACTCGCAGGGCGAGATCGCCGCCGCCGTCGTCGCCGGAGCCCTCTCCCTCGAAGACGGCGCGAAAGTCGCCGCCCTCCGCAGCCGCGCCATCCTCAAGATCGCCGGACACGGCGGCATGGTCTCCCTCCCCCTGGCACCGGCCGACGCGACCGAACTCATCGAGCGCTGGGACGGCCGAATATCCGTCGCCGCCCTCAACGGCCCCCAGGCCACCGTCGTAGCAGGAGACGCCACCGCCCTCGACGAACTACTCGCCCACTGCGAGGCGGAGGAGATCCGCGCCCGCCGCATCGACGTCGACTACGCCTCCCACACCCCCCACGTCGAAGCCATAGAGACGGACCTGGCCGAACTCCTCGCCGGCATCAGCCCCCGCACCAGCACCGTCCCCTTCTACTCCACGGTGTCCGCCGCGCTGATCGACACCGCACAACTCGACGCGGCCTACTGGTACACCAACCTCCGCCAGACCGTCCTCCTCCACCCCACCCTCAAGCTGCTGACCACCGACGGGCACACCGCCTACCTCGAATGCAGCCCCCACCCGGTTCTCGTCCCCGCCATCGACGAAACCACCGAAGCCACCGTCACCGGCACCCTCCGCCGCGACGAAGGCGGCTGGCAACGCCTCCTCACCTCCGCCGCCCATCTCCACACCCACGGCACCCCCCTCACCTGGCCCACCACACCGGCATCGACCACCCCCACCGACCTCCCCACCTACCCCTTCCAACGCGACCGCTACTGGCTCGACTCCACACCCACGGCCACCACCGAGCACCCCCTGCTCGACACCACGATCCCCCTGGCCGGCAGCGACGCGTTCGTCCTCACCGGGCGGCTGTCCACGCACACGCATCCCTGGCTGGCCGACCACGCCGTATGGGGCACGGTGCTCGTCCCCGGGACCGGGCTCGTGGAGCTGGCCGTCCAGGCCGCCGACCGGGCCGGGTGCGACGTACTGGAGGAACTGACGCTCCAAGCGCCGCTGGTCCTGCCCGAGGACGACGTCGTTCGGCTTCAGGTCACCGTCGACGCGCCGGACGGGACCGGACGCCGGGCGGTGAGGATCCACAGCCGTCCCGAGCGGTCGGCGGACGACACCCCCTGGACCCACCACGCCACAGGTTCCGTGACGAGCGGTGCGGCACGCCCCGGCGGGGACCTGACCGCCTGGCCGCCCGTCGGTGCGCAGCCCGTCGACGTCACCGGGCTCTACCCGAGGCTGGCCGAGCGAGGGTTCGGATACGGGGCCGCCTTCCAGGGCCTGCACGCGGCGTGGCGGCGCGGCGGAGAGCTGTTCGCCGAGGTGCGGCTCGCGCAGGCCGAGCAGGGTACGGCCGACCGGTACGGTCTGCATCCCGCGCTCCTCGACGCGGCCCTGCACACCAGTCTGATCGACGGCGACGACGAGGTCCGGCTGCCGTTCGCCTGGAACGGTGTCACCCTGCACGCCACCGGCGCCACCGCCCTCCGCGTACGGCTCGCGCCCCTGGGGCCGGACGCGCTCACGCTGACCGTGGCCGACCAGGACGGCGTACCGGTGGCGACCGTGTCCTCACTGGCCGTACGGCCGGTGGCGCGGGAGCAGTTGGCCGCCGCGAGCCGTGCGGTCACGGCGACGGACACGCTGTTCGAGCTGACGTGGACGGAGGCCGCCCCGGCGGCGGCACCCGCGCCCCCGGCCGCCCGCGCTGCTGTCGTCGGGCCGGATCCGTTCGGGCTGAGCCCGGCTCTCGGCATCGCGGCCGCGGCCCCCGGTTTCGGCGCGCTCGCCGACGCGCCGCCCGGGGTGGTGGTCGTCCCCTGGGCACCCTCACGGGAGGAATCGGCGGGCGAGTCGGTGACCCGGGCGCTGGATCTGCTGCGGGAGTGGCTGGCCGACGACCGCTTCGCCGACGGGCGTCTGGTGCTGGTCACCCGGGGCGCGGTGGCCGTGGAGGAGGGTGCGGACGTCTCCGACCTGGGGGCGGCGGCCGTGTGGGGTCTGGTGCGGTCCGCCCAGACCGAGCATCCGGGGCGGGTGACGATCGCCGACATCGACGAGCCGGACGCCGTACGCGCTGTGGTGGCGGCCGTGGCGTCGGGCGAGGGCGCGGAGGGGCAGTACGCCGTGCGTGACGGCCGGCTTCTCGTGCCCCGGCTGACCCGGTCGCAGGCCCCGGCGGGCGAGGCGGCGCGGTGGGATCCGGAGGGCACCGTCCTGATCACGGGCGGGACCGGCACCCTCGGTTCGCTGCTCGCCCACCACCTCGTCACCCACCACGGCGTACGCCACCTCCACCTCCTCAGCCGACAAGGACCCCACGCCCCCGGCGCCCACCGACTCCGCACCGAACTCGAAGCACACGGCACCACCGTCACCCTCACCGCCTGCGACGTCTCCGACCGCACCGCCCTGGCCGAGGCGCTCACCCACATCCCCCACGAACACCCACTCACCGCCGTCGTCCACACCGCCGGCACCCTCGACGACGCCACCCTCGACACCCTCACCCCGGACCGCGTCACCACCGTCCTGCGACCCAAAGCCGACGCCGCCTGGCACCTGCACCACCTCACCCGCCACCAACCCCTCAAGGCGTTCGTGCTGTTCTCGGCGGCGGGCGGGCTGCTCGGCAACGCCGGGCAGGCCAACTACGCGGCCGCCAACGCCTACGTGGACGCTCTCGCCGCGCACCGCCGGGCGCGGGGGCTGCCCGCGGTGTCCCTCGCGTGGGGGCTGTGGGAGGAGGTCAGCGGGCTGACCGGCGGCCTCGCCCCGGCCGATCTGGCGCGGATGCGGCGGGCCGGCGTACTGCCCCTGCCGACCGAGGACGGGCTGGCGCTCTTCGATCGGGCGCTGGGACAGGAGCGCGCGCTGCTCGTCCCGGTCCGGCTGGACCGGCAGGCACTGCGCGGGCAGGCCGGCACCCGGCCGCTGCTGCGGGAGCTGGCCCCCCGGACGGAACGGCCACGAGCGGCGGCAGCCGCAGGTACTGGTACGGGTACTGGTGCCGACACCAGTACCGCCACGGCCGCTCCGGTCCTCTCGCTCACCGGGCTGACCCCCGGCGAACGAGCCCACACGCTGCGGGAGTTGGTACGACGACAGGTGGCGGCGGTGCTCGGCCACGCCTCCCCCGACGCGGTCGACCCCGAGCGCGGCCTGCTCGACGCGGGCTTCGACTCGCTGCGCGCGGTGGAGCTGCGCAACCTGCTCAACGCGGCCACCGGGCTACGGCTGCCCGCGACCCTGATCTTCGACCACCCCACCGCGTCGGCGGTCGCCGTCCACCTGGACGAGCTGCTGCACGCCACCGAGGGTCCCGGGGAGCAGGAGGAGCCGCCGTCCGGGGGCGGGTTGGCCGCGGTGGACAACCTGGAGGCCGGGCTTCTCGCCTCGGGACTCCTGACGGCGGACAGTACGGGCACCGCCGAGCGCGAGCAGGTGGCGGCGCGACTGAGTGAGCTGCTCGACCGGCTGGTCCCCGCCGGTGCGGTCCGGGAGGCGACCCTCACCACCGGCGCCTCCCCCGGCCAACACACCACCGAATTCGGCGAGTTCGAGAGCGAGTTCGACAACGCGTCCCTCGACGACATCCTCACCATCGTCGACGACGAGCTGCGCAAGTCCTGACATGGCCGACGACCCGCACCCCCCTCACGCACGGAAGAAGGCTGACGCAACCATGACGAGCGACGCCCCTCGCGGGGACTCAGGCCCTCTGGGCGCCGAGGCGAAGGTCGTGGACGCCCTGAAGCGGCTGACCCTGGACCTGCGCAGGACCCGGCAGCGGCTCCAGGAGGTCGAGTCGGCGGCGCGCGAGCCGATCGCGATCGTCGGCATGGCCTGCCGCTACCCGGGTGGCGTCGCCTCCCCCGAGGACCTGTGGCGGCTGGTCGCCGAGGGCCGGGACGTCATCGCGCCGCTGCCGGCCGACCGCGGCTGGGACCCGGACCTGTACGACCCGGACCCGGCCCGCACCGGCAAGGTCACGGTCCGCGAGGGAGGCTTCCTGGACGATCCGGCCGCCTTCGACCCGGCGTTCTTCGGGATGAGCGCCCGGGAGGCCCTGGCGACCGACCCCCAGCAGCGGCTGCTGCTGGAGACCTCCTGGGAGGCAGTCGAGCGCGCCGGCATCGACCCGGTGTCGCTGCGCGGCAGCCGTACCGGGGTCTTCGCGGGCGTGATCTACCAGGACTACGCGGCCCGACTGCGCAACGCGCCGGGCGAGTTCGAGGGGTATCTCGGCAACGGCAGCACGGGCAGTGTGGCCTCGGGCCGGGTCGCGTACGCGCTCGGTCTGGAGGGGCCGGCGATCAGTCTGGACACGGCCTGTTCGTCGTCGCTGGTGGCGCTGCACGAGGCGGCGCAGGCGCTGCGGGCCGGTGAGTGCGAGCTGGCGCTGGCCGGTGGTGTCACGGTGATGGCGTCGCCGCTGGCGCTGCTGGAGTTCAGTCGGCAGCGCGGGCTGGCGGGCGACGCCCGCTGCAAGGCGTTCGCTGCCGGGGCCGACGGCACCGCGCTCGGTGAGGGCATCGGGATGCTGTTGCTGGAGCGGCTGTCCGACGCCCGCCGGCACGGGCGGCGGGTGCTGGCCGTGGTCCGGGGCAGCGCCGTCAACCAGGACGGTGCCAGCAGCGGGCTGACCGCGCCGAGCGGGCCGGCGCAGCGGCGGGTGATCCGGCGGGCGCTGGACCGGGCGGGGCTGTCGGCGGCGGACGTGGACGCGGTCGAGGCGCACGGCACCGGCACCAGGCTCGGGGACCCGATCGAGGCGCAGGCACTCATCGACACGTACGGGCAGGACCGGCCTGCCGAACGGCCGTTGTGGCTCGGCTCGGTGAAGTCGAACATCGGGCACGCGCAGGCCGCCGCCGGGGTCGCCGGGGTCATCAAGATGGTGCAGGCGATGGAGCACGGGGTGCTGCCCCGCACGCTGCACGTGGACGCGCCGAATCCGCACGTGGACTGGTCGGCGGGCGCCGTGAAGCTGCTCACGGAGCGGCGGGAGTGGCCGGCGGGCGGACGGCCCCGGCGGGCGGGGGTGTCGTCCTTCGGCGTCAGCGGGACCAACGCCCACGTGGTGCTGGAGCAGGGCGATCCCACGCCCGCCGCTCGGACCCGTTCCGGTGGCGGCGCCGTGCCGTGGGTCCTGTCCGGTCGTACGGAGGACGCGCTGCGTGCCCAGGCGGCACGGCTGGCCGCGCATCTGACGGAGCGTCCGGAACTGTCGGCCGAGGCGGTGGGCGCCGCGCTGGCCCGGGGCAGATCGGTGTTCGAGCACCGCGCGGTGGTGCTCGGCGCCGACCGCGCCGCACTGCTCGCGGGGCTGACGGCGCTGGCCGAGGGGCGTGACGCCCCCGGCCTCGGGCACGGGCAGGTCGCGTCGGACGCCCGGGCCGTGCTCGTGTTCGCCGACCGGGGGCCGACGGCGGATCTCGGCTGGGCCGCGCGGCTCGCCGCGTCGTCCGAGGTGTTCGGTGAGTGGCTGGACCGGTGCGAGGAGGCGCTGCGGGCGGTCACCGACCTGCCGCCGCTGCGCGACATGCTGCACGGCGGGACCGGTGAACCGGCGGAACCGGCTGAAGCGGCTGAACCGGCAGAACCGGCGGTCCGCTGGGCGGTGTTGGTGGCCCTCGGCGGACTGTGGGAGGCGTTCGGGGTCCGCGCGACGGCGGTCGTCGGCGTGAGGGACGGCGAGGACGAGGTGACGGCGCTCGCCGCCGCCTGTGTCGCGGGCGCGACACCACTGAAGGAGGCGGCCCGCGCGGTGCTGTGCGGCGGCGGGACACCGCAGCCGGGCACCGCCCGCGTCCCGCTGCTGACGGCCACCGCGCCCGGCGAACTGGAGCGGATCGTGGGCGAGTTGGCCGACCGCGGGCTCTTCGTGGAGGTCGGCCCGTCGGGGTCGGTCGCCCCGCTCCTCCCCGCGGGGCGGACCGTCGTGTCCCCGGTCGGCGGCGGCCGGACGGAGGACGCGCTGTGGGCCGCGCTGGCCCGCCTGCACGTGAGCGCCGCGACCGTGACCTGGTCGGCGGCCTTCCCCGCGCCGGGCCCGGACGGCCCGTTCCCGGCCGAGCTGCCCACGTACGCCTTCCGTCGCCGCCGGTACTGGCTGGACGACGGCCCGCGCGTCGCGGACCCGACGGCCGCCGGACTCGCGCCCGCCGGACATCCGCTGCTCGGTGCGGCGGTGGAACTCCCCGACGGCGAGGGCCTGTTGTTCACGGGGCGGCTGTCGACGGCCACCCATCCGTGGCTCGCGGACCATGCGGTCGCCGGTCGGTTCGTGGTGCCGGGTACGGCGCTGCTGGAGCTGGCCGGCTGGGCCGGCGCGCGCGCCGACTGCCCGCGGGTCGCCGAACTGACCCTGCACGCCCCGCTGGAGCTGCCCACCACCGGGTGCGCGCTCCGGCTGCACGTCACCGCTGCGGACGCCGACGGCCGGCGCCGCCTCACCGTCTCCGCCCGCCCGGGCCCCGAGCAGGGGTGGACCCGGCACGCGACCGGCACCCTCTCTCCCGTCGAGGCGCGGGACGAGGCCGACGCCGACCTGGTGACATGGCCGCCGCGCGACGCCGAGCCCGTCGGCGTCGACATCGACGACCTCCACCGGCGGGCCGCCCGCCACGGCATCGCCTACGGGCCCGCCTTCCGGGGGCCGCGGTCCGTGTGGCGCCGGGGCGACGAGGTCTTCGCGGAGGTCGCCCTGCCCGACAGCCTGCGGACGGAGGCCGGCCGCTACGGCATGCACCCCGCGCTGCTCGACGCCGCGCTCCAGGCATGGACGGCGGCGCACCCGCGGGCCCTGGCGGAACGCCGGGTGCCGCACGTCTGGCACGGCGTGACCACGGGCGCGTCCGGGGCGGGCGCCCTGCGGGTACGGATCGCTCCGGCCGACGGGTACGCCGAGGACGGCGCCCACGCGGTGACCGTGCGGGCCGCCGACGCGGCGGGCGTCCCCGTGCTGTCCGTGACCGCCCTCGTCTCCCGCCCCCTGCGCGGCGCCGAGCGCGCAGGAATGCTGCTGCGGCCCGAGTGGGCATCTCTGGCGGCACTGCCAGGCCCCGTGGAGTCGGTGGACTCAGCGGACATGGTGGTCGTGGCGCTCGGCCCGGCGGACGATCTGCCGGTGGCCGTCGACCGCCGGTACGACGCTCTGGGCGCCCTGGTCGAGGCGGTCGCCGCCGGTGCGCCCGCGCCGAACGTGGTCCTGCTCCCGGTCTCCGGCCTGCCGGTGCCACCCTCGGCCGACGTCCCGGAAGCCGTGCACTCGACGACCGTCGCTCTCCTCGCCGTCCTGCGGACCTGGCTCTCGGAGCCGGGGCTGAGGTCGAGCAGGCTGGTGACGGTCTCGCGGGAGGCGGCCGGGGCGTCTGACGCCCGGGACGCCTCGCCCCTCGTCAACACCGCGCCCCTCGTCGACGCCACACCGCTCATCGACACCGCACCCCTCATCGACGCCGCCGTACGCGGGCTGATGCGCAGCGCGCGGACCGAGCACCCGCGACGGTTCGGGCTGCTCACGGTGGCGGGCCCGGAGACACCCGGGCCGCGGGCGCTCGCACGGGCACTGGACGCCGTACGGGACGAGCCGGAGGTCGCGCTGAGGGACGGCGAGGTGTGGGTACCGCGGCTGTCCCCGGCAGAGCCCGCGGATCACCTTCCGGCCCCCGAGGCCCCCGAGGCCTCCGTGGACCGCCTTCCGGCCGTCGATCCGGACGGGACCGTGCTGGTCACCGGGGGCACCGGCACCCTGGGGGCGCTGGTGGCCCGGCATCTGGTCGCGCGGGGCGCCCGGCATCTGCTGCTGACCGGCCGCCGGGGCGAACAGACGCCGGGGGCAGCCGAGTTGGCGGCGGAACTGGCCGCCGAGGGGGCGCGGGTCACCGTGGCCGCCTGCGACACCGCCGACCGGGACGCGCTCGCGGCACTCCTGGACGCCGTACCCGCCGCGCACCCCCTGACGGCCGTCGTGCATGTGGCCGGGGTGACGGCCGACGCCTCGGTCGGCTCGCTCACGGACGGCCGACTCGCCACCGTGCTCCGGCCGAAGGTGGACGCGGCCTGGCATCTGCACGAGCTGACGCGCGAGACGCCGCTGACGGAGTTCGTGACGTTCTCCTCCGCGTCCGGTGTGTTCGGCGGTGCCGGGCAGGCCAACTACGCGGCCGCCAACGCCTTCCTGGACGCCCTCGCCCACCACCGGCACGCCCAGGGGCTGCCCGGCCGCTCCCTCGCCTGGGGTCCGTGGGCCGAACGCAGCTCCCTCACCGCCGACTTGACGGCGGCCGACCGGGCCCGGATCGAGCAGGACGGCATCCGGGCGCTCGCCACGGCGGACGCCCTGGACCTGTTCGACGCCGCCCTCGCGACGGCCGACGCCCCGGTCCTCGTCCCCCTCGGCATCGACCCGGCACGGCTGCGGGACCGCCGGGACGACGGGCGGCTGCCGGCGCTGCTGAGCGCGGTGGCGGACACCGGTCGACGGGAGGCGTCGAAGGGCAGCCCCGCACCGACCGACGCGAACGCCACGGCCATCTCGCCCGCCTCGGCCACATCCGTCACCCCGGCCACCCCGGCCACCCCGGCCACCCCGGCCCCGGAGGTCCCGTATGCCGAGCAGCTGAAGGGGATGCCGGAGGCCGAGCGGCGGCGGGCCCTGCTCGACCTGGTCCGCTCGCACGCGGCCGTGGTGCTGGGCGGCGGCCAGTCGGCCCGGGACATCCCGCCCCAGCAGGGCTTCGTCGACCTGGGCTTCGACTCCCTGTCCAACCTGGAGTTCCAGGAAAGGCTGTACGACGCCACCGGCATCGACCTGCCGAGCACGCTGATCTTCGACCATCCGACCGCCGAGGCCCTCGCCGACCACCTCGGCGCGGAACTGACCGGGGCGGCGGACGGCGGCGGTTCCACCGTGGCTCCGGCGCTGGCCGAACTCGACCGGCTGGAGGCGTTCCTGGCCTCCGTCGCCGAGGACGCCGACGCCAGGGCCAGGGAGACGGTCGCGCACCGGCTGCGGGACCTCGTCTCCCGCTGGCCCGGCGGCGGACCGGATCAGGACGGCGGTCGGGACGAGGGCGGCCCCGTGACAGCGGGGCTCGCGTCGGCGTCCGACGACGAACTCTTCGAGGTTCTCCACCAGTTGCGCTCCGCCGACGGCGGGGCGCAGACGGACAAGCAGCGTCTCTAGGAGCAGGGCACCGTGTCGCAACCACAGCAGCAACAGCCGGCCTCGTCCTCGGCGCAGGTGGACAAGTTCCGTGAGCATCTGCGCTGGGCCACCGCCGAGTTGGGCGAGGCCCGCCGCCGGGTGACCGAGCTGGAGGAGGCCGACCGCGAGCCGATCGCGATCGTCGGCATGGCGTGCCGCTACCCGGGCGGGGTCGCCTCCCCCGAGGACCTGTGGCGGCTGGTCGCCGAAGGCCGGGACGCCGTCGGCGCGCCGCCCGCCGAACGCGGCTGGCCCGCCGAGGAGTTCTTCGACCCGAGCGGACAGCGGCCGGGCACGTCGTACGTCTGGGAGGGCGGATTCCTGGAGGGCGCCGCCGACTTCGACCCGGCGTTCTTCGACATCAGCCCGCGCGAGGCCCTGGCCATGGACCCGCAGCAGCGGCTGCTCCTCGAAACGTCCTGGGAGGCGGTCGAACGCGCCGGGATCGACCCGACGACGCTGCGCGGCACCCGCGTCGGGGTGTTCGCCGGGCTGATGTACCACGACCACGCCACCCGGCTGGGCGAGGTGGACGAGGCCGTCGCGGGCTTCCTGGGCAGCGGCAACGCGGGCAGCGTGGCCTCCGGCCGGATCGCGTACGTCCTGGGCCTGGAGGGCCCGGCGGTCACCGTCGACACGGCGTGCTCGTCCTCGCTGGTCGCCCTGCACCTGGCCGCGCACGCGGTACGGCGCGGGGAGTGCGCCCTGGCGCTGGCGGGCGGGGTCACCGTGATGGCCACGCCGTCCACCCTCGTCGACTTCAGCAGGCTGGGCGGGCTCGCGCGGGACGGCCGGATCAAGTCCTTCGCGGCCTCGGCGGACGGCACGGCCTGGGGCGAGGGCGCGGGCATGCTGCTCGTCGAACGGCTCTCCGACGCCCGCCGCCTGGGCCATCCGGTCCTCGCCGTGCTGCGCGGTTCCGCCGTCAACCAGGACGGCGCCACCAGCAGCCTGTCCGCGCCGAACGGCCCCTCGCAGCAGCGGGTGGTCCGGGCCGCCCTGGCCTCGGCACGGCTCTCCCCCGACCTGGTGGACGCCGTGGAGGCGCACGGGACGGGCACGACCCTGGGCGACCCGATCGAGGCGCAGGCCCTCCTGGCGACCTACGGACAGGACCGCCCGGCCGAACGACCCCTGTGGCTCGGCTCGTTGAAATCCAACATCGGCCACACCCAGGCCGCCGCCGGCGTCGGCGGCGTCATCAAGACCGTCATGGCCCTGCGTCATGGCATCCTGCCCGCCACGCTCCACGTGGACGAGCCGACCCCGCACGTCGACTGGACGACCGGCGCCGTCTCCCTCCTCACCGAGCGGCGCGAGTGGCCCGAGACCGGCCGCCCGCGCCGGGCCGCCGTCTCCTCCTTCGGCGTGAGCGGGACGAACGCCCACGTCATCCTGGAACAGGCACCGCAGGAGCCCCGCCCCGAGCTGGCGCCGCACCGCCCGGCCGTCGCAGCCTGGCCGCTCTCCGCACGCTCCCCCGAAGCCCTGCGCGCCCAGGCGGCCCAGCTGCGGAACGCGGTCACCGAGCACCCCGCCTGGTCCCCCGCCGAGATCGGCCACGCCCTGGCCACCGGCCGGACACGCTTCGAGCATCGGGCCGTGTTGGTGGGCTCCGATCGCGAGCAACTGCTGGACTCGCTCGCCGCGTTGGCGGAGGGCGTCGAGGCACCCGGAGTCGTCATCGGGCAGGGGGATGCCGGGCGACCCGTGTTCGTGTTCCCCGGTCAGGGGTCGCAATGGACCGGTATGGCCGTCGAACTCCTCGACACATCCCAAGTGTTCGCCGAGTCGATCGCCGCATGCGAGACCGCGCTCGCCCCGCACGTGGAATGGTCGCTGACCGAAGTACTGCGTGACGGACAGCCGTTGACCCGGGTCGACATCGTCCAGCCCGCACTGTTCGCCGTCATGGTCTCGCTGGCCGCGGTGTGGCGGTCTCTGGGAGTCGAACCGGCCGCCGTCATCGGACACTCCCAGGGCGAGATCGCCGCCGCCGTCGTCGCCGGGGCCCTCTCCCTCGAAGACGGCGCGAAAGTCGCCGCCCTCCGCAGCCGAGCCATCCTCAAGATCGCCGGACACGGCGGCATGGTCTCCCTCCCCCTGGCACCGGCCGACGCGACCGAACTCATCGGGCGCTGGGACGGCCGAATATCCGTCGCCGCCCTCAACGGCCCCCAGGCCACCGTCGTCGCCGGAGACGCCACCGCCCTCGACGAACTACTCGCCCACTGCGAGGCGGAGGAGATCCGCGCCCGCCGCATCGACGTCGACTACGCCTCCCACACCCCCCACGTCGAAGCCATAGAAACCGACCTCGCCGAACTCCTCGCCGGCATCAGCCCCCGCACGAGCGCCGTGCCCTTCTACTCGACGGTCACGGGCACCTTGATCGACACCGCACAACTCGACGCCGCCTACTGGTACACCAACCTCCGCCAGACCGTCCTCCTCCACCCCACCCTCAAGCTCCTCACGACCGACGGACACACCGCATTCCTCGAATGCAGCCCCCACCCCGTCCTCGTCCCCGCCATCGACGAAACCACCCAAGGCACGGTCACCGGCACCCTCCGCCGCGACGAAGGCGGCTGGCAACGCCTCCTCACCTCCGCAGCCCACCTCCACGTCCACGGAACGTCCCTCACCTGGCCGACCACACATGCACCAGCCGCCCCCATCGACCTCCCCACCTACCCCTTCCAACGCAGCCGGTACTGGTTGGAGGCCACCGCGCCGACCCGGGCCTCGGACCCCACCGGGCACCCCCTGCTCGACGCCTCGATCCCGCTGGCCGGCAGCGACGCGCTCGTGCTCACCGGCCGGCTGTCCCTCCGCACGCACCCGTGGCTGGCCGATCACGCCGTGTGGAACACGGTCCTGGTGCCGGGTACGGCGCTCGTGGAACTCGCCGTCCAGGCCGCCGACCAGGCCGGGTGCGACGTACTGGAGGAACTGACGCTCCAGGCGCCACTGGTCCTGCCCGAGGACGGCGGGGACGGCGCCCTGCACCTCCAGGTCACCGTCGAGGCGCCGGACGAGACCGGCCGGCGCGGCGTGACCGTCCACAGCCGCCCGGAGGGGGACACGGACTGGACCTGTCACGCGACCGGCTGGGTGACCGGCACGACGGCGGCGCCGCCGGACTGGGACCTGACCGCCTGGCCGCCCGTCGGCGCCGAGCCCGTGGACCTCACCGGCCTCTACCCGAGACTGGCCGGGCAGGGGCTCGGCTACGGCCCCGCCTTCCAGGGCCTGCGCGCGGTCTGGCGGCGCGGCGAGGAGCTGTTCGCCGAAGTGCGGCTGCCGGACGAACTCCACGACACGGCAGGCCGGTTCGGGCTGCATCCCGCGCTCCTCGACGCGGCGCTGCACGCCGGGCTCGCCGAGGGCGTCGACACCGTCCGCCTGCCGTTCGCCTGGAGCGGTGTCACCCTGCACGCCACCGGCGCCACCGCGCTCCGCGTGCGCGTCGCACCCGAGGGACCGGACGGCCTCACCCTCGCCGTGGCCGACCAGAGCGGCCGGCCGGTCGCCGAGGTCGCCTCGTTGACGAGCCGTACGGTGAGCGAGGAGCAACTCGCCCGCACGGCGCCCCTGCTGTACACGGAGTGGACCGAACTCCCGCTGCCCGACACCGCTTCGGACGACGATGTGTTCGTCCTGGGCGCGGACGGCCTCGGGCTCGGTCTCGACACCCGCCCCGCCCTCGACGCCCCCGGCACGTTCGTGGTGTCGTGCGGCGGCGCCGACCCGGCCCCGGCGGACCCGACTCCGGGCGAAGCGGCCCCGGCGGCCCCGGCGAACCCGACCGCTCCGCCCCCGGCGGACACGCCGGAGGCCGTCCGGGCCGTGCTGCACCGTGTCCTGTCCGTCGTCCGCGAGTGGGCGGCCGACGAGCGGTTCGCCGGCGGTCGGCTGGTGCTGGTGACGCGTGGTGCGGTGGCGGCCGGGGACGGCGAGGGCGTGGCGGACCTGGTGCACGCGCCGCTGTGGGGGCTGCTGCGCTCGGCGCAGTCCGAGCACCCCGAGCGGTTCGTGCTGGTCGACGTGGACGGGCGGGAGTCGTCCCGGGCCGCGCTGCGTCGCGCGCTGGCGTCCGGGGAGCCCCAGTGCGCGCTGCGCGACGGTCGGCTGCTGGTGCCCCGGCTGGCGCGGGAGACGGCCGGGCGGCAACTGGCGGCGCCGGCCGACGGTTCGGCCTGGCGGCTGGACACCACCGGCAAGGGCACGCTGGAGAACCTCGCGCTGGTGCCGTACCCGCAGGCGCGGGCCGCGCTGCCGTCCGGGCACGTCCGGGTCTCGGTCCGCGCGGCCGGCATGAATTTCCGTGACGTGCTGCTGGGCCTGGGGATGGTCGACCAGGACGTGATGGGCGGCGAGGCGGCCGGTGTCGTGCTGGACGTGGCGTCGGACGTCACGGACCTGGCGCCGGGCGACCGGGTGATGGGCATGGTGCCGGGGTCGTTCGGCCCGGTCGCGGTCGTCGACCGGCGGCTGCTCGTCCCGCTGCCGGAGGGGTGGACGTACGCGGAGGGCGCCTCGGTGCCGATCGCGTTCCTCACCGCCTACTACGGCCTCGTCGACCTCGCCGGCCTGCGGGCCGGGGAGTCGGTGCTGATCCACGCGGCGACGGGCGGCGTGGGCCTGGCCGCGCTGCAACTGGCCCGCCACCTGGGCGCCGAGGTGCACACGACGGCGTCCCCGGCCAAGTGGGAGACGCTGCGGGCGCTCGGTGTGCCCGACGAGCGGATCTCCTCGTCCCGCTCCCTGGACTTCGAGGAGCGGGTGCGGGCGGCCACCGGTGGGCGCGGGGTGGACGTCGTCCTGAACTCGCTGGCCCACGAGTTCGTCGACGCGTCGCTGCGGCTGCTGACCCCCGGTGACGGTGGCGGACCGCACGGCGGGCGGCGGTTCGTGGAGATGGGCAAGACCGACATCCGCGACGCCGAGCGGGTCGCGGCCGACCGTCCGGGCGTCTCGTACCTCTGGTTCGACCTGATCGAGGCGGGCCACGAGCGCATCGGCCGGATGATGGCCGAGCTGATGCCGCTGTTCGACAGCGGTGCGCTGCGGCCCGTCCCGACGTCCGCGTGGGACGTACGGCGCGGGTTGGACGCCTTCCGGTACATGAGCCAGGCCCGGCACGTGGGCAAGGTGCTGCTGACCATGCCGCCGGCCGCGCTCGACCCGGACGGCACGGTGCTGATCACCGGCGGCACCGGGACCCTGGGCGCCCTGGTGGCCCGGCATCTGGTTGCCGAGCACGGTGTACGGCGTCTGCTGCTGCTCGGGCGGCGGGGCGAGGCCGCCGAGGGCGTCGCCGCACTGCGCGCCGGCCTCACCGCGGCGGGCGCCGAGGTGACCGTGGCGGCCTGCGACAGCGCGGACCGCGAGGCGCTCGCGGCGGTCCTGGCCGGGATCCCGGCCGCGCACCCGCTCACCGGCGTGGTGCACGCGGCCGGTGTGCTCGACGACGCCGTCCTGGCCGCCCTGACACCCGCGCGGCTCGACGCGGTGCTGCGGCCCAAGGTCGACGCGGCCTGGCATCTGCACGAGCTGACACGGGACCTGGATCTCGCCGCGTTCGTGCTGTTCTCCTCGTCGGCGGCGGTGCTGGGCGGCCCCGGCCAGGGCAACTACGCGGCGGCCAACGCCTTCCTCGACGCCCTCGCCCGGCACCGGCGCGCCCAGGGGCTGCCCGGGCTCTCCGTGGCCTGGGGGCTGTGGGAGCGGGCGAGCGCGATGACGGGCCACCTGGACGCGGGCGATCTGGCCCGGTTGCGCCGGGCGGGTTTCCACACCCTGTCCGACGCCGACGGGCTCGCCCTGTTCGACGCGGCCCTGTCGTCGGACCGGTCCGAGGTGGTGGCGGTACGGCTGGACACGGCGGCCCTCGGGACGGGCGGCGGGAACGCCCACCCGCTGCTGCGGGGCCTGGCCGGACCGGCCGCCCGCCACCGTCGTACGGTCGAGGCGGCGACGGCCGACGGCGTGAACTCCTCGTCCGCGCCACAGGAGTTGGCGGAGCGACTGGCGGCGCTGCCGGCCGTGGAGCGCGGACGCGTGCTGCTGGACCTCGTCCGGGACGCCGCCGCCCTGGTGCTAGGGCATTCGTCGAACACGGCGATCGGACCCCAACAGGCTTTCAAACAGCTCGGGTTCGACTCGCTGACGTCCGTCGAGCTGCGCAACCGGCTGAACTCGGCCACCGGTCTGCGGCTGCCCGCCACCCTCGTCTTCGACCACCCGACCCCGACGGCCCTCGGCGAACACCTGCTGCGCGAACTGGCCCCGGCCGCACCGGCGTCGGCGGCTCCCGCCTCCCCCGCGGACCTCACCGACGACGACGTACGCCGGCTGCTGGCCACCCTTCCGCCGGCCCGGCTGCGGGAGTCCGGGCTGCTGGCGGCCCTGCTGGAACTGAGCGGACCGGCAGCCCCAGCGGACGGCGCCGAGAACCCGATCGAGTCCGACGATCCGGCCACGTCCGACGACCCGGACGAGTTCGACGACCCGAACGAGTTCGACGCCCTGGACGCGGACGACCTCATCAACCTGGCGCTCGGCACGGGCGACCGATGAGCGCGGCCGGATGTACGGACGGACCGCGGAGACGACCATGAGCGGAGAGGGAACCCCCGTGACGCAGGACGAGCAGGCCGGGCGGATGCTGGAGGCGCTGCGCCACTCCCTGAAGGAGAACAAGCGCCTCCAGCAGGAGAACCGCAGGCTCGCCGAGAGCCGGCACGAGCCGATCGCCGTCGTCGGCATGGCCTGCCGGTTCCCCGGTGGCGTGACCTCTCCGGAGGACTTCTGGCGGCTGCTCGACGAGGGCCGGGACGCCGTCGGCCCGTTCCCCGCCGACCGCGGCTGGGACGTCGGTGCGCTGTACGACCCGGACCCGGACCGGCCCGGCACGAGCTATGTGCGGCACGGGGCGTTCCTGCGGGACGCCGACCGGTTCGACGCGGACTTCTTCGGGATCAGCCCACGCGAGGCCCTCGCCATGGATCCGCAGCAGCGGCTGCTGCTGGAGACCTCCTGGGAGGCCGTCGAGCGCGCCGGCATCGACCCGGAGTCGCTGCGCGGCAGCCGTACGGGCGTGTTCGTCGCCGCCTCCCCGCTCGGGTACGGCGCCGGCCCGCGCGCCGCGTCGGAGGGCGCCGAGGGCTATCTGCTGACGGGCACCACCGTGAGCGTCGCCTCCGGGCGGCTGTCCTACACGTTCGGGTTCGAGGGCCCGGCGCTGACCGTGGACACGGCGTGCTCGTCGTCCCTGGTGGCGCTGCATCTGGCGGCCCAGGCGCTGCGCGGCGGCGAGTGCGAGCTGGCGCTGGTGGGCGGGGCGGCGGTGATGGCGCGGCCGCACATGTTCGTGGAGTTCAGCCGACAGCGCGGTCTGGCGCCCGACGGCCGGATCAAGGCGTTCGCGGGCGCGGCGGACGGCACGGCCTGGGGCGAGGGCGTCGGGATCCTGCTGGTGGAGCGGCTGTCGGACGCCCGGCGGCACGGTCACCGGGTGCTGGCCCTGGTCCGGGGTTCGGCCGTCAACCAGGACGGCGCCAGCAACGGCCTCACCGCCCCCAACGGACTCGCCCAGCAGAAGGCCGTCCGCGCGGCCCTCGCCGACGCAGGCCTCGGTTCCGCCGACGTGGACGCCGTCGAAGCGCACGGCACCGGCACCCGGCTCGGCGACCCGATCGAGGCCCGGGCGCTTCTGGCGACCTACGGACAGGAGCGCCCGGCGGAACGGCCGTTGTGGCTCGGCTCGGTGAAGTCCAATATCGGGCACACCCAGTTGGCGGCGGGGGTCGCCGGTGTCATCAAGATGGTGCTGGCCCTGGAACACGGGGTGCTGCCCCGCACCCTCCACGTGGACGAGCCGACCCCGCACGTCGACTGGACGACCGGGGCCGTGTCGCTGCTCACCGAGCGGCGCGAGTGGCCCGAGGTGGACCGTCCGCGCCGGGCCGCCGTGTCCTCCTTCGGCATCAGCGGCACCAACGCCCACGTCGTCCTGGAGCAGGCCCCGGTGGAACCCATGGCGGCGGCGCTGCCCGACACCGGCCGTCCGCTCGCGGACCGCCCGCTCCTGCCCTGGCCGCTGTCCGCCGCCGGACCGGCCGCGCTGCGCGCCCAGGCCGGACGGCTGCACACGGCCGTCTCGGCGCACCCCGACCGGGACCCGGCGGCGCTCGCCCACGCGCTCGCCACCACCCGGGCCCGCCTCGGCCACCGCGCCGTACTCCTCGGCTCCGGCCGCGAAGACCTGCTCGCCGGGCTGGAAGCGCTGCGGACCCCCACGGCGGACACCGGCAACCCGATCGTGGGCACGGCGGGGCGGGGCGGGGCCACGGCCTTCCTGTTCACCGGCCAGGGCGCCCAACGAGCCCTGATGGGACGGGAGTTGTACGACACGTACCCGGTGTTCGCCGCGTCCCTCGACCGGATCTGCGGCCTGTTCGACGAGCGGAACGGCCTCGGGCTGCGCGAGGTGCTGTGCGCCGCGCCCGGTACCGAGCGCGCCGCGCTGCTGGACCGTACGGCGTGGACGCAGGCCGCGCTGTTCGCCGTGGAGGTGAGCCTGTACCGGCTCGTGGAGTCGTGGGGCATGCGCCCGGCCCAGTTGCTCGGCCACTCGGTCGGCGAGCTGGCGGCGGCACATGTCGCGGGCGTCTTCTCGCTGGAGGACGCGGTCACGGCGGTCGAGGCGCGCGGGCGGCTGATGCAGGAACTGCCGCCCGGCGGGCTGATGGCGGCCGTCGAGGCGGCGGAGGAGGAGGTGACGGCCCTGCTCGCGGGCCGGGCCGAGGGAGCCGGCCGGGCGGGGATCGCGGCCGTCAACGGGCCGTCGTCCGTCGTGGTCTCCGGCGACGAGGACGCCGTACGCGACGTCGTCGGCGAGCTGCGCGCCCGGGGCCGGCGCACCAGGGAGCTGACGGTGAGCCACGCGTTCCACTCGCCGCGCATGGACGGCATGCTCGACGCCTTCCGCGCGGTGCTGTCCACGCTCACCCTGCGCGAGCCGGTCCTGCCGATCGTCTCCAACGTCACCGGCCGGCCCGTCACGAGCGCCGAGGTCCGGTCGCCGGACTACTGGGTGCGGCATGTGCGGGAGGCGGTGCGGTTCCACGACGGCGTCCGCACGCTGCTCGGCCAAGGAGTGCGGACGTTCGTGGAGTTGGGGCCCGACGGGGTGCTGTCAGCGATGGTGCGCGAGGGCGCCGCGGCCCTGCTCCCGGACGACGCGCTCGCCGAGGTCGTCGCGGTGCCGCTGCTGCGCCGCGACCGCGACGAGGTCCGCACCCTGCTCACGGGGGTGGCGGAGGCGTACGTGCGGGGTGCGGAGGTGGACTGGGGTGCCGTCGTGGCCCGGCCGGGTGCGGAACCCGCCCAGCCGGTCGGCCTGCCCACGTACGCCTTCCAGGGCGAGCGGTACTGGCTCGCGGACGGTACGGACACCCCGGCCGAGCCCGGTGACCTGGGCCTCGCCCCGGCCGGGCACCCGCTGCTCGGCGCCGCGCTCGCGCCGGCCGAGGGCGACGGACTGGTCCTCACGGGCCGCCTGTCGCCGGGTACGCACGGCTGGCTCGCCGATCACGTGATCCTCGGATCGACCGTCGTACCGGGCACGGCGTACCTCGAACTCGCCCTGCACGCGGCCGCGTCGACCGGCTGCGACACGGTCGAGGAGTTGCACCAGGAGAGCCCGCTGATCCTCGCCGAGGACGAGGCCGTCCACCTCCAGCTCACCGTGGGCGCGGCCGACGAGCACGGGCGGCGGACGATCGCCGTGCACTCCCGGCCCGCGCACCCGGCCGACGACGCCCTCCCGTGGACCCGCCACGCGAGCGGGGTCCTGGCCACCACGGAGGCCACACCGCACGGCGGCGCGGCGGCTCCGGAGCCCGGTGGGGCCTGGCCGCCGCCGGGGGCCGTCCCCGTCGACATCACCGGCTTCTACGACTCCGTGGCGGGCGACGGCTTCGCGTACGGCCCGTCGTTCCGGGGCCTGCGCGCGGTGTGGCGGGCGGGCGAGGACACCTACGGCGAGGTGCGCCTGCCCGAGCCGTACGACGCCGAGGCGGCCCGGCACGGTGTCCACCCGGCGCTGCTGGACGCCGCGCTGCACGCCGGCCTGGTCGGCACCACCGGGGACGAGGTGCTGCTGCCCTTCGTCTGGAGCGGGGTACGGCTGCACCGCCCGGGTGCCGGCGCGCTGCGCGTGCGGCTCTCCCCCGTCGGGCCCCGGGCGATGTCGGTGACCGTGTGGGACGCGGACGGGGCTCCGGTGGCCTCGATGGAGTCGTTGCGGGCCCGCCCGGTGTCGCTCGCCCAGTTGCGCGCCGCCTCCCGCAGTCGGCGGCCGGATCACCTGTTCCACGTCGAGTGGACGCCGGTGGACGCCACCGGGGAAACAGCCCCGGGGGCCACGGACCTCGCCGCCACGGACCTCGTGGCCACCGACCTCGTCGCCGTGGGCCCGGGGCCCGTGCCGGACGGCGTCGTACGGGAGCGGTTCGCGGACGTCCCGGCGCTCGTGGAAGCTGTTTCCGCCGGGCGGCCGGTGCCCGATGCCACGTTCCTGACGGCTTCCGACGACACCGGCGGTCCCGTCCCCGAGGCCGCGCACGCGGCGGTGCGCGCCGTGCGGTCCGCGCTGGTGGCGTGGGCGGCGGACGAGCGGCTCGCCGGCACGCCGCTGATCGTGGTCACCCGCGACGCGGTGGCCACCGGGCCCGGCGACAAGGTCGCGGGGGTCCGCCAGGCGCCCGTGTGGGGGCTGACCCGCGCGGCCCAGGCGGAACACCCGGACCGGTTCGTCCTGCTGGACGCGCCCGACGGCACGCCGGCCGACACCTGGCGTGCGGCGGCCCGCCTCGACGAGCCCCAACTGGCCTGGCGGGACGGCACGTTGCTCACCCCTCGCCTGGTCCGCACCCGCCCGACGGCCGCCCCCGACGCCCCCGCCCCACTCCCCGGCACGGTCCTGCTGACCGGCGGCACGGGTGCCCTGGGCGCACTCGTCGCCCGGCACCTGGTGCGGGAACACGGCGCGCGCAGGCTGCTGCTGCTGAGCCGCAGCGGTCGATCAGCCCCTGGGGTCGCGGAGTTGACGGCCGAACTGACCGGCCTCGGCGCGCAGGTGAGCGTGGCGGAGTGCGACGCCGCCGACCGGGAGGCGCTCGCGTCCGCCGTCGACGGCATCCCGGCGGAGCACCCGCTGACCGCCGTGATCCACACGGCCGGGGTCCTGGACGACGGCGCGCTCGACGCGCTCACCCCGGAGCGCGTGGACGCCGTCCTGCGTCCCAAGGTGGACGCGGCCTGGCATCTGCACGAGCTGACCGGGGACACACCGCTGGTGCTGTTCTCGTCGGCGACGGCCACGCTCGGCGGCGCCGGGCAGAGCGCCTACACCGCAGCCAACTCCTTCCTGGACGCCCTCGCCGAGCACCGTGCGGCACACGGGCTGCCGACGGTGTCGCTGGCCTGGGGCCTGTGGGAGCAGGACACGGCCGGAATGGCGGCCGGCCTGGACGCGACGGCCCTGCGCCGGATGCGCCGCGCCGGGGTCCTGCCGCTCACCGCCGAGGAGGGCCTGGCCCTGTTCGACAGGGCGACGGCCGCCGCCCTGCGGTCCGACGCCGACGGCCTTCCCGTCGTCGTACCGGTGCGGCTGGATCCGACGGCGTTCGGCGCGTCCGCCGGCGCCCCGGTCCCTCCCCTGCTGCGCGCCCTGGGGGCGGACGCCCCCGCCGAAAGGCGGCCGGCCGGGCCGGACACCTCCGGGCGGGCGGCGGCGCTGCGCGGGCGGCTCGGCGGGGCGGACGAGGAGGAGCGGCGGCGCATCCTGCTGGAGCTGGTGCGCGGCACGGTCGCCGAGGTGCTCGGCCACCCGGGCCTCGGCGCCGTCGCCCCCGAACGGGCCTTCAGCGACCTGGGGTTCGACTCGCTCACGGCGGTGGAACTGCGCAACCGGCTGAACGCCACGACCGGGCTGCGCCTGTCCGCGACGCTCGTCTTCGACCACCCGACGTCCCAGGCGCTCGCCCGGCACCTCGACGAGACGCTCCCGCGCGAGGACACCCCGGACGCCGACCCCGTGCTGCGTGAACTGGACCGTCTGGAGGCCGTGTTGGCGGGCATCGCCCCCGGCCACCCGGACCACGGCCGGATCGCCGGACGGCTGCGGGCCGTCGTCACCGCCTGGAGCGAGCGGACGGGCGAGCCCGCCGACGAGCGGACCGCGCCCGGCCCCGCCCTGGAGCTGGAGTCGGCGGACGACGACGCGGTCTTCGACTTCATCACCAACGAACTCGGGATCTCCTGACCCGTGCGCGACAGAGAGGGTGGCACCACCGTGGCGAGCAGTGAGCCCAGCGGGACCGAGGACAAGCTCCGCTACTTCCTCAAGCGGGTCACGGCCGATCTCCAGGAGACCCGGCAGCGGCTGAACGAACTGCGGTCCGTGGAGGGCGAGCCGATCGCGATCGTCGGCATGGCCTGCCGCTATCCGGGCGGCGCCGACTCCGCGGACCGGCTGTGGGAGCTGGTCGCCCAGGGCCGCGACACCGCCGGCCCGTTCCCCGCCGACCGGGGCTGGGACATCGACGAGCTGTACGACCCGGACCCGGACGCGCCGGGCAAGACGTACGGGCGCGAGGGCTGTTTTCTCGACGGCGCCGACCGGTTCGACGCCGGGTTCTTCGGCATCGGACCGCGCGAGGCCCTGGCGATGGACCCGCAGCAGCGGCTGCTCCTCGAAACCACCTGGGAGGCCTTCGAGCACGCGGGCATCGACCCGACCGCGCTGCGCGGCAGCCGCACGGGCGTCTTCATGGGCACCGGCCAGCAGGACTACGCGAGCCTCGTGCAGCGCGCCACCGAGAACCTGGAGGGCTACCTGCTCTCCGGCGGCGCGGCGAGCGTGATCTCCGGCCGCCTGTCGTACACCTTCGGCCTCGAGGGTCCGGCGATCACCGTCGACACGGCCTGCTCGTCCTCGCTGGTCGCCCTGCACCTGGCCGTGCAGTCGCTGCGGCGCGGCGAGTCCACGATGGCCCTGGCGGGCGGGGCGGCCGTGATGGCGGCGCCCGGGATGTTCGTGGAGTTCGCCCGGCAGCGCGGGCTCTCGCCCGACGGCCGCTGCAAGGCCTTCGCCGCGTCGGCGGACGGCACCGGCTGGGGCGAGGGCGTGGGCGTCCTGCTCCTGGAACGGCTGTCGGACGCCCGGCGGCAGGGCCACCGGATCCTGGCGGTCGTCCGGGGCTCGGCCGTCAACCAGGACGGCGCCAGCAACGGCCTCACCGCCCCCAACGGCCCCTCCCAGCAACGGGTCATCCGCCAGGCCCTCGCCAACGCCCGGCTGGACACCGCCGACATCGACGTGGTGGAGGCGCACGGGACGGGCACGACCCTGGGCGACCCGATCGAGGCGCAGGCCCTCCTGGCGACCTACGGACAGGACCGCCCGGCCGAACGACCCCTGTGGCTCGGCTCGTTGAAATCCAACATCGGCCACACCCAGGCCGCCGCCGGCGTCGGCG
Organism: Streptomyces sp. NPDC041784; assembly: GCF_055591025.1. NCBI lineage: Bacteria > Bacillati > Actinomycetota > Actinomycetes > Kitasatosporales > Streptomycetaceae > Streptomyces > Streptomyces sp. NPDC041784. The sequence goes on from NZ_JBVJAB010000030.1 coordinate 30,427, forward strand.
GCGTCATCAAGATGGTCAAGGCCCTGGAGCACGGTGTGCTGCCCGCCACGCTCCACGTGGACGAGCCGACCCCGCACGTCGACTGGACGACCGGCGCCGTCTCCCTCCTCACCGAGCGGCGCGAGTGGCCCGAGACCGGCCGCCCGCGCCGGGCCGCCGTCTCCTCCTTCGGCGTGAGCGGGACGAACGCCCACGTCATCCTGGAACAGGCACCGCAGGACGCACCCAACGAGACCTCGGACACCACGGCCCCGCCCGCCCCTCTCGCCCCTCCTGTCCCCCTCGTCCCTCCCGTCCCCCTCGTGCCTCTCGTGTTCTCCGCCCGCTCGGCCGGAGCACTACGCGCCCAGGCGGAGCGGCTGGCCGCGCACCTCCGGGAGAGCCCGGACGACGTACGACACACAGCTCACGCCCTGCTGACCCAGCGCGCGTCCCTCGACCGGCGCGCGGTGGTGCTCGGCGGGGATCGGGTCCAACTGCTCGCCGGGCTGGATGCGTTGGCGGACGCGACCGAGGCGGCGGGTGTCGTCACCGGGCAAGGGGACGCGGGCCGGCCCGTGTTCGTGTTCCCCGGCCAGGGGTCGCAATGGACCGGGATGGCCGTCGAACTCCTCGACACCTCACAGGTGTTCGCCGAGTCGATCGCCGCATGCGAGACCGCGCTCGCCCCGCACGTGGAATGGTCGCTGACCGAAGTTCTGCGTGACGGCCAGCCGTTGACCCGGGTCGACGTCGTCCAGCCCGCACTGTTCGCGGTGATGGTGTCGCTGGCCGCGGTGTGGCGGTCCCTCGGCGTCGAGCCGGCCGCTGTGGTGGGGCACTCGCAGGGCGAGATCGCCGCCGCCGTCGTCGCCGGAGCCCTCTCCCTCGAAGACGGCGCGAAAGTCGCCGCCCTCCGCAGCCGCGCCATCCTCAAGATCGCCGGACGCGGCGGCATGGTCTCCCTCCCCCTCACCAGCGAAGACACCACCGAACTGCTCAAACGATGGCCCGACGCCATCTTCATAGCCGCCCTCAACGGCCCCCGCTTCACCGTCGTCGCCGGAGACGCCACCGCACTCGACCAACTCATGGCCCACTGCGAGGCAGAGGAAATCCGCGCCCGCCGCATCGACGTCGACTACGCCTCCCACACCCCCCACGTCGAAGCCATAGAAACCGACCTCGCCGAACTCCTCGCCGACATCACCCCCCGCACCAGCACCGTCCCCTTCTACTCCACAGTGTCCGCCGCGCTGATCGACACCGCACAACTCGACGCCGCCTACTGGTACACCAACCTCCGCCAGACCGTCCTCCTCCACCCCACCCTCAAGCTCCTCACCACCGACGGGCACACCGCCTACCTCGAATGCAGCCCCCACCCGGTTCTCGTCCCCGCCATCGACGAAACCACCGAAGCCACCGTCACCGGCACCCTCCGCCGCGACGAAGGCGGCTGGCAACGCCTCCTCACCTCCGCCGCCCACCTCCACACCCAGGGCACCACCGTCGACTGGACCCCGTTCACCACCGCGCCCCGCCACCACGTCGCCCTCCCCACCTACCCCTTCCAGCGCAAGCCCTACTGGGTGGAGACGATCCCGGGCACCGTCGTCTCCTCGCACGTCGCGGCGGACGACGGCGCGGCGGACGAACTCGACCCGGCCGTGGCGGAGTTGCGCGGGCGCCTGTCCGGGCTGTCGGCGGCCGCGCGCGAGAAGGTGATGCGGGATCTGGTGACGGACCACGCCACGGCGGTGCTCGGGCTGGAGGAGCCGCTGGATCCGGCGCGTCCCTTTCACGAGTCGGGGTTCGTCTCGCTGACGGCCGTGGAGCTGCGCAACCGTCTCGTGCGGGCCACCGGCGCCCGGCTGCCCTCCTCCGTCGTCTTCGACCACCCCACACCCCAGGCCCTCGGCCGCCATCTGCTCGCCCTCCTCGACGGCACGGACGACGGCATGCGTGATGGCATGCGTGACGGCATGCGCATGGGTGACGGCACGGGACCCGTTCCGCCCGCCGTACCCACCGACGACGACCCGATCGTCATCGTCGCCATGGCCTGCCGCTACCCGGGCGGGGTCGCCTCCCCCGAGGACCTGTGGCGGTTGGTCGCGGACGGCGCGGACGCCATCGGCCCGTTCCCGACGGACCGGGGCTGGGACGTCGAGGCGCTCTACGACCCGGACCCAGAGCGCTCGGGACACACGTACGTCCGCGAGGGCGGCTTCCTCACCGGCGCGGACCGCTTCGACGCGGCCTTCTTCGGCATCAACCCGCGCGAAGCCCTGGCCATGGACCCGCAGCAGCGGCTGCTCCTCGAAACCTCCTGGGAGCTGTTCGAGCGCGCGGGCATCGACCCGGCGGAGCTGCGCGGCAGCCGTACGGGCGTGTTCGCGGGGCTGAGCGGACAGGACTACCCGCTGCTCCTCGACGCCTCGCGGACGGAGTCGGAGGAGGTGGAGGGCTATCTGATGACGGGCAACGCGGCGAGCGTGCTGTCCGGCCGGCTCTCCTACACCTTCGGTCTGGAGGGTCCGGCGATCACCGTCGACACGGCGTGCTCGTCCTCGCTGGTCGCCCTGCACCTGGCGGCGCAGTCGCTGCGCTCGGGCGAGAGCGAGCTGGCGCTCGCGGGCGGGGTGACCGTGCTGTCGACGCCGCAGGCGTTCGTCGGGTTCAGCCGGCAGCGCGGACTGGCTCCGGACGGCCGGTGCAAGCCGTTCTCGGCCGGTGCCGACGGTACGGCGTGGGCCGAGGGCGTCGGTCTGGTGCTGCTGGAACGGCTGTCGGACGCCCGGCGGCACGGGCGGCGGGTCCTCGCGGTGGTCCGGGGCAGCGCGACCAACCAGGACGGCGCGAGCAACGGGCTGTCCGCCCCCAACGGCCCCTCCCAGCAGCGGGTGATCCGCCAGGCCCTCGCCAACGCCCGGCTGGACCCGGCCGAGGTGGACGCGGTGGAGGCGCACGGCACGGGCACCCCGCTGGGGGATCCCATCGAGGCACAGGCGCTGCTCGCCACCTACGGCCGGGGCCGGTCCGCCGAACAGCCCCTGCTGCTGGGCTCGGTGAAGTCGAACATCGGGCACAGCGCGGCGGCGGCGGGCGTGGCCGGTGTGATCAAGATGGTGCAGGCGATGGAGCACGGGGTGCTGCCCCGCACCCTGCACCTGGACGAGCCCACCCCGCACGTGGACTGGTCGGCCGGTGCCGTGGCGCCGCTCGCCGACAGCGTGGAATGGCCCGAGCGGGGCCGGCCCCGCCGCGCCGGGGTGTCCGCGTTCGGCATCAGCGGGACGAACGCGCACGTCATCCTGGAAGAGGCGCCGCGGGAGACGGTCGCCGAACCCACCCTCGAACCGACGCCTGTCGTCCCGTGGCTGCTGTCCGCGCACACCGCGACGGCCCTGCGCGCGCAGGCGGAACGGCTGCGCACCCACCTGCGCACCCACCCCTCCCGGCTCGACGCCACGGACGACACCGCCGTCGCCCGGTCCCTGGCCTTCACCCGCTCGGCGCTGCCGCACCGCGCCGTCGTCCTCGGTCCGGACCGTGTGGCCCTGGAGGCGGGGCTGGCGGCCCTCGCGACGGACTCGGCGACGACGGGCCTGGTCCGCGGCCGGACCGCGACCGGCCGGCTCGCCTTCCTCTTCCCCGGGCAGGGCAGTCAACTCCCGGGCATGGGACGTGAGTTGTACGACCACTACCCGGTCTTCGCGGAGGCCTTGGACGAGCTGTGCGCGCTGCTCGACCGCGAGCTGGACGGACGTCGGCCCGGCGTGCGCGAGGTGCTGTTCGCGGAGGCGGGGACGGAGACGGCCGCGCTCCTCGACGAGACCGTCCATACGCAGGCGGCGCTGTTCGCCGTGGGCGCCGCGGCCTTCCGGCTGCTGGAGTCCTGGGGTGTCGTGCCCGACGTCGTGGGCGGCCACTCGATCGGCGAGCTGACGGCCGCGTACGTGGCGGGCGTGCTGTCGGCCGAGGACGCCTGCCGGCTGGTGGCCGCGCGCGGCCGGCTGATGCAGGCGTCCCCGGAGGGCGGGGCGATGGCCGCCCTGGAAGCCACCGAGGACGAGGTGAACGAGCTGCTCACGGCCGACGCCGGGCTCCTGGGCATCGCCGCGGTCAACGGCCCCCGTGCCGTCGTGGTGTCCGGTGCCTCGGGCGCGGTCGACGAGATGGTGAAGGTGTTCGCGGAGCGGGGCCGGCGCACCAAGCGGCTCCGGGTCTCGCGCGCGTTCCACTCGCCGCTGATGGACGGTGTGCTGGCGGAGTTCGGCGAGGTAGCGGCCGGGCTGACGTTCCACGCGCCCCGCCTGCCCCTGCTCTCCAACCTCACGGGCGCGCCGGCGGACGCGGGCGAGGTGCGCTCCCCCGCGTACTGGGTGCGGCACATCCGGGAGACCGTGCGCTTCCACGACGGGGTGCGCGGGCTGCTGGACGACGGGGTGACGACGGTCCTCGAACCGGGTGCGGGCGGTGTGCTGTCGGCGCTCGTCCGGGACACGGCGGCGGACCGCCCCGGCGCCCCGGTGGTGGCGGTCCCGCTGCTGCGGCGCGGCCGTCCGGAGCCGGAGAGCGCGGTCACCGCCCTCGCCCACCTCCATGTCCGGGGCGTGCCGGTGGACTGGTCGGCCCTGCTCGGCGCCCGCGGCGGCGCCCGGGAGAACATCGCGGACCTGCCGACGTACGCCTTCCAGGGCCGCCGCTACTGGCCGGACTCGCCGACGGCCCCCACCACCGCCAGGACCGCCCCCACCGCCACGGAGGACCCGGACCTCTCCGCCCCGGTCCCCTCCGCCCCCTCCGACCTGCACGCCCGTCTCGCGCCCCTCCCCGTGCCCGCCCGCGAGGACGCCCTGCGCCGGCTCCTCGCCGAACAGGTCGCGGCGGTCCTCGGGCACGCCGACACCACGGAGGTCGACACCGCCCTCGGGCTTCCGGAACTCGGCATCGACTCGCTCACGGCCGCCGAGCTGCGGGCCGCGCTCCAGTCGGCCACCGGCGTGGCGCTCGCCTCGACGGCCGTGTTCGAGCACCCCACGCTGGACGCCCTGGCCGTCCATCTCCACGCCGTGCTGGTCGAGTCGTCGTCGCTGCTCACGGCGGCCGCGGAGTCGGAGACGCCCGCTCCGCCGTCGGCCACGCCGTCCGGGTTCCTCACCGAACTGGCCGTCCGGGCCGGGCAGGAGGGGCGGTTCGCCGAGTTCGGCTCCTTCCTGGAGGAGGCGTCCCGGTTCCGGGAGACGTTCGGCGCGGCGACACCACCCGAGGCCGTAAGCCGCCCGGCGCCCGTGCGGCTGGCACGCGGGGACGACGGGCCCGTCCTGATCTGCTTCCCGTCGTTCGCGAGCCGGTCCGGTGCCCACCAGTACGCCCGGCTCGCCGCCGGGGCGCGCGGCGAGCGGGACGTCTGGGTGCTCCCCGCGCCCGGGTTCACGCCCGGCGAGGCACTGCCGGCGGACGTCGAGGCGCTGGTCCGAGCGCACGCGCACGACGTCGAACTCCTCGCGGCGGGAAGGCCGTTCGCGCTGCTCGGCCATTCGGCGGGCGGCTGGATCGCCCACGCGGTGGCGGCCCGGCTGCGCGCGCACGCCCCGGCGGCCGTCGTCCTGATCGACAGCTACGAGCCGGGCGACCCCGTCCTGCGGCACATCCAGACCCACCTCGGCCTCTCCCCCGCCGGGGACCCCCGGCAGACGGGCCTGGACGACACCGTGCTGACGGCGATGGGCGGCTACGCCCGCCTGTTCGCCGCCTGGCGTCCGGCCGAGGACGCGGCCGAGGACGCCCCGGCCTGCCCGACGCTCCTCGTCCGCGCCACCGAACCGCTGCCCGGATTCCCCACGACCGGCTGGCAGGCCCGGTGGCCGGCCCGCCCCGCCCCCGTCCCCGTCCCCGGCGTCGGGCACGTCCCCGAACCCAACCCCGAATCCATCCCCGAACCCGTCGTCGTGGACGTCCCCGGCGACCACTTCACCACGACCACCGACCACGCCCCGACGACGCTCGACGCGATCCGTGAGCACCTGTCGTCGCTTCCCCGGTCCCCGATCCCCGCCCCTCACGGAAGGTGAGCACCCCTATGTCCCCCGAGAACGGCGCTCAGCCGCACGAGATCGACCAGGCGGTCCTGGACGGCCAGGCCCCCTACCACCGGCGCGCCCTCGCCTTCTACGACCTCGTCGTGTTCCGGGGCAGCGCACCGTGGTTCTGGCGCTGCCACCCGAGCAACTTCGAGGAGCTGTACCGCACGAGCGTCGGCGCGAAGCACCTGGAGATCGGCGTCGGCACCGGCTACCTGCTGTCCCGTGCGCGTTTCCCGGTGTCCAACCCGAAGATCACGCTGGCCGATCTGAACCCGGCCACCCTCGACTTCACCGCGCAGCGGCTGCGCTTCTTCGAGACGACGAAGGTCGTCGCCAACGCGCTGGAGCCGCTGCCGGTGCCGGACGAGAGCCATGACTCGGCCGCGCTGAGCTTCCTGCTGCACTGCATCCCGGGGAGCCTGCGCGACAAGGGTGTGGCGATCAAGCACGCGGCGGCGGCCGTGAAGCCGGGCGGGACCGTGTTCGGCAGCACGGTGCTGTCCTCCGGCGTCCCGGTCACCCGGGCGGGCCGGTGGCTGATGGGCAACCTCAACGCCAAGGGCGTCTTCCACAACGACCAGGACAGCCTGGAGGACCTGCGCGCCCAACTGGAGCAGAACTTCGACGACTTCGATCTGGTGACCCGCGGCAGCGTCGGTCTCTTCCGCGCCCGCAAGCCGAAGTAGCCCCCGCCAGGACACCCCCTTTCCGAAAGGACCCCCATGGGCATTCGCTGGTACCCGGTCGAGGAAGCCGACGACTCCCTCTTCGCCACCGCCTCGCTCTACCACGCCCGTTCCGTCGAACTGCCGTACCCGGCCGAGGAGACGTGGGCCGCGCTCACCGGCGAGGGGGTGTCGAGCTGGACCAAGGGCATGAAGCGCCTCACCTGGACCTCGCCGCCTCCCTACGGCGTCGGCACCACCCGGGAGATCGAGCTGGGCGGCGACTTCGTGCTGCGCGAGCGGTTCTTCCGCTGGGAGGAGGGCCGGCGCAAGACGTTCACCGCCGTCGAGGGCACCAAGAACATCTTCCGGCACCTCGTGGAGGACTACGTGGTGGAGCCGACCGACGGCGGCTCGCGGTTCAGCTGGCGCTGGGCGGCGGAGCTGAACCGCCCCTGGTCGTATCTCCAGGGTCCGCTGGACCGGCTGATGTTCGCGCCGACCGGCCGCTCCCACATCGACGGGCTGCCCGTGTACATGGCCGCCCAGCGCTGACCCGAGCACGCGACAAGCACCCCCGACCGAAGGAAGACAACACATGTGTGGGATCGCCGGCTGGATCGCCTTCCAGCGGGACCTCCAGACCCAGCAGGCCGCGCTCGACGCGATGACCGCGACCATGGTCTGCCGGGGCCCGGACGCCGGGGGCACCTGGCTGTCGCGCTCCGCGGCGCTGGGGCACCGGCGGCTGTCCGTCATCGACCTCGAAGGCGGGGTCCAGCCCATGACGGTGGACACCCCGGACGGCCCGGTGGTGCTGACGTACAGCGGTGAGGCGTACAACTTCGTCGAGCTCCGCGCCGAGCTGGCGCGGCGCGGCCACCGCTTCCGCACCACGAGCGACACCGAGGTGGTGCTGCACGCCTACCTGGAGTGGGGCGAGGAGTTCGCCGACCGGCTCGACGGAATGTACGCGCTGGGCGTCTGGGACGGCCGTACGGACAAGCTGGTGCTGCTGCGCGACCGGCTCGGCATCAAGCCGCTGTACGTGTACGAGACCGAGGACGGCGTCCTGTTCGGCTCGGAGGCCAAGGCGATCCTCGCCCACCCGGCGGTGGAGCCGGTCGTGGACACGGACGGCTTCCGTGAGCTGTTCGGGTTCGTCAAGGAGCCGGGCCGCGCCGTGTGGGCGGGGATGCGGGAGGTCCGGCCGGGCAGCATGCTGATCGTCGACCGGGCGGGGCCGCGCGAGCGCGTCTACTGGCGGCTGGAGCTCGCCGAGCACCGGGACGACACGGAGACGACCGTGCGCCGGGTGCGGGAGCTGCTGGAGGACAGCGTCGGCCGGCAGCTCGTCGCGGACGTGCCGCAGTGCGTGCTGCTCTCCGGCGGCCTCGACTCCAGCGCGCTGACGGCGCTGGCCGCGCGCGGGATGGCCGAACGCGGCCAGGAGACACGGACGTTCACCGTCGACTTCGAGCAGCCGGACGCCTTCCGCGCCGACGAGCTGCGCGGCTCGCAGGACGCGCCGTACGCCCGTGAGGTCGTCGCGCACGTGGGCACGGTGCACACCGACATCCGCCTGGACCACCAGACGCTCGCGGACCCGGAGGTGCGGCGCGCCACCGTCACCGCGCGTGATCTGCCGTTCGGCTTCGGGGAGGCGGACAACTCCCTCTACCTGCTGTTCAAGGCGATCCGGGAACACGCGACGGTGGCCCTGTCGGGCGAGTCCTCCGACGAGATCTTCGGCGGCTACCCGTGGTTCCACCTGCCGGTCGTGCAGGAGGCCGCCATGTTCCCGTGGGTCACGGCCTCCGGACTCGGCCCCAAGTCCCATCCCACCAAGCTGATCGACCCCGGGCTGCTGCTGGGCACCCTGGACGTGCCCGGGTACTGGGCGCAGCGCTGGACCGACACCGTCGCCCGACTCCCGTCCGTGCCGGGCGAGGACGCGCACGAGCGGCGGATGAGGGAGTTCTGCTACGTCCATCTCACCAGCCTGCTGGGCCTGTTGCTGGACCGGAAGGACCGGATGAGCATGGCGGTGGGCCTGGAGGTCCGGGTGCCGTTCTGCGACCACCGGCTGGTGGAGTACGTGTTCAACACCCCGTGGTCGATGAAGACGTTCGACGGCCGGGAGAAGAGCCTGCTGCGGGCGGCCGTGCGCGATGTCCTGCCCACCTCGGTGGTGGAGCGGGTCAAGGCGCTCTACCCGCACACGCAGGAGCTGCGCTATGTCGGCGCGTTGCAGCGCCAGGTGGGCGACCTGCTGTCGGACGGCCACCAAGCGGTGGAGTTCTTCGACCGGGCCGCGCTCACCCAGGCCGTCCAGGGCGGGCCGGAGACCGTGGAGCGCGACGCGCGCGAGGCGTTCGAGCGCGTCCTCGACCTCGCCGTCTGGCTCGATCTGCACCGCCCCACCCTCAAGCTGTCCTGACCCCCACCCCCTGCGCAAGGAGCATCCACGGCATGGCAGTCGACAACGACCTCTACGACCAGCTCTCCTGGTGGGACGACAACCAGCCCTTCGCCACGCTGGAGGCGTTCACCCCGGCCCGTTTCACGTACTTCCACGACGTCCTGACCACACGGCTGCGGCTGGAGCTGAAGGGCCTGCGGGTGCTGGACGTGGGCTGCGGCGGCGGGCTGCTCGCCGAGCGCTTCAGCCGTACGGGCGCCCAGGTCACCGGCATGGACCCGTCCGGCCCCTCGCTGGAGGCGGCCCGCGCCCACGCCCGTGAACAGGCCCTGGAGATCGACTACCGGCAGGGCGTCGCCGAGGAACTCCCCTTCCCCGACGGCACGTTCGACCTGGTGTACTGCTGCGACACCCTGGAGCACGTCACCAGCACCGACCGCGCGGTCGGCGAGGCGGTGCGGGTGCTGAAGCCTGGCGGCTACTACCTGTACGACACGATCAACCGCACGTTCCGCTCCAAACTCGCCATGATCAAGATGGCGCAGGAGTGGAAGTCGGTCCGCTTCGCCCCGAAGGACCTGCACGACTGGAACAGCTTCATCAAGCCCGCGGAGCTGTACGCGTTGTTCCGCCGGCACGGCCTGGACAACCAGGAGACGATCGGGTTCGCCTCCACCCGGCCGCAGCTGGAGCTGCTGAAGGACATGCGCCGCCGCGCCCGGGGCGAGATCACCTACGGCGAGCTGGGCCGCCGCTTCGGTCTCGGCGTCCACCCGAAGGACACCTCCGTCATCTACGCCGGTTTCGCGAGGAAGGCCGCCCGATGAACACGTCCGAGAGCACCGCCGCGCCGGCCGTCCGCGTCCCCGTCCTCGTCGTCGGGGCCGGTCCGGCCGGGCTCACCGCGTCGCTCGCCCTGTCCCGCTACGGCGTCCGTCACCTCCTGGTGGACCGCTACGACGGCAGCGCGCACACCCCCCGCGCCCACCTCCTCAACCAGCGCACCGGCGAGATCTTCCGCGACCTGGGCGTCGAGGACCGGGTGCTGGCCGAGGCGACCCCCAGCCACCTCTTCTCGAACCACGTCTTCATGTCCACGTTCGCGGGCCCGGAGGTCAGCCGCCTGGACGCGTACGGCAACGGCCCGGAGCGGATCGGGGACTATCTGGCGGCCAGCCCGAGCCGGATGTGCAACCTCGCCCAGCATCTCCTGGAGCCGATCCTGGTCGACGAGATCGAGTGCGCCCGGGTGGGCGAACTCCGCGGCGGGCAGGACTTCCAGCGGCTGGAGCAGGACGAGGACGGCGTCACCGCCGTCCTGCGCGACCGGCACTCCTGGCAGGAGTACACGGTCCGCGCGGACTATGTGATCGGCGCGGACGGGGCACGCAGCCGGGTGCGGGAGCAGATCGGCATCGGGATGCAGGGGCACGAGGGCATCGCGCGGGTGGCGTCGGTGTGGTTCGAGGCCGATCTGTCGCGGTACTGCGCCGACCGTCCGGCGATCCTCTACATCGGCGGAGTGCCGGGCCGCCCGGCCGGGGACGGCCGGGTGTTCGTGAGCATCCGCCCCTGGAACGAGTGGGTGTACCTGCGGTTCCTCGACCACGACGACGACCCGGAGGGCTTCTCCGCCGACGACCACGAGGAGATCATCGCCCACATCCGCCAGAGCATCGGCGACTCCTCGATCGACATCAGGATCAAGAGCGTCTCGCCGTGGCAGGTCAACGCGCAGGTCGCCGAACGCTTCGCCGCCGGGCGGGTGTTCTGCGTGGGCGACGCCGTGCACCAGATGCCGCCCACCAATGGGCTCGGCCTGAACACGGCGGTCGCGGACGCCCACAACCTGGCGTGGAAGCTGCGGCTGGTCCTCGCGGGCCAGGCCGGTCCCGAACTCCTCGCCAGCTACGAGACCGAGCGCCTCCCGGTGGGCGGGCACGCCGTGGACCGTGCCGTACGCAGCATGCTCGACTTCCTCGGCATCCCGGCGGCCCTGAGGTACGAGGACGGGCAGAGCGCCGAGGAGCAGTGGGCGCTGCTGCGCGGCCTGCACGACGACACGCCCGAGGCGGCGGCCCGGCGGGAGGCGCTGGCTGCGGCCACCGACCGGATCAACGGTCAGGTCAACGCGCACGGCATGGAGATCGGCCACCGCTACCGGGCGGGCGCCCGGGTGGACGACGGCACACCGGAACCGGCCCAGGACCGCGACCCCGAGCTGTACTACCAGGCCACGACCTGGCCCGGCGCGCGGCTGCCGCACGCCTGGCTGGAGGACGGGCGGCGCCGCTGCTCCACCCTGGACCTCGTCGGCCGCGGCCGATTCGTGCTGCTCACCGGCCGGGGCGGCGAGGCCTGGCACGAGGCGGCCCGGGAGGCGGCCCGGCTGACCGGCGTCGAGGTCACCGTGCGGCCGGTCGGCACGGCCGGGGGCCCGCGCGACCCGTACGGGACGTGGGAGCGGCTGCGGGAGGTGGACGCGGACGGCGGCGTCCTGGTCCGCCCCGACGGCCATGTGGCCTGGCGTGCGGTGTCGTCCGCGGCGGCATCGGATCTGCCGAAGGTCCTGGCGACCCTGCTGCACACACCGAACGGCCGCTGACACGGGCCACCGCGCGCGGCGGCGGCGGGTGCCCTGGTGCCCGCCGTCAGCCGGTCCGCGCGGCGAACGCCGCGTAGGCCCGCTCGTCGAAGAGCACGAACCTGGCCTCCTCGACGTCCGTCGGCATCGCCCGGACCGTCTCCACCGCGATCCGGGCGGCGTCGTCGAGCGGCCAGCCGTAGATGCCCGCCGACACGGCCGGGAACGCGACCGTACGGGCGCCCAGTTCGTCGGCGACCCGCAGGGACTCGCGGTAGCAGGAGGCCAGCAGCGCGGACCGGTCCTCCGTCGCGCTGTACACCGGGCCGACGGTGTGGATCACCCAGCGCGCGTCCAGCTTGCCGGCCGTCGTCGCGACCGCCTGCCCGGTGGGCAGGCCCTTGCCGTAGTGCGAGGCCCGCAGCCGCCGGCAGTCCGCGAGGATCTCGGGCCCGCCCCGCCGGTGAATGGCCCCGTCGACACCACCGCCGCCGAGCAGCGAGGAGTTGGCCGCGTTGACGATGGCGTCCACGGACTGATCGGTGATGTCACCCTGGACGAGCGTGATCGTGGTCATGCCTGTGTGTATACCAACCGCTCGCGATCGATCGCGCACGAAATACCGCCCACCACCCGAACAACGGGCCCTCCCCGACCACACCCGGAGCGAGCAACCACCGCACGGAACGAGGACGCGCCAACGGCCACCGCCGAATAAGCCACGGCGCATTCCCCCGAACGCCCACCTCCCGCCCGGCCCGCTACCGCCCCCGGCAGCCGAGCGCAGCGAAGGCGGCGCAGCGGCTGGCGACCCGGAAGGTCACCGCTCGGGCCGGAGGGACGACCCGCCGATCAGAGAGCCCGCCGCGCAGAACAAGCCCCGGCCCGCCCACCACCGACACGGCCCCTGCCCCCGCCACCAGTTGCTCAGGCAGCCCCCACCCCACCCCCTACCCCCGCTGCCGAAGTCTCCGCCACACCGCCTTCGCCGCGTTGTGGCCCGACATGCCGTGGACGCCCGGGCCGGGTGGGGTGGCGGCGGAACAGAGGTAGACGGCCGGGTGAGGGGTGGAGTACGGGAACAGGGACAGCCGGGGGCGCAGCAGGAGCTGGAGGCCCGAGGCCGCGCCGGTGGCGATGTCGCCGCCGACGTAGTTGGCGTTGCGGGCGGCGAGTTCGGCGGGGCCGGCGATCGCGCGGGCCAGGACACGGTCGCGGAAGCCGGGGGCGAAGCGCTCCAGTTGGCGTTCGAGGACGTCCGTGAGGTCGCCCGTCCAGCCGTTGGGCACGTGTCCGTACGCCCAGAAGACCTGCTTGCCCGCCGGGGCGCGGGTGGGGTCGGCGACACCGGGCTGCACGGTGATCATGAAGGGCCGCTCGGGTGCCTTCCCCTCGCGGGACGCGGCCCGCAGGGCGGCGCCGATCTCCGCACTGTCCGCGCCGATCTGCACGGTGCCGGCGACGCGGGCCTCCGGGGCCGTCCACGGGACCGGGCCGTCCAGCGCGTAGTCGACCTTGAAGGCGGCCGCCCCGTACCGGAACCCCGCGTAGTAGTGGCCCAGGCCGGCGATCCGGGCGAGGGCGGTGGGCGAGGTGTCGAAGACGTAGGCGCGGGCCGGCGGCAGGTCGTCGAGGCGCTTGACCTCGTAGTCGGTGTGGACGGCGCCGCCGAGGTCCTTCAGATAGGCGGCGAGGGCGTCGGAGACGGCCTGGGAGCCGCCGCGGGCCACCGGCCAGCCCCGGGCGTGCGCGGCGAGCGCGAAGACCAGGCCGACGGCGCCCGTGCCGAGGCCGCCCAGCGGGGCCATGACATGGCCGACGAGCCCGGCGAAGAGCGTCTTGGCGGGCTCGTCGCGGAAGCGGCGGGTGAGCCAGGTGGACGGCGGCAGACCGGCCAGCCCGAACCGGGCGAGGGTGACCGGGTCGCGCGGCAGGGCGGTGAGCGGCAGGGACATGAAGTCGCGTACCAGCGTGTCCCACTTGGGCAGGAACGGCTCGACGAGCCGCCGGTAGGCGCCCGCGTCACGCGGCCCGAAGGACGCGGCCGTCTCCGCCACCGACCGTGACAGCACGGCCGCGCTGCCGTCGAGGAACGGGTGCGCCATGGGCAGCTCGGCGTGCAGCCACTCCAGCCCGTACCGCTCGAGGGGCAGGGCGCGGAACGCGGGCGAATTGATCCCGAGGGGGTGCGCGGCGGCGCACGGGTCGTGCCGGAAGCCCGGCAGGGTCAGCTCCTCGGTGCGGGCGCCGCCGCCCACGGTGTCCCGCGCCTCGAAGAGCGCCACGGAGAAGCCGCGCCGGGCCAGCTCCACTGCGGCGGTCAGCCCGTTGGGCCCCGCTCCCACCACGACCACATCGAGCATCGACGGCACTTCCGACCCCTTCGTCAGCGGGTGGCCCCCGTAGACCGGCGGCCTCCGGCATCAGGATATGCCGGGGGTACGACAGCGCCCGAGGCACGGGGCCGCAAACCGTCAGGTACCCGCGCGCCCTGCGGAGGGACGCACCACGTCGGCAACCGTCACCAGGTCGACAACCGTCACCGCGTCGGCAGCCTCGTCGCGTCGCCGGCCGTCACCGCGTCGCCGTTCATGCCCCCGACAGCAGCCCCATGACCCGCCGGGCCGTCGCCGCGTCGCGCGCCGCCGTGAACGGCAGGGCGTTGCCGCCGGTGATGCGGAACGGCTCGCCGGTGAGTGTCAGATGGGCGCCGCCCGCCTCCTCGACCAGCAGCAGGCCCGCCGCGTGGTCCCAGGCCGCCTCCCAGGAGAAGGCCGTCGCGTCCGACTCGCCCCGGGCGACGGCGAGATACTCCAGGCCTGCCGATCCGCAGGCGCGCGGCGCGACGCCGTCCGTCCACAGCCCCAGCAGGGCCCGCTTCTGCTCTTCGGTGGTGTAGTCGGGGTGGGAGGTGGCCACCCTCAGGTCGCGGCCGGCCTCGGGCGGGCCGGCGAACAGCCGCTCGCCGTCGAGGAAGGCACCGCCGCCCCGCACGGCCGTGGCCAGCTGGTCGCGCGCCGGGGCGTACGTCCAGGACGCGAGCAGGACGCCGCGGCGGGCCAGCGCGACCAGCGTGCAGAAGCCGTCCTCGCCGTGCACGAACTGCCGGGTGCCGTCCACCGGATCGACGATCCACACCGGCGCGTCGCCCTGTATCGCCTCGTAGGTGACCGGGTCGGCGTGCACCGCCTCCTCGCCGACGACGACCGAGCCGGGCAGGAGGGCGCCGAGGGCCTCCGTCAGGAACAGCTCGGCGTTGCGGTCGGCGTCCGTCACCAGGTCGTGGGGACCGCTCTTCTGGTCGACCTCGTGCGCGGCGAGCTGCCGGAAGCGGGGCATGATCTCGGTGGCGGCGGCCTTGCGGAGCGCTTCCTCCACGTCGGCCGAGTGCCGGGCGAGAAACTCGTCGATGGTTTCCATGTCTTCGATCATGTCTCCATGAGAGCACGCCCCACTGACAATCCCCGCCCCGCCGGTGCACTCCGGGTGGAAAGGGGATGAACAACCGGTTCCGCTACCTGCGGGGTCAGCGGCCGACGGCGTACCCCTGCATACCCCGCGGGTTCGCGGCCGCCGACAGGATCCCGGTGTCCGGATCCCGCGCGACCGCGCACAGCCGGCCCTCGGACCACGGGTCGCCGACGGTCACGTCGTGGCCGCGCCGCCGCAGCCCCTCCACCACCTCCGCCGGCATCCGGGACTCGACGGTCACGCTGCCGGGCCGCATCCCGCGCGGGTAGAAGGAGCCGGGGAAGGAATCGGTGTGCCAGTTCGGGGCGTCGATCGCGCCCTGGAGGTCGAGGCCGCCGCGCACCCGCGCGCTCAGGGCGGCGGCGAGGAAGAAGTGCAGCTGCCACTGGTCCTGCTGGTCGCCGCCGGGCGTGCCGAACGCCAGCACCGGCACGCCGTCGCGCAGGGCGAGGGAGGGGCTGAGGGTGGTGCGGGGACGGCGGCCGGGCGTCAGCGAGTTGGGCAGCCCCTCCTCCAGCCAGGTCATCTGGAGCCGGGTGCCGAGCGGGAAGCCCAGCTCGGGCACGACCGGGTTGGACTGGAGCCAGCCGCCGCTGGGCGTCGCGGCCACCATGGTGCCCCAGCGGTCGACGACGTCGAGATGACAGGTGTCGCCCCGTGTGCCCCCGTCCGCACCGACCCCCGGCTCCCCCGGCTCCCCCGGCTTCCCCGGCGAGGACCCACCACGCGCGCGTGCCCCGGCCGGTCCGCCGGCCACCGTCGGCTCCCCCACCCCCATCGGGCCGGAGCCGGGTTCCTCCGTACGGACCAGGTGCGCGTGCGCGCTCAGCCGCGGCACGCGGCCGCCGGGACGGCCGGGCCGCAGCTCGTACGACGCCTTGTCGCCGGCGAGGCGGCGCCGCCCGGCGTTGTAGTCGTCCGCGAGCAGCTCGGCCAGCGGCACCTCGGCGGCGTCGCCGTACCACGCCTCCCGGTCGGCCATGGCGAGCTTGCAGCCCTCGATCAGCAGATGGACGTAGGCGTCGGAGCCGTACGCGGGCAGCTCGGGCGGGAGCAGGGCGAGCTGCTGGAGGAGGGCCGGGCCCTGGCTCCAGGGGCCCGCCTTGCACAGGGTCCAGCCGTTCCAGTCGTAGGTCGCCGGTGCCTCGTAGGACGCGGACCAGCCGGCGAGGTCGGCGGCGGTGAGCGTGCCGGTGTGGCGCTCACCGCTGGTGTCGAGGGTGGGCCGGGCGGACTGCCGCAGGAGCGCCTCGGCGACGAACCCGGCGCGCCACACATGGCGCGCGGCCTCGATCCGCGCCTCCCGGTCTCCCGCGCCGGCGGTCTCGGCGAGCAGCCGCTGCCAGGTGGCGGCGAGGGCGGGGTTGCGCAGCAGCTCACCGGGGCGGGGCGCGCGTCCGCCGGGCAGGTACACCTCCGCCGACGAGGTCCACTCGGTCTCGAACAGCTCCCGTATCCTCTCGACGGTCGCGCCGACGTTCTCCACGGGCGCGTGCCCGTGCTCGGCGTACCCGACGGCGTACTTCAGGACGTCGGCGAGGTCCTTGGTGCCGTGGTCGCGCAGGAGCAGCATCCAGGCGTCGAAGGCGCCGGGGACGGCGGCGGCCAGCGGTCCGGTGCCGGGCACGAGGTCCAGGCCGAGCCCCCGGTAGTGGGCGACGGTCGCGCCGGCCGGTGCCACGCCCTGCCCGCACAGCACGCGCACCTCACCACCCGCCGGGGCGAGCAGGATCGGCACCTCCCCGGCGGGCCCGTTGAGGTGCGGCTCGACGACGTGCAGCACGAACGCCCCGGCCACGGCCGCGTCGCAGGCGTTGCCGCCGTCCTCCAGCACGGCCATCGCCGACTGCGAGGCCAGCCAGTGCGTGGAGGACACCATGCCGAAGGTGCCCTGGAGCGTGGGTCGGGTGGTGAACACGGAGGCGGCTCCTCACTGCACGACAGTGGATCTCGTGATCGTACGCAGCGGCCCCGGAGGGACCTTTCGCCCCTTTCCTCACCAAAGAACCGAGTTGCTCACCAAAGAACCGACGATGTCTCAGAAGGGCAACGCCCCTTCGTCACCACCCGTGCACGCTGCGAGTTTTCGCTTCCGCCCCACAGGGAGTCGTGTGACACTGGCGTCCCTGTCCGCATCGCGGACTCCGTCCGCACCGTCCCCCACGAAAGTGCGCCGTGCGTTCTCTCCCACTGCCGCTCGCCCTCACCGCGCGCCTGTCCCCGGTGGCCGTGCTGGCCTGCGCGGGCTGGGCGCTGACGTCCCCTCCGGCCACCGACACACCGGACACGGCGGCCAAGAACACGCAGCAGACCCAGTCCGAGAGCACCGCAGGGCCGTCCTCGACGACCGCGCCCAAGACGTACGCCGCCGCGCCCGCGCCCTGCACCAGCGTGGCCACCAAGACGGTCACCTCGCTGGTGCCGGGCGCCAAGAAGGCCGGCAAGGAGATCCCGTCGACGGACACCGACGTGCGCCGCACCTGCTCCTGGAACGCGCTCAAGGAGTACGACTACCGCTGGCTCGACATCTCCTTCGAGATCGCCGAGTCGGACGCGGCGGCCGAGAAGTCGTACCAGGAGCGGCTGAAGGAGAAGAGCGGCGGAGGTGCCGTCCCGGGGCTCGGGGACGAGGCGTACTCGGTGGTCAACCTCACCACGGAGGACAAGCAGCAGACCCGTGAGGGTGTCGTCGTGGCCCGCGTCGCCAACGCCCTGGTGATCGTCACCTACAACGGCAGCGACTTCGAGTCGAAGAAGGCGCCCGCCACGGACGTGATCAACAAGGGTGCGATCAAGGCGGCGAAGGACGTGGTGGCCACGCTCCAGAAGGTGAGCGGCTGAACCAGGCCTGGAGGATGGGCGAGGGGGGGGGGGGGGGGGGGGGGGGGGGGGGGGGGGGGCGGGGGAGGGGGGGGGGGGGGGGGGGGCCATCTCTTCGCTCGTCGTTTCGGCTAGTCCGGAGACGAACCACC
>NZ_JBVJAB010000030.1:48621-89061 GCF_055591025.1 Streptomyces sp. NPDC041784
GGGGGGTGGGGGAGGGGGGGGTGGGGCGGGAGCAGGAGGAGCGGCGGCCCCCCCCCCCCCCCCCCCCCCCCTCCGCCACCACGCGTCAGGCGCCGCCTTCCTCCTGCCGTCCGCGCAGCAGCATCAGGGCCAGGTACACCGCCATCGAGGTGCCCAGGCCGACGGCCCAGCCGTAGTCGGCGAGGGATTCCAGCGCCGGGATGGGCCGGCCGTCGATCAGCGGCTTGAAGCTGGCGCCGCCGACGGCGAGGACACCACCGGTCACGAAGGCCACCACGGCCCGCCAGTTCCAGCCGCCGTCGTACCAGTAGCGTCCGCCGGTGCGGTACAGGTCGGTCAGGTCGAGCTTTCCGCGGCGCAGGATCCAGTAGTCGGCGATGAGGATGCCGGCGACGGTGCCGAGCAGACCGCCGACCAGGCCGAGCCAGGTGAAGATGTAGCCCTGCGGGTCGGAGTACAGCTTCCAGGGGAAGATCAGCACGCCGAGGACACAGGTGGCGAGCGCGCCGGTGCGGAAACTGATCTTCCGGGGCGCGATGTTGGAGAAGTCGAAGGCCGGGGAGACCAGGTTGGCGGCGATGTTCACGGACAGGGTCGCCACCAGCACGGTGACCAGCGCGAACAGCAGGCCGACGACGTTGTCCGTCTTGGCGGCCAGCTGGACCGGGTCCCAGATGGTCTCGCCGTACACGGCCTGCGAGCCGGAGGTGACCATGACGGACAGCAGCGCGAAGAGCGTCATGGTCGTGGGCAGACCGAGCGCCTGCCCCCAGGTCTGCGCCTTCTGGGACTTGCCGTAGCGGGTGAAGTCCGGGATGTTCAGCGACAGCGTCGACCAGAAGCCGATCATGCCCATCAGGGACGGCCAGAACAGCTTCCAGAAGTCGCCGCCCCAGCCGAGCTTGGAGGGCTGGTCGAGCAGCGGGCCGAAGCCGCCGGCCTTGTTGCTCATCCAGATCAGCATCACGAACGCGCCGACGAGCACGAAGGGCGCAGCCCAGTTCTCGAAGCGGCGGATCGTCTCCATGCCCCGGTAGATGATCGCGACCTGGATCGCCCAGAAGATGGCGAACGACAGCCACATGGTCCAGGCGTAGCCGCCGATCTTCCCGGCGTCGCTCCAGCCGTTGCCGATCAGTTTCCCGGCGAGGAAGTAGATCGCCTCGCCGCCGATCCAGGTCTGGATGCCGAACCAGCCGCACGCCACCAACGCCCGTACGACAGCGGGGAGGTTGGCGCCGCGCACGCCGAAGGAGGCACGGGCGAAGACCGGGAAGGGGATGCCGTACTTCGGTCCCGCGTGCCCGGTGAGCAGCATCGGGACCAGCACGATCACATTGGCCAGCGCGATGGTGAACACCGCCTGCTTCCAGTCCATGCCGACGGCGATCAGACCGGAAGCGAGCGTCCACGACGCCGTGTTGTGGGCCATGCCGACCCACAGCGCGGAGAAGTTGTACGTGGTCCAGGTGCGCTTCTCCACCGGGACCGGCAGCAGGTCCTCGTTGGCGTAGGGGCCGCTGGGCTGCGGCGAACCAGGGGCGATCTCCACCCGGCCGTCGGCGAGGGTGACTTGGGACGTCGGCGGTATCGCCGTGGGAGCGGTGTCGGTCATGGGCAGGCCAATCAAACGAGGGGCGGATCCGGAAAGGCCGTGCGGGTCTCCGGCCCCCTCCCCCTCCCCGGGACGGCGGGGGGAGGGAGGGGAGAACTGGAGTGGGGGGATGGGGAGTTGAACGCGGAGGAAGGAGGGGTCAGCCGTTGACGGCGGGGATGACCGTCGTGCCGTACGCGTCGATGACCTTCTCCCGCGCGTCGTGCATGTCGTAGACGGCGAACTGGTCGACGCCCAGCGCGCGCAGGGCGTTCAGCTTCTCGATGTGCCGCTCGACCGGACCGATGAGGCAGAACCGGTCGACGATCTCGTCCGGGACGAACGCGGTGTCGGGGTTGTCGGCGCGTCCGTGGTGGGAGTAGTCGTAGCCCTCGCGCGCCTTGATGTAGTCGGTGAGTTCGTCGGGTACGGCCGCGGAGTGCTCGCCGTACTTCGACACCAGGTCGGCCACATGGTTGCCGACCATCCCGCCGAACCACCGGCACTGGTCGCGGGCGTGGGCGAGCGCCTCGGGCGAGTCGTCGTCGGTGACGTACGCCGGGGCGGCGACGCAGATCCGTACCTCGGACGGGTCACGGCCGGCGGCGACGGCCGCGTCCTTGACGGCCTTGACCATGTACTCGGTCAGATAGAGATCGGACAGCTGGAGGATGAAGCCGTCGGCCTCCTCGCCGGTCATCTTCAGCGCCTTGGGGCCGTACGCGGCCATCCAGACGGGGAGCCGGGCGCCTTCCTTGATCCAGGGGAAGCGGACGACCGTACCGCCGAGGTCCGCCTCCTGGCCCGAGCCGAGCGCCCGGATGACCTTCATGGCCGCGCTGATCCGGGCGAGGGTGTTGGGGTGGCGGCCGGCGACGCGCATCGCGGAGTCGCCGCGGCCGATGCCGCACACCGTGCGGTTGCCGAACATGTCGTTGAGGGTGGCGAAGGTGGAGGCGGTGACCTCCCAGGTGCGGGTGCCGGGGTTGGTCACCATCGGGCCCACGGTCAACGTGCTGGTGTTGGCCAGGATCTGACTGTAGATCACGAACGGTTCCTGCCAGAGCACGGCGGAGTCGAAGGTCCAGCCGTACGTGAAGCCGTTCCGCTCGGCACGCTGCATCAGCTCGACGACCTTCGAGGCCGGCGGGTCGGTCTGCAGGACGAGTCCGAAGTCCATGTGCGCCACTCCTAGTTGAGGTACTGACAGGTGGAGCGCGGGGTGTAGACGCCGTGACCCGCGCGTCCCGTGTACTCCCGCTCGGTGATGACGGGTTCGCCCCGTGAGAGGACCGTCTCGACGCGGCCGGTGAGACGCTTGCCCTCGTACGCCGAGTAGTCGACGTTCATGTGGTGCGTCTCGGCGGAGACGATCTGCTCGGCGTGCGGGTCGTAGATGACGACGTCGGCGTCGGCGCCCGGGGCGATGGTGCCCTTTTTCGGATACATGCCGAACATCCGGGCCGGGGTGGCGCAGGCGATCTCGATCCAGCGGCGGCGCGAGATGTGCCCGTCGACGACGGCCTGGTGGAGCAGGTCCATCCGGTTCTCCACGCCCGGCAGACCGTTGGGGATCTTGGAGAAGTCCCCGCGGCCCAGCTCCTTCTGGCCGACGAAGCAGAACGGGCAGTGGTCGGTGGAGACCACCTGGAGGTCGTTGGTGCGCAGCCCCCGCCAGAGCTTGGCCTGGTGCTCCCTCGGCCGCAGCGGTGTGCTGCACACGTACTTGGCACCCTCGAAGTCGGGCTCCGCGAGGTTGTCCGTGGACAGGAACAGGTACTGCGGGCAGGTCTCGCCGAACACGTTCAGGCCCTCGTCGCGCGCCCGGGCCAGCTCGGCCACCGCCTCCATGGCCGAGACGTGCACGACGTACAGGGGTGCTCCGGCGACCTGTGCGAGCTTGATGGCGCGGTGGGTGGCCTCGGCCTCCAGCAGGGCCTTGCGGACCTCGCCGTGGTAGCGGGGGTCGGTCTCGCCGCGCGCCAGCGCCTGCTCCACCAGCACGTCGATGGCGATGCCGTTCTCCGCGTGCATCATGATCAGGCCGCCGTTCTCGGCGGAGCGCTGCATGGCGCGCAGGATCTGGCCGTCGTCGGAGTAGAAGACCCCGGGATAGGCCATGAACTGCTTGAAGGAGGTCACCCCCTCCTCCACCAGCAGGTCCATCTCCTTGAGCGTCTCCTGGTTCACATCGGAGACGATCATGTGGAAGCCGTAGTCGATCGCGCAGTTGCCCTCGGCCTTGGCGTGCCAGGCGTCCAGGCCCTCGCGCAGGGTGTGGCCGACGCTCTGCACGGCGAAGTCGACGATCGTGGTGGTGCCGCCCCAGGCGGCCGCCCGGGTGCCGGTCTCGAAGGTGTCGGAGGCGAAGGTGCCGCCGAACGGCAGCTCCATGTGGGTGTGGACGTCGACGCCGCCCGGGATCACGTACTTCCCGGTGGCGTCGATGATCCGCTCGGCGGTCCATGCCTCGGCGGCCGGGGTGCCGGAGGCGGCGAGGGCGGCGATACGGCCGTCCTCGATCAGGACGTCGGCGTGGATCTCGTCGGACGCGGTGACGACGAGACCGCCGCGGATGACGGTACGGCTGCTCATACTCCCTCTCCTACGCAAGCGCTCCACTGGGGTGCGGAGTCCGGAATCTGCCGGTCGTCTCGGGTCGATCGCGCGGTTCCCCGCGCCCTTCTCCGGGGCGCGGGGAACCGCGTGGTCACGGGGCGGTCAGCGGGCCGTAGGCGTCCGGGCGGCGGTCCCGGTAGAACTGCCAGCGGTCGCGGACCTCGCGCAGCTTGGCCATGTCCAGGTCGCGGACGACGAGTTCGCTCTCCTTGTCGCTCGCCACCTCGCCGACGAACTGGGCCTCCGGGTCCACGAAGTACGAGGTCCCGTAGAAGTCGTTGTCGCCGAGTTCCTCGACGCCGACCCGGTTGATCGCGCCGACGAAGTACTCGTTGGCGACGGCGGCCGCCGGCTGCTCCAGCTGCCACAGGTAGGCGGACAGGCCGCGCGAGGTGGCCGACGGGTTGAAGACGATCTCGGCGCCCTCCAGGCCGAGCGCGCGCCAGCCCTCGGGGAAGTGCCGGTCGTAGCAGATGTAGACGCCGATCTTCCCGACGGCGGTGTCGAACACCGGCCAGCCCACGTTGCCGGGCCTGAAGTAGAACTTCTCCCAGAAGCCCTTGACCTGCGGGATGTGGTGCTTGCGGTACTTGCCGAGGTAGGAGCCGTCGGCGTCGATCACCGCGGCCGTGTTGTAGAGGATGCCGGGCTGTTCCTCCTCGTACATCGGCAGCACCAGGACGATGCCCAGCTCGCGGGCGAGTGCCTGGAAGCGCTGGACGATGGGGCCGTCCGGGATCTGCTCGGCGTACTCGTAGAACGCCGGGTCCTGGACCTGGCAGAAGTACGGTCCGTAGAACAGCTCCTGGAAGCACAGGACCTGAGCGCCCTGCGCGGCCGCGTCGCGGACCGCCTGCTCGTGGACCTGGATCATCGATTCCTTGTCGCCGGTCCAGGCAGTCTGGAAGACGGCGGCTCGGATCACTCTGCTCATCGGGACCTCCGGTCGCTCGGTGTCCGAGGAGCCTAGAAAGACCGGAAGACCCATTTGAGTTGCACCGTGTCACGTCTGCGGGAGTGCGGCGTGCCACCGTGTCACGTCTTCTTGGGCTCATGTTTCACCGCCGTTTTCCCAGGTCGTCACATATTTCAGGCCTGTTGCGCATCGTGCGCGAGCAGCGCGATGTGCACCGAGGCGGCCTGTTCGAAGTCGTCCAGGTCGACACCCAGCCGCGCCTCTATCGCCTCCAGCCGGCGGTACAGCGCGGGCCGGGAGACGTGGTGGAGCTGGGCGGTGCGCGACTTGTTGCGGCCGGTCGCGAGATAGGTGCGCAGGACGGCGAGCAGGTCGTCGCCCGCCGTGTCGCACAGCAGCCCGTCCAGCTCCCGCTCGGCGAACGACTGCACGTGCGGGTCGTCCCGCAACAGCCGTATGAGGCCGCGCAGATGGACGTCCCGCAGGCGGACGACGGCGGGCAGGTCGAGGGCGGCGGAGGAGTCGGCGACGGCGTCCGCGACGTGCTGGGCCTCGCGCAGTCCGGCCGGGACGTCGTCCCAGACGATGCGCGGGTCGGCCGCGGCGACGACGGTGTGGCTCTCCGCGGACTCGGTGCGCAGCCGGGCTGCGAAGTGCGCGGCGAGCGCGTCGGCGTCCTGGTCGCGGGCGAGGCTGAGCAGCACGGCGACCGCCCCTTCGGCGAACTCCGCCACCAGTCCGGGCAGTCCCAACAGCCTGAGCATGCGCTCCAGTTGGGCGGGATCGCCGTCCCGTACGACCAGTGGGACGAAGGTCCGCCGGTTGACGGGGAGTCCGGCCGCCCGGGCCCGCGGCAGCAGCTGGCGCGCCGGTACGACGCCGGAGAGCAGGTCGGTCAGCAGGCTCTGCGCGGACTGTTCCTCCCAGGTGTGCGCGGAGGTGCCGCCGAGCATGCGGTGCAGGACCAGGGCCTCGGCGGCCCGGTCGGCGAGCAGCCGGCCGCCGGCGGTGTCGCCGCGGTAGCCGCAGAGCATGATCTGCCCCCACCGCTCGCCGCGCCCGCCCAGCTCGGCGCGGATCCAGCCGTCGCCCTCGCTGCCGCCCGCCTGCCGGGCGATGCGTTCCCAGTCGCGCAGCACGTCGTCGACCGCGGGCCGCTCCCCCGCGGTGGCCAGCACCCGGTGGGCGAGGTTGGTGACGACGACGGGGCAGCCGGTGTGGTGGGCGATCTCGTCGAGCAGCCGTTGCAGCGGCGCCCCGGCGGTGATCAGTCCGGTGAGGGCGGTCCGTACGGCCTCGGAGAGGCTGACGGCGGCGAACTTCCGCCGCACCAGCCGGGACTGGACCTCCTCGGTCAGCTGGGCGAACGGGAAGGGCCGGTGCAGCACGACCATGGGCAGACCGCAGCGTTCGGCGGCGCGCCGCATCACGTCCGGTGTGGCCGGGAAGGCCCGCCCCAGGCCGAGGACCACGGCGGCGGCCTCGGCCCGGTGCAGCGAACGGATGTACTCGGCCTGCGCGTTCTCGTCGCCGGCGAGCAGCACGCCGGTGGTGAGGACCATCTCGCCGCCGGTGAGCATCACCCCGACGTCGGCGGCCTCGGCGACGTGCACCCAGCGCACCGGCCGGTCGAGCTGGGCCGCGCCGGCCACCACCTCGGGCTCCCCGGCCAGGACCCGTTCCAGGGTCAGGACCCGGCGCACCGACAGGGCGGGTTCCAGGGGTTCGACGGGGCCCCAGGTCTCCAGGGTGGTGGTCATGGCGGTGTTCCCTTGCTCGACCGGCGATCGGGGTGCCGGGGCGGTGCTACTGCGTGCTTCTCAGGGCGTCCTCGAGGATCGCGGCGCCCTCCTCGGCCTCCGCGACGGTGAGGGAGAGCGGCGGCGCGATCCGCAGGGCGCTGGTGTCGTGACCGCCGCCCTTGCCGATCAGCAGGCCGCCCGCGCGGGCCGCCTCCAGCACTGCGGACGCGCGGTCCGGGTCGGCGCGGTCGGTGCCGGGCTTCGTCAGCTCGACGCCGATCATCAGCCCGCGCCCGCGCACCTCGCGTACTCCCGGGTCCTGGGCGGCGACGGCCCGCAGGCGCTCGATGAGCAGGCCGCCGACCCGTCGGGCGTTGCCCTGGAGGTCGTGTTCGAGGAGGTAGGTGAGGTTGGCGAGGCCGGCCGCCATGGTGAGCTGGGTGCCGCCGAAGGTGGAGATGCTGTTGGCGTCCAGACAGTTCATGATCTCGGCGCGGGCGATCACTCCGCCGATGGAGGTGCCGTTGCCGATGCCCTTGGCGAAGGTGACGATGTCGGGCGGGCCGCTGCGGCCGTGCGCCTGCCAGCCCCAGAAGTGGTCGCCCGTGCGGCCCCAGCCGGTCTGCACCTCGTCGGCGATCCACAGGATGCCCCGCTCGTGCAGCACGTCGCGGAAGGCCGCGTACAGGCCGTCCGGGGGCGAGGTGAAGCCGCCGACGCCCTGGACGGGCTCGGCGATCAGGGCGGCCGGCGGCCGGGTGTGGCCGAGGAGGTCCTTGAGGTCCTCGACGCAGGCGGCGATGAACTCGTCGTCGCTCAGGGCGGCGAACGGGCCGCGTCCGCGCACCCCGCCGTGCACGTACAGCGTCTGGAGCGGGGAGAGCGAGGTCGGGGACCAGCCGCGGTTGCCGGTGATGCCGACCGCGCTGAAGGAGCGGCCGTGGTAGCTGTTGCGCATCGCGAGGATCGTGTTGCTGCGCCGGTAGGTGGTGGCGAGCAGCAGCGCGGTGTCGTTGGCCTCGGTGCCGGAGGTGGTGAAGAAGACGCGGGCGTCCGGGATGCCGCTGACCTGGGCGACGCGCTCGGCGAGGTCCACCATCGGCCGGTTGAGGTACAGGGTGGAGGAGTGGACGATCCGCCCGGCCTGCTCGCTCACCGCCTTGGTGATCTCGGGCAGGGCGTGCGCGGTCATGGTGGTGAGGATGCCGCCGAAGAAGTCGAGGTACTTCGTGCCGTCGGCGCCCCAGACGTACCGGCCCTCGCCGTGGGTGATCTCCAGCGGTTCCTCGTAGTAGAGCGCGAGCCAGTCCGGCATGACGCTCCGGTGACGCGCGTACAGGTCGCTCACGGCTGCACCAGCCCTTCGTAGGCGTCGGGGCGGCGGTCGCGGTAGAAGGCCCACTGCTGCCGCACCTCTTCGATCAGGTCGAAGTCCAGGTCGCGGACGAGGAGTTCCTCGCTCCGGTCGCTCGCCACCTGGCCCACGAACTGCCCTCGCGGGTCGACGAAGTACGACGTCCCGTAGAAGTCGTTGTCCCCGTACTCCTCGACTCCCACACGGTTGATCGCCGCGACGAAGTACTCGTTGGCGACGGCCGCGGCCGGCTGCTCCAGGCGCCAGAGGTGGGCGGACAGGCCACGGTGGGTGGCGGACGGGTTGTAGACCAACTGGGCGCCGTTGAGCCCCAGTTGCCGCCAGCCCTCGGGGAAGTGACGGTCGTAGCAGATGTAGACGCCGACCTTGCCGACGGCCGTGTCGAAGACGGGCCAGCCCGCGTTCCCCGGCTTGAAGTAGTACTTCTCCCAGAATCCCTTGACCTGCGGGATGTGGTGCTTGCGGTACTTGCCGAGGTAGGTGCCGTCGGCGTCGATCACGGCGGCGGTGTTGTAGTAGAAACCTGACTGCTCGACCTCGAACACCGGGACGACGACCACCATGCCCGTCTCGCGCGCCAGCTCCTGCATACGACGCACGGTCGGCCCGTCGGGCACCGGCTCGGCCCAGCGGTAGTGCTCCGGTTCCTGGACCTGGCAGAAGTACGGAGCGTTGAAGACCTCCTGGAACCCGATGACCTTCGCGCCCTGCCGGGCCGCCTCACGGGCGTGCTCCTCGTGTTTCGCCACCATGGACTCGGTGTCGCCGGTCCAGGTGGCCTGGACCAGTGCGGCACGTACGACGTTGGCCATGAGCTGCTCCTTCGACGGGACGTCAGAGCCTCTACGCCCGTAGACGAAGGTCGTAGAGGGACGAACGTAAGCCTCCGGGAGGGGCTTGCCAAGACCATCGTCGTTAACCCGCGGAGTCCATCGCGTTTCACACTCCGGTGGGTGATTCGCGCGGCGGACGGCGTAGGGGCCCAGCCCCCGTCAGGCGGTGAGGCCGGCCACCCGCAGGGCGTGGACCAGGTCCCAGTGGCGCTGCTCGGAGACGCCCCGGGCGGCCTCCAGCAGCAGCGGGACGAGGGCGTGCGGGTCCGGGGCGACGCTGCGGGCCGCCTCCTCGGGGGTGCGGACCCGGACGTACGCGTCCAGCAGCGCGCGCACCTCGCGGCGGCGCCCCTCCCCGGCAAGCCCCAGCACGGCCCGCCCGATCTCGTCGGCCGGGCGGGCGACGCCCTGGCGCAGGATCTGCTCGCCGTCGGCCGTGCGCCCCACCGCGACCAGGGCGTCCGCGGCGGCGACCAGACGGTCGGCGGGCAGCGAGGCGGCCTCCCACAGGAGGGTCGTCCAGTCGGCGGAGAGCCCGGCCCGCTGGAGTTCGGCGGCGAGCAGCGGGATCCGGGCGGCGGGCCAGTGGGCGCACTCCACGAGCAGGGCGTGCGCCTCGCCGCTGCGGCCCTGCGCGCGCAGCGCCACCAGCCGCTCCACCGCCTCGACGGTCTCCCGCCGGGCGTCGGCGTCCAGCGGCTCCCGCCGGGGCTCGGGCCGCTGCTCCACCGCCTCGGCGGCCCCGGCGAACCGGGCCCCGCGCAGCGAACGGCGGCCGGAGGGGGCGGGCGCGGGCTGCGCGGAGGGCTCCGCGGTCGGCGGTACGACGACGGGGGCGGCCTCCTCCTCCTCGACCATCCCGGCGAAGCGGGCACTGCCCCGGCGGCGCTTGCGCTGCTTGGGGACGGGGGCGGGGGTGCTGGGCTCGGGTTCGGGCTCGGGCTCGGGCTCGGCGGAGACGGAGGGCATGGGCCCGGTCTCGGCGTCCGGCGCCTGCGTGTCGTACCCGTCGTACCGGTCGTGCTCGTCCCGGTCGTGCTCGTCCCGGTCGTACTCGTCGTATGCGGCGACCGTGGCGCCGGGCTCCGTCGGCCCGCCCGCCGGCCGCCGGTCGAACTCGGCCATCCGGTACCGGAGTTCGACGCACCGGGCGGTGGCCCGTTCATGGTCGTCGTGGGCCCAGGCGAGGTCGAGGCGGAGCGCGTCGGCCTCCTCGCGGCTGCCCGCGGCGGCGAGCCGGCGCCCCAGTTCCGCCTGCCGTTCGACGGCGTAGCGCTGTTCGCGGAGCATGACGTCGAGCCGGTCACCGAGGGCGTCCCGCCCGCCGGGCCGGGTGTCGTACGCGGTGAGGGCGGCGGTGTGCAGCGGCCGGACGCGGTGCGCCTCCTGGGCGGCGGCCTGGGTGCCGTACTCGGTGGCGAGGTCCTGGAGCAGGGCCTCCACCACGTCCCAGGGCGGCACTTCGCGTCCTTCGAGGCAGGCCCGCATGCCGTCGGGATCGCGCTGCCAGAACACGGCGCACCAGCCGGCGCCCTGATCGAGGCGCGCCATCAGCCCGTTCAGGTAGCTCGCGAACTCCCGTACCCGACCCGGGAGTTGATCCACAGCCATCGCCCAACTCCCGCCCGCCCGGAACACTCCGACCGTCAAGAAAACACCAGTTGTGTTACAGCGCGGCTACGGGGAGTTTTCGAAGGGGACGCGACGGCCTCCCAGGACCGCCTCGCCCGGAATGCGCCCACCGCGCCCCGGGCCTCACACCGCGGCGAGCGCGCACGCCCCCGCCAGTTCGTCCATGGACAGTCCGAGCGCGCCGGCCAGCGCGGCGACGGTGAAGAAGGCCGGGGTCGGGGCCCGGCCGGTCTCGATCTTACGGAGGGTCTCGGCGGAGATGCCCGCGATCGCCGCGATCTCGGCCATGCTCCGGCCACCGCGGGCCTCGCGCAGCAGCCGCCCGAGCCGCTCGCCGCGCTCACGCTCTTCCTGGGTCAACGGGGTACGCACCATGCCGCCATTCTAATACCGGTATAGTAATTGGCATGGTGGAACTGAAGACGGACACGTCGATCGACGCCATGTACGAGGCGGGGCAGGTCGTCGCACGAGCCCTGACGGCCGTGCGGGACGCCGCCGACGTGGGCGTTTCCCTGCTGGAGCTGGACGAGCTGGCGCACGACGTGCTGCGGGAGGCGGGCGCGACGTCACCGTTCCTCGGCTACCGTCCCTCCTTCGCCCCGGTCCCCTTCCCGGCGGTGCTCTGCGCCTCGGTGAACGACGCGATCGTGCACGGCATCCCCACCCGCTACCGGCTGCGCGACGGCGACCTGCTCTCGGCCGACTTCGGCGCGCAGCTGAACGGCTGGGTCGGCGACTCCGCGCTCAGCCTCACCGTGGGCACGGCGCGCCCGGCCGACGTCCGGCTGATCGAGACGGCCGAGCGGGCGCTCGCGGCGGGCATCGCGGCGGCGGTGGCCGGCAACCGCATCGGGGACATCGCCCACGCGATCGGCACGGTGTGCCGTACGGCGGGCTACGGCATCCCGGACGGCTTCGGGGGCCACGGCATCGGCCGCCGGATGCACGAGGACCCCGCGGTCCCCAACGAGGGCCGCCCGGGCCGCGGCTTCCGGCTGCGCCACGGCATGGTCATCGCCATCGAGCCCATGCTGATCGCGAGCGGCCGGGACGACTACCGCGAGGCCCCCGACGGCTGGACCCTCCGGACGAGCGACGGCTCCAGGGCGGCCCACGTGGAACACACGGTGGCGATCACCGACAGCGGACCGAGGGTGCTGACCGAGCGGCGATAGCGGCCGCCCGCCCGGGGCGCGGGGCTCTTTCGACATGCGGCTTGGCCGCGTGGGCGCGGGCCACCCCATCGGACCCGCACGCGCCGTACGTCGACGGGTACGTCGACGGGCCCGCAGCACATGCCGCACCCCGGCGAACGTGCAATCGTGGTGTAGCCCGGCACGGACCGGGCACCCGTCGGCACCGCATACGCACGTCGATCGATCGGAACGCCATGACCAGCGGCTACCCCAGCCCGGAGGGCTACGGCGACCCCTTCGGTGAGTTCCTGGCCCGCTTCTTCGGCGGGCCTCGCCCCGGCCCCCGCCAGATCAACATCGGCCAGCTCCTCAGCCAGCCGGCCCGAGACCTCGTCCGCGGCGCCGCCCAGTACGCCGCCGAGCACGGCAGCCGCGACCTGGACACCGAGCACCTGCTGCGCGCGGCCCTCTCGGCGGAGCCGACCCGCGGTCTGCTCAGCCGGGCGGGTGCGGACCCGGACTCCCTGGCGTCGCAGATCGACGAGCGCTCGGGCCCGGTCCAGCACCCGCCGGGCGAGGTGCCGCCGCCGACCTCGCTGTCCCTCACCCCGGCCGCCAAGCGCGCCCTGCTCGACGCCCACGACCTGGCGCGGTCCCGCGGCGCCGGCTACATCGGCCCGGAGCACGTGCTCAGCGCCCTCGCCTCCAACCCGGACTCCGCGGCGGGGCACATCCTGAACGCGGCCCGGTTCGCGTCGACGGGCATGCCGCCCGAGGCCCCGGAGACGGCTCAGGCCCACCCCGACCGGCAGCGGCAGCCCACCGGCACCCCCACCCTGGACAAGTACGGCCGCGACCTCACGGAACTCGCCCGCCAGGGCCGTATCGACCCGGTGATCGGCCGGGACGACGAGATCGAGCAGACCATCGAGGTGCTCTCCCGGCGCGGCAAGAACAACCCGGTGCTGATCGGTGACGCGGGCGTCGGCAAGACGGCCATCGTGGAGGGGCTGGCGCAGCGCATCGTGGACGGTGACGTGCCGGACGTCCTCGACGGCCGCCGGGTCGTCGCCCTGGACCTGACCGGCGTGGTGGCGGGCACCCGCTTCCGCGGCGACTTCGAGGAGCGGCTCAACGCCATCGTCGGCGAGATCGGCGCCCACTCCGACACGCTGATCG
Organism: Streptomyces sp. NPDC041784; assembly: GCF_055591025.1. Classification (NCBI taxonomy): domain Bacteria; kingdom Bacillati; phylum Actinomycetota; class Actinomycetes; order Kitasatosporales; family Streptomycetaceae; genus Streptomyces; species Streptomyces sp. NPDC041784. The sequence goes on from NZ_JBVJAB010000030.1 coordinate 61,651, forward strand.
TCTTCATCGACGAGCTGCACACCGTCGTCGGCGCGGGCGGGGGCGGCGAGGGCGGCTCGATGGACGCCGGGAACATCCTCAAACCGGCGCTGGCCCGCGGCGAGCTGCACATCGTGGGCGCGACCACGCTGGAGGAGTACCGCAGGATCGAGAAGGACGCGGCACTGGCCCGCCGCTTCCAGCCGATCCTGGTCCCCGAGCCGTCCGTGCCGGACGCGATCGAGATCCTGCGCGGGCTGCGCGACCGCTACGAGGCCCACCACCAGGTCCGCTACACCGACGAGGCGCTGGTCGCGGCCGTGGAGCTGTCCGACCGCTATCTCACCGACCGGCGGCTGCCCGACAAGGCCATCGACCTGATCGACCAGGCGGGCGCCCGGGTGCGACTCGGTGCCCGGACGAAGGGCACGGACGTACGGGCCCTGGAGCGCGAGGTGGACCGGCTGGCCCGGGACAAGGACCAGGCGGTCGCCGACGAGAGTTACGAGCAGGCCACCAGGCTGCGGGACCGGATCACCGAGCTGAAGACCCGCATCGCCGAGGAGAGCGGCGAGGAGGCGGCCGACGAGGGCCAGAACCTGGAGGTCACGGCGGAGGCGATCGCCGAGGTGGTGTCCCGGCAGACGGGCATCCCCATCTCCCGGCTCACCCAGGAGGAGAAGGACCGCCTGCTGGGGCTGGAGGAGCATCTGCACCAGCGGGTCGTCGGCCAGGAGGAGGCCGTACGGGTGGTCGCGGACGCGGTGCTGCGCTCGCGCGCCGGGCTGGCCAGCCCGGACCGGCCGATCGGCAGCTTCCTCTTCCTCGGGCCGACGGGCGTCGGCAAGACGGAGCTGGCCCGGGCGCTGTCGGAGGCGCTGTTCGGCAGCGAGGAGCGGATGGTCCGGCTCGACATGAGCGAGTACCAGGAGCGGCACACGGTCAGCCGGCTGGTGGGCGCCCCGCCCGGGTACGTCGGCCACGAGGAGGCCGGACAGCTGACGGAGGTCGTCCGGCGCCACCCGTACTCCCTCCTCCTGCTCGACGAGGTGGAGAAGGCCCATCCGGACGTCTTCAACATCCTGCTCCAGGTCCTCGACGACGGGCGGCTCACCGACTCCCAGGGCCGCACGGTCGACTTCACCAACACGGTGATCGTGATGACCAGCAACCTCGGTTCGGAGGCGATCACCCGGCGCGGGTCCGGCATCGGCTTCGGGCCGGGCGGCGCGCAGGCGGACGAGGAGGCGCGGCGCGAGCAGATCCTGCGGCCGCTGCGTGAGCACTTCCGGCCGGAGTTCCTCAACCGCATCGACGAGATCGTCGTCTTCCACCGGCTCACGGGCGGGCAACTGCGGCAGATCACCGACCTGTTGCTGGAGAAGACGCGACGGCTGCTGAACGCGCAGGGCATCGGCGTCGAGTTCGCGGACGAGGCCGTCGACTGGCTGGCGGAGCACGGCCACCAGCCGGAGTACGGTGCCCGGCCGCTGCGCCGGACGATCCAGCGCGAGGTGGACAACGAGCTGTCCCGGCTGCTGGTCGACGGCCGGCTGAAGGAGGGCGACCAGGTGCGGGTGGAGGTCGAGGACGGACGGCTGGCGTTCCGTACGCGGCCGCCCGTCCCCACCGCCGAGCTATGAGGCCGGGTACACCACCTGCGCCGAGCCGCCGCCCCGGCGGACGGTCTCGGCGGCGGCCAGCCACCTGCCGTTCGGCAGCCGCTGCACGCCGGTGGCGGCGCCGATCTCGGCGTTGAGCCGGAACCCGTGCCCGATGGCTTCCAGCCGGCTCCTCAACCCACTGTCGTACAGCCCTGGTTCGAGTTCCGTGGTCGTCTGGTTGCGCTGGCTGGCGCGCGGTGCGGCGATCGCGTCGACCAGGGGCAGTCCGCGGTCGAGGAACCCGGTGAGGGTCTGGAGCACGGTGGTGATGATGGTCGCGCCACCGGGCGAACCGAGCGCCACCACGGGCTTGTCGTGCCGGTCGAGGACGATCGTCGGGGAGATCGAGGACCGCGGCCGCTTGCCCGGGCCGGGCAGGTTCGGGTCGTGGACGGCCGGGTTGGCCGGGGCGAAGGAGAAGTCGGTCAGCTCGTTGTTGAGGAGGAAGCCCCGGCCGGGCACGGTGATGCCGCTGCCGCCGGTCTGCTCGATGGTCAGCGTGTAGGAGACGACGTTGCCCCACTTGTCGGCGACCGTGAGGTGCGTGGTGTTCTCGCCCTCGTACGTCGTCGGCGCGGCCGTGCCGGCGGTGCCGCAGGCGGCCGGGTGGCGGGGGTCGCCGGGGGCGAGCGGGCTGGTGAGCACCGCGTCGTCCTTGATGAGGCAGGCGCGCGAGTCGGCGTACTTCTGCGACAGCAGTTCCTTCGTCGGTACGTCCTCGAAGGCGGGGTCGCCGACCCAGCGCCCACGGTCGGCGAAGGCGATCCTGCTCGCTTCGATGAACCGGTGCAGGTACTGCTCCTCGGTGGCCTTCGACAGGTCCGTGTTCTCGAGGATGTTGAGGGCCTCGCCGACGGTGGTGCCACCGGAGGAGGAGGGCGCGATGGAGTAGACGCCGAGACCGCGGTACGTGGCCTTGGTGGGCGCCTGGTTCTTGGCGCGGTAGGCGGCGAGGTCGCGGGCGGTGAGCCGGCCGGGGCGGGCCGTCCAGGCCGAAGCCGGGTCCACGGGCGGGTGGTTGACGGTGTCGACGACGTCCTCGCCGATGGCTCCCCGGTACAGCGCGCGCACGCCCTTGCGGCCGAGTTCGGCGTAGGTGGCGGCGAGGTCGGGGTTCTTGAACGTCGAGCCGACGACGGGGAGTTGCCCGCCGGGCAGGAAGAGTTCGGCGGTGTCCGGGAAGTAGCGGAAGCGGTTCTCGTTGGCGGCGGTCTGGGAGCGGAAGGTGGTGTCGACGGTGAAGCCGTCGCGGGCCAGGCGTTCGGCGGGCCGAAGGAGGGTGCCGAGCTTCCTGCTGCCCCACTGGTCCAGCGCGGACGCCCAGGTGGCGGGCGTGCCCGGGGTGCCGACCCCGAGGCCGCTGCTGACGGCCTCGGCGAACGGGACGGGCGTGCCGTTCTCCAGGAAGAGGCCGGAATCCGCTGTCAGCGGCGCGGTCTCCCGGCCGTCGATGGTGTGCACCGTACGGGACTTGGCGTCGTAGTAGACGAAGTAGCCGCCTCCGCCGATGCCGGCCGAGTAGGGCTCGGTGACGCCCAGGGCGGCGGCGGTGGCGACGGCCGCGTCGACGGCGTTGCCGCCCTTGCGCAGCACCTCGATGCCGGCGGCGGAGGCGTCCGCGTCGACGCTGGCGACGGCACCGCCGTATCCGACGGCCACCGGTACCTTCTCGACCGTCGTTCTCTCGACCGTCGTTCTCTGCGCGGCGGGTGGCGCCGCCGCCCCCACCGTGACCACGGCGGCCGAGACCGCCAGGACCGACAGTTTCCGCGCGACAGGGCGACGCATCCATACCTCCAGTCCGAAAACCGTCCGCGCAGCGTAACCACATCGCGGGGGCCGCGACAGGCCGCATCCGGGCACTGTCATACGACTGCCACACCTCGAACAGGGGTACGTCAACCGCATGGCGGACCGCTACCATGCGCGCCCATGAACGACGACGTGCGCAACATCGTCCTGGGTGTCGTCGCGGCGGGTGTCAGCGCCGCGCTCGGCTGGGTGGCCAGGACCTACCTGTGGCGCCGGAAACTCCGGCGCAAGCAGGCGTTCTTCGGGCTGCCGGAGAACTCGGAATCGCTGCTGGTCGTGAACCGCGACGCGGGCAGCGCCGACCTCTCGGTGCACCGCCACGACGTGTTCGCGCTCCTGGAACTCGCCGCGCTCATCAAGGACTGCGGCGCGAACGCCGAGGTGATCACCCAGGACGCGGCCCGACAGGGGTTCGGGGAGCGAACGGAGTTCTGCGTCGGCGGCCCGGGGTCGAACCGGCGGATGGCGGCCCACATCAGCGCCATGCTGCCCGGGGTGCGGATCAACACCGACCCGGAGCCGGGCCCGGACCGGCTGGCGTTCCAGATCGGCGGCGAGCACTACCGCATGGAGGCGGGCGTCACCGAGTATGTGCTGCTGGCCCGGCTCACGGCCGGCCAACGGCGCGAGGCACGGCCGGTGTTCCTGTTCTGCGGCCAGCGCGCGATCACCAACCAGGCCGCCACCCGCTATCTCGTCCGCAACCACGAGCGGCTGGCCCGCAGACACGGGAACCACTCCTTCGTCCTGCTGCTCAAGGTGATCAACTCGCAGGTGTACGGCCCTGATGTGGTCGAACTCGTCGAGGACGTGACGCGGCCCGCCCAGGCACCCCTGCCTGCCACAACAATCGTTACTGCCACGTAACTTACCGACGGGTTACTTCCAGTAAGGCGCGCCGGTTACCGTCGGGTCACTTTGCACCGAGGCGCGCCGAGGAGTGACCCCATGGGACGACCGCACCGCATGGCCCTGCGTACGACCGCCGTCGGCGCCGTCTGCGGGTCCCTTCTCGCCGGCGGCGTCCTCGGCCTCGCCCCGGCCGCCCAGGCCGCCACCGGCGGGGTCCGGTACGTCGACATCGCCGGGGACGGCGGCACCGTCCTCAAGGCGAACGTGGTCACCCCGCCCGGCGCCGACGGCAGCCGCCGCTACCCGCTGGTCGTGCTGCCGACGAGCTGGGGCTTCCCCCAGGTCGAGTACCTGGCCCAGGCGAAGAGACTCGCCGAATCCGGTTACGTCGTGCTCAGTTACAACGTGCGCGGTTTCTGGCAGTCCGGCGGGGAGATCGACGTCGCGGGCCCGCGCGACGTCAGCGACGCCTCCAAGGTGGTCGACTGGGCCCTCGCCCACACCCCGGCCGACCCGCGGCACATCGGCATGGCGGGCGTCTCCTACGGCGCCGGGATCAGCCTGCTGGCCGCCGCGCACGACCCGCGCGTCAAGGCCGTCGCCGCGCTCAGCGGCTGGGGCGACCTGATCGACTCCATCTACTCCGGCCGCACCCAGCACCTCCAGGCGGCCGCCCTGCTCGACACCGTGGGCACGGTGGCCGGCCGGCAGAGCGCGGAGTCCCGGGAGATCTTCTCCGCCTTCTACTCCTCCGACCTGACCAAGGAGGAGGAGATCGTCGCCTGGGGGAAGAAGCGTTCACCCACGACCTATGCGGACCGGATCAACCGGAACGGCGCCGCGGTGATGCTGGCCGGCGGCTGGGGCGACACCGTCTTCCCGCCCAACCAGTCCGTCGCCCTCTACGAGAAGCTGACCGGCCCCAAGCGTCTGGAACTGCGCCCCGGCGACCACGGCACCGCCGAACTCACCGGACTGTTCGGGCTGCCCAACGACGTCTGGACCGACACCCGGCGCTGGCTCGACCGCTACCTCAAGGGCACGCCGAACGGCATCGACGGCGAACAGCCGGTCCAGCTCAAGTCCCGTTCCACCAACGGCTACGAGGGCTATCCGGACTGGAAGTCGGTGGGCGCCGACCGCCGGAAGATCGCCCTCGCGGGCACCACCACGATCCACACGAACGTCGACTCCGGCGCCGACGGCGGAATCGTCTTCCTCTCCAGCATCCTCGACCAGATCGCCCGGCTGCCCCCGGTGGCCCCGATCCCCCTGCTCCCGCGCGCCTGGGCCGCCGTATGGCAGTCGGAGCGGTACGCCACGGCCCAACGGGTGCGCGGTACGGCGTCGTTGCACACGACGCTCACCCCGACCAAGGAGAGCGGCACCCTCGTCGCCTACCTGTACGACGTGGGGCCGCTCGGCCTCGGCAAGCTGGTCTCGCACGCGCCGTACACCTTCCACGGGCGCACGCCCGGAAAGCCGTTCGGTCTCGACCTGGAGCTGTACTCCACGGCCTACGACGTCCCGGCAGGGCACCGACTCGCCCTGGTCGTCGACACGGTCGACCCGCTCTACATCGAGCACAACCCGTCCGGCGCACGGCTGACCTTCTCCTCGCCGGCGGACGACCCGTCGTACGTGTCGGTTCCGCTGCGCGAGCAGTGATCTCCGGCCGGTTGCCGGGCGGGTATGGCTCTGTGACTGCTGCCCCCTACGACCGGGTGGCCGACGGGGGTCCCCCACCCGGCAGCTGCGTCCCCGGTTTCGCCGCGGCGGTCGCGACCCCGGTCATGGGGGATGAACGGCCCACTCTAGTCGCCCTGTCGACGAGTGAGCACGCGAGCGCCCAACGGCCCCCCGAAGTGCGTGGTGACGTCCCGTAGTTCGATCGGTGGATCGACGGCCATCCGCAGCCCTACTCACTTTCAGCCGTGTCGTGGTCGCCGCAAACTATCCAGAGGGGACCAGGTCATGGAATCGACACGCACTTTCCGGGCATTAGCCGTATTTACTCCGGACGGTGTACGACGATCAGCTCTCCGCCACCTCTCCGTACAGCTGCGACAGCTCGGGAACGCCGTTCGTGGCCCACTCCTGTCCGGCCGTCACGACGTCGAACTCCCGGCCGGACAGCAGCCGGACGACGGGCTGCCCGTCCGGCCAGAAGTCCCATGCGGCACCGGGCACGGTACGCACGATGACCGTGCCCAGATAGAGCCCGGCGTCGTTGCCGAGCCACGGCAGGATCTCCTCGTCGTCGCGCCAGCGCGGCAGCAGCTGGTCCAGCGCCTCCAGCGAGGCGACCGTGTCGTCGAGCCGGATCCCCTCCCGGGCCGCCAGGGAGCGCAGCAGCTCGCATTCGGAGAGGAGTTCGGCCACCCCCTCGGGGTCCGCGGCGACCACCGCTTCTCCGGCTTTCTTGCGCCTGTTGCCCAGGAAAGGGATGTTCATACGTCCAGCGTGTCATTCGCACCGACGTGCGCACCACAGGCGCGCGGGCAGGCGCTTCCGGTCGAATTCCACCGCCGGGCGCGCATGGCGCGTTGACCGGCACCCCCCGCGTCCCTAGCGTCGCCAGCCGCTGTCGATCACCGCGCGCGGGAGGAGTCGGTGGATGCGCCGACGTGTCCGGAGGTTTCCCCTGGTGCTGGCCCTGTGCGGGCTCTTCCTGGCGCCGGCGTCACCGGTGCGGGCGGCCCGGCCGCTGCCCCTCCCGCCGCCGCTGCCGCTTCAGGCGCTGTACGACAACGCGGCCCTCACGGACCTGGACGGCGCGGGCAACGCCCTGCCGGCCGGGGACCTCGCGGCCGCGGGCTGGACACCCGGCCGTGAACTGACCGTGGACGGCGCGCACCTGACCTGGCCGCGCCACCTGCCGGGCACCCCCGACAACGTCCGCGCCGCCGGGCAGGCCGTGCGCCTGGGCGGTCGCGGCGACGCCCTCGCCTTCCTGGCCACCGGCACCGGCGGGACGGCGGTGGGCGGCACCGGCACGGTCGGCTACACCGACGGCTCCACCTCCGGCTACCGGCTGACCGTGCCCGACTGGCGCACCGGGCCGCTCGGTGCCAAGGCGCTCGCCCTGCCGCACATCGACACCCCGGCAGGCCGGATCGCCGAGCGGGCCCGGCTGTACGTCGTGACGGTGCCGCTGGCCCGCGGCCGTGCGGTGGCCTCGGTGCGGCTGCCCCTCGCACCCGACCTGCACGTGTTCGCACTGGCGGTGCGAGGGTCGGCGCCGGGCTGGACGGGGAGCTGGGCGGCGTCCACGTCCGCGCAGCCGGCCGTGGGGCCCTGGACCGACCGGACGCTGCGGCTGGTGGTCCACACCTCGGCGGGCGGGCCGGGGGTGCGGCTGCGGTTCGCCAACACCTTCGCGTCCGCGCCGGTGCGCATCGGTGCGGCGACGGTGGCCCTGCGGGCCGGGGACGCGACGGCGACGGCGGTGCCGGTGCCGCTGTCCTTCGAGGGCGAGGCGGGCGTCGAGGTGCCCGCGGGGGCGCAGGCGGTGAGCGATCCGCTCGCCTTCGCGGTGCCCCCGGGGACCGATCTGCTGGTGAGCCTCCATCTGCCCGGGACGGTGACCTCGGCGCCCTGGCACGGACTGGCGGTGCAGCGGTCGTACCTCAGCGAGCCCGGCGACCACACGGCGGACCCGGCCGGGACGGCGTACGGCACGACGGTGACCAGCTGGCCGCTGCTGACCGGCGTGGACGTGACCGGCGGGCCCGGGTCCGTGGTGCTGCTCGGGGACTCGATCACCGACGGCGACAAGTCGACGACGGACACCAACCGGCGCTGGCCCGACGCGCTGGCCGCCCGGCTGCGCGGACAGGACACGGTGCCGCACTACGGCGTGCTCAACGCCGGGATCTCCGCGAACCGCGTGGTCACCGACCGCTACCCCGGCGACGGGGTGTCCACGGTCGGCGGCGGCGTGAGCGCGCTGCACCGGCTCGACCGGGACGTGCTCGCGCAGACCGCGGTCCGCACGCTGGTCGTGTTCGAGGGCATCAACGACGTGCGCGGCGGGACCACGGCGGTCGAGGTCATCGCCGGACTGCGGGAGATCGCCGAACGGGCGCGGGCGCACGGCGTGCGGGTCCTCGGGGCGACGCTGCTGCCGTGCGGGGGCTCCGGGAAGTACACGGCGGCCATGGAGGCCGAGCGGGCCGCCGTGAACGCCTGGATCCGGGACGCCGGCGCGTTCGACGGCGTCCTCGACCTCGACCTCGCCCTGCGCGACCCCGCCGCCCCCACCCGCATGCTGCCCGCGTACGACAGCGGGGACCATCTGCACCCCGGGGACGCCGGGTACGCGGCGCTCGCCGAGGCGGTGGACCTGACGCTGCTGTGACCTACACGTCGAGGTCGACCACGACCGGCGCGTGGTCCGAGGCGCCCTTGCCCTTGCGCTCCTCGCGGTCCACGTAGGAGTCCTTGACGGCCTGGGCGAACGGCCCGTTGCCGTACACCAGGTCGATGCGCATGCCGCGGTTCTTGGGGAAGGCCAGCTGGCGGTAGTCCCAGTAAGTGAACGGGTGGTCGTACTTCAGGGGGCGCGGGACGACGTCCGACAGGCCGGCCTCGCGCAGGGACGCCAGGGCGGCGCGCTCGGCCGGGGTGACATGGGTGAGGCCCTCGAAGGCCGCCACGTCGAAGACGTCGTCGTCGGTCGGTGCCACGTTGTAGTCGCCCAGGACGGCGAAGGGGCGGCTGCCCGCCGCGTCGCCCGCGACGGCCGCCTTCAGGGCCTCGAACCACTGGAGCTTGTAGGCGTAGTGCGGGTGGTCGACCTCCCGGCCGTTCGGCACGTACACCGACCAGACACGGACCGGGCCGCAGGTCGCCGAGAGCGCGCGGGGCTCCTCGAGCCCGTCGTAGCCCGGGTCGCCGGGCAGGCCCTTGACGACGTCCTCGATGCCGACGCGGGAGATGACCGCCACGCCGTTCCACCGGCCGGTGGCGTTCACCGCGGCCTCGTAGCCCAGCTCGCGCAGCTGGTCGAACGGGAACTGCGCCTCGGCCAGCTTGGCCTCCTGGAGGCAGAGCACGTCGGTGCCGCTGCTCTCCAGCCAGGCCAGCAGCCTCGGCAGGCGGGCGGTGATCGAGTTGACGTTCCAGGTCGCGATGCGCATGTCCCACAACCTACCGGGCACCACCGACACTCACAGGACGGCGGCCTCGCCGGGCGCCAGCCGCAGGTGCTCCGCGCCGCCGAGCGCGCCGATCTGGTTGTCGTAGATCGGGCGGGCCAGGTCCGTGAGGAGGGCGTCGTGGACGTCGTAGGCGCGCCGCGGCTTCACCTCGCGGACGTAGTCGATCACCTCGGAGATCTTGCTCCAGGGGGCCATGACCGGGAGCATCAGCGTCTCGACGGCGTGGTCGGGGACGGTCAGGGCGTCGCCGGGGTGGAAGACGCGTCCGCCGTCGACGAGGTAGCCGACGTTGGTGATGCGCGGGATGTCCGGGTGGATGACCGCGTGCAGCTCGCCGTGCACCTGGACGTCGAAGCCCGCCGCGGTGAAGGTGTCGCCGTGGCCGACGGTGTGGACGCGGCCCGGGAAGGCGGCGGAGATCTTCTCCGCCACCGACCTCAGGGTCCAGATCCCGGCGGCCGGGTTGGCGTCCATGGCCGCGCGCAGCCGCTCCTCGTCGAAGTGGTCGGGGTGCTCGTGCGTGACCAGGATGACGTCCGCGCCGGCCGCGGCGTCCGCCTCGCTGAAGCCGCCGGGATCGATGACGAGCGTGCGCCCGTCCTTCTCCAGACGGACGCAGGCGTGCGACTTCTTCGTGAGCTTCATGGTCGTCATGGGGTCCATCCTGCCGCTCACGTCCGGCGGGTGCTCACTCCTGCGGGGTGGTCTCCTCGCGGATGATCTGCTGCGCCACCCGGAACGCGCTGTTCGCCGCCGGGACGCCGCAGTACACGGCCGCCTGGAGCAGCACCTCCTTGATCTCGTCCGGGGTGAGCCCGTTGCGCAGGGCGGCGCGGGTGTGGAAGGCCAGCTCCTCCAGGTGGCCGCCGGCGACCAGCGCGGTCAGCGTGACACAGGAGCGGGAGCGCCGGTCGAGACCGGGGCGGTCCCAGATCTCGCCCCAGGCGTAGCGGGTGACGAACTCCTGGAAGTCGCCGGAGAAGTCGTCGGCCTGCGACAGCGCCCGGTCCACATGGGCGTCCCCGAGGACCTCGCGGCGCACCTTCAGCCCGGCGTCGTACGGGTCGGGGCGGCCCATGACCTGCGGCGGTTCGACCAACGGGGCGGGCGCGATCTCCGCGATGGGCACCGGCTGCGGAGGCGCGCCCAGGACCGCCCGGACGGGGATCCCGGGCACGGCGGTCTGGCCGGTGGCGGAGTCGTGGGCGGGCTGCCAGGCGGTGGAGAAGTGCCGCACCAGGAGGTCGGTGACGGCGGCCGGCTGCTCCACCGGGACCAGATGGGAGGCGCCCGGTACGACGGCCAGCCGGGCGTCCGGGATGCCGGCGACCAGGGTGCGCGCCTCGGCGGGGCCGGTGACCTGGTCGTCCGAGCCGACCAGGACCAGGGTCGGGACACCGATCAGGCCCAGCTCGGCGCGGACGTCGAACGCGGCGAGCGCCTCGCAGGCCGCGATGTAGCAGCCCGGGTCGGTGGTGCGCACCATCTGCACCGCCCACTCGGTGATCGCGGGCTGCGCGGCCGCGAAGCCCGCGGTGAACCAGCGGTCGGGGGAGGTGCGGGCGATCGGGTCGAGGCCGTTGGTCCGCACGATCACCCCGCGCTGGCGGAACTCGTCGGCCGTGCCGAACCGCGGCGAGGCGGCGATCAGCGCGAGCGAGGCGACCCGCTCGGGGTGGCGCAGGGCCAGCTGCACGCCGACCGCGCCGCCGAGCGCGCAGCCCGCGTAGCCGAAGCGCTGCACGCCGAGGCCGTCGAGCGTGGCGAGGAGGCGCTCGGAGAGGTCTCCCACGGAACCCGCCGGGTAGGCGGGGGCGCCGCCGTGGCCGGGCAGGTCGTAGCGGAAGACCCGCCACTGCTGGATCAGTTCGGGAATCTGACGGTCCCACATGTGCCAGGTTGTCCCCAGGGAGGGCCCCAGGATCAGGACCGGAGCCTCTTCCGGCCCGTCAAAGCGGTATTGCAGGGTGCTGGACGTACTCTCACTCACCCGGCTCACGCTCCCACATCTCACAATTTCTCACGTACTTGGGTCGGAACCCCGTGCAAGCCTTCCCACGTTGTGGCAGCCTCGCGAAGATCCTCCACACCGGGCTTCACACAGGTACGTGAGACATGCTGCGCGTGCATCGTACAGACGAACCCTGCGCGGCTTCAGAAGCGCCGTGATCCGGTGGGCCCGCCGGCGGAGTTGCCCGTCTCACCGGCCTGGCGGGTGTGATCCGGCATGAGGGGCGCGGACCGGGGGCTGGGGAGGGGTGGTCCGTGAAGGGTGTAGGCGGCCGGGTCGAAGCGGCTGAGGCTGCGGACGAGCCGGCCGGTGGACCAGGGCCAGGAGAAGGTGTTCCGCCCGCTGGGGCTCAGGTAGTAGCTGGAGCAGTGGCCGGCGTCGTACACGGTGGTGCGCAGCGCCTCCTGCAACGCGGCGTTGTAGGCGGCCTGGATCGCCGGCTTCACGTCCAGGGAGATGTAGCCGCCCTCACGTCGGTGTGTCAGGGCGGCGCACAGGTAGGTGAGCTGGGCCTCGAGCACGGTGAGGGCGGAGGTGGAACCGCTGAGGATGTTGGGGCCCAGGAGGAGGAAGAGATTGGGGAAGCCGCTGACGGTGGTGCCGAGGTAGGCCTCGGGCCCCTCTGCCCAGGTCTGGTGCAGGGTCAGGGCGTCCGTGCCGTGCACGCTGCGTGCCAGCGGCAGCTCGCCGATGTGGAAGCCGGTGGCCAGGATCACCGCGTCGGCCTCGGCCCGGGTGCCGTCGGCGCCGGTGAGGCGGTTCCCGCGAACGGCGGACAGAGCGGTGGGATGAAGGTGGACGTGCTGCTCGGCCAGCGCTTGATAGTAGGTGCTCGAGGTCAGCAGGCGCTTGCAGCCCAGGGTGTAGTGCGGGGTGAGCGCCTCTCGCAGGCCCCGGTCACGGACCGCGAGGTACAGATGGGCACGGGCCGCTGCCTGGAGGGGGCGGACGAGCCCGGGGTGACGGAAGGCAAAACCGAAGCCCTCCTGCATCCTGAACTGGGCGCTCCGCATGACCTGTTGTGCGCCCGGCAGATGACGCAGACACCAGCCCAGGGCCCGAGGGACCGGGAAGTCGGGTTTGGGCAGGATCCATTGGGGGGTGCGCTGGAAGACGTGCACCGCTTCGGCCCGTTCCTGGATGGCCGGGACGACCTGCACCGCCGACGCTCCGCTCCCCACCACGGCCACGCGTCGGCCGGCCAGGTCCACGGTGTGGTCCCACTGCGCGGTGTGGAAGACCGGACCGGGAAACTCGGCGAGTCCCGGCACCTCAGGACGCCGTGGCCGGTGCCAGGGGCCGGTGGCCATGACCAGCACCTCGCTGCTGTAGTCGCCGTCGGTCGTCTCCAACCGCCAACGCCCCGCGGACCGATCCCATCCGGCACGCAGCACACGGACACCGCAACGCAGCGCTTCGTCCACGCCGTACCGCTCCGCGGTCGCCCGGAGATAGTCGTGGATCTCCCGCTGCCCCGCGAAGAGTCTGCTCCATCCGGGGTTGGGGTTGAAGGAGTAGGAGTAGAGCGAGGACGGCACATCGCACGCGCAGCCCGGATAGGTGTTCTCCCGCCAGGTCCCCCCGAGCTGAGGAGCCTTCTCCAGCACCAGGACGTCACCGAATCCCTCCTGGCGCAGCCGGACGGCGGCACCGATGCCGGAGAAGCCCGCACCGACGACGATGACCTGGGCGTCCTTGCCTCCCGACGCCCCGCGTGACAGTTCGTGCCGCAAACACCTGCTCCTCCCCGGAACGGAGAGCCACGCTCCCCTGCCACCAGCAACGGGAGAGGGCGCGGGAAGACACGGTCATCCAGCCTCTACGGCTCGCTCCCGGGCTCCGGTCACAGCTCCTCGCCGCCGCCCAGACCGGTCAGGGCGCCCACCGGGTCCGGGTCGGGCGTGCCCCGCGGCCACCAGTCGTCGTGGCCCGGCTCGGACTCGTACGCGTACCACAACCCGTCGCGGCCGAAGCGGAGTTGGACATGGCCGCGGGGGTGGGTGAGGTGGTTGCGCCAGGGGCGGAAGGCGGGCAGGTCGGCGGCGAGGAGCAGCGGGCGGGCCCGGTCGAAGCGGCCGGCCGGCGGGTCCCAGGGCTCCTGAAGGACCGTCAGGCCGTCCGGCCCGCCCTGCCGCCAGGCGGCGACCGCGCGCGCCAGCTCGGCCGGGGTGCGGCCGGCGGCGGAGGCGAGCGAGGCGTAGAGGGAGCGGGTGGCGACGGTGAGCCCGGAGCCGGGGCGGGCGGCGGCGAGCCGTACCGCGTCCTGCCACAGGGTGAGTTCACCGACCTCGTCGTGGCCGGTGGCCAGCAGGGCGTGGGCGCGGGCGGCCGCGTCGGTGGCGAGCTGGTCGAGCGCGAACGCGTCGGGGCCGCCCGGCGCGGACGGGTAGGCCGGGGGCTGCTCGGGGTGCGGCGGCACGGGCAACGGGGCCGGGAGCGGCGGGAGTCGACGCGCGGCGAGCGCGACGGCCTCGGTGGCCCGGACGCCCGGCAGCGGCGCCGGTTCCTGCTCCTGGGCGGCTCGGGCCGCGCGCGTGGCGTTACGGCGGGACAGCGCGTCCAGCAGCTCGCGTTCGCCCCGGCCGCGCAGCAGGAGCAGCACGAACGGGTCGGCGTCCAGCAGACGGGCGGTCTGGTAGCAGAGGGCGGCGGCGTGCTTGCAGGGGTGGCCGCGGTCGGGACAGGAGCAGTGCGGTTCGAGGTCGCCGGGGCCGGGCAGCAGCGGCACCCCGCTCTCGGCGAGGGACTCCGGCATCTCCTTGTCGAGCAGCGCGGCGATGTGCGCGGGGCGCTCCACGGCGGCGTCCAGGAAACGCTCCCAGTCGTCCCCGTCGAACGTCCGCAGCCGTACCTGTACCCGGTACGGCCGGGGGCGACTGCCCTGCACGTACGCCAGGACCAGGCCGGGGGTGACCGTGATGGCGTCCACGTTGCCCTGCTCGGCGTAACCGCGGCCACGCGCCAGCCGCTTGGCGTCCAGCGCGCCTTCCTCCAGGGCGGTGACCCAGGCGTTGCCCCACCAGGTCCCGGCGAAGCGGGTGTCGCCGTCGCCCGCGTCGGCCGACCGGGGCGGGTAGGCGGGGAAGGTACGGCGGTGGTCGCCGTCGCGGGCGGGGGCGGCCATGGAGGGGATGGAGGGTGTGGCGGGGGTGGCCGGTGTGGTCGGTGTGGTGGGGCGGGGGCGGGGGGTGTCCGGTGCGGGCTCGGGGTGCGTGGAGGCCGTGTCCGAGGGGGCGGACGGCTCCGTCTGTCCCGTCGGCCCTGTCGGCTCCGTCGGCTCCGAAAAGTCCGACGGCATGCGGAAGGCGTCGGCGAGCAACCGGCGGACGGCTCGGGCGCGGTCGGGCGCGGAGGTGGGGCGTTCGCGGGTCCGAGCCGGCGGGTGGGCGGGCCCGGTCGCCGTCTCCCGGGCGTCGGAGTCGGCGCCGACGTCGGAGTCGGAGTCGGCCTTGCGTGCCTGGGCGCGGGCCGCCCGCAGGGCCTCGCGGGCGATGTCCCCGGGGCGCCCGCCGGACCGGGGCGTGCCCCGGGGCGGGTGCGGCTCGTGGGGCGGCTGCTGGTGCGAATCGTGGGGCGGCTTCTGGTCGGGCTCCCGGTGCGGCTTCTCGTGCGGATCATGGGTGGCCTGGGGCTCGCCCGGCTCCTCGGTGGGGGCCGGTGCCGGATCCGCCGTGCGGCGCAGGGCCGCGCGCGCGGCGTCGCCCGGCCTCGGCACGCGTCCGGCGTCGTCCGCGTCGGTCGCCGTCGTCGGCTGTTCCTGCGTTCGCGCCCGGTCCCGCGCGGCCCGCAGGGCGCGGCGGGCGGCGTCGGCGGGACTCGCGCCGTCCTCCCGGGGCGCGGCGCCGGTGGTGCTCTCCGGCTCCGCCATCACGCCTCCCTCCGCAGCCGGACCAGGTCGGTCAGTTCACGGTCCGTCAGTTCGGTGAGGGCGGACTCGCCGGAGCCCAGGATCGCGTCGGCCAGGGCGCGTTTGGCCTGGAGCATCTCGGCGATACGGTCCTCGACCGTGCCCTCGGTGATGAGGCGGTGGACCTGGACGGGCTGGGTCTGGCCGATGCGGTAGGCGCGGTCGGTGGCCTGTTCCTCCACGGCCGGGTTCCACCAGCGGTCGAAGTGGACGACATGGCCCGCGCGGGTGAGGTTCAGGCCGGTGCCGGCGGCCTTGAGGGACAGGACGAGGACCGGGGTGGCGCCGTCCTGGAAGCGGTCCACCATGCGTTCGCGCTCCGGTACCGGGGTGCCGCCGTGCAGCAGGTCGACGGGGATCGCGCGCGCGGCGAGGTGGGCGGTGATCAGGCGGGCCATGCCGACGTACTGGGTGAAGACGAGCGCGGAGCCGTCCTCGGCGAGGAGGGTGTCCAGCAGTTCGTCCAGCAGGGCCAGTTTGCCGGAGCGGGCGGCGAGCCTGTCGCCGACGGAGGTGGCCTCCTCCTTGAGGTACAGCGCCGGGTGGTCGCAGATCTGCTTCAGCGCGCCCAGCAGCTTCAGCACCAGGCCCCGGCGCGCGATGCCGTCGGCCGTCTCGATGGCGAGCAGCGACTCGCGCACCACCGCCTCGTAGAGGGCCGCCTGTTCGCGGGTGAGCGGGACCGGGTGGTCCGTCTCCGTCTTGGGCGGCAGCTCGGGGACGATCCCGGGGTCGGACTTCTTGCGGCGCAGCAGGAAAGGGCGGACCAGACGGGCGAGGCGCTCCACCGCCTCCTCGTCCTCGCCGTTCTCCACGGCGCGCGCGTGGCGGGCGCGGAAGGACTTCAGGGGGCCGAGGAGGCCGGGGGTCGTCCAGTCGAGCAGGGCCCACAGCTCGGACAGGTTGTTCTCCACGGGGGTGCCGGTGAGGGCCACGCGCGCGGGGGTCGGGATCGTGCGCAGGGCCTTCGCGGTCGCCGAGTACGGGTTCTTCACGTGCTGTGCCTCGTCGGCGACGACCATGCCCCACGGCTGCTGGGACAGCGTCGGGGCCGCCGAGCGCATCGTGCCGTACGTGGTGAGGACGAAGCCGCCGGTCAGGTCGTCGAGGCTGCGGTCGGTGCCGTGGAAGCGGCGGACGGGGACGCCGGGCGCGAAGCGGGTGATCTCGCGCTGCCAGTTGCCGAGGAGGGAGGCGGGGCACACCACCAGGGTCGGTGCGGTGCGGGCCCGCCGGAGGTGGAGGGCGATCACGGTGATCGTCTTGCCGAGGCCCATGTCGTCGGCGAGGCAGCCGCCGAGGCCGAGGGAGGTCATGAGGTCCAGCCAGGCCAGGCCCCGGAGCTGGTAGTCGCGGAGCGTGGCCCGAAGGCCCGCGGGCGGTTCGGCCGGGTGGATGCCGGTGGTGAGGCGGTCGCGCAGGGCGGCCAGGGCGCCGACGGGCACCGCCTCCACCGTCTCGCCGTCGACCTCGGCGGTGCCGGTGAGGGCGGCGGCGAGGGCGTCTACCGGGTCCAGCAGGCCCAGTTCGCGCTTGCGGGCCTTGCGGACCAGCGCCGGGTCGACCAGGACCCACTGGTCGCGCAGGCGGACGACCGGGCGGTGGGCCTCGGCGAGCGTGTCCATCTCGGACTCGGTGAGCGGGTCGCCGCCGAGCGCCAGCTGCCAGCGGAACTGGAGCAGTTCCTCGCTCTCGAAGAAGCCGGTGCCGTCGGTCGCCGAGCCCGGCGCGGGCCGTACGACGGCGGCCGCGCTCAGGTCCTGGGCGAGGTCCCTCGGCCAGTGCACGGCGACCCCGGCCGCCGCGAGGCGGGTCGCGGCCACCCCGAGCAGGTCGCCCAGTTCCTCCTCGGACAGGGCGAGCACGTCGGGTGTGTCCTGGTCGGCGAGCCGGGCGAGCGGTGGCCATACCCGGGCCGCGCGGCGCACGGCGAGCGCGGCGTCGACCCGCGCGCGGGGGCCGAAGGCGGCGTCCGCCGAGCCCGCCCACAGGGCCGCCGCGTCGGTCACCAGGGTGGGGTCGGCGAGGCTGTGCACCTGGACGACCGCGGCGCCCGCGCGGCGCGCCCCCTCCCCGTCGTCGAACAGGTCGGACGCCGAGAGGTCCAGGCGGAGCGAGATCCGCACGCCCGCGTCCATCCCGGCGGCGACCTCGGCGGCCCACTCGTGGGCGGCGGTCCCGGTCAGCCGCTGGGGCCGGCGGTCCGCGAAGGGCCTCCCGCTCGCGTGCGGCGCGGCGGGGGTGCGGGGCAGGGTGTCCGCGACGGCGTCCAGGAAGGAGCGCAGCAGGGCCTCGGGCTGGGGCAGCCGGAGCGCGCCCGGGCCGGGCAGCGGGACGGCGTGTCCCTCGTGGGGCAGGGCGGCGGCGACGGCGCGCAGGTGCGCGATGTCCTCCGGGTCCAGCGGGCCCGCCCGCCAGGCGTCGTGGCCGGCCGGGGTGATGCCGGGCAGCAGGCGGCCCCGGGCGGTGAGCCGCAGCGCGTGCAGCGCGGCGGCGCCCCAGCAGGCGGTGGCGGGGTGGGCGGCGGGGTCGCGGCGGGCGCGGACCAGCAGCGGGAGCGCCTTGTCGAGCGGCAACGACAGGGCGGGGGTCGGCCTGCGGCGGACGGAGCTGCCGTGGGGGCGTACGACGGTCAGCTCCGTGGGCTCCGCGTGCGGTGTGTCGGGCAGGGGGCCGCCCTGGGGGTCCCACAGGGCGATCCGGCCGTCGCGCGGCAGGGGCGCGGGCAGGAAGACGGCGGCGAGCCGCACGGACGCGGCGTGCGCCCGCTCCGTGACCGTGTCGTCGAAACGCGCTGCCATACGCTCTGTCCACCTCCCGCCCGCGTGTCGGATCAGTCGTCTTCGACTCTACGGGCGGGGTCTGACAATCGGCCCCGGCGGCCGGCCGCAGCGGCACACCCGGCCGGGACCGGCCGGTCTAGGGAACCGTGCGCGAGACGACGTACACCATGGGGTATATCGGGTTCTGGTGGTTCACGACCACGTCCAGGGTGGGCGTCGGGTTCTTCCGCTCGCGGACCAGGCCGTAGTAGTCGCCCGTGCGGGCGCCGGGGCCCGAGAACCGCCAGCCGGTGACGTCCCGGTCGCGGGCGCCGATGGTGATGTCGTCCTTCTCCAGGTCGTCCTGGCCGACGCCGATGTCCGCGAGGAACTGGTCGAGGCCGGCGTGCGTGGTCTGGAACTGCACGTAGAGCCGGCTGGTCTTCCAGTTGTTCGTCTCGTAGTAGGCGACCTTGTTCGACGGGTGCGGGATCGGCACCTGGTACAGGCGGCGCTGGACCTTCGACGGCCAGCCCTCGGTCAGGCCGGTCGCCGAGTACTTCGCCTCCTTGTCCTTGCCGCTGTCCCGGCTCTGGTTGGCGGAGATCACCAGGTAGCCGGCCGGGACGCCGATGAGCAGCACGATGATCAGCAGGGTGAGCGCCCTGCGGCGGATCACGTGGCGGCGGTCCTCCGGCGGCCGGGACGGCTCGTCCGGGGGCGCGGCCTGGCGGGGCAGGGAGGCGGTCACGCGGTGTCCCGGGCGCGCCGGGCCGCCTCGGTGAACCGCTCGAACCGCTCGTAGCGCTCCACGCGGCGGCGCTTGGCGCGCCGGAAGCGGCGGGCGACCAGCCGGGCCAGGTCGGCGGCGCCGACCATGCCGGCCTCCGGGCCGAGCTGGGCGCGCACGATCCGGGCCTCGGGGCGGTAGCCGCGGCCGGTGAGCTGGCGCTTGAACGCGTCCCGCGCGGGCGCGATCAGCAGGTCGTCGGCGGCCGAGACACCGCCGCCGATGACGAAGCAGGACGGGTCGAGGGCGGCGGCCAGGTTGGCGATGCCGACGCCGAGCCACTGGCCGATGTCCTGGAGCAGCTCGATGCACATCGCGTCGCCCTCGCGGGCGAGTTCCGTGATCATCGGCCCTGTGATGTCACCGATCTGCCCCTTGACGTGCTCGATGATCCCGTACGCCACCGGGGAGTCGGCCGCGGCCAGCTCCTTGGCCTCCCGGACCAGCGCGTTGCCGGAGCTGTACTGCTCCCAGCAGCCGCGGTTGCCGCACGGGCAGCGGTGGCCGCCGGGCACGACCTGCATATGGCCGAACTCGCCCGCGACGCCGTACTTGCCGCGCTTGACCTGGCCGTCCTCGAGGATCGCGCCGCCGATGCCGGTGCCGAGGGTGATCATGACCAGGTGGTCCTCGCCGCGGCCGGCGCCGAAGCGCCACTCCGCCCAGGCGGCGGTGTTGGCGTCGTTGTCGACGAGGACGGGAACCGCGAGGCGGCCGGAGAGGCGGTCCCTGAGGGGCTCGTTGCGCCAGGACAGGTGCGGCGCGAACAGGACGCGGTTGCGGTCGGCGTCGACCCATCCCGCGGCGCCGACGCCGACCGCGTGCACGTCGTGGCGGTCGGACAGGTCCAGGACCAGTTCGACGATCGTGTCCTCCACGACCTTCGGGCTCTTGGACTTGTCCGGGGTCTCCGCACGGACCTTCTCCAGGATGTTGCCGTCGGCGTCGACGACGCCCGCCATCACCTTGGTGCCGCCGATGTCGATGCCGACCGTCGGCACGCGGGGCGCGGTCAGGTGCGAGCGGCGCTCCCGGGTGCCCACGGTGCGGAGCGCGGGCGCGCGGCGGGAGCCGATGGGGGCGGTGAAGTTGCCGTAGGTGCTCATCAAGGCCAAATTCTGCCTCACGCTCACACCGGGTGCCGTCCGGGGGAACGAAGGGGGGGCCACGATCTATGCCGACCGCGGGTGCGTCGTGGTTCCCCGCGCGGTTCCCCGCGCCCCTTGGGCACTCAGCAGTTCGTGGCGTAGATCGTCCAGGTCGTTTCCGCCCGCCATCTGCCGTGTCAGCTCCTCCAGCGTGATCTCCGCGCGCGTGTGGGAGCCGGCCATCGCGCCCCTCTTCAGCAGCACGAACCGGTCGCCCACCAGATACGCGTGGTGCGGGTTGTGGGTGACCAACACGACACCGAGGCCCTCGTCGCGGGCCGCCGCCACGTACTTCAGGACCATGCCCGACTGTTTGACGCCCAGGGCCGCCGTCGGTTCGTCCAGGATCAGGACCTTCGCGCCGAAGTGGACGGCCCGCGCGATCGCCACGCACTGGCGTTCGCCGCCCGAGAGGGTGCCGATGGGCTGGTCGACGTCGCGGAGGTCGATGCCCATGCGCAGGAGTTCCGCGCGGGCCGTGCGGCGCATGAGGTCGACGTCCAGGCGCTTGAAGGGGCCCACGCCCTTCCTGGGCTCGGAGCCGAGGAAGAAGTTGCGCCACACCGGCATCAGGGGGACGACGGCCAGGTCCTGGTAGACCGTGGCGATGCCCCGGTCCAGGGCCTCGCGCGGGGAGGAGAGGGCCGTCTCCTCGCCGTCGATACGCAGGACGCCGCCGTCGTGGCGGTGCAGTCCCGCGACGATCTTGATCAAGGTCGACTTTCCCGCGCCGTTGTCGCCCAGGACGCACGTGATCTCGCCCGCGTGGACCTCCAGGGAGACCCCTTCGAGGGCGCGGACGGTGCCGTAGTGCTTGCTGACGTCGGTCAGCTCGACGAGTGTCACTTGGTGGCCTCCGCGCGCCGGCGGACCCAGGCGTTGAGCAGGGTCGCGAGGAGCAGCATGGCTCCGAGGAAGAAGGTGAACCAGTCCGGGTTCCACTCGGCGAAGACGATGCCCTTGCTCGTCATGCCGAAGATGAGCGCGCCGACCGCCGAGCCGACGGCGCTGCCGTATCCGCCGGTGATCAGACAGCCGCCGATGACGGCCGCGATGATGTAGGTCAACTCGTTGCCGACGCCCTCGCCGGACTGGACGACGTCATAGCTGAACAGCAGGTGTTGACCGGAGATCCATGCGCCGAGGGCGACGCCCATGTAGAGGCCGGTCTTCGTCCGGCCGACCGGGACGCCGACCGCGCGGGCGGCGTCCTTGTTGCCGCCGACGGCGAAGATCCAGTTGCCGGCCCGGGTGCGCAGCAGGATCCAGGAGGCGACCGCGACGAGGGCGAGCCACCAGACGATCGTGATCTTGAAGTCGACGCCGCCGACGGTGAGGGTGGACGCGAAGACGTCCTGGGCGGACGCGAAGCCCTCCATGTCCGCGATCGTCTTCGTGGACACCGTGCCGTCGATCAGCTTGGTGAGGCCGAGGTTCAGGCCGGTCAGCATCAGGAAGGTGCCGAGCGTGACGATGAAGCTGGGCAGACCGGTGCGGGTGAGCAGGAAGCCGTTGAAGGCGCCGACGGCGAGGGTGACCAGCAGGGAGACGCCGACGCCCACCCAGACGTTCGCCGTCATCTGGTAGCTGAACATCGACGAGATGAGCGCCGAGGACGTGACCATGACGCCGGCCGAGAGGTCGAACTCGCCGCCGATCATCAGCAGCGCGACCGGGACCGCCATGATGCCGATCGTCGACGCGGCGTACAGGACCGTGCTCAGGCTCGCCGCGCGCAGGAAGCTGTCGGCGGCGAGGGCGAAGAAGAGGAAGACCGCGAGGGCGCCGACGACCGAGCCGAGTTCGGGGCGGCCGAGGAGTCCGCGCAGGACGGATGCCCGAGGAATCGTTCCGTCAGGTGTGACCCGCGCCGTCGTGCCCGTGGTGCGCGTCGCGTCCGTCGCGTCCGTCGCGTCCGTCGTGTCCGTCGCGTCCGTCGCGTCCGTCGTCGCGCTCATCGCGTGCCCCGCTCGGTGTAGCGGGCCAGCTCGGCCGCCTGGTCCTTGGTGACGATCTGCGGGCCGGTCAGCACCGGCCGGCCGCCGCCGAGGACGTCGCCGTTGTACTTGTGGAGCCAGAGCAGGTCCACGGCCTCGTAGCCCTGGAGGTACGGCTGCTGGTCGACGGCGAAGCCGAGGGTGCCGTCCGCGAGGCCGGCGGCCACCTTGGCGTTGAGGTCGAAGGTGTCGATCTCGGCCTTGCTGCGCGCCCCGCGCTTCGCCTTCACGGCGGTGTCGGCGTAGGGGGCGCCGAGGGTGACGACGGCGTCGATCGAGGGGTCGGCCTGGAGTTTGGCCTCGATCGCGGACTGCACGTCGGGCATGTTCGTGCCGTTGACGTACAGGTTCTCCACCGTGCCGGCGAACGACTCCGCCACACCGGCACAGCGCTGCTCGTGGCCGACGTTGCCCTGCTCGTGCAGCAGGCAGAGCGCCTTGTTGCGGCCGCGCTCGGTCAGCTCCTCGCCGACGGCCCGGCCCGCGACCGACTCGTCCTGGCCGATGTGGGCGAGCGCGCCGAACGCCTTGGACTCCGCCGAGCCCGAGTTCACCGTGACCACGGGGATGCCGGCCTTCGCGGCACGGGCCAGGGCCGCCTTCATCGCGTCGGGCTTGGCGAGGGTGACGATGATCCCGTCGACCTTCTTGTCGACCGCCGTGTCCACGAGCTGGGCCTGCTGCTGGGCCTCGTCGTCGTGGGAGTACAGGAAGGTGATGTTGTCCTTGGCGGCGGCCTGCTCGGCGCCGCTCTGGACGATGTCCCAGAAGGTGTCGCCATCACCCGAATGAGTGATCATCGCGATGGTCCAGCGGGGCGTGTCCACCGCCGCCCCGCCCCGGGCGGCCGCGGCCTCGCGGGCGTCCTCCGCGCGCTTGCCGCCGGTGGCGCTGCACGCCGCCAGGGACACGGTGAGTGCCCCCGCCGACGCGATCCCTGCCCAGGTCCGAAACCGTGCCACGAGGCCGTGCCCTTCTTGCTGTGTTCAGTCGTACGCGCACGCTCGGTGACCGCTCACCGGACGCAAACGCCCCATTATCGAACACAGGGATCACCGACATGATCACCGGGGAGCACATATCCGGCACCTTGTCCGGACATCCGGTCACCTTGTCCGGACAATGCGACCAGGCCGGGCCCGCCGGTCGCGGCCGCGCTCAGGACCGTACGAGCAGCTGGAACTCGAAGGAGTAACGGCTCGGGCGGTAGATGTGGTCGCCGAACTCCACGGCGCGCCCGGTGTCGTCGAAGGTGGTGCGCTGCATGGTGAGCAGCGGGGCGCCCTCCGCCTCGGCGAGCCGCTCGGCCTCGGCGGCGGTGGCGGCGCGGGCGCCGATGGACTGGCGGGCACTGTGCAGAGTGATCCCGGCGGCGCGCATCAGGCGGTACAGGCCGGTGGCCTCCAGCTGGCCGGTGTCCAGGTCGAGCAGGCCGACGGGGAGGTGGTTGCAGAGGTAGGCCATCGGTTCACCGTGCGCCAGCCGCAGCCGCTCCACGCGGTGCACCTCACTGCCCTCGGCGACCGCGAGCGCCGCCGCGACCTCGGCGGACGCGGGCTCGACGGCGTTGACCAGGACGGTCGTCGCCGGGCGCTGGCCGGCCGCCTCCAGGTCGTCGAAGAGACTGCTGAGTTCCAGGGGCCGTTTGACCTGGCTGTGCACGACCTGGGTGCCGACGCCCCGGCGGCGCACCAGAAGGCCCTTGTCGACGAGGGACTGGATCGCCTGGCGCACGGTCGGGCGGGACAGGCCGAGCCGGGCCGCCAGCTCGATCTCGTTGCCCAGCAGGCTGCCCGGGGTGAGCGATCCGTGCTCGATCGCGGCCTCGAGCTGCTGGGACAGCTGGAAGTACAGGGGCACCGGAGAGCTACGGTCCACACGGAGGTCGAGCTGCACGGTCGGGTCCACTTCTGGTTTCGGCACCCGCCGAGCGTAGCTCCGTGCGCTGTTGACGGGAAGTTGTGTAGTTCGATTGTCCGGACATACGCATTGACAGGGTGCGGGCTCCGAGGTCACTTTGGTCTCATGCGCATCGGGGTCATCGGGACGGGCCGCATCGGCACCATTCATGCGAACACTCTCAGCCGTCACCGCGAGGTCGGATCCCTGATCCTGACGGACGCGGAACCGGCGCGGGCCCAGGAGCTCGCGCTGCGGCTGGGCGAGACGGCCGCCCCCGGGGTGGACGAGATCTTCCGCTGGGGCGTGGACGCCGTGGTGATCACGACGGCCACCTCGGCCCACGCCGAACTGATCGGCCGGGCGGCGCGGTCCGGGCTTCCGGTGTTCTGCGAGAAGCCCATCGCCCTGGACCTGGCGGGGACCTTACAGGCGATCGCCGAGGTCGAGGCTGCGGGAACGATCCTTCAGATGGGGTTCCAGCGCCGCTTCGACGCGGGCTACACCGGCGCGCGGGAGGCGGTGCGCTCGGGGCGGCTCGGGCGGCTGCACACCGTGCGGGCGCTGACCTCGGACCAGTCGCCGCCGCCGGCCGCCTGGCTGCCGGTGTCCGGCGGGATCTACCGGGACGCCCTCATCCACGACTTCGACTGTCTGCGCTGGGTGACCGGGCACGAGGTACGGGACGTGTACGCCGCCGGGTCCGACGCGGGGCCCGCGATGTTCCGCGCCGCGGGCGACGTCGACACGGCGGCCGCGGTCCTCACCCTCGACGACGGCACGCTCGCCACGGCCACGGCGACCCGGCTGAACGGCGCGGGCTACGACGTGCGCATGGAGCTGGCCGGGGAGCTGGACCAGATCGTGGTCGGGCTCGACGACCGCACCCCCATCGCCTCCACCGAGCCCACCGGCCCCCCGGCCGCCGACAAGCCCTGGACGGGCTTCCAGGAACGCTTCGGCCCCGCGTACGAGGCCGAGCTGATCGCGTTCGTGGAGGTCCTCCGGGGTGAACGCCCCAACCCCTGCGACGGCCGCGAGGCCCTCCAGGCCCTCCGTGTCGCCGAGGCCTGCGAGACGTCCCGACGGGAGCGCAGGGCCGTGTCGATGGCGGAGATCGCGGGGGCGGCCGAGGCGGTGTGAGGGTGCGCGGGGCGCCTACCGGACCGGTTTCAGCTGCTGTTCCCGCTGCCACCGCACCGGCAGACTCCGCATCCCGCGCATCAGGGTGCCGGGCAGCCAGTCGCCGGGCGGGCCGTCGAGGGCGAGGCCGGGCGCGCGATCGAGCAGGGAGCCGAGGGCGATACGGGCCTCCAGGCGGGCGAGGGGAGCGCCGAGGCAGTAGTGGATGCCATGGCCGAAGGCGAGGTGGCCCCGGGTGTCGCGGCGGATGTCGAAGCGGTCCGGAGCCGGATAGCGCTCCCCGTCCCGGTCGGCGGCGCTCAGGCCGATCATCACCGCCTCGCCCGCCGCGACGCCCGTGCCGCCGATCTCCAGCGGCTCGGCGGCGAACCGGAACGTGGCGTTCTCCACCGGCCCCTCGTAGCGCAGGGCCTCCTCGACCGCGCCGTCGAGGAGGGACGGGTCGGCGCGCAGGGCGGCGAGCTGGTCCGGGTGCGTGAGCAGGGCGTGAACGGCGTTGGTGATCAGGTTGACGGTGGTCTCGTGGCCGGCGATGAGCAGGATGAACGCCATGCCGCGCAGCTCGCCGTCGGAGAGCCGGTCGCCGTCCTCGGCGGTGGTGCGGATCAGGTCGCTCAGCAGGTCACCGCTCGGCCCGGCGCACCGCTTGTCCTCGATCAGCTCGGTCAAGTACGCGGCGAGCCGCACGAACGCGTCGTACTCGCTCTCCGCGCTGGTGGGTGCCACGGCCTCGGTGGAGAGCTTGCGGAACTCCGTGCGGTCCAGCTCGGGGACGCCGAGCAGCTCGCAGATGACGGTGATGGGCAGCGGGTAGGCGAGGGAGTCCACGAGATCGGCGCGGCCGAGCGGCAGCATCGCGTCGAGGAGGTCGTCGGTGATCCGCCGGATCCGCGGCCGCAGCTCCTCCACGCGGCGCATGGTGAAGGCGCGCGAGACCAGCGCGCGCAGGCGCGTGTGCTGCGGCGGGTCGGCGACCAGCAGGTACTTGCCGATCAGCTGTTCGTCGAGGAACGTGACGCCGATCCGCGCCGCGTCCTTGGACAGGCGGGGGTCGGCGAGCGCGGCGCGCGCCTCCTCGTACCCCACGACGAGCCAGGTCTCGTGGTGCGCGTCGGGCACGGGCAGCCGCACCCGGTGCACCGGCCCGCGCTCACGCAGCCGCGCGTACACCGTGTGCGGGTCCCGCCGGAACCCGTCGCCGAACTCCCCCAGGTCCACCACGTCCGTCATGGCGCTCCTCTCCCCTTTCCGCGACAACGGCCGAGCCGGCGAACTGGTGCCCGAGCCCGACCTCGCAGGGCAACACACCTAGGGTGTGTCCTCCTCCAGAAATCCCGCGTCGTGGGCGAGCAGGGCGATCTGGACCCGATTGTTGAGGCCCAGCTCGGCCAGGACACGCGAGACATGGGCCTTGACGGTGGCGACGCTCAGGAACAGCGCGGCGGCGATGTCGGCGTTGGACAGACCCCGGCCGACCGCGACGGCGACCTCCCGTTCGCGTTCCCCGAGGGCGGCGAGCCGCTCACGCGCGCGTGCACGCCGGGCGTCGGCCGCCGTACCGGCCGCGCGGGCCATCAACTGCCGGGTGACGGTGGGCGACAGGACGGGGTCGCCGCCCGCGACCCGGCGCACCGCGTCGAGGATCTCGGCGGGCGGGGTGTCCTTGAGGACGAACCCGGCGGCGCCCGCGCGCAGCGCCTGCAGCACCTGCTCGTCGGCGTGGAAGGTGGTGAGGACCACGACCTGTGGGGCGTCCGGCCGGGCCCGCAGCCGCTCCGTGGCCGTCAGTCCGTCCACGGCCGGCATCCGGATGTC
Source organism: Streptomyces sp. NPDC041784 (assembly GCF_055591025.1). Classification (NCBI taxonomy): domain Bacteria; kingdom Bacillati; phylum Actinomycetota; class Actinomycetes; order Kitasatosporales; family Streptomycetaceae; genus Streptomyces; species Streptomyces sp. NPDC041784. Next base: position 88,592 of record NZ_JBVJAB010000030.1, read on the forward strand.
CATGAGGACGACGTCGGGCCGGGTGCGGTCGACGAGCGCCTCGACCTCGCCGCCGTCCGCGGCCTCGCCGACGATCTCGATGTCCTCGGCGCCGCCCATCATGAAGGACAGGCCGGCCCGCACGAGGGGGTCGTCGTCCACGAGGAGGAGTCTGATCGCAGTCATGGGCTTACGTAATCACGGCAACGGCCGGTGAGTTGGCCGCACGGCGGCCGGAGCCGACGAGCGGGTGGTGCCCCGAACCGCCCCCCGCTGAGCCGGGGGAGGCCGGAGGCCGGGGACCGGAAGCCCGGGCGGACGGGGCCGGGGCGGACGGGTGGTCGCTAGGTGTATTGACCCGCAGGGTTGTTGACGCGGCTGATCGGGGGCTTGCCTCCGAGTGCGGTGTGGCAGCGATGGTAGTTGTAGGTGTGCAGGAAGGTGTTGAGGGCTGCCGTTCGCTGTTCGTTGCTGGTGTAGGGCCGTAGGTA
>NZ_JBVJAB010000031.1:0-84424 GCF_055591025.1 Streptomyces sp. NPDC041784
CAACATCCGTGCTCGCGCGGAAGAGTTGTGGCGACGCGGGGCGCAGTCAACCGCCCCAGACCCACCCCCCGAACCCGAGGGTGGGACCGGACGCAAGCGCAGCACCACAGCCAGTGGCGCCCGCTGTGCAAGCCCGGGACTCTAGTCCCGGGTCGTTGACGTACGTGATCATCTCGGACGACACCTGGGTGCCGCCGCCCATGCCGCCACCGCCGCCCGAGCCGGCCGCCCCTGCCGTGCCGGATCCCGACTCCGTCGTGCCGGATCCGACTCCGTCGTGCCGGATCCCGACTCCGTCGTGCCCGACTCCGTGGAGTTGCTGCCCGTCGGGGGCTACCCCAGCTGTCCGCCGTCGTCCGAACCGCTCTGGGCCTGACCGGAGTCGGTGCCCGGGCCGCCGCTGCCGCTCGGCCGCTGACCGCCGCCCCCGCCCATGCCCCTCGTACCGCCGGTGCTCGGACCGGCCGTCGGGTTGGTGCCGTTCGTGGCGGAGGCCGCCGCCGAGGCGGAGTACGCGGCCGGGCCGGCCAGCAGGGCGACGACCGCGGCGACCGCCGCGAGGCACATCAGCGAAGAACGCGGGCAGGACGACGTACGCCTGCATCATCTTGGTGTTGAACGCGAACCCGATGGCGACGCCCGACCACACCAGCGGCATGGCCCGGCCGGTACGGACGGCCTTCAGCAGGGCCGCCGCGCCGAGCAGCATCAGGCGGCCGCCCGTCTCCGCCGGCCGCCGGGCGTGGACCAGCGGCAGCCGCAGGGTCAGGTCCGGCGCCACGGCCTTCGTTTCGTTCATGTCGGTGACGATCGGGGGCGTCTCTGGGGGATCCCTGAGCCGCTCCTGAGGGGAGAGTGAGAATCAGCGGATTCACAGGCCGCGCACAGTCGGCGCGGTGCACGGAACCCGCGTCTCCCGTCAAAACCCCCGCAACACAAGCGGTCTAGACTCTGTCCGCAACGGCTCGGACTCAGATGGTCGAGAACGGGCGGAGAGTGCCAGACCCGAAGGGCGTTCGGCGTTTTGATACGGATAGATTCAGTCACCAAGCGGTACCCGGACGGCACGGTGGCGGTGGACCGGCTCTCCCTCGAGATACCGGACCGCGCGATCACCGTCCTCGTCGGCCCCTCGGGATGCGGCAAGACGACCACCCTGCGGATGATCAACCGGATGGTGGAGCCCAGCGAGGGCACCATCTCCATCGACGGCAAGGACACCCGGCAGCAGCCCGTCAACACCCTGCGCCGGTCCATGGGTTACGTCATCCAGAACGCCGGGCTCTTCCAGCACCGCACGATCATCGACAACATCGCCACCGTGCCCCGGCTGCTCGGCTGGAGCAAGGACAGGGCGCGGACCCGGGCCCGGGAACTGATGGAGCGCGTCGGCCTCGACGCCTCGCTCGCCAAGCGCTACCCCTACCAGCTCTCCGGCGGCCAGCAGCAGCGCGTCGGCGTGGCACGGGCGCTCGCCTCCGATCCGCCGGTGCTGCTGATGGACGAGCCGTTCTCCGCCGTCGACCCCATCGTCCGCAAGGGACTCCAGGACGAACTCCTGCGCATCCAGGAGGAGTTGGGCGAGACGATCGTCTTCGTCACGCACGACATCGACGAGGCCGTCAAACTCGGCACCATGGTCGCCGTGCTGCGCACCGGCGGCCGGCTCGCCCAGTTCGCGCCGCCCGCCGAGCTGCTCTCCCGGCCCGCCGACGCGTTCGTCGAGGACTTCCTCGGCGCCGACCGCGGCATCCGGCGGCTGTCGTTCTTCTCCTCCGCGGGGCTGGACCTGCTCACCGCCCCGATCGTCGCGGTCGACGCGAGCGCCGAGCAGATCGCCGACCGCACCACCGCCGACGTCCCCTACCTCCTCGTCACCGGCCTGGACGGCAGGCCGCTCGGCTGGAGCGAGCCGGACGCGCTGACCGCCGGGCAGGTCGACACCGGCCGACTGCTGCCGTACGGACGGCCGTTCGTGGCCGGACGGGACTCGCTGCGGTCCGCGCTCGACTGCGCGGTGCTCTCGCCCACCGGCTGGGCGGTCGCCGTCGACGGCGAGGGCCGGGCCGCCGGTGTCGTCTCCCAGACGGCCATCGGCGAGGCGATCCGCGGCGCCCACGCCACGGACACCACCGGCCCCACCGGCGCCACCGGCCCGACTGGCCCGACTGGCGTCGGCGACGCGGCCGACGCGGCTGACACGGGTGCCGCAGCCGTGCAGAAGGCCGTCCGGTGAACGGTTTCTTCGACATTCCCAGCGACCTCCAGCACAGCTGGGCCGGTCTGATCGGGCTGCATCTGCGCGAGGCCCTGCTGCCCGTCCTGGGCGGACTGCTGCTCGCGCTCCCGCTCGCCCAGCTGTGCGTCCGGCTGCGCTGGCTGTACCCGCCCGTGCTGTGGGTGACGACCGTGCTCTACGCCATCCCCTCGCTGGCCTTCTTCGTCGTCCTCATCGACTACACCGGCCAGACCGAGGTCACGGTGATGATCCCGCTCACCGTGTACACCCTCGTCGTGCTCGTCCCGGCGATCGTCGACGGTGTCCGTTCGGTCCCGCAGGAGACCCTGGCCGCCGCGACCGCCATGGGCCTGGGCCCCGTACGCCGTTACGTCCAAGTCCAGTTGCCGATCGCCGTGCCGGCCATCATCGCGGGCCTGCGGGTGGCGACCGTGTCCAGCATCAGTCTCGTCAGCGTCGGCACCCTCATCGGCAACCAGGGCGCCCTCGGCAACCTGCTGCACGACGCGACCATCTACAACCGGCCCGAACTCGCCTGGAACGCCGTGCTCACCATGGCCGGCCTGGCGATCCTCGCCGACGCCCTGCTGGTGGGCGTCCGTGTCCTGCTGACGCCCTGGATGCCGAGCGGCACGGCCGGCCGCGGCAACGCCCGCGCCGACGGCCGGGCCCGTAAGGAGGCTGCGGCCCGGTGAACGTACTGCACTTCGTCATCGCGTTCTTCAGCGAGAACGCGTACTGGCACGGCTACGACGGCATCCCCACCCGCGTGGGCGAGCACATCGGGTACACCCTTCAGGCGCTCGCCCTGGCCGCCCTGATCGGGCTGCCGGTCGGCCTGGTCACCGGGCACTACGGGCGCGGCGGAAACACGCTCTCCCTGATCGCCACCGCCGCGCGGGCGCTGCCGACCTTCGGTCTGCTGGTGCTGATGACCATGCTGATCGGCTTCGGCATGCTGCCGGTGATGATCCCGCTGGTCGTGCTCGCCGTCCCGCCGATCCTGGTCACCACGTACGAGGCCGTGCGCTCCGTCGACCCGTCCCCGGTGGACGCCGCGCGCGGCATGGGCATGAACGAGGCCGGGATCCTGCTGCGGGTCGAACTCCCGGTCGCGCTCCCGCTGATCCTCGGCGGCCTGCGCTCGGCGGCCATCCAGATCGTCTCCACGGCCACCATCGCCGCGTACGTCAGCCTCGGCGGCCTCGGCCGGTACATCGTCGACGGCCTCTACCAGCGCGATTACGAGAAGGTCGTCGGCGGCGCCACCCTGGTCGCCGCCCTCGCCCTGGTGACCCTCGCGCTGTTCTGGGCGGTGAGCCGGGTGGCGGTGTCGGCGGGGGTACGGCGGAGCGCCTAGCCGTATCGGCCCCGAGCCGTATCGACCCGGAGCCGTATCGACCCGGAGCCGTATCGACCCTGAGCCCGAGGGGGGAGTCACGCCCCCTCAGGCCTCCTGTCATCCCTGGGTACGGGCCAGTGCCTGTTCCAGGACGACCAGCAGCGCGTCCCGGACCGAGCCGCGTTCGCGGGCGTCGAAGACGAGGACCGGGACGCCGTCGGACACGTCGAGGGCCCAGCGGACCTCCTCCAGCGTGTGCGCGACCTGGCCGTCGAAGGCGTTGACGGCGACGGCGAACGGGATCTGCTTGTGCTCGAAGTAGTCCACGGCCGCGTAGCAGTCGTCGAGCCGGCGGGTGTCGACGATGACGAGCCCACCGACCGCGCCCTCCACGAGGTCGTCCCACATGAAGCCGAACCGTTCCTGCCCGGGCGTGCCGAACAGGTACAGCTTCAGGGTCGGGTCGATGGTGATGCAGCCGAAGTCCATCGCCACCGTCGTCGTGGTCTTGCGCGGTGTGTGGCTGAGGTCGTCCACACCCGCGGCGACCTCGGTGATGGCGGCCTCGGTGGTGAGCGGCTCGATCTCGGAGATCGAGCCGACGGCGGTGGTCTTGCCCACGCCGAAGCCGCCCGCGATGACCAGTTTCACCGGCAGCGGCGGCCGTACGACGGCCTGGCCGGTCCCGGATCGGACCAGCGGTTCAGTCGGAGTCACGGAGTACCCCCCGGGAGTCGGGGATGGCCCGCAGGCCATCGATAACCCTGCGCAGTACGGACGCGTCGTGGGTGACGCCGGAGTCGGGCACGTGCACGGACAGCTGCCCCGCCGCCCGCAGGTCCTCGGCGAGCACCCGCACCACGTTCAGGTGCAGCTTCAGCCGGGCGGCTATCTCCGCGATCGACTGCGGTTGCCTGCATGCGGCAACGATGTCGTGCTGTTCGAACGAGAGCGTGTCGAGCGCGTCGAGCCCGTCGGCGGTGGCCACCAGCTGGGTCTCGACGGGCATCGTCCGGCCGGACGACGCCTCGCCCGCGCCCGCCACCCGGCCCGCGGTGACCAGGAAGGGCCGTACGGCGGGCGCGGGGCCGACCGGTGGGAAACCGTCGTCGCCCGCGCCGCGCGGAGTCCGGCCGTCCGCCATCGGTGTCGTTCGCTTCCTCTGCGCTTCCTACGGTGCCGGCCGCTCAGCGCGACCTGGTGGCGCCGACGCTGTTCTTCAGCTCCAGCACCAGCTGCGGGCTGAGCGCGGCACCGGCCCGGTTGGCGAACACCGTCATCTCGTAGGCGATGTTGCCCAGCTTGGCCTCCTTGTCGGTGACCACGCCGAGCACGGCGCCGCTGCCGATGGCGGAGACCAGGACGTGACCGCCCTCCAGGTCGATGATGACCTTGTTCAGAGCGCCCAGGCCGTAGTTGCCGGAGGCGCCCGCGGCGAGGCTGGTCATGCCGGAGACGATCGCGGCCAGCCGCTCGGAGTCGGCGTGCTCGCGCAGCTCCGACACGGCGATCAGCAGACCGTCGGAGGACACCGCGATCGCGTCCACGACGCCCGCCGTCTCGGTGGCGAAACGATTGAGCAGCCAGGTGAAGTCGGCTGCGGCCGCCCGCAGGTCGGTCGGCGTGGCGTCTCCCGCGGGAGTCTCACCTGTCGACGTGCTCACTGCTCGGCTCCTTCCGGAAGGTGGTTCTGGTGGTGCGCGGGGTTCCGGTGGTCGTTCGGGACCCTCTGGTCCTGCTGGTCCTGCTGGTCCTGCTGGTCGTGCTGGTCATGCCGGTTGTGCTGGTCCTGCTGGGCGTCGCGGCCGTTCTCGCCGCTCTCGCCGTTCTGGTCGCCGCGGCCGTTGCGGCCGTGCGGATGGTCCGGATGATCCGGGTGGTGCGGGCGGTTCGGGTGGTGCTGCTCGGTGGGCTGCGGGTGTTCGCCCGTGTCGCCGACCGTGTCGCGGTGGGCGCGCTCCACGGCCGCCTCGAACTCCTCCAGCGCGCTGCGCACGGCGTCCGCGTCGGCAGGGCGGGAGGCCCCTCGCGCCGTCTGCTGCGCGGCGTCGACGGTGGTCCGCAGGGTGGCGCCGCGGACGCGGCGACGGAGGGGGCGGGGGCCGTCGTCCCCCGCGGCCACGGCACCGTCTTCGGCGGGTACGGCACCGTTGCGCGGGGCGCGGCCGTTCGTCGGCGTGGGCTCGGCGGCGCGGGGCGTGCGCCTGACCGGACCGCCGTCGCGGGCGGGTTCGGGCGTACGGGTGTGAGGGACGGGGGTGGCGCCGCCGCTGGTCGTGGTGCCGGCGTCGGCCCGCACACCCTCGACACCGGCGCGGGCCGAGGAGCCCTCGGCGCTGGTGCGCGGTGTCGGCACGGCCGGGGCGCCGGAGCGTACGGGCTCCGTCGTACGGCGCGAGGTGTTCGTGTCGGGCGCGATGCCGGTCGTACCCGCGCGCTCGGCCGGGACGGCGTCCGGCGCCGTCCCCTCGGCGGGCGACCCACCGGTGGCGGTGTCCGTCCCGTCGGCGGGCTCGTGCTCGGTGGCCTCGTTCCCGGCGGCCTCGTGCTCGTTCTCGGGCTCGTCCTGCGGGCCGGCGGGCTGATCGCGGCGCGGCACCCGGCGCGGCAGCGGGACCGCCTCCTCGACGGCGGACGCACCGGCCTCGGGCGACACGGAGGACGCGGGGGACGGGCCGGCCGACGGGGCCGAGGGCGCGGGCAGCGCGGCCGGGGCCGAGGCGTCCGCCGGGACGTCCACCCCGCTCAGCGTCAGCAGCAGGGACGACGGGAGGCTCACCTCGGCCGTCACACCGCCGCCCGGGGTGCGGGAGAGGGTGACGTCGATGTCCCAGCGGCGGGCCAGGGCGCCGACCACGAACAGGCCGAGCACCTTCGTCGGCACCAGGTCGAGGCGCTCACGGCGCACCAGACGGGCGTTCTCCTCGGCCAGCCGCTCGGCGCTCATGCCCAGGCCGTGGTCGGCGACGGTGATCGTCGCGCCCGCGTCCCCGGAGTCCACCGCCACCTCGACGGCGCTGCCCTCGGGCGAGAACGACACGGCGTTCTCCAGGAGTTCGGCGATCATCAGCGTCAGGTCGCCGATGATGTCGGGCTCCACCATCGTCTCGGAGCCGGCGTACAGCCGCACCCGCTGGAAGCCCTCGATCTGGCCGAGCGCGGCGCGCACCACGTTGGTGAGCGCGGTCGGGCCGGAGTCAAGGACGGTCTCGCGGATGCCGGCCAGCAGCATCAGACTGTCGGCGTTGCGGCGCAGCCGGACCGCGATGTGGTCGATGGAGTAGAGGCGTTCGAGCAGCGCCGGGTCGGTCTCACCGCGCTCCACCGCGTCGATCAGGGCGAGCTGGCGGGTGGTCAGGTTGCTGACGCGACGGCCGACGTTGCCGAACATCTCGGCGACGTTGCGCCGGCTGAGCACCTGGCGCTCCAGCAGTGCCGCCGCGGTGGTCTGCACGTTGTTGAACGCCTCGGCGAGTTCACCGATCTCGTCGTCCGCGGTGACCGGCAGCTCGCGCAGCTGCGGCGACCCGGACTCCTCGGCGTCGTCGTCGGCCACCCGGGCCAGCTCGCGCCCGGCGATGTCGGCGACCTCCTGCGCGGCACCGGTCAGCGCCAGCACCGGCCGCACCACGGAACGGCGGACCATGACGGCGAAGGTGATCCACAGGGCGAAGCAGAGCAGCGCCAGGTTCAGCAGCAGGCCCGCGCGCCACTCGGCGCTGGTCGCGGCATCGTCGGCGCGGTCGGCGATCTCGTCGATCAGCGAGGTGGTGATCTTCAGCCGGGCCTCGGCCTGCGCGCTGTACTCGGGGTAGGAGGCGATGGCCGCCCGGAACGCCGTACGGATCCCGGCCTGCGACTCCGCCTGCAACGCGCTGGGGTCGACGGAGAGCTCGGCGAAGTGCTGGCCGATCGCCGCCTGCGAGGAGTTGTGCTCGATGCCGCCGAGCCGGTCGGTCTGCGCCTCGGTGGCGAACCGGGCGAACCGCTCGGCCTGGTACTGGTACACCTTGTACGAGCCGACCGCGCCGGTGAACTCGATGAGCGCGTTGCTGTCACCGGTGCGCGCGGAGAACACGCCGGTCTCGTAGGCGCCGTGCGCGGCGTCGGCGCGCAGCAGCGAGTCGAGCAGGTTGCCGGTGAAGGTGGTCGCCAGGCCCGAGTTGCGGTCCAGACCGAGGCCGTCGATGAGGGCCTTGGCCGCGCCCGAGTACGCCGGGTCGATGTTGTCGGCGGGCAGATAGCCCTGCTCGATGGTGCTCCGCAGGCCGGCCAGGCCCTGGATCTCCCGCAGCGCCTGCGCCTCGGTGCCCGGCAGCCGGTCGCCGAAGGTGTCGATCACCTTCCTGACCTGGTCGTCCACGGCGAGCTGCGCCTGCCGGTAGGCGTCGGTGGAGGGCGTGCCGCCGTCGAAGGACGCCTGGTAGCGCACGGAGAGCAGGATCGCCTGCTGGTGCTCGTCCTGGAGTTCGGCGACGAGCCGTGCCACCTGGGAGCTGTCGCGCACCAGCTGGGCCGCGGACTCGGCGCGGTTGGACTCCTGCACCAGATCGGCGATGAGGTACGTCAGCAGCAGGGCGATCACCGTCAGCGGGATGCCGACGAGCACGTTCAGCTTGCGCTGGAAGGGCCACCGGTCCGCGAAGCCCCGCAGGCCACGTCGCGCGGACGACGGGGCCGAGGATGCCGACCGGGCGGGCGCGTCCACCTCTTTCGTGGACACCGGGCCTCCTTCAAGGGGGTCTTGCGAGCGTGGCCGTGGTACGCGTATGGCCGAATGCGAACGAAACGACACCGAGCGGCCCCCGCACACCGCTGTGGTTGACGCCAACTCAGGGGACACTATCGCTTCTTTGTGCGGCCCTGCGTGTTGCACTACGTCAAGAATCCATTACGAAGCGCCCTCACGTTCCCCGGAAATGGCCACTGAACAACACACAAGTGACCACGAATCGAACCCAATCGGTAACCGGTACGCACTTGACTGACCAAGAACGGGGTGGATTGGATCAGGCCAGAGTGTTTCCGCGTCCGTCGGCTCCGTCATGCCGACGGCCCGCCTCGACAGTTCCACCGCGACACCTCATCGCCCCCCAGAGCTCGGAACGGAACCGTGACTTCCAACGCCCACAGCAGCAGGTCCAGGTCCTTCAGGAACCACCCCGGCGCGGCGGCCGTCGCGCTCGCCGCGATCGCGGCCCTGCTGACGGGATGTTCCTCCTCGTCCGACGACTCCTCCGACAACCCTCTCGACGGGGACAAGGCGTCCGGCGGGACCGTCGTCGTCGGCTCCAACAACTTCGCCGAGAGCATCCTGCTCGCCGACATCTACGGCGAGGCCCTGAAGGCCAAGGGCATCAAGGTCTCCTACAAGCCGAACATCGGCAGCCGCGAGACGACGTACGGCCTGCTCAAGAACGGCTCCGTCACCGTGCTGCCCGAGTACAACGGCTCGCTGCTGGCCTACCTCGACGCCAAGGCCGAGCAGAAGTCGCTCGCGACCGTGAACGCCGCCGCGCAGGCCAAGCTCGACCCCAAGCTGACGCTGCTGGAGTCGTCGCCGGCCGAGAACAAGGACTCCGTCACGATCAACGCGGAGACCGCGGAGAAGCACGGCCTCACCGCCGCCTCGACGCTCGCCGACCTCAAGGACATCGCGCCCGAGCTGGTCCTCGGCGGCTCGCCCGAGTTCCAGACCCGGCAGCAGGGCATGCTCGGCCTGGAGTCGGTGTACGGGCTGAAGTTCAAGTCCTTCAAGGCGCTCGACGCGGGCGGCCCGCTGACCCAGGCCGCGCTGAAGAAGAACACCGTGCAGGCGGCGGACATCTTCACCACGGACCCGACCATCACCAAGGAGAAGTTCGTCGTCCTCCAGGACCCGGAGAACCTCTTCGGCTACGCGAACGTGACGCCCCTGGTCTACAAGAGCGGGCTCACGCAGGAGGGTGTCGACGCGCTGAACGCCGTCTCCGCCAAGCTCGACACGAAGACCCTGCTCGACCTGGACTTCCAGGTGCAGCTGGAGAGCAAGGACCCGCTGGACGTCGCCCAGGCCTGGCTGAAGTCGGTGGGCCTGGACTGATCCCGGCCAGGCCACTGACCCACCCTGGCAACGGACACCGGACGGCCCCGGCCGGGCCGTCGTCCTGAACGGCACCCCCTCACCGTCGGCGAGCCGATCACGCTCGCCGACGGTGACGCCGTACCCACCGTCGCCGGGCTGTGAGACCTACGGCGGTCAGTAGCCGACCTGGAACGTGGCGTCCTGTCGCTCCGTGGTCGTCGAGATCGGGTCGATCCGCAGGACGTGGTCGGCGTGCCGGATGTACCGGGTCGGGTTGTTGTACGACCGGAACGACGCCCAACTCGCGTCCGCCAGGCCCGCCGTACGGTAGAAGGTCGCGTCGCCCGCGAAGGTCGAGGTGCCGTCGTTGACGTCCAGCCGGAGCTGGTAGTTGTAGTGCCGCAGGTAGCGGGTCGGGTAGTTGACCGAACGGAAGGACACCCCGGAGCCGTCCGCGAGGCCCGGCACCAGCGTCCACAGCGAGTCCTTGTACGGCTCGACCGGGTACTCGTCGATCCGGCCGACGTATCCGGAGTGGCGGACGTAACGGGCGGGGTAGTTGTACGACTTGAGCCGGTTCCAGACGGGGGCGCCCCAGTGGGCGATGAGGTTGTCGTACTGGGCCGTGGTGATCGTCGCGATGCCGCAGTGCTTGGAGTTGACCGGCTGGGTGTAGGTCCGCTGGTCGAGCGCGGTCCAGGTGCCCGCCGCGAGGTCGGTGGACTGCCAGGCGTAGAAGACCCCGTTGGGCGTGTAGGTGTCACCCCAGAGCCACCAGGCGTTGGACGTCAGGGACTTGACCAGGGTCGGGGCCTCGGTGCCGCCGTGCGCGACGCCCGTGCTGAACTCCGTGAAGCTGCCCGGGTCCAGGGAGGTGGACCGCGCGCCCACGAGCGTCTGGTTCTTCTTGAAGTAGAGGTAGTTGACGCCGTTGACGCCCACGGCCATGTCGCCGTCGATCACGTCGTAGCCGGGGTCGAAGAAGACCTGGGGCGCCGACGCCGTCACGAAGTCGGTGGTGTAGTTGACCATCAGCACGTTGTGGCCACTGGAGTTCACCGACGAGTACACGACCGCGTACTGTCCGCGCCCCGCGTCCCAGAAGGCCTCCGGTGCCCAGCTGTGCGTCGTCATGTCGTGCAGCTTCAGCCGGTGGTAGCCGGTGAAGGTGCGCAGGTCGGTGGAGTTCCAGACGTGGATGTACTGGCTGTTGTAGCTCCAGTCGGTGCCCTTGAGGTCGGTGGCGAGCACCACGAACGTGCCGTCCTGCTTGCGCAGGATGAACGGGTCGCGCAGCCCCAGCGCGCCCTCGGTGGGCGTGACCACCGGGTTGTTCTGGTTCAGCGGCGTCCAGCGCAGCCCGTCCGTGCTGACGGCCAGATGGAGGCCGTAGTCGGTGCCGTCGCCGAGGTTGGTCGACTCGGTGAAGTAGCACATCACGTACGCCGAGTCGGCCGCGTGGGCGGTTCCGGCACCGAGGGTCAGGGCGCCGGTCATGGCCAGCGGGGCGGCGGCGGCCATACCGAGGACGAGACGGCGGGAGGGGTGCGGGCGGGGCGGGGGAGTCATGCGTGCTCCAACGGGGATGCGGGCGCCCTGGGGGAGGGGCTTGGCGGGGGGAACTGCGCACACGGCCGTCCGAAATCCCGAACGCAGTTCGGAAGATCGATCAGAAGGTAGGGGTGGGGCTGAAGTGCGTCAATCAGTGTGTCGGGCTTGGCTGAAATTCGACGTCCGCGATCAGCCGGTCGATCAGAGCGATCAGCACGTCCCGGCACGACCGGCGCTCCCGCGCGTCGCACAGCAGCACCGGAACGTGCGCCGGCAGCGCCAGCGACTCCCGGATCTCCGCCGCCGGATAGGGGTGCCGGCCGTGGAAGCCGTTGACCCCGACGACGAACGGGATCCGCCGCCGTTCGAAGAAGTCGATCGCGGCGAAGCTGGACTCCGGCCGGCGCACGTCGACCAGCACCACCGCCCCCAGGGCACCGATGGCCAGGTCGTTCCACATGAACCAGAACCGCTGCTGCCCCGGGGTGCCGAAGAGGTACAGCACCAGGTCGTCGCTGATCGTGATCCGCCCGAAGTCCAGCGCCACGGTGGTGGCCCGCTTCTCCTCGATGCCCTTCAGGTCGTCGACGTCCAGCCCGGCGACGGTCAGCGGCTCCTCCGTGCGCAGCGGAGTGATCTCGCTGACCGACCCGACCATGGTGGTCTTGCCGACGCCGAAGCCGCCGGCGATGAGGATCTTCACCGCCTCGGGCGCCACGACAGCCCCGTCGGTGTGATCAGATCCGGCCAAGGCCGTCCCTCACTTTCTGCAACAGGTCCAGGTCCGGAGTGCCGGCGAAGGAACGCGGCGGACGGGCCGTGATCAGGCCCGCCTCCAGCAGATCGCAGAGCATGATGACGACCACGCTCACCGGCAGGTCGAGATGGGCCGCCAGTTCCGCCACCGCCACCGGCCGGGCGCACAGCCGCAGGATCCGGGAGTGTTCCGGCTGCGGCCGTACGGCCCGCTCGGGCGGCGGGTCCACGGCCGTGACCGTCGTGATGAGCGTGAAGTCGGCGCGGCTGGGCCGGGTCCGCCCACCGGTCAGGGCGAACGGCCGGACGAGTCGGCCCGCTTCGTCGCCTCCGCTCACCTCACCCGCCGTGGGTGCGGACGGCGGGACCGACACCGGTCCGCGGCGCCGCGCTGAGGTGCTCGCCGATCTTCTTCACCAGCATGTTCATCTGGTACGCCACCACGCCGACGTCCGCGTTCGAGCCGGCCAGCACCACGAGATGGGCCCCCGGACCGGCCGAGGTGAGGATCAGGTAGCTGTGGGCCATCTCGATGAGCGCCTGGCGCACCGGGCCGCCGCGGAAGTCCATGCTGACGCCCTTGCTGAGGCTCATCAGACCGGAGGCGGTCGCGGCCAGCCGTTCGGCGTCCTCGCGCAGGAACCCGGTGGACTTGCTCACCACCAGCCCGTCCTCGGAGAGCACGACGGCCTGGTTCACATCGGCGACCCGGTCCACGAGACCGGTGAGCAGCTGGTCGAGCTGGGTGTTCGTGGCGGGGAGGGAGCGTGTCATCGCGGTGTCCTTCATGAGCGGTCGGCGGGCGGGGTCGGGGTCTGGGGTGCGCCGGCGGAGACCGCCGGGCCGGGGTCCCGCGCCGGGTCCGCCTCCTCGGGGCCGGACGGCGGGTCGTCGTCGGCGTCGCGCGCCCGGAGCGTGCCGCGCTGGAATCCGGCGAGGGAGGAGGCGGCGCGCTCCGCGGTGAAGTCGTCGAGGAAGCCGTCCTCCGGCACGGGCGACGGCGCGGCCTCCTCGCGCAACTCGGCGGCGAGGCTGGTCTGCGGGACCCGCCGGGGGAGCGGGGTGAGGCCCTCGGGGCGGGGACGGTCGTCCGAGGTGCCGTCCGCCGGGGGCGCGGCGGCGGGCACCGGTGGGGCGGGGGACGTCGAGGTGGGAGACGTCGAGGTCGGGGACGTCGAGGTGGTGGAGGCCGGTGCGGAGCGGTGCCGTATCGGTAGGGGCGGCTGACCGTCCGGTCCCGGCCTGCCGGGCGACGGCTCGGGAGCGGACGTCTCCTGCTCCGGGGGGACGCCGGGGGTCTTGGGGGCGGGCGTGGGTGAGGAGGCGGGTGTGGGTGTAAGTACGGGCGCGGAAGACTCGTACGCCGCACCGGTCTCCTCCGGCACCGCACTCGACGCCTTCGGTTCCGCACTCGATGCCTTCGGCTCCGCGGTCGATATCTCCGGCGCGGGGGAGGTCCCGGGCGCCGGGTACCCCGCGCCGAGGGCCTCCCGTACCACGATCTCGTGCGGGACCAGGACGATCGCGGTCGTCCCGCCGTACGGCGAGGGGCGCAGGGTCACGGCGATGCCGTGCCGGGTGGCGAGCCGGGCGATCACGAACATGCCCAGCCGCAGGTCGTCGGCGAGCGCCACCACGTCGAACTGCGGCTCCACCGCCAACTGGGCGTTGAACGAGGCGTAGTCCTCCTCGGACAGACCGAGACCGCGGTCCTCGACCTCGATCGCCAGCCCCTTGGCCACCAGCGCGGCCCGCACCCCGACCGGGCTCGGCGCCGGTGAGTAGGAGGTCGCGTTGTCGATCAGTTCGGCCAGCAGATGGATCACGTCGGCGACGGCGGGCGGAGCGATGGACACCTCCTCCTCGGTGTGCACCTCCACCCGCCGGTACTCGGCGACCTCGCCCACCGCGCTGCGCAGGATGTCGATCAGCGCCACCGGCTCCGACCAGCTGCGCCCCGGCCGGCCGCCGCTGATGATGACGAGGTTCTCCTCGTAGCGGCGCAACTGGCTGGCCGTGGAGTCCAGTTCGTACAGCCCCTTGAGCACTTCGGGGTCCTGGTGCAGGCGCTCCAGCGCGTCGAGCTTGGAGAGCTGGAGGTTGACCAGGTTCTGGCTCTGCCGGGCGATGCCCAGGATGACCTTCTGGAAACCGCGCCGGGTGTCCGCGAGTTCGACGGCGGTGTGCACGGCGGTGCGCTGCGCCGTGTTGAACGCCTTCGCCACCTGGCCGAGTTCGTCACCGCCGTAGTCCAGGGGCGGAGTCGCCGAGTCCACGTCGACAGTCTCTCCCCGGTCGAGCCGTGCCACCACATCCGGGAGCCGCTCGTGCGCCAGGCTCAGCGTGGCCATCCGCAGCCCGCGGAGCCGTCGGGACAGCGAACGGGTGATCCGCCAGGACATCACGACGCACAGCAGCAGCGCCACGAGGCCGCCGGTGCTCAGCGCGGCGGCCTTGATCAGCAGATCGCGCGCTTCGTCCGCGCTGCTCTGGAGCAGCGCCCCGGTCTGCTGCCGGATGAGCGCCGAGTACTCGTCGGAGACCTCGATGAGCGCCGCCCGCCACTCCTTCCGGACGTCCGGCAGGGGGATGTCACCGTTCGCGCCCTGGTCAGCCCGGGCCGCGAGCACCCGGTCCTCGACGGACTCCAGCGTCCGCCATTGCGCGCTCTGCAGGATCCTTTCGGTCTGCGTCTTCGTCGAGCCGGTGAGCGAGGGGACGATCTGGTCCTGCACCAGCCAGCGGCGCGCGTTCACCGTCTGCGCGAACGCGGCCCACGCCTTCTCGTCCATCCGCCCCTGCGGGCCGGCCAGGGTGAGGTACAGATCCTCCTCGGAGACCAGTTCGGCCGCGTGTTCCAGCGCGACCAGCGGGCCGGCCTGCGAGGTGAGGTCGCCGTCGTCGACCTGCGACAGCTCCTGGAAGGCGTGGATCTGGTCGTCGATGATCGACGTGTACTGGTCCAGCGCCTGCGCCGCCGTGATGTCGGTGGGGTCGTCCACCTGTCCCCGGTAGTACTCCAGGCTGCCCACGGAGGCGACGACCGAGTACATCCGGTCCCGGACACGGGTGGGCGCCTGCTGGATGTCGTCCGCCCGCGCGACGAGTGTGGCGACCGCCGCGTCCGTCCGCCTGCGCGCGGCCTCCAGCGGCGCGCGGGAACCGTCGGGCGTGGCCAGCCACACGGCCGACAGGCTGCGCTCCTGCTGGAGCGCGAGCGTCGCCTCGGTGCCCATGGCACCGGTCGACCGGCTCAGTTCGGTCTGCGCGCGCAGCCGCAGCCCCTCCGAGAACATCTGGATCGTCGTCACACCCCACATCGCGGTGAGGGTGACGCCGGGCACCAGCGCCAGGAGGATCAGGGAGAGACGTATGGAGCCGAGACGGCGGCGGCGGGCACCTGTCCGTGGAGACATAGTCGTCCTAGGGCGATCAACGGGGAGGCGGGGAGCGGAGGAACGGGGGAGCGGGGAAGCGGGGAATCGGGGAGGCGGGGGCTGGAAAGTGGTGGATCCGGGGGAGCGGGAGTAGGCCGGCCGTCGGGGGCAACTGCCGGGTCAGCGGGTGCCGTTGGCGATGAACCGGGCCACCGAGGAGATGTTGGTCTTCGTGACGAAGGCCGGACCCGTCAGTACCGGGGCCACCCCGCCGCCGCTGATGTTGCCGTTGGTCTCGTGGAGCCACAGTGCGTCCACGGCGAGATAGCCCTGGAGATAAGGCTGTTGGTCCACCGCGAACTGCACCCTGCCGTCGCGGACCGCGTCGACCAGGTCCTGGTTCAGGTCGAAGGTGGCGACCTCGGCCCCGCTGCCCGCCTCTTCGGCCGACTTCACGGCGGCGAGCGCGAACTGCGCGCCGTTGGTGATGACTTCGTCGACGTCGGGCTCCTGGCGCAGCGCCGTCGTCACGGCCGCGGTCATCGCGTCCATGTCGGTGCCGTCGACGTAGAGCATCTCGGTCCGGCCGGCGAACGCCTTCTTCACGCCCGCGCAGCGCGCCTCCAGGGCGATGTTGCCCCGCTCGTGGATGACGCACAGGGCGTGTTGCGCGCCGAGGCCGTCCAGCTTGTCGCCGACGGCGCGACCCGCGACGCTCTCGTCCTGGCCGAAGTACTCCAGGAGCCCCGCCGACTGCCA
The DNA here is from genome assembly GCF_055591025.1 of Streptomyces sp. NPDC041784. NCBI lineage: Bacteria > Bacillati > Actinomycetota > Actinomycetes > Kitasatosporales > Streptomycetaceae > Streptomyces > Streptomyces sp. NPDC041784. The sequence continues at coordinate 16,089 of NZ_JBVJAB010000031.1, forward strand.
GGCGTCGATACCGGAGTTGAGACCGACCACCGGGATCCCGGCCGCCTCGGCCTCGGCCACCGGGCCCTTCATCGCCTGCGGCTTGGCGAGCGTCACCGCGATGCCGTCGACCTTGTCGCGGATCGCGTCCCGCACCAGCTCGGCCTGCCCGGCGGCGTCCGCGTCGCTCGCGTACGTGAGGTCGACGCCGTCCTTGGCGGCCGCCGCCTCGGCGCCCTTGCGCACCCGTTCCCAGAAGACGTCGCCCTCCGCGCCGTGCGTGACCAGGGCGACCTTGATCCGGCCGCCCGAGCGGCCCGCCGCGTCCGAGTCCGAGGCCAACGACGCCCCGCCGGAGCAGCCGGCGAGGAGGAGACAGCAGACGGCGGCCAGGGCGGTCAGCGCGGTCGGGGCGGCCGCGGTGGCCGGGCGGGCGAATCCGAGGGCGGTCGAGGCGGGGAGGGGAGTGTTCATGGGGGGCTGCACCTCGCTGTGCGGCAGAACAGGAGTACGGGGCGAGCGCCGCTGGTGCGCAGGGGTGGTGCACCGGCGAAAACCTTGGGTTGGCTCGGAGCCAACCCTGTGTGACCGCTGGTAGTCAAGTGACCAACCACGTGGTGTGAGGTCCCGCCGCCGCATTGTGATGTGGCGTCGGCCGAGAAGGGCGGAGCGGGGGCGGAAAACGGTATAGCCGCAGGGTGATTGACTGTCGGTCAATATGTGACGCCCCCGCGTCAGGGCTTGCGCGCCACCGCCCCGTACATCGCGATGTCCTCGTCCCGGACCACTTCGGTCCCCGTGCCGTCCGGACGCCAGTGGTGCACCTGGACGATGCCCGGGCGACGAGATCGAGCCCGGTGAAGAACTCCGCCGCCTCCGCCCGGGTGCGCAGCCGCATCGGCATACCCCGCGCCGCGTACTCCCGGGCCACCCGGCCCACCTCGTCGGGCGCGAAGTCCGCGGTGCCGACGGACATCGCCAGGTAACTCCCCGACGGCAGCGGGTCGAGAAGCCGGCGGACGATCCCGACGGCGTCGTGCTCGTCCAGCAGGAAGTGCACGATCGCGATCACGGTGAGCGCGACCGGCCGGCCGAGGTCGATCGCCGTACGGAACTCCGGCGCGGCCAGGATGCCCGCCGGGTCGAGCATGTCCGCCTCCAGGTACGCCGTACGGCCCTCGGCCGAACCGCGCACCAGATTCCGGGACAGCGTGAGGACGAGCGGGTCGTTGTCGACGTACACGACCCGGGCGTCGGGGGCCTCCGTCTGCACGATCTCGTGGATGTCGGGCGATGTGGGGATGCCGCTGCCGATGTCCAGGAACTGCCGTATCCCCGCCTCCCGCGCCAGATGACGCACCGCGCGGTTCATGAAGTCCCGGTTGGCCCGCATGTGGACGGGAAGCGCGGGCCACTGCGCACACATCGCGTCCCCGGCGTCGCGGTCGGCGGGGAAGTGGTCCCTGCCGCCGATGATGCAGTCGTAGATCCGCGCGGAGTGCGCCGTCCCCGTGTCGATGCCGTCGATGCCGTCGAAGTCACTGAAGCCGCCGAAGTCGTCGATGCCCATGAGGCCCGACGTCCCACCGGACAGCGGTGGTCGGCGAGTGAACGAAGCCGGCGGGGCCGCGGACGCCTGCTTCAGAGCAGGTCGTCCCGGCCCCGCCGGTGAGGTGACGTACATCCGAAGGGTCTGACCGGTCCGAAGGGACGTGGCAGGCCCGGTCTCAGGCGGGTTCGCCCGCCTCGGGCAGCGAGCCCGGCCGGAGCGTCTCCGCGGCCGCCGCCCGGGCCTCCTTGCGCCGCTTGCGGCGGCTCACCCGCGGATCCTGGTCCGGCAGCCAGCCGAAGGTCAGGCAACTGCCCACGACCCCCAGCAGGATGCCGACCATGAAGCCGCCGATGTTGGATGTGAGCCAGGTGCCCAGGGAGAGCAGGACGGCGAGCACGGAGTAGAACAGCCGCTGCGCCGGGTTGAAGAGGATCAGCAGGCCGCAGACCACCATCAGGGTGGGCAGGAGGTAGCCCGCCAGGCCCTGCATGCCGACGTGCAGAATCACCGGGAGCGGTGCCTTCATGGTCAGCAGGATCTCGCCGCCGGCCAGGACGAGCAGCAGTCCGCCCACGAAGGGCCGACGTCCCCTCCACTGCCTGAAGTCGCTTCTCCACCGCTGGGCGCGGGTCACTGCGGGCAGCCCTCGCTCCCGAACTTCATGTGCAGGTTGGGCAGCTTGAAGACGGCGGCGGTGGCCGCGTAGTTGTGCTGGTACAGGTCGGTGATGACGACCGAGTCCGCCTGCTGGCCGTACACGCCGGGAGGACCCTGGATCGGGACCTTGTCGAAGGTGCTGGAGTCGCGGCCGATCTCGATGTTGTTGAACTCGGCGTTGCCCGTGATGTCGTCGGAGTCGATGGCCAGGTTCTTCACGCTGACCGGGGTGGCTCCGTCGCCGGCGGTGAGCACCAGCTGGATGCCGCCGAGGTCGACGCTCTGGCAGAGGTTGGTCAGCTTGCCGTTCTTCACGACCGAGGTGACGACCAGGACCTGGCCGCCGGTGTCACCCTGGTTGGGGCTGTTCTCGATCATGTTGTCGAGCCCGCCGAACTGGGCGAAGCCCTGTCCTTCGAGCTTGTCGGCGGTGACCACGAACGGCATACCGGAGATCGCGAACTGCACGCCGAGGGCTCCCTCGGCGGTGAGGATCGCGAGTCCGGCGGCGACCGCGGCGGCCGGTACCGCCATCACAGCCGCCCGGCGCAGCCGGACCCGGCCGCGTCTCTCTGCGGAACCGTTTTCCGGGGTCCCGGGGGTGTTGTCGGCGGACGACGTGACGTCCGAGGACGAGGCCATGTCTGCTCCCATGCGCTGAGTCGTGCGGGTTGGGCTTCAGTGGCACGTTGTCCTGGCGCGGACAGCGGCTGTCGCGCACGCCCCTCACAACTCCCGGAAGGCGCAAGGGCTTTCTGGTTACGCGGCAGTAGCCATCGAGGAAGTTACCGATGGTTACAGTCAGGGGTCAAGGGAGATGTGGAAAAAGAGTGTTCACTGTGTGCCGCTTGTGGATCAAGTCCGCCACGAGACCCGTGGATATACCTGTCGGACCATCAACTTCCTTACAAACTATTGACGTTGACGGAATCCCAGGTCTACAACTCTCCCTGGCTCAGCCCGGATCCGTGGCGCCGGATCCGTTCCGCGGCGACCCGGCCGCGTTCCCGGACGTTCAGCACCACGACCGGCGGTCTCCGCTCACGTACGGGCCGCCGGTGTCCGAGTCCGATCCCTTCACGGCGCCGGTACGGCCGCTTCCCCCCGCGGGCCGCGCCCGGTCGCCCCTACCGCCCGGCCCGGCCGGAGAGTACCCACCCCGTGCCCTCCGGCCGGTCACCGGCCGGCTGCCGTTGCCGGCCCGTCCCGTACGGAGAAGGCGTCACGGGCCGGCGACGGCGGACGCCGACCCGCGCCCCCCACCTCACGAGACCACCTTCCAGGGCGCCCTCGGGCTCCCGTCAACTCCCCCTGAGCGTCACCCAGTTGAGAAAGAGGCACCCGCATGCGCATTCGCCCCCTCCTTGCTGTCGTCGGCACCGCTGTCGCCCTCACCCTCCCGGCGGTCACCCCGGCCGCGGCGGCCGGCGCGGTCCTCACCACCGACGGTGGCGACGTCGCGGTCGGTGACGTCCTGAACGCGTCCCTGGCCAGCGGCACCACCGCCACCCTCTACTCGAGCGCGACCGGCACCAGCGGTGTCACCTGCGCCAGCTCCGCGTTCAGCGCGACCGTCACCGACAACCCGACCGCGCCCGGCACCGCCACCGAGTCGCTCACCGCGCACTCCTTCGGCAACTGCACCGCGAACGTGATCGGTGTCCTCGGCGTCACCAGCATCACCGTCAACAACCTGCCGTACACCGCCAGTGTCTCGTCCGGCGGCACCCTCACCGTGACCCCGGCGAGCGGCTCCACCATCCAGACCACGGTGGTGCTGCGCACCCTGCTCGGCAGCATCAACTGCGTCTATCAGGCCGCCAGCCTGACGGGCACGGCCAGCAACACGGACAACAGCATCACCTTCGCCGCCCAGCAGTTCACCAAGTCGTCCGGATCCTCGCTCTGCTTCGCGAACGGTTACTTCACCGCGAAGTACGCCCCGGTGACCGCCGGGGGCGCGGCCGTCACCGTCAACTGATCATCTCGGCAGCAGAGTTCAGCGCCGTCGCAGACGCAGGACCAGGGCGGTGCCGCCGGTGAGCACCAGCACCGTGGCGGCGCCGCCCGCCAGCAGCGGCGTGGACGGCCCGGAACCGGCCCCGGTGGCACCCGCCACCGGGGCGCTCTGCTCGGTGGCCGCGGCGGCCCGCGCATCGTCGCCGACACCCGGTGCGGCGGTGGCCGACGGACTCGCGGAGGCCGGGGACGGCGTCGCCGACGCGGTCGGCGTGGCCGAAGGGGGCGCCGTCGTCTCCTTACCGGATTCCGGGGCCTTCTGCGTCTCCCCGCTCTGCTGCGTCTCCCCGGTTCCGCCCGCCCCCGGGAACACCACGTCCGAGCACGAGTAGTACGTGTCGGGCGTACTGCTGTTCTGCCAGATCGTGTACAGCACCTGACGGCCCGTCCGGCCGGTCGGCAGCTGCGCGGCGAACCGGTACGCGCCGTTCGTCAGCTTCGGGTCCTTGATCTCGGCGAACGGGCGATCCGGCAGATCGGCCCAGGTCAGCGGCTTCGCGGGATCGTATCCCTGCTTCGTCAGGTACAGCTTGAACGTGCCGGTGTGCGGAATCGTCGAGGCGTACGTCATCCGCAGTGTCCCGCCCGCCGTCACCCGGGTCGACGGCCAGTCGGCGCGGGCCAGGTCGAGGCCCTTGTAGGCGGGCAGCCCGCCGCTGCACAGCTTGCCGTCGGGGACGGTCTGCCGGTCCCGGCCGTTCACGTTCGCGACGCGCAGGTTGTCCCAGGCGGCGAAGGCGGTGCCGTTCGCCGCGACGGCGGCCTTGCAGGCCGCGCTGCCGGTCTGCGCGCCGTCCGGGGAGCAGCCGTACACCCGGCTGACCGGATCCGTGGGCGCGCCGTGCGCCAGGGCGGGACCCGCGGCCCACAGGTTCAACAGGAGCGGGGTCGCGGCGGCGGCCGCCAGGGCGGCGGTGCGATGGGCGGTCATCCGGGGCATCGGGGACGTCTCCTCGGCCGGCGGGAACGGTCTGTCGGCTTCAGTACGGGAATCCGGCCCGGCGCGTTCAGTTCGGCACCGGGCGTCTGTCGTGGGAGCGAAGCGGGGCATTGGCGGTCAACCCGCTGAGGCAGAGGGTGGGTTTCCGGCCTGATCGAGGGTTTCCCCTGTATCCGGATGACTGTTCCTTTGCCTATCGTTCCACCACAGCTGACCCACGGGTAACCCCTGACGGAGTCCGCTTCCGCGCCTGGCCGGCCATCGCGATCCACCCCCCGCCGCTTCGATGCCGAAGCACCCCGACCGCCGCTCCGCGCTGCCCGGAGTCGGCCAGGAAAGGCACGCCCTTGCGCACCTCACCCGCTCTCCGGCGGAAGCTGATATCCGCCGCCGCGCTCTCCGCCGCCCTGCTCACCGCCGCGTCCACCGCCTCGGCCGTCGCCGCCCAGGAAGCCGTTTCCCAGGGCTCCGCCGCGTCCGCCGTTCCCGCGGCGCAGACCGAGGCCGCGCCCGGCACCCCGGCCGAGCGTCTGATCGTCGGTTACAAGTCCGGTGCCACCGAGGCCACTTCGAACGCGGCCGCCGAGGCCGACGCCGCCGCCAAGGGTGAGGAGGCCGGCGAGGACCTCGACTTCCAGCGCCGTCTCGGCACCGGCGCCGCCCTGGTCGACCTGGGCGAGGACCTCACCAGGACGGACGTCGCCGACGTCGTCGCCCGGTACCAGGCCGACCCGCAGGTCGCCTACGTCGTCCCGGACCGCCTGAACACCCCGAAGGCCGACCCGAACGACACCGAGTACGCCAAGCAGTGGGACCTCTTCGAGTCCACCGCCGGCATGAACGTGCCCGGCGCCTGGGCGACCACCACCGGCACCGGCGTCACCGTCGCCGTGATCGACACCGGTTACGTCGCCCACACCGACCTCGCCGCGAACATCGTCGGCGGCTACGACTTCATCGGTGACACCGCCGTCTCGGTGGACGGCGACGGCCGCGACAGCAACCCGGCCGACCCGGGCGACTGGTACAACGCCAACGAGTGCGGCTCGGGCATCCCGGCCAGCACCTCCTCCTGGCACGGCACCCACGTGGCCGGCACCATCGCCGCCGCCACCAACAACGGCAAGGGTGTCGCGGGCATCGCCTACGGCGCGAAGATCTCCCCGGTTCGTGTCCTCGGCAAGTGCGGCGGCTACGACTCCGACATCATCGACGCCATCACCTGGGCGTCCGGCGGCACCGTCTCCGGCGTCCCCGCCAACTCCAACGTCGCCAAGGTCATCAACATGAGCCTCGGCGGCGACGGCGCCTGCACCTCGGCGACCCAGAGCGCGATCACCGCCGCCGTGAACCGCGGCACGACGGTCGTCGTGGCCGCCGGCAACGAGAGCGACAACGTCGCGAACCACTCGCCGGGCAACTGCAACAACGTCATCTCGGTCGCCGCGACCAACCGCACGGGCGCCAAGGCGTCCTACTCCAACTTCGGCTCCCTGGTGGACATCTCGGCGCCCGGCGGCCAGACCAGCACCGGTACGGCCAACGGCATCCTGTCCACGCTGAACTCCGGCACCAAGACGCCGTCCACCGAGAACTACGCCTACTACCAGGGCACCAGCATGGCCACCCCGCACATCGCGGGCCTGGTCGCGCTGATGAAGTCGGCGAACTCCTCGCTGACCCCGGCGCAGATCGAGACCGCCATCAAGAACAACGCCCGTGCGCTGCCCGGTGCCTGCTCCGGCGGCTGCGGCGCGGGCCTGGCGGACGCCGCGAAGACCGTGGCGGCCGTGACCGGCACCGGTGGCTCGACCGGCACCGTCTTCTCCAGCGCCACCGCGGTGTCGATCCCGGACAACGGTTCCGCCGTCGAGTCCTCGATCGCCGTGACCGGCCGCACCGGCAGCGCCCCGAGCGCCCTCCAGGTCGGCGTGGACATCACCCACACCTACCGCGGTGACCTGGTGATCGACCTGGTCGCCCCCGACGGAACCGCCTACCGTCTGAAGGCCGCCAGCTCCTCGGACTCCGCGGACAACGTCATCACCACCTACACGGTGAACGCCTCCAGCGAGACCGCCAACGGCACCTGGAAGCTGCGCGTCCAGGACACCGCCGCCCAGGACACGGGCCGGATCAACAGCTGGAAGCTGACTTTCTGAAACCGCCATGCGGAGACTTCCGCGTGATCTCTGAACGGGCGGGGGGGGGGGGGGGGGGGGGGGGGGAGGGGGGGGGGGGGGGGGGGGGGGGGGGGGGGGGGGGGGGGGGGTGGGGTGGGGCCGCCCCCCCCCCCCCCCCCCCGCCGTACGTTCGCCCTCAGGAGGCCGCCCGCTCCTCCAGTGAGGCCAGCACCCGCACGCCCCGGTCGGCCCGCGCGTCGAGGCCCGGCAGCAGACCGGGCACGGCGATGCTCGGCAGGATGTGCGACCACAGCACCGACAGCCGGTCGCCCAGGTCCGCACGGTCGCTCAGCGCCCGCGACATCAACTGGATGCCGGTGAAGGCGCCCACGAGCAGCTCCACCGTCTCCGGAGGCTTCACCGTCGGCAGCAACTCGCCCCGCTCCCGCGCCAGTTCGAGCAGTCCGGTCAGCCGTCGCGCCCACTGGAGGAACGGCTCCCCGTGGTCGACCCCGGACGGCGTCTCCTGGTCCACCGCAAGCCGGACGCTGCCCCGCAGCAAGGCGTTGTTCAGCAGCCGCTGGCCCACCACGAACGTCATGTCGACGATCTCCTGAAGCTTGCACGGCTGCGGCGGCACCGCCCCGAAGGGCACCTGCTCGTCCAGTACCGCCTGGGCGAGCGACTCCTTCGACGGGAAGTGGAAGTACAGGGCGCCCTTGGTGACTTCGGCGCGTTCCAGGACCATGGCGATGGTGGTGGACGTGTAGCCGTGCTCGTCGAAGACCGCGCCGGCCGCTTCCAGGATCGCCCTGCGCGTCCTGATGGCGCGCTCCTGTTTCGCCATAAGAGCCCCTTAACGGCACCGAGTTGGCCGGTCCGTCGATCGTCCACTGGTTCGGCCCGATCATAGGATGCCGTCGACTGATCTCATTGAAAACAAACCGGTCGCCTCGTACTCTAACGCCAACCGGAGCGGACGGTTCGCCGTCTGCCGTTGCCTTCGGGGGACCGTAGGGAGAGACATGACTCGACCACGGCAGCTTGCCGACGCTCCGATGCTGACCGCAACCGTGCCACGTCAACTGGTCCACCGCGCCGCCGTCGCGGAAACCCTGCTCACCGGCTGGCGGCGCACCGGGGACGACCGGTTCGCGGTCTCCGCGCAGTGGCCACGAGCACATGGGTTACACGTGTCTCCCGACTGGTCGGCGTACGACCCGCTGCTCGTCGTCGAGACCATCCGGCAGGCCGGCACGCTCATCGCCCACACCGAGTACGAGGTACCCCTGGATCATCAGTTCGTCCTCCAGGAGTTCCAGGTCAGTACGGTCGCGGGGCGGTTGACCGTCGGCCCGCGCCCCGCCGAACCGGAGGTCGCCGTGGCCTTCACCGACGTCCGCCACCGCGGCGGTCGCCCGTCCGTCGCCCGCTACACCGCGCACGTCCTGCGCGACGGCGACCGCGTCGCGTCCGCGGACGTCGCCTTCACCAGTGTCGGCCCGCCCGTCTACCGCAGACTGCGCGGCGGCCGCACCCCCGAGGCGGTGACCGCGCTGCCCGTCCCGCCCGGCCTCCCGCCGGCCGCCGTGGACCGCGCGCTGCCCACCGACGTCGTCCTGGCCGCGACCGGCGGCCCCGACCGCTGGCGGCTACGAGTAGATACCGCGCACCCCGTTTTCTTCGACCATCCGCTCGACCACGTCCCCGGCATGCTCCTGCTGGAGGCCGCCCGCCAGGCTGCCCGGCTGAGCAGACCCGACGGCCATCTGCCCGTGGCGTACCACGCCCTCTTCCATCGGTACGCCGAGCTGGACGAACCCATCTGGATCGACGTCAAGGGCGATCTCGGCACCGACGTGCAAGTCGTGGGCACGCAAGGGGAGTCGACGTTTTTCGAGTGCATGGTCGGCACCGTCGCACGGTGAGCTATTGTGTACAGGGGGTAAGAAACAAACGGCACGACCCGTTCTTTACCGGCCCAGGAGAGTCCACTCGATGGCGAGGCAGTTACGCGCCGAACAGACCCGCGCGACGATCATCACGGCCGCAGCCGACCTGTTCGACCGGCGCGGCTACGAGTCGACCAGCCTCAGTGACATCGTCGAGCACGCCCATGTCACCAAAGGCGCCCTGTACTTCCACTTCGCGGCGAAGGAGGACCTGGCGCACGCCATCATGGAGCTGCAGTCCCAGGCCTCGCGCCGGGTCGCCGGCGAGATCGACGACCGCGGCTACCCCGCCCTGGAAGCGTTGATGCGCCTCACGTTCGGCCTCGCACGGCTGTCGGTCGAGGGCCCGATCGCTCGCGCGGGGCTCCGCCTCGCCACCGGGGGAGTCGCGGTCAAGCCGCCCCTGCGCCATCCCTTCGCCGAGTGGCTGGAGCTGATGACCCGTCGGCTGATCGGCGCGGTCAAGGAGTCCGACATCCACCCGGACGTCGACGTGGACGCCGTGGCCCACTCCCTGGTCTGTTTCTTCGTCGGCACCCGCGTCGTCGGCCGCTCCCGCGAACCCGCGGCCCGGCTGCCCCGCCGGATGGCCGAGATGTGGCACGTCCTCATCCGGGGCCTGGTGCCGGTGCCCCGCCGGCCGCGCTACCTCACCCTGGCGGCCCGGCTGGAGCGGGAGATCATGGTGGGATGACCGGGGCTCGACGGCCGGGGGAAACGAGGAGAAACACCGGGAAACGGGGAGCCCGGTGGGGTGCGCGATACGGTGAGGCGCATGCCCGACACCCCCGTCCCGCCGCCCGTGATCCTCGGCGACGAGCCCGGCTCCTTCCCCCACGGCGTCCTGGCCGAACGGCACCCGGCGATCATCCGACAGGTGCGGGACGCCTTCCCGTACGACCCCGCCGTCCACCGCGCCCTCGACGCGCTGCTGGAGAGCTGCGCCAAGGGAGTGATCGAACCGCTTGCCGCCGACGCGCACGACGGCGAGCGGTGGCGGGACTGGGGACTCGACGCGTACGCGGGCCGGTCCTGGTTCGAGGTGCCCTGGCTGTGGTCCGAGAGCTACTTCTACCGCAGGCTCCTCGAAGCCGTCGGCTATTTCGGGCCCGGCGTCTGGCAGGGCATCGACCCGTTCCGCCCCTTCAAGCTCGCCGAACTCGACGCGCCCGAGACCGACGAGGAGCTGGCCGCCCTCGACACCCTCGAAGCCCGCCCGGCCGACGAACGGGCCCGCGCCCTGCTGCACGGCTCGCTCTGGGGCAACCGCGCCGACCTCGGCTTCCGCCTCTCCGACGCCGACGCCGAGCAACGGGACGCCGCACCGGGGCTGGTGGCCGACGACAGCGAGGTGCTGTGGTCGCTGCTGCCGGTTTCCGCAAGCGGTTCCGCAGCCGCATCCGCGACGACCGCCCCCACCGTCTGCCTGATCGCCGACAACGCCGGCCGTGAGCTGATCCCCGATCTCCTCCTCGCCGCCCACCTCCTCGCCCACGGCCGGGCCGGGCAGGTCGTTCTGCATGTCAAGCCGTACCCGTACTACGTCTCCGACGCCACGCCCGCCGATGTCGTCGACGCGCTGCGCAGGCTGACCGGTGCGCCGGGAGCGGCCGCCGGGTACGGCAGGCGGCTGTGGGCGGCCATGGCCGACGGCAGTCTGACCGTTCGCGCGCACCCCTTCTCCGCCTCCCCGCTGCCGTACGCGGAGCTGCCGGAGGACCTGCGGGCGGAGTTCGCCGCGGCGCGTCTGACGATCGTCAAGGGCGACCTCAACTACCGCCGTCTGGTGGGCGATCGCCGGTGGGAGCCGACCACCCCCTTCGCCGACGTCACCGCGTACTTCCCCGGGCCGGTGGCCGCCCTGCGCACCCTGAAGTCCGATGTGATCACCGGCCTGTCCGCGCGGACCGAGGCCGCCCTGGTCGCCGCCGAGGGGCAGCGCTGGCGTACGGGCGGCACGCACGCCCTGGTCCAGGTGCGGCCGTGACGCTCAATCGACCCGCACCGGCAGCGACTTGATCCCGTTGATGAAGTTGGAGACCAGCCGCCTCGGCGGCCCGGCCGTGCGCAGCCGAGGCAGGGTCCGGAGCGTCTCCCGGTAGAGCACCCGCAGTTGGAGCCGGGCGAAGTGGGCGCCCAGGCAGACGTGCGGGCCGTCCCCGAAGGACACGTGCGGGTTGGGCGTGCGGGACAGGTCGAGCCGGTCGGGGTCGGTGAAGGCACGCTCGTCCCGGTTGGCGGCGGCGTGGAAGACGACCACCTTGTCGCCCGCGCGGATCCGCCGTCCCGCCAGCTCGGTGTCCCGGGCGGCGGTGCGCCGGAAGGTCAGCACCGGCGGATGCCAGCGCAGCAACTCCTCCACGGCCGAGGCGAGTTCGACCTCGCCGGTGCGCAGCCGCTCGTACGCCTCCGGATGCTCGGCGAGTGCCAGCAGACCGCCCGGCGCGGCGCTGCGCACGGTGTCGTTGCCGGCGACGGTGAGCAGGAAGAAGAACATCTCCAGTTCGGCGTCGGCGAGTTCGGTGTCGCGCGCGAGGATCGTCATCACGTCGTCGGCGGGGTGGCGGCGCTTGTGCGCGGCGAGTCGCTGCGCGTACCCGAACATGTCCCGCAGGGCGGCGGGGGAGCGCGGGTTCACCGGGCGGCCCGTCGTGTCGTGCCGGCCGGGGCCCGCCTCGTCGGGGTCCTGGTAGCCGATGATCCGGCGCGTCCAGTGCAGCAGCAGCGCACGGTCGCTCTCCGGAACGCCCAGCAGGTCGGCGAGGTTGAGCAGGGCGTAGTCGTCGGTGACCGCGGACACCAGGTCCACCGTCCCGTCCGCCTCCCGGGCTTGCTCGACGGCGCGGGCGCACAGGGTGCGGGCCCGTTCCCCGGCGAGCGCGGTGAAGTGCTCGATGCGGCCCGGGGTGAAGGCCCGGCTCACCAGCCGCCGCAGCCGCCCGTGCCGCGGCGGATCCTGATTGAGCATCATGCGCCGGATGAACGGCAGGTCGGCGGGGTCGGGATCGCGGATCTGGGTGGCCCCGAGGTGGGAGGAGTGGATCGCCGGGTCCTTCAGCACCCGGACGACGTCCGCGTGCCGGGTCACGGCCCAGAAACCGGTTCCGGCGGGCCAGCCCAGCACCTCCGGCTCGGCCTGCCACGCCACCGGGTGATGGTCGCGCAGGACGCGGTAGGCGGCGTACGGCACCCCGGCGGCGTACTGCCGGGGGTCGAAGACGTCGGGTACGGGCGGGGCCTCGCGCACGGTCACGCGGGTCCGTCCGCCCGCAGGAAGTCCTCCCACACCCGGATCAGCTCCAGCGGTGTCTCGTCCATGGGGTAGTGGCCGGCGGCGGGCAGTTCGTACAGCTCCGCGCGCGGGTACCAGCGCAGCCAGGTCTCGCGCATCAGCGCGGCCGAGAGGGCGGGGTCCAGGGCCCCGGTGACGGCGAGCGCGGGAACGGTCGAGCCCTCGGCCCGGTCGTGGAAGTCCTCCCGAGCCCAGGAGTCCAGCCAGGCGCGGAACGCCTTGGCGTCGCTCGTCTCCAGCGAGCGGGCGACCATCCGGTCCAGCCAGGCGGCGGGCCGGCGGCCGCCCGTCGTGACGTCGAGGATCGTGCGCCGGTTCTCCGGCCTGTGTGCCGCGTCCGCGAACAGTTCCCACTGCTCCGGCGCCAGCGCCAGTCCCGAGGCGGGCACCGGTGAGACGCCAACCAGCCGCCGCAGCCGGTGCGGGGCGATCACGAGCAGCCGCTGGCCGATCGCGCCGCCCATCGAGTGCCCGACGACCGAGAACCGTTCCCAGCCGAGCCGGTCGGCCAGCGCCACGAGGTCCCACGCGGCCTCGGCCGTCGCGTAGGTGCCGGCGAGGTCCCGGGCCTCGCCGTACCCGCGCAGATCCACCAGCGTGTACTGGAAGGCCGTACGGTCGAGGTCGGGCACGACCGGGGCGTACGCGGACCGGTCGGCGAGCCAGCCGTGCACGGCGAACACCTTGTGGGCGCCGTCGCCGTGCAGTTCGTGGGGGAGCACCAAGGTCTCCGGGGTGGTTGCCATGGGACCACGGTGACGTCGGCGGCGGTGCCCGGCAAGGGCGCGAGCCCGCCACCGCCGCCCGCGCGCGGGCCACCTCCGCGCGCCGGCCGGGCACCGGAACTCCCGTACCGCGCAAGGCATCCCGCCCGATTCACTGGATGGTGTGATCATGTGTCGCCGTGCGGATGGCCGTCTCGGGCCACGGGTAGGGGCCGGGCCATGAAGAAGCCGTTCGAACTCCCGCACTTCTACATGCCGCACCCCGCGCGGCTGAACCCGCACGTCGAGCAGGCGCGCGCCCACTCGACGCGGTGGGCGCGCGACATGGGCATGCTGGAGGGGTCCGGGATCTGGGAGCAGGCCGATCTGGAGGCGCACGACTACGGCCTGCTCTGTGCCTACACCCACCCCGACTGCGACGGCCCCGCGCTGTCGCTGATCACCGACTGGTACGTGTGGGTGTTCTTCTTCGACGACCACTTCCTCGACATGTTCAAGCGCACCCCCGACCGCGCCGCCGGCAAGGCGCACCTGGACCGGCTTCCGCTGTTCATGCCGCTGGACCTGGCGGAGCCCGCGCCCGAGCCGCTGAACCCGGTCGAGGCGGGCCTGAGGGACCTGTGGGCGCGTACGGTGCCGGCCATGTCCGCGGACTGGCGGCGCCGGTTCGCCGTGGCGACGGAGCACCTGCTCAACGAGTCGATGTGGGAGCTGTCCAACATCGACGAGGGGCGGATCGCCAACCCCGTCGAGTACATCGAGATGCGCCGCAAGGTGGGCGGCGCCCCCTGGTCGGCGGGGCTCGTGGAGTACGCGGCGGCCGAGGTCCCGGCGGCCGTCGCGGGGTCGCGGCCGCTGCGGGTGCTGATGGAGACCTTCTCCGACGCCGTGCACCTGCGCAACGACCTGTTCTCGTACCAGCGCGAGGTCGAGGACGAGGGGGAGAACAGCAACGGCGTGCTCGTCCTGGAGAGGTTCTTCGGCTGCACCACGCAGGAGGCCGCCGACACCGTCAACGACATCCTCACCTCCCGCCTCCACCAGTTCGAACACACCGCGTTCACCGAGGTGCCGGCGCTGGCCCTGGACAAGGGCCTCGGGCCCGACGAGGTGGCCGCCGTCGCCGCGTACACCAAGGGGCTCCAGGACTGGCAGTCCGGCGGCCACGAGTGGCACCTGCGCTCCAGCCGCTACATGAACGAGGGCGCCACCTCCGTCGCGCCCTGGCAGCGGCTGACCGGCCCCGGCACGTCCGCCGCCGACGTCGTCGCGCTGCTCGCCTCGGCCGCCGCGGAGCGGCTGCGCGCGTACGCGCACGTGCCCTTCCAGAAGGTCGGCCCGTCGCTGCTGCCCGACTTCCACATGCCGTACCAGGTCGAGCTGAGCCCGCACCTGGCGGCGTGCCGTCCGCGGCTGACCGCCTGGATGCACCGCATGGGCATGCTGGAGGAGGGCGTCTGGGACGAGGACAAGCTCGCCGCCTGCGACCTCGCGCTCTGCTCGGCCGGCCTCGACCCGGACGCCACCCCGGAGGCCCTCGACCTCAGCGCCCACTGGCTCGCCTGGGGCACCTACGGCGACGACTACTACCCGCTGGTCTTCGGCGGCCGCCGTGATCTGGCCGCCGCCCGGCTGACCACGGCCCGGCTGTCGGCCTGTATGCCGGTGGACGGCGAGGAGGCACCCGTCGTGCCGGTCAACGGCATGGAACGCGGCCTGATCGACCTGTGGGCCCGCACCACCGCCGGCATGACCCCCGACCAGCGGCGCACCCTGCGCGACTCGGTCGACAAGATGACCGAGAGCTGGGTGTGGGAGCTGTCCAACCAGCTCCAGAACCGTGTCCCCGACCCGGTCGACTACCTGGAGATGCGCCGCGCCACCTTCGGCTCCGACCTCACCCTGAGTCTGTGCCGCATGGGCCAGGGCCCGGCCGTCCCACCCGAGGTCTACCGCAGCGGGCCCGTCCAGGCGCTGGAGAACGCGGCCGTCGACTACGCGTGTCTGACCAACGACGTCTTCTCGTACCAGAAGGAGATCGAGTACGAGGGGGAGATGCACAACGCGATCCTCGTCGTGCAGCACTTCTTCGGCTGCGACTACCCGGTCGCGCTCGGCATCGTCCACGACCTGATGACCCAGCGCATGCAGCAGTTCGAGCACATCGTCGCCCACGATCTGCCCGTCCTGTACGACGACTTCGCCCTGTCGGCCGAGGCGCGCGAGGCGATGGGGAACTACGTGGACGACCTCCAGAACTGGCTGTCGGGCATCCTGCACTGGCACTGCGAGGTGGACCGTTACAAGTCCGCCCATCTGGCCGCCCGGGCCCACGGCTTCGTCCCGGACCGGTCCTCGGCGGCCCCGCCCGTACACCTCCTGCTTTCCGGACTTACATATACGGAATAGGGCATTCAGGGAACTTCGGCGGGGCGCCAGGCGTCTCATGGGGCAAGGGGAACGACCAAGAGAACACGGGGGTGTTCGACCTTGACCGAAACGATCGAGCCGATCAACGAGGTCTTAGCGAAAGAGCGCGACCAGACACCGGCGCCCGGTGAACTGACGCCGTACGCGGCGCCGCTCACCGTCCCGCCCGTCCTGCGGCCCGCTTCCGCCGACGTGACCCACGAGACCGAGATCGCCCTGCGCCCCACCTGGGTGCGCCTCCACCCGCAGCTGCCGCCCACCCTGATGTGGGGGTACGACGGCCAGGTGCCGGGCCCGACCATCGAGGTGCGGCGCGGCCAGCGCGTCCGCATCGCCTGGACCAACCGCATCCCCAAGGGGAGCGAGTACCCGGTCACCGCCGTCGAGGTGCCCCTCGGCCCGCCGGGCACCCCGGCGCCGAGCACCGAACCGGGCCGCGGCGGCGTCGAACCGATCAAGGACGTCGCCGCGCTGCCCGCCTGGTCCGTCACGCATCTGCACGGCGCGCAGACCGGCGGCGGCAACGACGGCTGGGCGGACAACGCGGTCGGCTTCGGCGACGCCCAGCTCTCGGAGTATCCGAACGACCACCAGGCGGTGCAGTGGTGGTACCACGACCACGCCATGAACATCACCCGGTGGAACGTGATGGCGGGCCTGTTCGGCACCTACCTCGTCCGTGACGACGAGGAGGACGCCCTGCACCTGCCCTCCGGGGAGCGGGAGATCCCGCTGCTCCTCGCCGACCGCAACCTCGACACCGACGAGGACGGCCGCCTCAACGGCCGGCTGCTGCACAAGACGGTGATCGTCCAGCAGTCCAACCCGGAGACGGGCAAGCCGGTCTCCATCCCGTTCTTCGGGCCGTACACCACGGTCAACGGCCGTATCTGGCCGTACGCCGACGTCGACGACGCCTGGTACCGCTTCCGACTGGTCAACGCGTCCAACGCGCGCATCTACAACCTCGTCCTGATCGACGAGGACGACCAGCCGGTGCCGGGGATCATCCACCAGATCGGCAGCGACGGCGGACTGCTGCCGCGCCCGGTGCCCGTCGACTTCGACGACGCGCTTCCGGTCCTGAGCGCCGCCCCGGCCGAGCGGTTCGACCTGCTGGTCGACTTCCGCGGCCTGGGCGGCCGCCGGCTCCGCCTGGTCGACAAGGGCCCCAACCAGCCGGCCGGCACGCCCGACCCGCTGGGCGGGGTGCGCTATCCGGCGGTCATGGAGTTCCGGGTCCGCGAGACCTGCGAGGAGGACTCCTTCGCGCTGCCCGAGGTGCTCTCCGGCTCCTTCCGCCGGATCAGCCATGACGTCCCGCACGGCCACCGGCTGATCGTGCTCTCCCCGCCCGGCACCAAGGGTTCCGGCGGCCACCCGGAGATCTGGGAGATGGCCGAGGTCGAGGACCCGGCCGACGTCCAGATCCCCTCCGAGGGCGTCATCCAGGTGACCGGCGCGAACGGCAGGACGCGGACGTACCGCCGTACGGCACGCACGTTCAACGACGGTCTCGGCTTCACCATCGGCGAGGGCACCCACGAGCAGTGGACCTTCCTCAACCTCGCGCCGATCGTCCACCCCATGCACATCCACCTGGCCGACTTCCAGGTCCTCGGCCGCGACGCCTACGACGCGTCCGGCTTCGATCCGGAGCTCGGCGGCACCCGCACACCCGTGCGGTTCGACCCGGACACCGCGATCCCGCTCGCACCCAACGAGCTGGGGTACAAGGACGTCTTCCAGGTGCCGGGTCCCCAGGCCCTGCGGGTGATGGGGAGGTTCGACGGGGCGTACGGGCGGTTCATGTACCACTGCCACCTCCTCGAACACGAGGACATGGGCATGATGCGGCCCTTCGTGGTCATGCCGCCCGAGGCCCTGAAGTTCGACCACGGCGGGGGGCACGGCGGGCACGGCGCGGGTCACACGGGCTGACGCTCCGTCCGCGCGGTGTGCTCCACCGCGGCGCGCGCCAGCGCCCGGACCATCGGGTGCGGGCGCGTGCCGTCGCCGTGCAGCTCCGGCTGGAACAGGGAGGCCAGGAAGAAGGGGTGGCCGGGCAGCTCCGCCATCCGTACCTGGCCCGCCGTGTTGTGCCCGGAGAAGCGCAGCCCGTGCGCGGTGAGGGTGTCGAAGTGGCGGGCGAGGCCGTAGCGGCAGGAGTAGCGCTCGACCGTGCGCTCCGCGCCGATCACCGTGTGCGCGAGCGAGCCGGGCGTGAGGACGACGGTGTCCTCGTGGCCTTCGAGGGAGCAGGCCAGAAGCTCGAACAGGAGGTCGTCGCCGTCCGGGTCGTTCTCGGCGTGCGCCACGTGCGGCAGCCCGCAGGCGTTGCGGGCGAACTCCAGCAGCGCGTGCTGGAAACCGCCGCAGGTGCCGAGGAACGGGATGCCCTCCTCGCGTGCGGTGCGGATCGCGGCGAGCACTCCGGCCTCGCTGCGGTACGGGCTGCCCGGCACCACCCACACCGCGTCGAAGCCGCGCACCGCGTCCGGCGCCTCGGCGTCCTCGGACGGGATCCAGTAGGAGTCCAGGACCAGCCGGTCCCGGGCGGCGAGGGCTTCCAGCAGGAGGGGGATGCGGGTGTGCGAGACGACGTTCGGGGAGCGGTCCCCGACCAGGGCGACCTTGGCGATCTGAGCGGTGTTGTCGGTCATGGACTCATCCTGGGCGCGGGCCCAGGTTCACGTCCAACGATGATTGCTGCACTCTCCATCAGCATCGCTGATGAGAGGCTGGGGGCATGGACCCGCACCTCCTGCGCACCTACGTCACCGTGGCCCGCCTGGCCTCCTTCTCCGAGGCCGCCCGGGAGCTGGGCTACACCCAGTCCGCCGTCTCCCAGCACATCGCGGCCCTCGAACAGGACCTCGGCGCACCGCTGCTCACCCGCCGTCCCGTCGCCCCGACGACGGCCGGTGAACGGCTCCTCGAACACGCCGGCCCGCTGCTGCTGCGCCTGGAGGCGGCCCGCGCCGACGTCGTACGGATGGCCGCCGCGCCCGCCCTCGGGCTGACGCTGGCCGCCTCGCCGGCCGCCCTCCCGCCCCGGGTCCTGGCCGCGCTCCCGCCCGCCGGGGTGACCCTGCGGGTGCTGGCCCGCGACGACGTCCCCGCCGCCGTCGCCGCCGGTACGGCCGACCTGGGGCTGGTGGACGGCCTGGCCGCGCCCAGCGACCCGCTCCGGCTGCCCGACGTGGCCCCGCTGACCACGTACGGCGTGGCGGAGGAGCCGGTCTGCGTCCTGCTGCCCGCCGCCCACCCGCTGGCCCGGCGCGCCGGGCTGCGCCTCGGCGACCTGGCCGACGCACGCTGGCTGGACGCCCCCGACACCGCCCTGCCGCTGGAGCGGCTGCGCGCCGCGAACGGCGGCCGCGGCTTCCGGCCCGCTCTGCGCTACGACGGCACCGACGTCCGCGTGCTGACCGGCCTCGCCGCCGCCGGGCACGGGCTGGCCGTGCTGTCCCGCCCGGCGGCCACCGGCGTCCCGGGCACGGTCGCCGTCCCGCTCGTCGAGCCCCGGGTCGTCCACCGGGTCGAACTCGTGTACGTCGGTACGCCGACGGGTGCGGCGGGGGCACTCGTCACGGCGCTGTCCGCATCCGCCTGAGCTGCATCGCCCCTGGTGGGCGGGGGCCTACCGCTGTTGACCCTGGGTCAGTCTCACTCGTTCGTGGCAGGTCGTGCACCGGTGCGCCGGGTAGAGCACCAGCCGGAGGCGATCCATGGAACAGACCGCGTTGCGACCCAAGCCCATGCCCGGCCAGGAGCCCGGTGAAGGCACCGAACCGGGCGGCCGGGGCCGGCGCCCGCACGCCGCCCGCCGCAGGCACCGACGGCTCGCGACCCTGCTGACCGGACTGCTCGCCGGCACAGTCCTCGTCCTGACCGGCGTCGGACTGGGCACGGTCGGAGCGACCGTGATCGGCATGAGCAAGCTCGCGGAACTCCAGCGGGCGACGGGCGGCGGGGGCGTGCCGGGCGCCGGGCCGTCCGCCCCCTCGGCACCGCCCGCCCCGGACCCGTCCGCGCCGGCGGCCTCGCCCGCCCCCGCCCGGGCCAGCCTCGGCCTGGAGGCCGTGGACGCGGAGAAGTCGGGCGCCCGGATCGTCGCCGTCCATGTCCCCGGGCCCGGCTACACGGCCGGCCTGGTGCGCGGAGACGTCGTGCTGAACTTCGGCGACACGAGGATCGACTCGGTCACGGACCTCGTACGGGCGGTCGAGGCGGCCCGTCCCGGGCGGCACATCAAGGTGACTGTCCGTCATGAGAGTGGCGGATACCAGCAGTTGGTGGTGGTTCCCGGGGTCGTCACCTGACGCCGGCCCGCCGGGGAGGGGCCGCGGCGGCGCTCGCGCGCGAGGCGTGAGCGTCCCGCCGGCCTTCCGCCTGACCTCTCCGGCCGTCCGGCCCTTCCTGCTTTTCCTGTCCCGCTCCTTCCCGCTCTCCTGCCGTTCCCGCCGTTCCTGGCCTTCCTGGCCGGAATCCCGTGGATACCGGCTCGCGCGGCTCACGCAGTCCGGGCAGGATGCTGCCCGTAGTCACCACGTCCGTCCAGGGAGGCCCGGATGACCGGCACCGCACGCGCGCCCTTCACCGCCGACGACTACCGGACCCGTATGGAGCGGGCCGCGCGCGAGGCCGCCGACGCCGGACTCGCCGGGCTCCTGGTGGCACCGGGACCCGACCTCGTGTGGCTCACCGGCTACGCGCCCCCGGCGGCCACCGAACGGCTCACGCTCCTCGTCCTCGCCCCCGGCCGGGACCCCGTCCTCGTCGTGCCGACCCTGGAGGCCCCCGACGCCGCCAAGGCGACCGGCGCCCCCGTGCTCACCCTGCGGGACTGGACCGACGGCAAGGACCCCTACGCCGCCACCGCCGGCCTCCTCGACGCGGGCGGCCGGTACGGCATCAGCGACAACGCCTGGGCGATGCACCTCCTGGGCCTCCAGAAGGCGCTGCCCGCCACCTCGTACGCCTCCCTGACCGAGGCCCTGCCGATGCTGCGGGCCGTCAAGGACGCGGCGGAGCTGGAGCTGATGGCGGCCGCCGGAGAGGCCGCGGACCGGGCGTTCGAGGAGATCCGGAAGGTTTCCTTCGCCGGCCGCCGGGAGACCGAGGTCGGCGCGGACCTCGCCGACCTGCTGCGACGGTTCGGGCACTCCCAGGTCGACTTCACCATCGTCGCCTCCGGGCCCAACGGCGCCAACCCGCACCACGAGGTCGGCGACCGCGTCATCGAGGACGGCGACATGATCGTCCTCGACTTCGGCGGCCTCAAGGACGGCTACGGCTCCGACACCTCCCGCACCGTCCACGTCGGCGAACCCACCGCCGAGGAACGCCGCGTCCACGACCTCGTCCGCGAGGCCCAGGAGGCCGGTTTCCGGGCCGTACGCCCCGGGGTCGCCTGCCAGGAGGTCGACCGGGCCGCCCGCGCGGTCATCGCCGACGCCGGGTACGGCGCGTACTTCATCCACCGCACCGGCCACGGCATCGGCGTCACCACCCACGAGCCGCCCTACATGATCGAGGGCGAGGAGCGGCCCCTCGTTCCCGGCATGTGCTTCTCCGTGGAGCCCGGCGTGTACCTGCCCGGCCGGTTCGGGGTGCGCATCGAGGACATCGTCACCGTCACCGAGGACGGCGGCCGCCGCCTCAACCACACCACCCGCGAGCTGGTCGTCGTGGAATGAGCCCCCAGGAGCCCACCCCCGGAGTCCCGGCACCCACCCGAACGGCAGCGGCGCGACCATGACCCAGGCACCGACACCCACCGCGGACACCGTCCGCAGACTGGTCCGTGCGCTCATGGAGGAGGGCGGCAGCGCCGGCCCGGGCCCGGAGGTGCGGCCCGTCCGCGAGGAGGGCGCGGCCTTCACCTGGTGGGTCGGCACCCGGTACGTCCTGCGGCTCGCCCCCGACCACGACGCGGCCGTCCGCCGACGGCGCGAACTGCGGCTGCGCGACCTCGTCCGGCCGCACGTGCCGGTCACCGTGCCGACCAGCATCGCGCACGGCGAGTGGTCCCCGGGGCTGACCTACAGCCTCGACACCAAGGTGCCCGGCGGCACGGCCGAGGAGCACGACGTGTCGGCCGTCGGCGAGGCCGACCTGGCGGGGCTGCTCGGCGGGCTGCGCGAGGTGCCGTCCCGGCAGGCCGACGCGCTCGGCGTGCCGCGTGCCGCCCCGCGTTCCCTGGAGGCGCTGCGCCGGATGGCCGTCGCCGCCGCCCAACGCCTCGCCCGCGCCGACGAGTTCGACGCCTCGCGGCTGCACCAGCTCACCCCGCCCGGGGCGGCCCAGTTCGCCGCCCGGCCCGCCCCCGCCGTCCTCGTCCACCACCGGCTGCGCGGCGAGCACCTCGTGGTCAGCGCCGACGGCCGGGTGCGCGGCGTTCTCGACTGGACGGAGGCGGTGCTCGGCGACCCCGCCGAGGACATCGCCGGACTCGCCCTCGCGGTCGGCTCCGGCGCGGCCGTCCGCGCCGCCACCCTCGCGGGCTACGGCGCCCGCCCCTGCCTGCGCGGCCTCTGGCTCGCCCGCTGCGACACCGTCGTACGACTCGCCGAACGCCTCGGCGGCCGGGGCACCGATCCCCTGCCACTGCTGCGCACCCAGCTGGGACGGGCCTGGGAGGCGATCCTGCTGGAGCGGGTGACGGAGCTCCGGGAGGACGGGGACGGGGGCGAGGGCGGGGGCGCGGGCGGGTACGGGTACGGGGTGGACGAGGAGAGTTAGCGCTACGGCTCCTGTTCCGGGGTCAGTCCTGTTCCAGTACCACGCACGACTCCCCGGGCACGTGCAGCAGTCCGTCCGGACCCGGGGCCTCCACCGGCTCCCAGGCCGCCAGGACCCGGGCCGGGCGGGTGCCCAGGGGGATCGCCGCCGGCTCCTTGCCGAGGTTCACGGCGACGCGGACGTCCCCGCGCCGGAAGGCGAGCCAGCGGGCGCCGGCGTCGTGGGCGACCTTGATGTCGGCGAGATCGGGGTCCGTGAGGTCCGCCTGCGCGTGCCGCAGTGCGATCAGCTCCCGGTACCAGGCCAGCACGCGCGCGTGGGGCTCGCGTTCCGGCTCGGACCAGTCCAGGCAGGAACGGTCGCGGGTCGCCGGGTCCTGCGGGTCGGGCACCTCGTCCTCGGCCCAGCCGTGCGCCGCGAACTCCCGCCGCCTGCCCCGCCGTACGGCCTCCGCCAGTTCGGGATCGGGATGGTCGGTGAAGTACTGCCAGGGGGTGCCGGCCGCCCACTCCTCGCCCATGAACAGCATCGGCGTGAACGGGGCGGTCAGCGTCAGGGCCGCCGCGCACGCCAGCAGCCCGGGGGAGAGGGACGCCGAGAGCCGGTCGCCCATGGCGCGGTTGCCGACCTGGTCGTGCGTCTGGGAGTAGCCCAGGAGCCGGTGCCCGGGGATCCGGGAGCGGTCCAGCGGGCGCCCGTGCCGGCGGCCCCGGAAGCCGGAGTACGTGCCGTCGTGGAAGAAACCGCTGGTCAGGGTCTTGGTGAGCGCGGCGAAGGGTTCGACCGCGAAGTCGGCGTAGTAGCCCTGGGACTCGCCGGTGAGCGCGGTGTGCAGGGCGTGGTGGAAGTCGTCGTTCCACTGCGCGTGCAGCCCCAGGCCGCCCTCCCCGCGGGGCGTGACGAGCCGCGGGTCGTTCAGGTCGGCCTCGGCGATCAGGAACAGCGGCCGGCCCGTCTCGGCGGCCAGGGCGTCCACGGCCGCCGACAGCTCCTCCAAAAACGGGTACGCGCGCGTGTCCGCCAGCGCGTGCACCGCGTCCAGCCGCAGCCCGTCCAGCCGGTAGTCCCGCAGCCACGCCAGCGCGCTGCCCAGCAGGAACGCCCGCACCTCGTCCGAGCCGGGCGCGTCCAGGTTGACGGCGGCGCCCCACGGCGTGTGGTGGCGGTCGGTGAAGTACGGCCCGAACTCGGGCAGGTAGTTCCCGGACGGGCCCAGATGGTTGTGGACGACGTCCAGGACCACGCCCAGCCCCAGCCCGTGCGCCCGGTCCACGAACCGCTTCAGCGCCGCGGGCCCGCCGTACGGCTCGTGCACCGCCCACAACGAGACCCCGTCGTACCCCCAGCCGTGCCGGCCGGGGAACGGGCACAGGGGCATCAACTCGACGTGGGTGACACCCAGTTCCACGAGATGGCCGAGGCGCTCGGCGGCCGCGTCCAGGGTGCCCTCGGGGGTGTACGTGCCCACGTGCAGCTCGTACAGGACCGCGCCCGGCAGCGGGCGCCCCGACCACGGGGCGCGCCACTCGTGGCGGCCGTGGTCGACGACCGCGCTCGGCCCGTCCGGGCCGTCCGGCTGGCGGCGCGAGCGCGGATCGGGGCGCACGGGGCCGTCGTCCACCGCGAAGCCGTACCGCGATCCGTCCCGTGCCTCCGCCTCGCCCGTCCACCACCCGGCCCGCTCCGGATCGCGCTCCAGCGCGCGCGGGACACCGTCGCACTGGAGCGTCACGCGTTCGGCCTGTGGTGCCCACACCTCGAACTGCACGGACGGTTCCCCTTCGTCTGCTGACCGTGATGGAGTGCGTCCATCGTGCTCTACCCGCGATCGATCCGCTTTTGAAACACCCCCCTTGCGGCGGGTGTCGTCGCCCACGCGCGCGCAGGGGCGTTTTCCCGTTTTCTGGACACCCGGGGTTCCCTGACCGACAATCACCACCGTGACGTCGTCTTTCGAGTTCAACACGTACCCCGCGCGGGTGGCCGACGCGGAGCGCGACAAGGCGCTGAAGGTGCTGCGTGACGGCGTCGCCATGGGCCGTCTGTCGCACGACACGTTCATCCGCCGCATGGAGCTGGCCCTCGCCGCCCGACGCTCCGACGAACTCGCCGCGCTCACCGCCGACCTGCCCAAGGAGAACCGCTTCTCCCGGGTGGTCTTCGGCACCGTCGAGGCGGTCTCCGGGTTCACCGTACGGCTGCGGCGGGCCTGGCAGGCCGAGCGGCTGCCCAAGCTGCTGCTGCCGCACCCCGGCACCGCCCACGCGCTGCGCATCGGCCGCGACCCCGCGAGCGGTCTGCGGCTGACCCACGAGAGCGTCTCGCGCGTGCACGCCGAACTCAGCCGCCAGGGCGGCATGTGGGTGCTGCGCGACCTCGGCTCCACCAACGGCACGACCGTCAACGGACGCCGGGTCATCGGCGCCGCCGTGGTCCGCGAGGGCGACCAGGTCTCCTTCGGACGGATGGCGTTCCGCCTCTCGGCGGACTGAGCCGGCCGGAGCCCCCGCGTGTCGGGCCGCCCTCCCCAAGTCCCACCGGGTGCGGCGGTGTTGACGTACCCCCGGACCATGACTCACTGTGCGTAGACCGGACACGCCCGGTGAACCGACGGTGCCGCCCCGTGGAGGTGTGTCCTGCCGCCCCTCCCGCGCTATCCGACCGTGGACGAACTCGCGGCCCACGCCGCCCTGCTCGCCGCCCGGCGGCCCCGGGACGTCCGGCTGCGGCGCGTGGGCGTCTCCCGGGCGGGCACGCCCCTGTGGCTGCTGTCCCTCGGCCGGGGCGCCCGGCAGGCCCTCGTCGTCGCCGGGCCGCACGCCAACGAGCCGGTCGGCGGCGCCACCGTCCTGCGGCTGGCCGAACGCGTCCTCGCCGACCCCCGGCTCACCGAGGGCGCCGACGCCACCTGGAACCTGCTGCTCTGCCTCGACCCCGACGGCCTGCGCCGCAACGAGGGCTGGCTGACCGGCCCCTACACCCTCGGCCGCTACTTCCGGAACTTCTTCCGGCCCGGCTTCCACGAACAGCCCGAGTGGCTGCCCGACGGAGCGGGGGCCGCCGCGTTGCCGGAGACCCGGGCGCTGCTCGGCCTCCAGGACGAACTGAAACCTTTCTTCCAGTGCTCGCTGCACGGCGTCGACGTCGGTGGCGGCTTCGTGGAACTCACCCACGACCTGCCCGGCCTCGACCGCCGTATGGCGCACGCGGCCACCCGCCTCGGCATCCCCCGCGAACTCGGCCCCTACGACACCCTGTACTGGCCCCGGCTGGGACCCGCCGTCTACCGGATCCCGCGGCCGCAGCCGCGCGACCTGGCCGCCGCCATCACCGAGGCCGCCGTCGAGTCGACCTGGTACCACCCGATCCGGCACGGCACCGTCACCGCCGTCGTCGAGGCACCCATGTGGGGCGTCGCCGCCGTCCAGGACGGCTCACCGCCCGCCGACCGCGACGCGGTGCTGCACGCCGTCAGCGACGCCCTGCGCCACGACACACGCGTGCTGGAACGCCTCCTCGCGCGCGTGCGGCCCCATGTCGACGACGCCCCCGACGCGGCGCGCCTGCTCGCGCCCGTCGACGACTATCTCCTGGTCTGCCCCGGCCTCGCCGACGCCTGGGACCCGGACACCGCCGACCCGGGCCGCCCGCTGCCGCAGCTCAGCACCGCCCATCTCACCGCCCTGCGCATCGCCGGGCGGCGGATCGCCGTACGGACGGCGGGGCTGCTGCACCAGCTCGTCACGGGGGCGGGACGCGATCCGGCGGGCGCGCTGCCGGAGCTGGACGGGCTCATCGACGCCTGGTGCGCCGCCTACCGCGACGACAGCGGGGCGCGGTGGATCCCCGTCGCACGCCAGGCCGAGTACCAGACGCGGGTCGTCCTCGCCGCGTTCGACCTGGCCGGACGGCACGGGGCGTCCGTACGATCGGGTGAGTCGGACTGGGGGACGCAGGCCGCCGTGCCGATGCACCGGGAATGAAGCACCTCTTCCCGACCGCGGTCCTGCGGCGCGCGCTTCCGGCCGCCGCCGTCCTCCTCGTCGCCGCGGGCGCCGTCCCGGCCCACGCGGCCGCCCGGGACACGCTCCCCGGTAACTGGCTCCAGCTCACGCTCACCCGGGGCACCGCGCAGTCCAGCGGCACCCGGGGCACCCTGCTCCTGTGCCACCCACCCCAGGGCCACTCCCGCGCCCCCGAGGCGTGCGGACAGCTCGAGGCGGCGGGCGGGGACCCCGGTGGTCTCGCGCCGGTGCCGGGCGCCGTCTGCGCGATGGTCTACGCCCCGGTCACGGCCCGCGCGAGAGGACGGTGGAACGGGCGCCCGGTCGAGTACAGCCAGACTTTCAGCAACGACTGCGAGCTGGCGGCACTGACGGGAGCGGTGTTCGCCCTCGACGAGGCGGAGGCGGGGGCCGAGGCGGAGGTGGACGTGCCCGAGGTGTGAGGCACGCGCGTGTGCCGCGGTGTGGGGCACGCGCGTGCGTGACGCTTCCGGGCCGGCGCGAGTGAGGCGGCGCGGGGCGGCACGCGCGTGTGTCCTAGGCCGCACCCTCGCGCGCGTGCAGCGCCGCCGCCACCACCGTGCGGGACTGGTGCTCCACCTGGTGCTCCAGCGGCACCCAACGGGCCCGGAAGCGTACGGCGAAGGCGTCGCTCCAGGTCTCCACGAGCTGCCCGAGGCGCGGGGCGGCGTGGTCGTCGCTCTCCTGGAGGACCCGCCACAGCATCGCGGCCGCCCGCAGCGGCAGCCGGCGGGCGAAGGCGTCCACGCTGCCGACGTACGCCATCGTCGTGTCCGCGGGCGGCACATGGGTCCAGTCCGAGGCCAGCCCCGGCACGAGCTCCAGCGCCCACTTGGCGGCCCGCAGCAGCGGCCCGTCGTCGCCCTCCAGCCGCGGCAGCGCCTCGGTGAGCACCCGCTCCACCTCCCGCGCGTCCCGCAGGAGCCGCACCGCCAGCCGCCGGATCGCCGCGGCCGGCGCGGGATGCGGGGCGGGGTCGTCCACCAGGTCACTCGCCCACATCGGCACCTCCACGACCGCGGTCAGGCCGCCGTAGCGGTGGGCGTGGTACCAGGTGCTGTGCCGGGCGTCGTCCGGCATGCTCGGGTAGGCCGCGTCCACCCCGGGGGCCGGCATCACGTGCACGCCGGGACCGGACGCCGGCCAGCCCGCCGCGTCGGAGGCGCCCGTCTCCACCGGGATGTGCAGCTGCGCCGCCGACTTGGCGAACGGCTCCGCGAGCCCCGGGATGTCCTTCGTCAACTGCACCCAGCTGCCGCCCAGATCGGTGCCGTGCAGCGTCACCTGGAGGTAGGGCCGCAGCTCGTCGATGATCCGGGTCAGCGCGCGGGTCTCGGGCGGCAGCCGGTCCGGCGGCAGCACGGCGGGCGACCACTCCGGCTGCTCCGGGCCGGCGGGCCGGAAGAAGCCGAGGTGGTACTCCAGCAGGCTGCGCGGGGCCGGGGTGACGTGCAGGCTCGCCCCGTCGGGATCCGCGCACAGCAGGAAGTGCCAGGAGGTGCCGGTGCGCAGCTCGCGTTCGTGCAGCACCCGTTCGGCGAGGGCCAGCAGGGTGGAGCCGCCGGTCGGTTCGTTGGCGTGGGCGCCCGCGACGACGAGCACGGCGCGCCGGGCGTGTCCCACGGACAGCAGGTGCAGCGGCCGGCCCGCGCGGGAGAGACCCACCTGGCGCAGCGCGCACAGACCGGGCTGCTGGGCGGCCAGCGCCCGCGCGGAGGTGGTCAGTTCGGTCACCGTCGGGTAGCGCAGCACCGGCAGGAGACTCACCCCCGTTACGTCCGCCCTGCTCGCAATCCGCAGTACCCCACGGACCCTGTGAACTGTCAAGTACTCCCCCGGGGAGCCTCCCGGGGGCGCCCGGAGGCACGCGCGGGCGGGCACGGCGGCCGCGCGCCTATGCCGCCCGCACTTCCCGCGTCACCACCCAGTGGTGCTTGCCGAGGCGGCGGACCCGGGTGAATCCGCGGCTCTCGAACAGCGCCACGGTGCCGTTGCGCAGGAAGGACGCCGACACCGACCGGCAGGCCGCGTCCTCCGGGCAGCTCTCCACTGTCGACGAAGAAACAGGTGATCCGCCAGTCGGGAGGCACCTCGGCCCGGCTCCGGCCTCGTAGGCCCGCCGGTGCGTGATCCGCGGCGGTTCGCCGACCGGCCCGAACCGGCACCAGCCGACGCACTCCGTACCGTCGTACACACCAGCGCGGCGTGCGCCCGGCCCTCGCGGACGCGGGTCTCCTTGGCGGAGCGGTTCCGCTCCGGTGTCGTGTACCGCCCGACGCCCTCCTCGTGGAACGCCATGCACCAGCGGCCGCCCCCCACGCCGTTGTGGCGCTCGACGAGCCGGGCGAAGTCCGGCCAGGTCTCCCCGTCCAGGGGTCTCGTGGTGCGGTCGTCCACGGGTTCCTCCTCAGCCCACCCGCTCCAGCAGTGCCACCGGCAGTCGCGCGAACAGCTCCGCCACACGCGCGTGCCCCGTGAACTCCCGCTCCGGAGCCAGCGCGTCCGCCCACCGCCCCGGCGGCAGCGGCAGCAGCGTCTCCCGCCAGCCGCCCGCCTCCGCCAGCCGCAGGGACAGCCGGGTCACCGCCGTGACCACCTCACCGGAGCGCGCGAACGCCAGGCAGTGCGCAGCGGCCGGACCCTCGGCCGCCAGCGGCTCGTACGTCGCCGCCTCCCCGAAGACCCCGGGCCGCCGCCGGCGCAGCCGCAGCGTGCCGACGGTGACCGCGCTCTTCGCGCTCTCCTCCTCCGCCTCCGGTGGCGGGAACCTCACGGGACGCCGGTTGTCGGGGTCCACCAGGGCGAGGTATTCGTGCTCCGTGCCCTGGTAGAGGTCCGGCACGCCCGGCATCGTCAGGTGCACCAGCGCCGTGCCGAGCACATTGGCCCGGATGTGCGGCTCCAGCGCGTCGCGCAGCGCGGCCACCCGCTCGCCCGGCGCCCCGCAGGGCCCCGCCGTGACGAACGCGGCCACCGCGTCCTCGTACGGCGGTTCCCGCTCGGTCCAGCTCGTGTAGAGGCCCGCCTCGCGCGCGTGCTTGAGCAGCGCCTCCCGGACGCGTTCCGGGGACGCCGGACCGAGCCCGAACACGGTCTGCCAGGCCGTCCAGGCGAGCTGCCCGTCCGGCGCGCCCTCCTCCGCGCGCGTGGCCAGCGCCAGGGCCTCGGCCCACCGCCCCGGGCACTCGGTCAGAACGGCCAGCGCGGCCCGTACGTCGGCGCTGCGCTTGGTGTCGTGCGTCGACACCACCGTCCCCGTGGCCGGCCAGTCGCGCTGCACGCGCGCGCAGTACGCGTGGAAGCCCGCCGGGGACACCCCCGGGCTGCCGGGCTCCCCGCCCACCTCGTTCGCCGCCAGGAAGGGCACGTACCGGTAGAACGCCGTGTCCTCCACCGACTTCGCGCGCAGCGCGGACGCCGTCTGCGCGAACCGGGCCCGGAACTCCGCGCGCGCGGGACCCGCGCCGCCGAGCACCAGAGCGCGCACCACGTCGACCGCGCCCGCCTCCTCGGGCACCACGAAGGCCTGCCGCGCCTCCTCGGCGGCCTCCTCGGTCACCACGGCCGCCGGGTCGCCCGAGGAGTACGGCCGGTACACCTTCAGGCGCACCAGCAGTTCCTCCAGCGCCGTGCGCAGCGCCCAGGGCGCCCGGTCGCGCAGGGCGGGGTCCGGGGAGGCCGCGCACACCCGGGACGCGACCCGGGTCAGCCGGTCCAGTTCGGCCGCCAGCTCGTGCGAGAGCACCCCGTACGCCGCCCGTCGCGCCGTCGCCGCCCAGTCGCCGCCACGGTCCGTCTGCGGGGCCGCGAAGCGCCGGTAGTGGTCCAGCAGCTCCCGGGCACCCTCCGGGTCCGTGAAGAGGCCGTCGACGCGGCGCAGGGCGTCGTACCCGGTGGTGCCGGCGACCGCCCAGGAGGCCGGCAGGCGCTCCTCGTCCGCGAGGATCTTCTCGACGACCGTCCAGCGGCCGCCGGTGGCCTCGTGCAGCCGCTCCAGATAGGTGTCGGGGTCGGCGAGGCCGTCGGGGTGGTCGACGCGCAGCCCGTCGAACACGCCCTCGTGCAGCAGCCGCAGCACCGTGCCGTGGGTCGCCTCGAACACCTCCGGGTCCTCCACCCGCACCCCGATCAGCTCCGAGATGCTGAAGAACCGCCGGTAGTTCAGCTCGGTGCGGGCCAGCCGCCACCACACCGGGCGGTACCACTGGGCGTCCAGCAGCTGCGGCAGTGGCAGTTCCTCGGTGCCCTCGCGCAGCGGCAGCACATGGTCGTGATAGCGCAGGACACCGTCGTCGACCCGCAGGTGCTCCAGCTCCGCCCCGACCGGACCGCCGAGCACCGGGACGAGCACCTGGCCGCCCCCCGCCTCCCAGTCGATGTCGAACCAGCGTGCGTACGGCGACTCCGGGCCCTCCCGCAGCACCTCCCACAGGGCGCGGTTGTGGCGCGGGACCATCGCCATGTGGTTCGGCACGATGTCCACGACCAGGCCGAGCCCGTGCTCCCGCGCGGTGCGCGCCAGCGCCCGCAGCCCCTCCTCGCCGCCCAGTTCCCCGCGCACGCGCGCGTGGTCCACCACGTCGTAGCCGTGCGGGGAGCCGGGCACCGCCTCCAGGACGGGTGACAGGTGCAGATGGGAGACGCCGAGCGACGCCAGATACGGCACGGCCGCCGCCGCGGCGGCGAACGGGAACGCGGGCTGGAGCTGCAACCGGTAGGTGGCCGTGGGCACGACGGGGACAGCGGGCGCAGGGGTCATGGAACCCTACGTACCCGCCCCGCCCCGATTCGTGTCACCCCGGCGGCCACCTGGCGTGCCGACGGTGTACGCGCGCCGGTGCCCCGCGCGCGGGACACCGGCCCGCCGCCGGACAGGGTCCTAGGTGGGCCGCTGGAGCACCGTCATGCTCCGGTCCACCAGGGTGAGCCGGTCCCCGGCCTGCACCTTCCGGCCGCCCTCCCGGCCCGCCGCCTCCGGGTCCGCGGTGTCGACGACCACCTGCCACTGCCGCCCGTGGTCGACCGGCACCACGAACTCCAGCGGCCGGGGCGAGGCGTTGAACATCAGCAGGAAGGAGTCGTCCGCGATCCGCTCCCCGCGCGGGCCGGGCTCCGAGATCGCGTTGCCGTTGAGGAACACCGACAGCGCCGACGCCTGCGCCCGGTCCCAGTCCCGCTGGGTCATCTCCTGGCCCTCCGGGGTGAACCAGGCGATGTCCGACAGCTCGTCGTGGGTGCCCTCCACGGGCCGCCCGTGGAAGAAGCGGCGCCGCCGGAAGACGGGGTGCTCCCGGCGCAGCCACACCAGCGCCCGCGTGAAGTCCAGCAGCTCGCAGCCGTCCTCGGGCCAGTGCACCCACGCCAGCTCGCTGTCCTGGCAGTAGGCGTTGTTGTTACCCCGCTGGGTGCGCCCGAACTCGTCCCCGTGGCTGATCATCGGCACGCCCTGGGACAGCATCAGGGTCGCCATGAAGTTCCGCATCTGCCGGGCCCGCAGCCCCAGCACCCGCGGGTCGTCGGTCTCGCCCTCCGCCCCGCAGTTCCAGGACCGGTTGTGGCTCTCGCCGTCCCGGTTGTCCTCCCCGTTGGCCTGGTTGTGCTTGTCGTCGTACGACACCAGGTCGTGCAGGGTGAACCCGTCGTGGCAGGTCACGAAGTTGATGGAGGCCAGTGGCCGGCGCCCGTCGTCCTGGTAGAGGTCGGACGAGCCGGTCAGCCGGGAGGCGAACTCCGCGAGCGTGCGCTGCTCGCCCCGCCACAGGTCGCGCACGGTGTCGCGGTACTTGCCGTTCCACTCCGTCCACAGCGGCGGGAAGTTGCCCACCTGGTAGCCGCCCTCGCCCACGTCCCACGGCTCGGCGATCAGCTTCACCTGGGACACGACCGGGTCCTGCTGCACCAGGTCGAAGAACGACGACAGCCGGTCCACCTCGTGGAACTGCCGGGCCAGGGTCGCCGCCAGGTCGAAGCGGAATCCGTCGACGTGCATCTCGGTGACCCAGTACCGCAGCGAGTCCATGATCATCTGGAGGACGTGCGGGGAGCGCATCAGCAGCGAGTTCCCGGTGCCCGTGGTGTCCGTGTAGTAGCGGCGGTCCTCCGACAGCCGGTAGTACCGCTCGTTGTCGATGCCCCGGAAGGACAGCGTCGGCCCCAGGTGGTTGCCCTCCGCGGTGTGGTTGTAGACCACGTCGAGGATCACCTCGATCCCCGCCTCGTGCAGCGCCCGCACCGCCGACTTGAACTCCAGCACCTGCTGGCCCCGGTCGCCCCAGGAGGCGTACGCGTTGTGCGGCGAGAAGAAGCCGATCGTGTTGTAGCCCCAGTAGTTGTTCAGGCCCATGTCGACCAGCCGGTGGTCGTTGACGAACTGGTGCACCGGCATCAGCTCCAGCGCCGTCACCCCGAGCCCGGTCAGGTGTTCGATCACCGCCGGGTGCGCGAGCGCCGCGTAGGTGCCGCGCAGCTCCTCGGGCAGCCCCGGGTGGCGCATCGTCAGACCCTTCACATGGGCCTCGTAGATCACCGTACGGTGGTACTCGGTGCGCGGCGGCCGGTCGTCGCCCCAGTCGAAGTACGGGTTGACCACGACCGACGTCATGCTGTGCGGCGCGGAGTCCAGGTCGTTGCGCCGGTCGGGGGCGCCGAAGTGGTAGCCGTACACCTCCTCGCCCCAGCGCACCGACCCGGCGACCGCCTTCGCGTACGGGTCGAGGAGCAGCTTCGCCGAGTTGCAGCGCAGCCCGCGCGCGGGTTCGTACGGACCGTGCACCCGGAAGCCGTAGCGCTGCCCCGGCATGATGCCCGGCACGTACGCGTGCCGCACGAAGGCGTCGCTCTCCCGCAGTTCCACCGCCGTCTCCGAGCCGTCGTCGTGCAGCAGACACAGCTCTACTCGGTCCGCGGCCTCCGTGAAGACCGCGAAGTTCGTTCCGGCACCGTCGTACGTGGCACCGAGGGGATACGCCTCTCCAGGCCAGACCTGCATGAAACGACTCTTTCAGGTGTGCCGCCGCGCCGGGGGCGCCTTGACGTCGAGTCTCCCGGAAAGTGATGGAACCACCTGCGACTTACGACCCTCTTACCTGGCGACCAGCGCATACGTCGGCATACGGCGTATGCCGAACCAGTGGGGCAGACAGACGTACTCCCGGGCAACAGGGGGAGTAGGGGGCAATTGTGCGCACGACAGTGCGCCGCCACCTGGGCAAGGTGGTGGCGGGAACGGCCCTCGCGGTGGCCGCGACAGCCGTGATGGTCGGGATCACCCTGCCAGGCACGGCGGGGGCGGACGACACCGGAGGCAGCAAGACGGGGCAGACGACAGGACAGGCGGCGGCGGGCGCCGGCGACCAGGGCGGCGCGGTGGCGCCCGGGGTCGTCGAGGCGGCCCCCGCCGACGGTGACAAGGGCACGGGCCGTGACCCGCTCACCGACGACGAGCTGAAGCGGGTCGAGCGGATCGCGCTCAGCCGCCAGCTCTTCAACGCGAGCCAGGACGTCGACGGCGACCGCGGCCCGCAGCGCCTCGGCGTGGACCTCGCCGCGCCCGAGGCCGACGAACTCGACGACCCGGCCGCGCCCCGGCGCGCCGACGTGACGTTCTACGACTACAAGAACGACACCGTCGTCACCAAGACCGTCAACCTCGACACCGGCAAGGTCGAGAACACCGCCACCCAGAGCGGAGTGCAGCCGCCGCTGAGCAACGCCGAGCAGGACGAGGCGGCCCGGCTGCTGATCGCCGACCCGCTCGGCGCCGACCTGCGCGCCGACTACCAGGACGCCACCGGCAACAAGCTCACCTCGCCGGACCAGCTCCAGCTCGCCAGCATGATCTACCGGGCGGTGCCGGGCGCCGAGCCCTCCTCCCTCGACCAGTGCGGAAAGCACCGCTGCGTGCGCCTGCTGCCGAAGGTGAAGAACGGCCCGTGGATCGACGCGAGGTCCCTGGTGATCGACCTCAGCGCCGGCCGGGTCGTGAAGCTCGCCGGCTGAGCCGTCCGCTCCGAGTCCACTTTTCCCACTCACTCCTCGTGTCTAGGAGTCATGTCCACATGCGCGTGAACCACATCAGCCGTACCCGAAAGGGCGCGGCCGTCGGCCTGTCGCTGGCCGCGCTGGCCGCCGGCGCGACCGCCGGGGCCGGTCCCGCCGTCGCCCAGCCGAAGGCGGCCCCCGCGCCGGCCGCCGACTGCAGCGCGGCCTACCGCATCGAACAGAAGCTCTCCACCGGCACCACCTGGCGCATGTGCTGGCGCTACGAGGCCAAGTCCGGGCTCATCCTGGAGAAGGTCACCTACCAGCCGCCCGGCGAGCCCAAGCCGATCCGGGTCCTCACCAGCGCCAAGATCGCCCAGATCCACGTGCCGTACGACGACGGCAAGAACGAGTACAACGACGTCACCGACTACAACTTCGGCGGCGGCCTGGTGAACCTCGCACCCGCCGAGTGCCCCGGCGGCACCATCAAGACGGTGAAGGTCCCCGAGTCCTTCAACGAGAACCCGAACGTCAAGGGCCTGTGTACCACGACCCGTTCGCGCGGCCACGCGTACCGCATGCAGGCCGAGGGCAACAAGGTCTACCAGGCGCAGGGCAAGGACCTGCTGATCTACACGGTCAACAAGGTCGGCTGGTACGAGTACATGACCGAGTGGCGCTTCTCCGACGACGGCACGGTCAACATGAACGTCGGCGCCACCGGCATGCTCTCGCCCTTCGACTACGACGCCGGCGACGGCCGCGGCTGGCCGATAGGCAAGGGCGCCCAGGCCAAGGCCACCAGCCACAGCCACAACGTCTTCTGGCGGCTCGACTTCGGCCTCGACGGCTCCTCCGCCAACAAGATCGAGCAGTACGACTCGGTGGTCAGCCCGCCCGCGAGCGGCCAGCAGGGCCCCACCAACAAGACCACCCGCACGGCCGTCACCAAGGAACTCGCGGGCGACGCCAAGAACATGCGCTGGTGGCGTGTGGTCAGCAACACCGGCAAGAACAAGGACGGCCACCAGCGGTCGTACGAACTCGTCCCCGGCGCCACCACCAAGTACTCCGGACGCGGCTTCACCAAGCACGACGTCTACTTCACCGAGTACAACAAGTGCGAGATGTACGCCAGCAACAACCCCCTCGCCTGCGGTACGGGACACCCGAAGACGGTGGACAAGTGGGTCGACGGCCAGACCCTCAAGCACCCCGTGACCTGGGTGAACGTGGGCTTCCACCATGTCGCGCGCGACGAGGACCAGCAGCCCATGCCGGTCCACTGGCAGGGCTTCTCCATCGCCCCGCGGGACGTCACCGCTATGAATCCGCTCACTCCGCCGGCGCTCGCGGGCCAGAACGGTCGGCCTGACACCGGCAGTTGAGAAACGACCTGCCCATCCGGCTGCACCGCCGACCGCTCCCGGAGTACCCTTCCTTGATCGTTGACACGGGGAGAGCTCGGGGGAGCGGAAGGCGGTGCTTGGGTGGGCTCGGGAGGGCTGGAGCTGCCCCCTGGTGACGAGAGTCACGAGGGGGGCTCCACAGACATCCCGCCCGGCACGGTGTCCCTGGCCCGGCCGATGGAGACGAACTCCATCGGACCGGAGCTGGACTGGGACGCCGACGCCTGGCGCGAGGTACGCACCCGCGCCCAGCGGGCCGGCCGGGCCTACATCTGGCTGAACCTCGTCGAACAGCGGCTGCGCGCCGTCGTGGCCGCCGTTCTGCGGCCCATCTACGAACCCGTCCACGGCGACGACTGGGTGGTCGCCGCGGCCGGCCCCGCCGGACAGGAGTGGGTGCAGCGCGCGGTCGCCGTCCGCGAAGTCAGCCGCCGCAAGGGCTACTTGCTGGACCCGGCCGACGACAACGTCATCTCCTTCCTGACGTTGCCGCAGCTGCGCGAGCTGATGGTGCAGCACTGGCCGTGCTTCGAGCCGTACTTCGACGACCGCCGCGACGTCGAACTCGCCCTGGACGAGCTGGAGGTGACCCGCAACGTCGTCTCCCGCAACCGGGCGCTGTCCGAGGCCGTCCTGGGCCAGGCCGAGCGGGCCTCCGCGCGGCTGCTGGAGATGCTCGGCACGAGCGGCGACGTGCCCTCCGCGCGGCGGCTGCCCGTCGACGCCGTCGAGGACCTCGTCGGCGACCGGTACGCGGACGTCGTCGCCGTCCACTCCGACCGGGTGCGCCTGCTGCGCCAGTTCCCCGCCGAGGACATCTTCGACGGCTCCCGCCGCATCGACGCCATCGGCATCGGCCTCAACCTGCTCGTGCAGAACTTCTCCGGCCGCCGGCTGGTCCGGCTCGCCGAGGCCGGCGCCCGCGTCCGGCTGCTCTTCCTCAACCCGGCCTCCAGCGCCGTCAAGCGCCGCGAACGCGAGCTGGGCATGAAACGCGGCGAGCTGAGCCGCGCGGTGGAGATGAACATCCTCCACATGCGCCGCGTCCGTTCCCGGCTGCGCGACCCGGGCGCCTTCCAGATCCAGGTGTACGACGAGACGCCCCGCTTCACCGCCTACCTCGTCGACGGCGACGGCACCGACGGCATCGCCGTCGTCCAGTCCTATCTGCGCCGGATGCGCGGCATGGAGGCGCCGGTGCTGGTGCTGCGCAACGGCAACCGGGTGGTCAAGTCGGGCGAGGTGGACGAAGGGGGACTTTTCGCGGCGTACCGCGAGGAGTACGAACTGGCTTGGGCGGATTCGCGCCCCGTGTCCTGAATCGTCGCCCTCGGCACGTCGCCCCCTCCGCTAAGCGGAACGCGCTCCTCTGATTGTCAGTGGCCCATGGGAAGGTGGAGACCACTGGGGGAAAGCACCACCAAGAAGGGGGGCCACGATGGCCTGGTACCGGGAGCTGCTGATCGGCTTCGACCTGGAGACGACCGGGACGGACCCGCGCGAGGCGCGCATCGTCACAGGGGCCGTGATCGAGATCCGGGACGGCCAGGTCCTGGGGCGCCGGGAGTGGCTGGCGGACCCGGGCGTGGAGATCCCGGCGGACGCCGTCGCCGTCCACGGGATCAGCAACGAACGGGCCGCCGCCGACGGCCGCCCGGCCGACCAGGTGGCGGACGCCATCGCCGACGTCCTGACCGGCTACTGGCGCACCGGCGTCCCGGTCGTCGCCTACAACGCCGCCTTCGACCTCACCCTCCTCACCGCCGAGCTGCGGCGCCACGGCCTGCCGTCCTTGCGCGACCGCCTGGGCGGCCTGGACCCGGCGCCGGTCGTCGACCCGTACACCATCGACCGCTGGGCCGACCGCTACCGCCGCGGCAAGCGCAACCTCGAAGCGGTCTGCGCCGAGTACGGCATCGCCCTCGACTCAGCCCACGACGCCTCCGCCGACGCCCTCGCCGCCGCCCGGCTGGCCTGCGCCATAGCCGACCGCCACCCCAAGGTCGCGGCCCTCGGCCCGGCCGAACTGCACCGCAGCCAGATCGAGTGGTACGCCGCGTGGGCGGCCGACTTCCAGAGCTTCCTGCGCCGCAAGGGTGAGACGGACGCCGTGGTGGACGGGGTCTGGCCGGTCCGGGAGCCCGCCGACAGCCCCACCGCGTGACACCCGCTCAGAACGGGTACCAGCGCACCTGAGCGTCCCCGTCCCGCAGGGACGCCACCCGGCGCTCGAACTCCGCCCGCGCCTTGGGGTTCGAGGGCGCGTGCTGGGCCACCCAGGCACAGCTCGCCGTCTCGCGCGCCCCGCGCAGCACCTCGCACCCCGACCACTCCCGCACATCCCAGCCGTACGCCTCGGTGAAGGAGTCGTACGCCTCGGCGGGCAGCCCGTAGCGGTCGCGGGAGAGCGCCATCACCACCAGATCGTGCTCGCGCAGATCGGCGGAGACGGTCTCCAGATCGACCAGGACCGGACCGTCGGGGCCGACGTGCACATTGCGGGGCAGCGCGTCACCGTGGATCGGCCCCGCCGGCAGCCGGGGGGTGAGCGCGGCGGCCGCCGTCGCGAAGCCGTCGCGGCGCTCGCGCAGATAGTCCGCGTCCGCCGGGTCGATCGCGTCGCCCGCGAGCCGCAGCCAACGCTCCACCCCGGACAGCAGATCGCGCGGCGGCAGCGCGAAGGGCGGGGCGGGCAGGGCGTGCAGCAGGCGCAGCAGTCCGGCCAGATCCCGGGGCTCGGCGGGCCGCACCGGGTCGGGCAGCCGGTGCCACACCGTCACCGGGTGCCCCTCGACCAACAGCGGCTCCGGCGCGGCCGCCCGCACCGCCGGGACACCGGCCCGCGCCAGCCAGGCCGCGATGTCCAGCTCGCGCCGGGCCCGGTCGAGGAGTTCGGCGGCCCGGCCCACCTTCACCACCAGGTCACCGGCGGCGAACACGGCGTTCTCGCCCAGGGCGAGGAGCCGCGCGTCCCGCGCCGGGCCGGGCAGCACCCCCGCCGCGGCCAGTACGTCCCGTGCCCTTGCCTCGTCCATCGTCCGCCTCCGTGTCGTGCTCCGACCGCTGCCGCCGGGATGCCGCCGGGGCGCCGTCGGGGAGCCGCCGGGACCCGGCCATCCGACGGTCAGTGTCGCATTCCCACAGGTCGGACGGTGTGCGCGGTGTCTTGACGGGGCACCGCGCCGTCACGACCATGGCGAGGCCCGTCACCGTCGCGGGAAGGGTGCCGGTCTTCGTGCCGTCGACGACCGAGAGAGGCCGGACCGTCCGCCGCGCGCCCGGCGCCGGACCACCCCGAAGCGCCACCGGCCGGGGCGCCTGGTTCCTCGTCCTGCCCGCGCTGATCCCCATCCTGCTGCTCAGCGCCGGCCCGCTGCTGTACGGGATCCTGCTGGCGTTCACCGACGCCCAGTCCGGCCGGACCGCGCCCACCCAGTGGATCGGCGCCCTCAACTTCCGGGACCTGCTGCACGACACCCTGTTTCTGGGAGTCCTTCCGGATCGGACTGCTCTGGGCGCTCGGGGTGACCGTCCCGCAGTTCCTCCGCCCTCGCCGCACATCTGCGCCCGGCACCCGCCCAGTCGGTACGCGGCTACCCGGAGTGGAAGGACAAGGTGGCCACCCCGGCCTTCCAGGAGTACTACAGCGGCGCGATCGACCTGGACGAGCTGCGCGGACGGCTGGAAAGGGTCGGAAACCTGGTGCTCGCGCGTTACCAGCGCTGATGGCGGCCCGTTTGATCCCCGGCCCGCTTGATCCCCGGACTGCCTGACCCCCGGACTGCCTGACCCCCGGGCTGCCTGATGCCCGGCCTGCCGGGTGCCGACGGGGATATTCATGTTGCACGAGACGTATCGTCTTGCCTAGGGTCGATGACATGACCAGTCCCGCTCACATCGCCATGTTCTCCATCGCCGCCCACGGCCACGTGAACCCCAGCCTGGAGGTGATCCGCGAACTCGTCGCCCGCGGGCACCGGGTCACCTACGCCATCCCGCCCGTGTTCGCCGAGAAGGTCGCCGACACCGGCGCCGAGGTGAAGCCGTGGCACTCCACCCTGCCCTCGCCCGACGACGACCCCTCCGTCTGGGGCAGCACCCTCCTCGACAACGTCGAGCCCTTCCTGGCCGACGCCATCCAGGCCCTGCCCCAGCTGATCGAGGCGTACGACGGGGACGAGCCCGACCTCGTCCTGCACGACATCGCCTCCTACCCGGCCCGTGTCCTCGCCCACCGCTGGGGCGTGCCCGCGATCTCCCTGTCGCCCAACCTCGTCGCCTGGGAGGGCTACGAGGAGGAGGTCGCCGAGCCCATGTGGGCGGAGCCGCGGGAAACCGCCCGGGGAAAGGCCTACTACGCCCGTTTCCAGGCCTGGCTGGAGGAGAACGGCATCACCCTGCACCCCGATCCCTTCGCGGGCCGCCCCGACCGGTCGATCGTGCTCATCCCCAGGGCGCTGCAACCGCACGCCGACCGGGTCGACGAGCGCGTGTACTCCTTCGTCGGCGCCTGCCAGGGCGACCGTGCCGCCGAGGGGGAGTGGACACGGCCCGCCGATGCGGAGAAGGTCGTCCTGGTCTCGCTGGGGTCGGCCTACACCAAGCAGCAGCCGGACTTCTACCAGGAGTGCGTGCGGGCTTTCGGTGACCTGCCCGGCTGGCACCTGGTCCTCCAGACCGGCAAGCACGTCGGCCGCGCCGAACTGGGCGACACACCGGAGAACGTCGAGGTGCGGTCCTGGGTGCCGCAGTTGGCGATCCTGAAGCAGGCCGACCTGTTCGTCACCCACGCCGGCGCCGGCGGCAGCCAGGAGGGGCTGGCCACCGCCACCCCGATGATCGCCGTACCGCAGGCCGTGGACCAGTTCGGCAACGCGGACATGCTCGTCGGGCTCGGGGTCGCCCGGCGGCTGGACACGGAGGCCGCGACCGCCGAGGCGCTGCGGGAGGCCGCCCTCGCACTCGTCGACGACCCGGAGGTGGCCCGTCGGCTGAAGACCGTCCAGGCCGAGTCCGCACAGGAGGGCGGCACCCGCCGGGCGGCCGACCACATCGAGGTGGAGCTGCGGGGGCGCTGAGCACGGGAGAGGGCCCGTTGACTCCCCAGGAGGTCAACGGGCCCTCGGATCAAGCGATTTCAGCAGCCGGAGCCGTCTCGGAATCTGTGTCGTAGCCCCTTCGGGCTCCGCTTCGGAAACGGTCGGCCGGGTGCGCGAGCGGTGTCAGACGCGCACCCGCTCACCCTCGTCGTCCCGCGCGGCGGGGGCGATCGCCTCCGACGACTCGTCGTGCGTGAGGTCCGGCAGCCAGCGCAGCCACGACGGCAGGTACCAGTTGCGCTCGCCGAGCAGCGCCATCACCGCCGGGAGCAGCACGCCGCGGATGATCGTCGCGTCGATCAGCACCGCGGCCGCCAGGCCCACGCCCATCTGCTTCATGGACTGCATGGACAGCGTTCCGAAGATCGCGAAGACGGCGACCATGATGACGGCGGCGCTGGTCACGACCCCGGCCGTGGTGACGACACCGTGCTGGATGGCGTCGTTCGTGCTCCGCCCCCGCAGTCGCGCCTCGCGGATCCGGGAGACCACGAACACGTGGTAGTCCATCGACAGGCCGAACAGGATCACGAAGAGGAACAGCGGCAGCCAGGTGATGATGGCGCCGACGCCCTCCGCGCCCACCAGCGAGGCGCCCCAGCCGTGCTGGAAGACGGCGACGAGGATGCCGTACGCGGCGCCCACCGACAGCAGGTTGAGCACGATCGAGGTGATCGCGACCGTCAGCGAGCGGAACGACAGCAGCATCAGCGCGAAGGCGAAGACCACGACGAACGCGAAGACCGGGGCGACCGCTCCGGCCAGCTGGTCGTTGAAGTCCTGCGAACCGGCCACCTGTCCGGTGATCGGCGCCTCGACGCCGTCGACCTTGCCGAGCGTCGCGGGCCGCACCTCGTCGCGCAGCTTGCTGAGACTCGCGCCCGCCTTGTCGAGGTCGGAGCCGCCGACCAGCGGGACGTACACGTAGGCGATGTTCTGCGCGTCGTGCATCTTGATCTCGACCGGGCCGCGCGAGGCACCCGAACTGACCGCCTGCTCCTTGAACTGCTGGAGCGCGGCCTTGACGTCGGCGGCGTTGATGTCGTCCGCCTTGACGACCACCTCGGCCGGCTCGGAGCCGCCCGGGAACGCCTCGTTGACTCGGTTGTAGGTCTGCACGATGGGCAGCGAGTCGCCGAACTCCTGGTCCAGGGTGAGGTTCTGGGTCTTCATGCCGACCGCGGGAGCGGCGATGGCGAGCAGCGCGCCGGCCGCCACCAGGACCGAGACGAGCGGCCGGGCGAGGACGCCCTTCAGGACGGCCGTCCAGAAACGGCTCTCCCCGTTACCGTTCTTGCGGCGCCGCCGCAGGAACGGTATCCGCCCCTTCTCCACCCGCTCGCCGAGCAGCGACAGCAGCGCGGGAAGCACGGTCACCGAGCCGATCATGGCGACCGCGACCACCATCAGGGAGGCCAGACCCATCGCCTCGAACGTGGCGAGCCCGGTGAACAGCATGCCCGCCATCGCCACGCACACCGTGACACCGGAGACGATCACGGCCCGGCCGCTGGTCGCGGCGGCGATCCTGAGAGCGGTTTCCGGGTCCCGTCCCGCCGCCCGCTCCTCGCGCTCGCGGCGCAGGTAGAACAGGCAGTAGTCGACACCGACGGCCAGACCCACGAGCAGCATCACCGAGCTGGCGGTCTCGTCCATGGGCTGGAAGTGGCTGACGATGCTCATCAGGCCCATCGTCGCGATGATCGCCGTCATCGCGAGTGCCACCGGCACCAGGGCCGCGACCAGCGCGCCGAAGGCGACCAGCAGGATGCCCAGGGCCACCGGCACCGCGGAGTACTCGGCCTGCTGGAAGTCGTCGCCGAACGCGTCGTCGAACGTCTTCATCATGCTGGCGCCGCCGATCTCCTCGATCCGCAGCGACGCATGGTCCTTCTGGACCCCCTCGACGGCCTTCAGTACCGGCTCGACCCGCTCGCCCGCGGTGTCCGATTCGCCGCGCATGTCGAACTGCACCAGCGCGCTGTGTCCGTCCTTCGAGATGGTCTCGGCGTCGTACGGCGACGTCACGTCCGTGACCTCGCCGGTCGCCTCGACGGCCTTGACGACCGCGGCGACCGCGTCCCGGAACGCGGGGTCCGTGGCCTTGACGGAGCCGTCCCTCGACTGGACGAGGACCGTCTCACTGGCCGGCTCTTCGATCCCGGCGTCCTCGATGATCAGGGCGGCCGTGTGCGTCTCGCCCTTGAGCTGGTCGCTCTCCTTGACCTCGACCGTGCCGACCGCCGAGCCGATCCCCATGGCCAGGACGACGAACAGTACCCAGATGCCGACGGCAGCCCATCGGTGGCGTGCGCTCCAGCCGCCGGCCCGGGCCGCAAGGCCCCGTACCCGCGTGTCTTGGTTCCCCATGATGGGCTTGCCCCCTCGTGAGCGGTGACAGCCCCCTGCCGCCACCTTTCGTTTCGAAGGTATGGCCCGGATAAAGCCATCTCGTCGTACTGCCCGGTGAAGTACCGGGCGGCCGACTCCTCCGCTCGGAGCGCTCGCTCTCACCGCAGGGGAGGAGGTGGCCCCCTACATCTATCCGGCGATCTAGGGGACGGCCACCTTAGGGTGGGGCGCATGGCGACGATGTACGCGGCCCTGCTGCGCGGTGTCAACGTGGGCGGCAGCCGCAAGCTCCCGATGGCCGAACTGCGCGAACTCATGGGCGAAAGCGGTTACGGCGACGTTCGCACCTATCTCCAGAGCGGCCAGGCCGTCTTCTCCTCGGCACACGGCGACGAGGTCAGCCTTGCGGAGGAGCTGGGGGAAGCGATCGAGAAGCGTTTCGGCTTCCGGGTCGACGTGCTGGTGCGCGACCACGCCTATCTGAAGGCGGTCGTCGAGGCCTGCCCCTTCCCGGCCGCCGACCTGGAGCCCAAGCAGTTGCACGTCACCTACTTCTCGGCACCCGCCGAGGCGGACCGCTTCGCGGAGATCGACCAAGCGGCCCACCGCCCCGAGGAGTTCCGCCTCGGCGACCGCGCCCTCTACCTGTACGTCCCCGACGGCCTCGGCCGCTCCAAGCTCGCCGAGCAGCTCGCCCGGCCCCGTCTGACCAAGGGCCTGATCGCCACCACCCGCAACTGGAACACCGTGGTCAAGCTGGTGGAGATGACGGAATCCTGACCCGGCCGGTCATGTGATCGTTCGGACATATGACCGCACCGGTGACTGTGCGAGGCTCGTCCCATGCGCTACATCATCATCGGGGCAGGGGCAGTTGGCGGTGCCGTCGGCGGACGGCTGGCGGAGGCCGGACAGGAGGTCGTGTTGGTCGCGCGCGGCGCGCACCGGGCGGCGCTCACGGAGGGCGGACTGCGGCTGCGGGCACCCGAGGGCGAGCTGACCTTCCGCCTGCCCGTGGTGGCAGGACCGGACGAACTGGGCGCACTGCGCGCCGACGACGTCCTCGTCCTCGCCGTCAAGACGCAGGACGGCGAGGCGGCGCTCCGGACGTGGGGCCCGGCCCCCGTCGAGGGCGGCGGTACGGCGGCCGAGCGGCTGCCCCTGGTCTGCGCGCAGAACGGCGTGGAGGGCCAGCGGCTGGCCCTGCGCCGATTCCGGCACGTGTACGGCGTCTGCGTCTGGCTGCCCTCCACCCATCTCGAGGCCGGTGTCGTCTGCGCTCCCTGCACCCCGCTCACCGGCATCCTGCACCTGGGCCGCCATCCGCACGGCACCGACGACACCGTCCGCCGGATCGCCGCCGACCTGGAGAAGGCGCACTTCGAGGCACCGGTCGTCCCGGACGTGGCGCGCTGGCAGTACGCCAAGCTGCTGTCCAACCTCGGAAACGCACTGGAAGCGGTGAGCGGACCGGTCGACGGCCCCGCCGCCGAGGCGCTGCTCGCGCGCGTGCGGGCGGAAGGCGCGGCCGTGCTCGACGCGGCCGGGATCGCGTACGTCAGCGCCGAGGAACAGCGGGAGGCCCGCGGCGACAAGGTGACCCTCGTACCGCTCGACGGCACTCCCCGCGGCGGCGGTTCCTCCTGGCAGTCCCTCAGCCGGGGCGCCGGCAGCATCGAGGCCGACTAC
Organism: Streptomyces sp. NPDC041784; assembly: GCF_055591025.1. Lineage (NCBI taxonomy): Bacteria > Bacillati > Actinomycetota > Actinomycetes > Kitasatosporales > Streptomycetaceae > Streptomyces > Streptomyces sp. NPDC041784. The sequence continues at coordinate 61,062 of NZ_JBVJAB010000031.1, forward strand.
CTCAACGGCGAGATCGCCCTCCTCGGCCGCCTGCACGGCGTACCGACCCCGCTGAACGACCTCCTGCAACGCCTTGCCAACGAGTTCGCACGCCAGCGGAGGGCACCCGGGTCCCTGCCGGCGGCGGACCTGGTCCGTCTGGCCGACGAGGCGGCTACGGGCGGAGCGTGACGGCAGCACATCGGCAGACAGGGCGTCTGTGGAGCGGTCGCGCGGGAATCCGCGATCCGCGGACCCTCAGGCCCCCACCGCCGCCAACGCAGGCAACGCCGGCACCCGTGCCCCGTCGTACCGCTCCAGCAGCAGCCGGGCCACCTCCGGTGCCGGACCCAGGACGTCGGCCAGGACGTCCGCCTCGGCCGCGCCCCGCGCGATGCGGTCCGGCAGGAAGCCGGGGGCCAGGACGTACGGCGCGACGGCGATCCGGGCGCAGCCCAGCGCCCGCAGTTCGCGCACCGCGTCCTCGGTGCGCGGAAGGGCCGCGGAGGCGAACGCGGGCCGCACGGCGCACCAACCGGTGTGCCGCCACTCCCGCGCGATATCTGCGATCACCGCGATCGCCTCCGGGTCGGTGGACCCCGCCGAGGCCAGCACGACCCCGGTCGAGGACTTGTCGGCGGGCGTCAACCCCGCCTCGTACAACCGCCGTTCCAGGGCCGACAGCAGAAGCGGGGACGGGCCCAGCACCTCCGCCTGGCGGATCCGCAGCTGCGGCGGCGCATCCCGCAGGACCGCCGGGATGTCCGCCTTGGCGTGGAACGCGCGGGTCAGCAGCAGCGGCAGGGCGACCACGTCACGGACGCCCTCCGCCGCCAGCGACTCCAGCACCCCGTGCACGGACGGGATGTTGAAATCCAGGAAACCGGTCTCCACACGCAGCCCGGGCCGCAGCGACCGCACCCGCCGGACGAGGGCGTGGACGGTCGCGGCGTGCCGCGGATCGCGGCTGCCGTGGGCGATGACGAGCAGGACGGGGTTCCGGCGCATAGGACGTGGCCTCAGCTCTTCACCAGCAGCCCGCGGCTGCGCAGCACCCGCCGCTCCAGCGGACTGAAGATCAGCAGGTCGATGGCGATGCCGACGAACAGGATCAGGATGATCGCCTCGAACACCATGGCCATCGAGCTGGCGTTGCGGCCGTTCTCCAGGAGCGCGCCCAGACCGATGCCCAGGTCCGGCGAGGAGGCGATGATCTCCGCCGCCATCAGGGAACGCCAGGAGAACGCCCACCCCTGCTTCACACCCGCCAGATAGCCGGGCAGCGAGGCCGGCAGGACGATGTGCCAGGCACCCTTGAGGCCCGTGGCGCCCATGGTGCGGCCCGCCCGCAGGAACAGCGGCGGCACCTGGTCGATGCCGGAGACCAGACCGTTGGCGATGGACGGCACCGCGCCCAGCAGGATGACGGCGTACATCATCGAGTTGTTCAGGCCCAGCCAGAGCACGGCCGGCGGCACCCACGCCACCGACGGCAGCGACTGGAGGCCGGACAGGATCGGGCCGATCGCCGCGCGCACGAACTTCACCCGCGCCACCAGCAGACCCAGCGGGGTACCGATGGCGAGCGCGAACAGGAAGCCGAGCAGACCGCGCGAGACGCTGGTCCAGATGTACTCGAGGAGTTTGCCCTCCAGCCAGGCTTCCTTGAACTCGTTGCCGACGTCGGCGGGCGAGGGCAGCTTGGTCGGATCGCCGACGATCTCGAAGGTGATCAGGGCCTGCCAGACCACGATCACGACGGCGATCGCGACGATCGGCGGCAGAATCTTGTTGACGAACGTCTGCCGGAACGAGGTACGGCTGACGACACCGGTTTCCAGCGCGTCCAGGCCCGCCTCCACCGAGGCGATCTGTTCGTCGCCTCCGGCGGGGGCGTCAGTCGTCTTCGTCTCAGTGCTGGCCATGACGGCGGATCTCCCCACGCAGGACTTCGGTGATCTCCAGGGACAGTTCGGCCACGGGGGCGTCCTCGATGCGACGCGGCTGCGGAATGCCGACCGTCCATTCGCGCGCCACCCGGCCCGGCCGGGAGGACAGCAGGATGACGCGCTGCGCGAGGCGCACCGCCTCCCGCACGTTGTGCGTGACGAACAGGACGGACAGCCCGGTCTCCTCCCAGATCCGGGTCAGCTCGTCGTGCAGCACGTCGCGGGTGATCGCGTCGAGCGCCGCGAACGGCTCGTCCATCAGCAGCAGCCGGGCGTCCTGCGCGAGGGCCCGCGCGAGGGCGACCCGCTGGCGCATACCACCGGAGAGTTCGTGAACGCGCTTGTCGTACGAACCCTTCAGCCGCACCAGTTCGAGCAGTTCCTCGGCCCGGCCGCGCCGTTCGCTCTTCGCGACTCCGCCCAGCTTCAGGGCGAGTTCGATGTTCTTGCCCGCGGTCAGCCACGGGAACAGGGCGTGCTCCTGGAACATCAGAGCGGGACGCCCGTCGGTCGTGATGCTGCCCGAGGACGGGTCGTCGAGACCCGCCACCAGGTTCAGCAGCGTGGACTTGCCACAGCCGGAGGCCCCCAGGAGGGTGACGAACTCTCCCGGCGCGACATCGATCGTGATGTCGTCCAGGACGAGCTGCGGCCCGGCGGGCCCGGCGAAGGACTTCGAGACGTGCTCGATGCGGGCGGCGTACTCCACCGACTCGGCACTGTCGGCCTTGGCGAGGGTGGTGGCCATGGTCGTCACCTCCTGGGAACTCATCCGATTTCGGTTACTGGACGCCGAGACCGGCGTCGTCGACGGCGCTCTCGCCCTCGGCCTTCAGGACCTTGTTCAGCGGCGTGAGGTCGTAGATGCCCTTCAGCAGCGGGTCCTCCAGCAGACCGGCCTTCACCGCGTGCTCGGCCTCGGCGTTCAGCGTGGAGGCCAGCGGGTCGTTGGTGAACTGGATCGACGTCCACGCCGGGTCCAGGACCGCCGCCGGCAGCTCCTTGCCGGAGTCCACCTTCAGCTGGGCGTTCGCCGCGGCCTTCGCCTCGTCCGGGTTGGCGTTGATGAACTTGTTGACGTCGACCGACGCCTTCAGCACCGCCTCGACGGCCTTCGGGTGCTCCGTGAGGAACTTCTGCGACACGATGATGTTCGTGATCACGAACTTCTTGTCGGGCCACAGGTCGGCCTCGTCCAGCAGCACCTTGGCGCCCTCGGCGACCAGCTTGGACGCGGTCGGCTCCGGCACCCAGGCGCCGTCGATGGAACCCGACTTGTAGGCGTCCGGGGTGACCTTGTTGTCCGTGCGGATGACGGAGACGTCACCCTTGCCGCTCTCCGCGTCGACCTTCCAGCCCTGCTCGGAGATCCAGTTGAGGAGCGCCACGTCCTGCGTGTTGCCCAGCTGCGGGGTGGCGATCTTCTTGCCCTTGACGTCCTTCACGGACTTGATCTTGTCCGGGTTGACCACGAGCTTCACGCCGCCGGACGCCGAACCGCCGATGATGCGCAGGTTCTTGCCCGCGGACTTGGTGTAGCCGTTGATCGCGGGGGAGGGGCCGATCCAGCCGATGTCGATGGAACCGGAGTTCAGCGCCTCGATCTCGGAGGGGCCGGCGTTGAAGACCTGGTACGTCGCCTTGGTGGCGCCGAGAGCCTTCTGGAAGTAGCCCTTGTTCACGCCGACGAGGGCGGTTCCGTGGGTCAGGTTGCCGAAGTAGCCGATCTTGACGGAGTCGAGACCGTCGATCTTCTCCGCGCCGGCGGCGACCTTCTGGTTGGCGGAGGTGTCCTTGGCCTCGGACCCGTAGCCGCAGGCGGCGAGGGTGAGCAGAGGCAGAGCGGCCACGGCGGCGAGGCCGCGGCGAAGAAGCGTTGAGCGGTTGGCAGGCACGGGAGGGGTTCCTCTCGTTGGCCCGGCGGTCACGGTCTTTCAGGTCGTGGCCGGGAAATCGGCAGAAGGTCTTCGTCGCTTCCGGGACGTCGGGTGGGGGGACGGGGCGCGCAGGCAGTGCGCGTACGTCACGCCGCACATCGGGCCACGCCGCCCTGCCCGCTGCCGAGGGCGCCGCTGCCGACGCGGCCGCCCTCCTTCGCGAACGTCGAGTAGTAATCGGTTGCGGTCATCTCTCAGAAGTCCCAACCGTCGTCGTCGGACTCGTCCTTGACCGGCTCGGGGGACGCGAACGACTCGCCGACCATGCCCGCGGTGAGCGTCGTGCCGTCGGCCGGGTCGATCAGGATGAAGGAGCCCGTGCGGCGCGAGTCCGCGTAGGAATCCACCGGAAGCGGTTCCGCGGTACGGATCTTCACCCGGCCGATGTCGTTGGCGACGAGCTGTCCCGGGTGCGGGTGCAGGGACAGGTCGTCGAGCGTGAGCCGGGACGGGATGTCCTTGACGATCGCCTTGACCGTGCGGGTGCCGTGCTTGATCAGCACCCGGTGCCCGACCGTCAGCGGCTGGTCGGCCACGTGGCAGACGGTGGCCTCCACGTCCTGGGTGATCGGGGGCGCGTCCTTGGTCGGCACGAGCAGGTCGCCGCGCGAGACGTCGATGTCGTCCGCGAGCAGCACGGTGACCGACTGCGTCGTCCACGCCGCGTCGACCGGCTCGCCGAGCAGGTCGATCCCGGAGATCGTCGTCGTACGCCCCGACGGCAGGACCGTCACCGCCTCGCCGACCCGGAAGGTTCCGGCGGCGATCTGGCCGGCGTAGCCCCGGTAGTCGGGGTGCTCGGCCGTCTGCGGCCGGATCACGTACTGCACGGGCAGCCGGGCGTGGCAGTGCGCCAGGTCATGGCTCACGGGAACGGTTTCCAGGTGTTCCAGGACGGTCGGGCCGCCGTACCAGTCCATGTTCGCGGACGGCTCCACGACGTTGTCCCCGGCCAGCGCCGAGATCGGGATCGCGGTGACCTCCGGGACGCCCAGCTCGGTCGCGTACGCCGTGAACTCCTCGGCGATCGCGGCGAACACGGACTCCTGGTAGTCGACCAGGTCCATCTTGTTGACCGCGAGGGTGACGTGCGGGACCCGCAGCAGGGCCGCGATCGCCGCGTGCCGCCGGGTCTGCTCGACGACGCCGTTGCGGGCGTCGACCAGGACCACCGTCAGCTCGGCGGTGGAGGCACCCGTCACCATGTTGCGGGTGTACTGCACGTGGCCGGGGGTGTCGGCGAGGATGAAGCGGCGGCGGGGGGTGGCGAAGTAGCGGTAGGCGACGTCGATGGTGATGCCCTGTTCGCGTTCCGCGCGCAGTCCGTCTGTCAGCAGTGCGAGGTCGGGGCCTTCCTGGCCGCGTGAGGCGGAGACGCGTTCGACGGCTTCGAGTTGGTCGGTGAGGACCGATTTGGAGTCGTGCAGGAGTCGTCCGACGAGGGTGGACTTGCCGTCGTCGACGGAGCCGGCGGTGGCGAACCGCAGGAGGGTGGTGGCCGGGAGTTCTTCGGCGGTGATCGTGGTCATGGTTAGAAGTACCCCTCGCGCTTGCGGTCTTCCATCGCGGCCTCGGAGAGTTTGTCGTCGGCGCGGGTGGCGCCGCGTTCGGTGAGGCGGGAGGCGGCGATCTCGGTGATGACCTGGTCGAGGGTCACCGCGTCGGAGTCGACGGCGCCGGTGCAGGACATGTCGCCGACGGTGCGGTAGCGGACGAGGCGCTTCTCGACGGTTTCGTCGTCCTTGGGGCCGCCCCAGTCGCCGGCGGTGAGCCACATGCCGCCGCGCTGGAAGACCTCGCGGTGGTGGGCGAAGTAGATCTGGGGGAGTGCGATGTTCTCGCGGGCGATGTACTGCCAGACGTCGAGTTCGGTCCAGTTGGAGAGGGGGAAGACGCGGACGTGTTCGCCGGGGGCGTGGCGGCCGTTGTAGAGGTTCCACAGTTCGGGGCGCTGGCGGCGGGGGTCCCACTGGGAGAATTCGTCGCGGAGGGAGAAGACGCGTTCCTTGGCGCGGGCTTTTTCCTCGTCGCGGCGGCCGCCGCCGAAGACGGCGTCGAACTTCTCGGTCTGGATCTTCTCGGTGAGGGGGAGGGTCTGGAGGGGGTTGCGGGTGCCGTCGGGGCGTTCGCGCAGGGTGCCGCGGTCGATGTAGTCCTGGACGGAGGCGACGTGCAGGCGCAGTCCGTGCTGTTCGACGGTGCGGTCGCGGTACTCCAGTACCTCGGGGAAGTTGTGTCCGGTGTCGACGTGCAGGAGGGAGAAGGGGATCGCGGCGGGGGCGAAGGCCTTCAGCGCGAGGTGGAGCATGACGATGGAGTCCTTGCCGCCGGAGAAGAGGATCACCGGGTTCTCGAACTCGCCCGCGACCTCGCGGAAGATGTGCACCGCCTCGGACTCCAACGCGTCCAGGTGGCTGAGGGTGTACGGCCTGACCGTGCCCTCCTGTGCCTCGGCAACGGTGGTCACACCAGTCCCCTCTCGGTGAGCAGGGCGTACACCGACGCCGCGGATTCCTGCACGGTCTGGTCCTGGGACTCGATCCGAAGATCGGGCGACTCGGGCGCCTCGTAGGGGTCGTCGACCCCGGTGAGCCCGGTCAGCTCGCCCGCCGCCTGCTTGGCGTACAGGCCCTTCACGTCCCGGACCGAGCAGACCTCGACCGGGGTCGCCACGTGCACCTCCAGGTACGCCGTCCCGCCCTCCTGGTGGCGCTTGCGCACCGCCTCGCGGCTGTCGGAGTACGGGGCGATCACCGGGACGAGCGCGGTCACGCCGTTACGGGCGAGCAGTTCGGCGAGGAAGCCGATGCGCTGCACGTTGATGTGCCGGTCCTCGCGGGAGAAGCCGAGGCCCGCCGAGATGAACTCGCGGATCTCGTCTCCGTCGAGCACCTCGACGAGGTGGCCCTTCTCGCGCAGCCGGCCGGCCAGCTCGTACGCGATGGTGGTCTTGCCGGCACTCGGCAGACCCGTGAGCCAGACGGTGGCTCCACTCGTCACGTGGTTCTCCAATGTCGGTGTCATGGGGGGTCAGCCGTGCAGTCCGCACTCGGTCTTCGCGCGTCCGGCCCAGCGGCCGGCGCGGGCGTCCTCGCCTTCGAGGACCCGGCGGGTGCAGGGGGCGCAGCCGACGGAGGTGTAGCCGTCCATCAGCAGGGGGTTGGACAGTACGCCGTGCTCGGTGATGTACGCATCGACGTCATCCTGGGTCCAGCGGGCGATCGGCGAGATCTTGACCTTCTGCCGCTTCTCGTCCCAGCCGACGACGGGCGTGTTCGCCCGGGTCGGGGACTCGTCGCGGCGCAGGCCGGTGGCCCAGGCCCGGTACCCCGCGAGCCCCTCCTCCAACGGCTGCACCTTGCGCAGCTTGCAGCACAGGTCGGGATCGCGGTCGTGCAACTTCGGCCCGAACTCGGCGTCCTGCTCGGCGACGGTCCGGCGCGGGGTGAGCGTGATGACGTTGACGTCCATCACGGCCTCGACCGCGTCCCGGGTGCCGATGGTCTCGGGGAAGTGGTAACCGGTGTCGAGGAACACCACGTCCACGCCCTTGAGGACCCGGGACGCCAGGTGCGCGACCACCGCGTCCTCCATGGAGGACGTCACGCAGAAACCCTTGCCGAAGGTGTCGACCGCCCACTGGAGGATCTCCAGGGCGGAGGCGTCTTCGAGATCGCGCCCCGCCTGCTCGGCGAGCGCCTTCAACTCCTCGGTCGTACGGCCTTCCTGAGCCGTCGTCATATCCGGTCCCCTCCCGGGTCGGTGCGCTGAACGCCCCGGGCGAGCAGCCCGAGGAACTTCAGCTGGAATGCGCGGTTGCACGCCGCGCATTCCCAGGCGCCGTGGCCCTGTTCGTTCGGACGCAGGTCCTCGTCGCCGCAGTAGGGGCAGTAGAAGGGGGCGGCCCGCTCGCTCATGAGAGGGCCTCCTCGCTGGCACGCGCGGCCCAGGCGGCGAACCGCTCGCCGTCCTCGCGCTCGTCCTGGAACCGCTTCAGCACACGTTCCACGTAGTCCGGCAGCTCCTCGGAGGTGACCTTCAGGCCACGCACCTTGCGGCCGAAACCGGCTTCCAGGCCGAGCGCGCCGCCCAGGTGCACCTGGAAGCCCTCGACCTGCTCGCCGTTGTCGTCCAGGACCAGCTGGCCCTTGAGACCGATGTCCGCGACCTGGATCCGGGCGCAGGCGTTCGGGCAGCCGTTGATGTTGATGGTGATCGGCTCGTCGAACTCGGGGAGGCGGCGCTCCAGTTCGTCGATCAGCGCGGAGCCGCGGGCCTTCGTCTCGACGATGGCGAGCTTGCAGTACTCGATGCCGGTGCAGGCCATGGTGCCGCGCCGGAACGAGGACGGCCTGGCGGTCAGGTCGAGCGCCTCCAGGGCCTCGACCAGCGACTCGACCTGCGTCTCCTCGACATCGAGGACGATCATCTTCTGCTCGACGGTGGTGCGCACCCGGCCGGAGCCGTGCGCCTCGGCCAGGTCGGCGATCTTCGACAGCGTGGCGCCGTCCACCCGGCCGACCCGGGGGGCGAAACCGACGTAGAAGCGGCCGTCCTGCTGGCGGTGCACGCCCACGTGGTCGCGCCAGCGCGCCACCGGCTGGGCGGGCGCGGGACCGTCGACCAGCGTGCGCTTGAGGTACTCGTCCTGAAGCACCTGGCGGAACTTCTCCGGGCCCCAGTCGGCGACCAGGAACTTCAGCCGGGCACGCGTACGAAGACGCCGGTAACCGTAGTCACGGAAGATCGAGATGACGCCCTCGTAGACGTCGGGGACCTCGTCCAGCGGGACCCAGGCGCCGAGCCGGACGCCGATCTTCGGGTTGGTGGAGAGGCCGCCGCCGACCCAGAGGTCGAAGCCGGGGCCGTGCTCGGGGTGGTCCACACCGACGAAGGCGATGTCGTTGATCTCGTGCGCCACGTCCAGGAGCGGCGAGCCGGAGATCGCGGACTTGAACTTGCGGGGCAGGTTCGAGAAGGCCTTGTTGCCGATGATGCGGCGCTGGATCTCGTCGATGGCCGGGGAGCCGTCGATGATCTCGTCCTCGGCGATCCCGGCCACCGGCGAGCCGATGACCACGCGGGGCGTGTCACCGCAGGCCTCGGTCGTGGACAGGCCGACCGCCTCGAGACGGTTCCAGATCTCGGGAACGTCCTCGATCCGGATCCAGTGGTACTGCACGTTCTGCCGGTCGGTGATGTCCGCGGTGCCGCGCGCGAACTCCTGCGAGATCTCACCGATCACCCGCAGCTGCTCGGTGGTGAGCCGGCCGCCGTCGATGCGCACGCGCAGCATGAAGTACTTGTCGTCCAGCTCCTCCGGCTCCAGGATCGCGGTCTTGCCGCCGTCGATCCCGGGCTTGCGCTGGGTGTACAGGCCCCACCAGCGCATACGGCCGCGCAGGTCGTTGGGGTCGATCGAGTCGAAACCGCGCTTCGAGTAGATCGTCTCAATGCGTGTCCGCACATTGAGACCGTCGTCGTCCTTCTTGAACTGTTCGTTGCCGTTGAGCGGGGTGAAGTGACCCACGGCCCACTGACCCTCGCCGCGGTGACGACTCACCTTGCGGCGGGGCGCGGAGGCAGCAGGGTTCTGCGGGGTGGCGGCCATGGTGAATACGTCCTTCGGGACAGCGACGGGAAGGGGTCGGCGCGCAGCGCCGTCCAGGGGGCGTGGCGGTCGGATGCTGGGCGGAATGCCTCTGACCTGCGCGTACGGGCGCATGGAGGCCTCCCTGCGCGTCATTGCGCAGCGGGAGGCTGGATCAGGGGGCGTCGGCGGTGCTGGTGCTGCTCAGCTCGCCGGACAGATGGCGCTGGACATGCGGCCGAGGTCGACGTGCCGCCGACTCACCAAGGCAATTCCAGTTCCAGACATGACGGAAGCGTGTCACGGCGATCTGGACACAGTCCAGCTTCGTCCACGATGCGGACACCCTTGTCCCGGTATACGAGACAAGGGTGGCGTCGATCACATGGTGCGCGGAACCTCTTGTCGGCGCAGGTCAGACAGGGTATGCGCCCGGCCAGGGGCCCGGCGCGGACACCTCGCGCTGCTCCTCCACCTTCGTGTCGAACAGGGCGAACCCCCGGCGCTGGTAGTTCGCCATGGCGTGCTCGCCGTCCAGGCTGCACGTATGCAGCCACACCCGCTTGGTCTCGGGCAGCCCCGGCCAGCGGTCCGCGAGGTCCCAGGCGCGGGCGGCGCCGTACGACAGCAGGTGCCCGCCGATCCGCCGCCCGCGGAAGGCCGGGACGAGTCCGAAGTAGACGATCTCCACGGCCCCGTCGTCCTGCGGCTCCAGCTCCACGTACCCGGCCGGCGTGCCCCGGTCGTACGCCACCCACGTCTCGACCCCGGGCCGCGCCAGGTGCTCCGCCCACTTCGCGTACGGCCAGTTCAGCCGGTCGATCCAGCGGATGTCCCCACCGACGGACGCGTACAGGAAACGGCTGAACTCGGGCGAGAGCACCTCGGAACGGACGATCCGGACGTCGCCGTCCGGCGCGGCGGCCGGCAGGAGGTCGGTCGGCGCGGTCTGCTCCAGGGACCAGGTGGTCACGGGGATGTTGGTCATGCCGCCAGGGAACCATCGGACCAGCGGATCTGTCGATCGTGGGTCCGCATCGTGGGTCCGGAGCGTGGATCTGGAGGGCTCGGGGCGCGTGTCCCGGGCCCGGCCCGTCCCCGCGCGCCGCGCTACTTCGCCGACCTGGCGACGGACGCGAGCGGCAGCGCGAACAGCACCCGTCCCGACTGGGCCCAGACCTCGCCGGTCTCCTGCCAGTAGGAGAGGGACTCCGTCCGCGGGCTCCAGCACAGGTGGCTCTCCGAGTCCTCGCAGACCGCCGCCCGGGCCTGGCCGTCGTCCTTGCCGCCGCCCATGTCGTTCTCGTCGCCCTCGTCACTCCGGTCGGCGGTCTGCCGCCACAGCACACCGTGTTCCTCGCGTGCCCCCGCCGCCCGCGTCACGTACCAGTCGCCCGCGTACGACAGCACGCCCCGCACACCGGTGACCTCGGTCTCGTACGCCTCCGACGCCTGGACGAGCCCGGTGTCGTCCGCGGCGAGCAGCCCCTCGTGACCCGGGAGCGTACTGAACGGCCAGCGCCACAGCCGGGCGGCACGGTCGCCGCCGTCGAGGGTCCACTCGCCGGCGACCAGGCTGTCCGGCGCCGTGGTGCGGTCGAGGGAGACGGTGGCCGGGTGCGCGCCGCCCGAGGGGTCGCTCAGCCGGTAGGAGGCGACGGCCGGAAGAACGTACCGGTGACCGTTTGCCGACCAGCCGCCCGAGACCCGGCCGACCGCCTCGGACTCCACGGTGGCGCGCTGGACGCGGTTCATGTCGTACACGTACAGCGCGGCCCGGTCCCCGTCGTCGGCGGTGACCAGCAGCTTGTTCTGGTACCAGACCATCCCGGAGACGTGCGAGACCAGCCCCCGGTAGTCGCGCCCGCCGTCCACGGGCACGGCCAGCAGCGCCCAGGTGTAGACGAGGTGGCCGAGGTCGTCGGCGTCGACGAAGGCGACCCGGGCCAGACCCCGGTCGGCCGGCGTGCCGCCGCTGCGGGACCAGCCGGAGAGGATCACCCGGTTCGGGCCCCAGGAGCCGTCGTCGTCCGCGTCCCCGGAGGTGGTGACCGCACCCGGCTGCCAGCCGTCGGTGTCCTCCGCGTCCCAGCAGTACCCGCGCGTGGCCGCGGGGGAGACTGGCAGGGCCTTGCGTTCGCCGGCCGAGCAGTCGATGGCGTCGCGCAGGGTGTGGTCGGCCCCGGCGAGCACCGTGGCGACCCCGACCGGCCGGCCCATCGCCCCGGCGAGCCGGTCCAGGGAGTCCTGCGGGACCAGTTCCTCGGTCAGGCCGAGCGGCACGGTCTCGGCGGATGCCGTCAGCGGTTTCAGACCACCGGGACCGTCGTCGGTGACCGTCGCCTGGGAGGCGCTGATCATGGTGGCGGCAGCGGTGAGCGCGAGGGCGGTTCCCGTCAGGAACGCCCGCACCGCCCTGCCCCGCCTGCGCCGGCGATGTCGGCCACGCTGTCTCATTCGTCCTCCCGAGGGCGGGCCAACTGCGCCTGATGATCCGTACGTTGACCGAGGAGCAGGTGGGGTGACCCGTAGAGGGATGCTACGGCAGTCAACCACCGCCACGGACGAAGACCCCGCAAATATGCGGAAGATGCCACCGGGTGCACCAGTATCGCTACCGTGCGCACATATGGTCGGCGTCAGGAGCGGGTTGCCCGCTGTTCGTACAGGTGTGCCGCGCGGGGCCGTTACGGCGCCGAAGCCCGGCTCCGTGCCACGGCGGGCGCCGTCGAGTGCGGCAACAGGTCCCTGGGGTCGGCCGGGAGGAGCACGTCGACGTCCGCCTCTTCGCAGAAACGATACGGCCGGTGTTCCAGGAGTCCGCCCAGATACCGCCGGACCCGGGACAACTCGGCCCGTACCGTCACCGTGCGCCCCGGGTCGCCGAACATGTCCTCGGCCAGGCCCGACGCACTGCGCCCCCCGCGGTGGACCGCCAGCAGGTACAGCAACTCGGCGTGCCGCGGACTCAGTTCGTGGGACCAGCCGGCCGCGCCGCCCGCGCCGCCCGACACGGACACCGACCAGCGGCGCGGCCGGCTCAGGTCCAGCACGATCCGGGTGCCACCCCGTTGCACGGGCTCGGCGGCCTCGTCCGCCGACCGCACCAGCCAGCCCCCGGCAAGCGGTTCCATCACGCACAGCCCGAGCCCCGGCAGCCACCGGCGGCCCGCCGACGGCGACTTGGGCAGCCCGATCCGACCGGCATACGGCATCCCGGTCACCGCGGCCGTCCAGCCGTCGTGGTCCACCACCGCGGCCCGGCCGCCGAGCCGCGCGAGCACGGGCGCCGCAACGGCGCGCAACCGCTCCAGCGAACGCACGTGCAGTTCCCGCAGCCTGGCCTCGGCGAGCTTCGCCACCGCGTCCACCCAGGCGAGCGTGGCCGGATGCATCGTCTCCAACGGCCCGCTCACATCGACCACACCGAGCAGCCGCCCGTCGCGCGGGTCCGTGATCGGGGCACCCGCACAGGTCCAGGTGGCGTGCGACCGTACGAAATGCTCGGCGGCGAACACCTGCACCGGCCGCCGCACCACCGCCGGCGTGCCCACACCGTTGGTGCCGACGGTCTCCTCCCCCCAGTCCGCCCCCAGCTCGAACCCGAGCCCGTCCGCCTTGCGCAGCACCGGACCGCAGCCCTCCCGCCACAGCACCCGGCCCTCCTCGTCGGCGACGACCATGATGTGGTGGGCCACGTCCGCAACGGACAGCAAGCCTTCTCGCAACACCGGCAGCACGTCCCGCAACGGCGACTCCTCGCGCCGCCGCCGCACCTCGTCCGGGCTGAGCAGTCCCGCTCTGAAGTCGTGCTCCGGATCGACACCGCTGCGCAGCATCCGCTGCCAGGACTGCTCGATCACCGGGCGCGGGGCGACGGGCGTCCGCTGGCCGGCCAGTTTCGCGTCGCGCACCTCGCTGAGCACCCGTGCCGCCCGCGCGGCGTCGACGGCTGCGAGCTGCGGCACGTTCATCGGCGAGTGGGCCACAGGAGCCTCCCGGGGAGCGCACTGGCGGACGACCGGATGTCAAGTTCCTGCGCCGACTGTTTCCGGTCTTGCTGGAAGCCTCCATCTTGCCGTCCACTCGGGACGGAGGGGCCCACTCCGGTCACAACCGCCGGGAAGTTGCAACCCCCTGCAACCCTGGTGAACATCCACACCGTGTCCGAAACTTGAGCCACGCCGTCCCGAGCGGCGATGCTGGCCTCGCAGGGCCAATGCTGCGGGGGTGGTGCCGTGTCGGCGCAGCACCACCCCCGCGACCTGTCTTTCGAGGGGTGAGGTGGGGCGCCTGCGGTTTACGGGGTGGTGATGTGTGGTCGGGGTGAGGTGGGGTGCCTGAGGGGCACGGGAACCATGCCCAGGTCAGGCCCGAGGCGCGGCCCGTCCGACGATCGTCGCGAGGTCCAGCCCGGGCGGCAGTGCTCCGAAGGCCGCGCCCCCGTCCCCGCCCAGCCGTGAGGCGCAGAACGCGTCGGCGACCTCCGGCGGCGCGAACCTGACCAGCAGCGCTCCCTGCAGCACCAGCGCGAACCGTTCCGCCAGCCGCCGCGCCCGTGCCTCCACGCCGCTGAGATCGGCCAGTTCCGTCAGCAGCCCCTTGATCGCCCCGTCCAGCCGGTGATCGGCGCCCCGGGCCGCACCCACCTCCTGGAGGTACGCGTTCAACGCGGCCGGTTCCCGCTGCAACGCCCGCACCACGTCCAGCGCCTGGACGTTGCCCGCGCCCTCCCAGATCGAGTTCAGCGGCGACTCGCGGATCAGCCGAGGCATCCCGGAGTCCTCGACGTAACCGTTTCCGCCGAGACACTCCGCCGCCTCCACCACCACCGGCGTGCAGCGCTTGGTCACCCAGTACTTCGCGGCCGGCACCGCGATCCGCAGCAGCGCCCGCTCCCGCTCGCTCCCGTCGTCGTAGGCCGCCGCGAGCCGCAGCGCGAGCGTCGTGGCCGCCTCCGATTCCACGGCGAGATCGGCCAGGACATTCCGCATCAACGGTTTGTCGACGAGCTTCCCGCCGAAGGCCTCACGGTAGGTGCAGTGGTGGATCGCCTGCGCGACCGCCTGCCGCATCAGCCCCGCCGACCCCAGCACACAGTCCAGCCGGGTCGCCGCCACCATGCCGATGATGGTGCGCACCCCGCGCCCCTCCTCACCGACCCGGCGCGCCCACGTCCCGTCGAACTCCACCTCGCTCGACGCGTTCGACCGGTTGCCCAGCTTGTCCTTGAGCCGCTGGAGGAGAAACGGGTTACGACTGCCGTCCTCCAGTACCCGCGGCACCAGGAAACACGTCGGACCGCCGTTCCCCCCGGAGGACGCAGCCTGGGCGAGAACGAGGAAACCGTCCGACATCGGTGCCGAGCAGAACCACTTGTGCCCGGTCAGCGTGTACGTCCCGTCCTCGGCGAGCGGTGTCGCGACCGTCGTACCGGCCCGTACGTCGCTGCCGCCCTGCTTCTCCGTCATCCCCATCCCGAACAGCGCCCCCGCCTTCAGCCGGGCGGGCCGCAGGTCACGGTCGTAGATCGTCGACGTCAGCCTGGGCTCCCACTCGGCGGCCAGTTCCGGGTCGGCCCGCAGCGCGGGCACGGCCGCGTGGGTCATCGACAGCGGACAGCCGTTGCCGGCCTCGACCTGCGTCCACACCAGGAACCCCGCCGCCCGCCGCACATGCCCGCCCGGCCGCGTCCAGGCCGCCGTCAGTCCGGCCCCGACGCCCTTGCCGAGCAGCCGGTGCCACGCCGGATGGAAGTCGACCTCGTCGATCCGGTGCCCGTACCGGTCGTGCGTACGCAGTCGCGGCGGATAATCGTTCGCCTGCGCCGCCCATTCCTGAAGCTGCGCCGAACCGGCGGACCGCCCCAGTGCCGACAGTTCCCCGCGCGCCTCGTCGAGCAGCTCCGGATCCAGGTGACGTTCCACCGCGGCCACCAGGGACCGGTCGGTCCCGTAGACGTCGTACCCGGTCAGCGGAGGGGGCTGATTGGTCACGGTGTGCGTACTGCCTGCCATACGGCGAACCTACCCCCGGGTACGGAGGTCATGACCACCCGGACCCCGCGCGTCGCTCCCCGACCTGGTGACCGACCCGGTGACCGACCCGGTGACACCGCCTCGCCGGAGGTGAGTGGAGACCCGAACGGCGGATACCTTTAGGGCGTGCAGCCAGCAAGTCAGTCATCCGAGCAACCCGGGAGCCCCTCCGGGCGTCTCCACCGGGCGCGTGCCCTCTATCGGAACGTCTCCAAGCGCAGGACCGCCTGGCTGCTGCTCAAGGACACCGTGAACTCCTGCATCGAGTACCGCATCCTCGGCCTGGCCGCCGAGGCCGCCTTCTTCACCCTGCTGTCCGTGCCGCCGCTGCTGCTCAGCCTCATCGGTCTGCTCGGCTACGTCGACGACTGGACCGGCACCGACTCCATCAGCAGCCTGGAGAGCAACCTCCTCGAAGCCTCCCGCACCGTCCTGTCCGACAAGGGCGTCACGGACATCGCGCAGCCGATCCTGGACGACGTGATGAAGGGCGGCCGGCCCGACGTCATCTCCATAGGCTTCCTGTTCGCCCTGTGGTCCGGCTCGCGTGCCGTGAACGTCTTCATCGACACGATCACCGTGATGTACGGCCTCGACGGCGTGCGCGGCATCGTCAAGACCCGACTGGTGGCGTTCCTGCTATTCGTCGCCGCCCTGCTGATCGGCTCGGTCGCGCTGCCGCTGATGGTGGCCGGGCCGGACGCCGTGGTGCGGATCGTGCCCTGGTCGACGACCCTGGTCCAGATCCTCTACTGGCCGGTGGTGATCGTCCTGTCGATCGCCTTCCTGACCACGCTCTACCACGTGTCCGTGCCCGTGCGCTCTCCGTGGATCGAGGACGTGCCCGGCGCCCTCGTCGCCCTCGCCATGTGGGTCCTGGGCAGCTTCCTGCTGCGCATCTACCTCACCAACACCATCGAGGGCGCCACGATCTACGGCTCCCTCGCCGCCGCCGTCGCCGTGCTGCTGTGGATCGGTGTGTCCGCCTTCGCGGTCCTGGTCGGCGCCGCCGTCAACGCGGCGATCGACCGTGTCTGGCCCGCCGCCGCCACGGCCGCCGCCCGCGCCGCCAACGAGCGGCTGCGCGAGGAGGAGGCCGCCGAGTACGTCGCCCGCCTGGCCGTGGTCCGCTCCCACGAGGACGACGACCCCGACGACCCGGACATGCCCTCCGAGTTTCCGGAACGCTGGTCCCGGTTCCTCCCGCCGGACGATGTCACCGGCCGGCTGCGCACCCACGCCAGGAGCACCCCGAAGGGGCCCGGCGGAAACGACGAGGAGGAGCCCCCGACCGGGAAGTGAGGAGTCCCGGCCGGGAGACACCGGGGTTCAGGCCTTCCAGACCCCGGCCCCCGCCGCCTCCCGTACGAACTCTCCGAAGTCCCGCGGCTCCCGGCCCAGCACCTCGCGCACCCCGTCCGACAGGTGAGCATTGCGGCCGTCGAGCAGCGACTCGAACAGCTCCACCAGGAACTCCACCTCCTCCGGCGGCACCCCGAACCCGGCCAGCCGCTCCCCGTACCGGCGCGCCGGCACCGGCGTGTACGTCAGCTCCCGCCCCGCCGCCCGGCCGATGTCCGTGACCGCTTCCCGAAACGTCAGCAACCGCGGCCCCGACACCTCCAGCACCTGCCCCACGTACCGGTCGCCCGCCGTCAGCGCCGCCACCACGACGTCGGCGACGTCCCGCAGATCGACGAACGGCTCCCGCACCTCCCGGCCCGGGAACACCAGCTCCCCGCCCAGCCGCAGCTCCTCCACCAGCGGCCCCTCACTGAAGTTCTGCGCGAACCACGCCGCCCGCACGACCGTCCACTGCGCGCCCGACTCCCGCAGCGCCTCCTCCGTCGGCCGCGCCCGCTCCTCGCCCCGCGCCGACAGCAGCACCAGCCGCCGGACACCGAGCGAAACCGCTTCCCGGGCGATCAGTCCGACCGCCCGGGTCGCCTCCGGGGAGCCGACGTCCGTCGGAAACGCCAGATACGCCGCGTCCGCGCCGCGCAGGGTCTCCGCCCACGTCGAACGGTCCCGCCAGTCGAACCCCTGTGCCCGTGAGGCCGCGCGCACCGTCAGCCCCGCCGCCTCGGCGGCCTGCGCCACCCGGCTGCCCGTACGACCGGTCGCGCCGGTCACCACCACCGTCATGTCCGTGTTCGTCGTCATGTCTTCAGTGAACTGCCGCGCGCCGCACGCTCCCATCGCTGAACGGCTCATTCCCATAAGCGCGCGTCTACGCTGACCGCATGGACGCGCCCCCACATTCGAACAGGCTCATGCGGGGGGACCCCCTTGCAGGCCTTCTCGAGGGGCCACGCGCGCGTGGCGCCCTCATGATCCGCGCGTGCTTCGACCCGCCGTGGGGCGTACGGGTCGAGGACCGGGCGCCGCTGACGGTGATGCTCATGGTGCGCGGCGAGGGGTGGGTCGTACCGGACGAGGGGGAGCCGATCCGGCTCACCGCCGGCGACCTCGCCATCGCGCGCGGACCCGGCCCGTACACCTGCGCCGACGACCCCGCCACACCCCCACAGGCGCTGATCCTCCCGGGCGGGCAGTGCGCGTACCCCGACGGACGTCTGCTGAACGGCTCCATGGACCTCGGCGTACGGGCCTGGGGCGACCGGCTCGACGGCTCCACGGTCGTCCTGATCGGCACATATCTGATGCAGGGCGAGATCAGCGGCCGGCTGCTGGACGCCCTGCCGCCGCTGCTGTCCCTCACCGCGCAGGAGTGGCCCTGCCCGCTCACCCCGCTGCTCATGGAGGAGATCGCACGCGACGAGCCCGGCCAGGAGGTCGTCCTGGACCGGATGCTGGACCTGCTGGTCATCGCCGCCCTGCGGGCCTGGTTCTCCCGCCCCGAGGCGGCGGCCCCGGCCTGGTACCGGGCGCTGGCCGACCCCGTCGTGGGGCGTGTCCTGCGGCTCGTCCAGGACGACCCGGCCCACCCCTGGACCGTCGCGTCCCTCGCCGCGAAGGCGGGCGTGTCGCGGGCCGGCCTGGCCCGCCGCTTCACCGACCTCGTGGGCGAGCCCCCGATGACCTACCTCACCGGCTGGCGCCTCGCCCTGGCCGCCGACCACCTGCGCACCACCGAGGACACCATCGGCGCGATCGCCCGCCAGGTCGGCTACGGAAGCGCTTTCGCGCTGTCCAGCGCGTTCAAGCGGCTGTACGGGGTCAGCCCGCAGGAGTATCGGGTGGGAGTGGGGTAGGGAGGGTTTGCCGGGGGAGGTGGGAGGGCGGAGGACGGGGGGAGAGACGGACGGCGTGAGGGCGCCTGTGCGCGGGAGCGCGGCGTAGCCTGAGGTACGTGTACGAGGAGCGGCCCTCCCGGCTGGCCGGCGCCGTCGTCTGGACGAACATCCCGTCGTCCGCGCCCGGCGCGCGTCCCGTACTGCCCGACGGCTGCATGGACCTGCTGTGGAACGGTGGCAGGCTGCTCGTCGCGGGCCCGGACACCCACGCGTACGTCCCCGACGGCCGCCCGTCCATGACCTGGACCGGTATCCGGTTCTATCCCGGCGCGGCCCCAGGGCTCCTCGGCGTCCCCGCGCATGAACTACGCGACCGACGCGTCGAGTTGGCCGACCTGTGGCCCGCGGCGGAGGTGCGGCGCCTCGACGCCCGGATCGCCGCCGCGCCCGACCCGGCGACGGCGCTGGAAGAACTCGCGCTGGAGCGGGCGACCGCGCCCCGCCCCGAGCTGCGCCGACTGGTCGCCGCCCTCGCCGCAGGCCGGCCGGTCGCCGCTGTCGCCGACGAACTCGGCCTGGGCGCCCGCCAGTTGCACCGCCGCTCACTGGCCGCCTTCGGCTACGGCCCCAAGACGCTGGCTCGGATCCTCCGCCTCCAGCGCGCCCTCGCCCTGGCCCGCGAGGGTGTGCCGTACGCGGACACGGCCGCCCGCACCGGATACGCCGACCAGGCTCATCTCGCCCGCGATGTCCGGGAGTTCACGGGAGCGACGCTCGGCGCTCTACTGCGGGTCTAGGACCCTGTCCGGGCCGGACGGCGCGAACAGGTCGACGCCGTTGCCGTCCGGGTCGTGCACGACGGCGTAGCGCTGGCCCCAGAACGCGTCCCACGGCTTGAGCTCACCGTGGTGACCGGCGCCCACCAGCTCCTCGTACACCGCGTCGACCTCGGCCGGGTCGTCGCAGCGCAGGGCGAGCGAGTGCCGACCACCTCCGGACGGTGGGTGCCATCCCGGGTGGAAGGACCGGACGGTCTCCTCGGTGTCCAGCAAGAGCCGTAGTCCGCCGGGCAGTCCGGCCTCGGCGTGCGGCTTCCGCTCGGCGCCCTCGGGGAACGCGAAGCCGAGCCGGCGGTAGAAGGCGACGGAGGCGGCCATGTCGGAGACGACCAGCCCGATGGCATCGAATCGTGTGCTCATACGGCCACCGTAGGAAACGGCCGGGTGAGCGGTCTTGAAGGAAACGGACATGCCGGCCGGTGGCGCGGCAGCCCGAGAGCCCTGGCGTCGGTCAGGTCGGAGGCCGGCGCCTGGACGCTCGCGCTGCCGGAAAACCGTTCCGTGAGCGGTTACGGCACGTGTCAGGGTGGCCCGATGGACACCCCTGACCGCCGTGCGCTCCTGACCTGGCAGTCCGACCTGACCTGGTCCCTCTTCGAGTTCCATCTGGAACGCCTGGAACCGGAAGACTTCCTCTGGGAACCCGCCACCCTCTCCTGGACGCTCCACCCCGACGGCGCCGGCGGATGGGTGCCGGACTGGGCGGACACGGAACCCGACCCCGTCCCGGTGCCCACCGCCGCCTGGGTGAGCTGGCATCTCGGGTGGTGGCTGAGCGTGACCACCGACCATCTGCTCGGCCGGCCGCCCCGCGACCGCGCCGACGTCCGCTGGCCGGGCCCGGGGGACGCGGCCGTCGTCTGGCTGCGCGGACTGCGTGAGGAGTGGACGGCCGCGGTCGACCGGCTCACCGAAGCCGACCTCGACCGCACGGCCGCCTTCCCCTGGCGGGACGACCCCGGGTACACGGTTGCGCACACGCTTTCCTGGGTGAACGCCGAGCTGATGAAGAACGTGGCCGAGATCGGGCAGCTGCGGCTGCTGCGGGCGGCGTCCGTCAGCCGAAGGTGACCGGCCCGTTCGGCGTGTCCACGGTGAAGGAGAAGCGCGCCGGGCCCTCCGCGAGGACCAGGTCGGTGCCGAGGGCGGTCAGCACGGGGCGGATCTCGTCCGGGTCGGGGGCCGTCGCGGTCAGCTCCAGCAGCGGTGTGACCGGCAGGCCCGACGCGGAGGGATGGGGCGTGGCACCCCAGTCGATCAGGAAGGGCACCAGACCGGAGGGGTGGGGTGTGCCACCGTCGGTCAGCCGCCACTCCAGCAGCGTTCCGTCGGGCCGGCGACGGCTCATCTCCCGTACGTCGCCGGGGTCGTAGCCCTGCGCGCGGACGGCCGCGACCGTCGCGTCGATGTCCGACGGGCTGATCGCCCAGGTGATGGTCCGGGGCGAGTCGAGGTCGTCCACGCCGAAGGGGCGCGGGCCGGTCGGCGCGGGCTGCTCCGGGTCCGGACCGAGGATCTCCAGATAGGTGCCGCCGCCCAGTCCGACCAGGTGGTTGCGTGTGCCGAGTCCGATGTGCACCCCGCCCGGCGCGGGGGCCACTCCCGTGCGCCGGCTGAACTCGGTGACCGTCGCCGCCAGGTCGGGGGTTGCGAGAACGATGTGGTCGAGGCGTGCGGGAATCGTGTTCATCCCACCCGAGCCTACGCGCCCGCTGCCGAAATCACCGGGCCTGTGGAACACCTGTGCGCCAGGATGGAGGCGTGATCTGTAACCTGCGTGTCCTTCCGGCTCTGTTGCTGATGCCCGCGCTCGTCGTCGCCTGCGGCACGGAGGAGGCCGACGCCGATCCGGCCGAACTGAGCTCCCGTGCAAGGGCGTTGGGTATCGCTCCGGAACTCGTGTACACGACCGAGGCTCCCGGCTACACCCTGGCCCAGCAGTCCGTCGGCGTGTACGGCGCAGACGGCTTCTCCGCCGTCTATGTCTCCCAGAAGGAGGGCAGACAGCTTCAACTCACCGTCGACCGCGGCACGATGACCGCCGACAGCTGTCCGGATCAGCCCGTCGCGGACTCCTCCGGCGACTCCACCACCTGCGTCCGCGACGGCGAGGCCTGGTACCGCAGCACCGGGGAACGGCGGGAGTACGCGGTGGCGAAGAAGGGGTTCGTCATCCGGCTCGGCGGCGACGGTGTTCCCCGGGACGTCCTGCGCGAGGCCGCCGGGAACCTCCATCGCCCGTCCGCGGACGAGCTGGACGTCCTCCTGCCGGCGGCGCCGGCAGGCGGCGGACCGGTGGAGCGCGGCGACCTGCCGCCGGTGGGGGACGGAGCGCCCGACAACGACGTGGACGCGGGCGGATGAGGAAACGGGTTCCCGAAACTTTCGCCGCGACCATCTCCCTGGGACGCGCCCTCACCCGGTCATAGGCTCGGCCGTATGACCGCCCGCCTGCTCGTGTACACCCGCACCACCGCCTACCGCCACGACTCCATCCCCGACGCCGTCACCGCCGTCCGCGCGCTGGACGGGTTCACCGTCGACCACACCGAGGACCCCGCCGCCCTGGAGGCCTCGCTGGACCGGTACGCGGCGGTGGTGTTCCTCTCCACCAGCGGTGAGGTGCTGACCCCGGCCGGCCGGGAACGGCTCGCCGGGTACGTCGGGTCGGGCGGCGGCTTCGTCGGCGTCCACGCGGCGGCCTGCACGGAGTACGACTGGCCGTACTACGGCGAACTCCTCGGCGCCCGCTTCGACCGCCACCCGGAGTACCAGCCCGGCAAGGCGCTGATCGAGGACCACGACCACCCCGCGACCGGGCACCTGCCCGCCGTCTGGGACTTCACCGACGAGTGGTACGACTTCCGCGCCAGCCCACGCGGCCGGGTGCGGGTCCTCGTCTCCGCCGACGAGTCGTCGTACGAGGGCGGCGGGATGGGGGACGACCACCCGCTGGCGTGGTGCCGGGAGCAAGACGCGGGACGCGTCTTCTACACCGCCCTCGGCCATGCGCCCGAGGCCTACCGCGACCCCCGTTTCCTGACCCATCTGCGCGGCGGGCTCACCTGGGCGACGGGCGGGGCGTAGGACTGAGGGCCAGTGAAGGACGTCGGTGTCTGAGCCGTTGTCGGCGGCGGTGTCAGTGTCCGACCTACTGATCATTTGGAAACCATTGCTGCCGGACACGGACGCAGGAGATGACGCGGCGTGGGACGTCGCACTCTGGCTGGGAAAGGACCGTATGTGACGGCTGCGCGCGACCTGGTGACCGGTTACGTCAGTGCTCTCCGCGCGGCCGGTGAGGCCATGAGGGCGGCGATCCCCCCGCTCGAGCAGCTGGCAGACGTACTCCATCTGGCCCGTTCACACCAGATCAGCCACAGCGGTCAAGCCGGCGGCTACTTCTACAAGGTCCACGGGGCAGGCTGCCGGCTCACCCATCAGGACCGCACTGTCATCGATGTGGACTTCACCGCCGAGGGAGTGGAGATCTTCGACTTCTGGCGACTGCGCCGCTATGCACAGAGCCTGCCCGAGCCTCATGACCCCAGGGTGGAGGACCTTCGATCCGCCGTGGAGTCGCTGAAGCCACTGCTGGTCGAGGTGCGGCCGGGCTGGTTCACCATGCCCAACGCAGGCCTTGGGAGCGCACAGCCCCACTGATTCAGCGAGATTCTTGCGAGGAACCCCAGGCGTTTACGCCTGGGAGGAATCGCATCGTGTGGTGGCGACGCGGAGCGAGCGAACCGGGTCTCCCAGGCCTGGTTCGCATGCCGGTCCTGCGGATTCGTTGATCACGCGGATCGCAACGGCTCCCGCAACATCCGTGCTCGC
>NZ_JBVJAB010000032.1:0-13825 GCF_055591025.1 Streptomyces sp. NPDC041784
TCAACCGCCCCAGACCCACCCCCCGAACCCGAGGGTGGGACCGGACGCAAGCGCAGCACCACAGCCAGTGGCGCCCGCTGTGCAAGCCCGGGACTTTAGTCCCGGGTCGTTGACCCTGGGGGTGAAGCGCATCCTGTGGCTGCGAGGCGGAGCGTCGCGGCAGCGGGTGGGGCGGGCGCGGAGCGCCGCGGGGTTGCCCGGCGGAGCCGGGAAATCCGAATGCTGCCGTGCTGTCGAAGGCTCTGATCACCGGCCGCGCACCGACCACAACCCGCTCGACCGGAAGGAGTACCTGCTGAACGTGACGGGCAGGGTGGGCGCCTGAGGAAGAGAAAGGTGAACTATGTTCAACCTTACTCGTGAGTCAGATGGTATTGACGGTGTCCGGAAAGCGCCGGACTGTAGTGGACATGCCGAATATCCGGGCACGTCTGCTCGCTGTTCTGGTTGTCCTCTGCGGACTCTGTGGCTTCCTGACGGTGGCGGGCACCCCGGCCGCCACCGCCGCCACTCTTCCCGACTCCCTCGCGTTCGACGGCACGGCGCTCACCGTGTCGAACGGCCGCTTCGTCGACGGAAACGGCCGTGAGGTCGTGTTGCGCGGCTACAACGTCTCCGGCGAGACCAAGCTGGACGAGAACAAGGGGCTGCCCTTCGCCTCGGTGGCCGACGCCAAGAAGTCGGCGACCGCCCTGCGCGCCCTGGGCGGCGGCAACTCCGTCCGCTTCCTGCTCTCCTGGGCCTACGCCGAACCGGTGCGCGGCCAGGTCGACACCACCTATCTGGCCTCCGCCACCGCCCAGATCCGCGCCTTCCTCGACGCCGGGATCCGGGTCTACCCCGACTTCCACCAGGACCTGTACTCCCGCTACCTGTTCAACACGGGCAGCTGGTACAGCGGCGACGGCGCCCCCAAGTGGGCCGTGGACCTGGGCGGTTACCCGCAGGAGTCGTGCGGCATCTGCTTCCTCTGGGGTCAGAACATCACCCAGAACGGCGCGGTGAAGGCCGCCCAGTACGACTTCTGGCACAACGCCTACGGCCTCCAGGACTCCTTCCTCGCCATGGCCCAGCAGACCATGACGTACGTCAAGCGGAACCTGACCACCGAGCAGTTCGCGGGCGTCCTCGGCTTCGACCCCTACAACGAGCCGTACGCGGGCACCTACGACTCCGGCCAGGCCAGCCGCACCTGGGAACGCGACCTGCTCTGGCCGTTCTACGTGAAGTTCCGGGCCCGGATGGACGCGGCCGGCTGGCAGGACAAGCCGGCCTTCGTCGAGCCGAACCTCTTCTGGAACGGCAACGTCAGCAAGGAGGAGGGCGGCCTCCTCGACGCGGGCACCCTCGGCTCCCGCTACGTCTTCAACACCCACTTCTACGACCAGAAGGCCATCTCCGGCATCCTGATGTGGGGCAACGCCTCGGACGGCCAGTACGTGACCGACTTCGGCACCGTCCGCGACCGCGCCTCGGCGCTCGGGACGACGGCGATCGTCAGCGAGTTCGGCCACCCCCTGAACGGCACGACCGCCGGCAAGGCGCCGACCGTCCTCAAGGCGATGTACCAGGCCCTCGACTCCCGGGTGAAGGGCGCCAACTGGTGGACCACCCCGGCCACCTCCGGCCCGGTGCTGTCCGGTTCGCAGTGGCAGTGGGACATCTACCACGGCCGCCACCACGAGCTGATGAACGGCAACCCCGACAAGCTCCTCACGGCCGCGGACGCCTGGAACGACGAGGACCTGTCCGCCGTACGCCTCGACGACAGCGGCACGGCGACACTCCGTCAGGACGCCCGGCTCCTGGACCGCGTCTACCCGAGCGCCACCTCCGGCACGACCCTCGCCTTCACCTACGAGGACCGCTCCCGCGACGGCTCCACCACCCTCACCTGGAATCCGGTGCCCAGCTCCGTGCCGAACGTGGCGTCGCTGGTCAGCTCCGGCCAGTACAGCGTGCTGGTGTGGCGCTCCAACGGCGGCACGGCACCCACCGAACTGCATCTGCCCGCGTCCTTCCCGACCGCGTCCACCACGGTCGTCTCCGACCTGGGCACGGTGTACGGCCCGCCGGCGTACACCTCCACCACGAAGATCGCCGCGGCGGCGGAGCCCGGCGGCACCGGCAGTCGGCGCCTGCTGCTCAGCGCCGCCGACGCGAACACCGTGCACTACGCCCTGGTCACCAACGGCACGACCGCGCCCTCCGCGACCCTGCTGGCCGCCGCCCGCGGCGAGCTGGCGGCGTGGGTGGCCCAGAAGATCGGCTAGGACGCCGTACGGCGAAGGGGTGGGTGGCTGCGCCCGGCGCCGCCACCCACCCCCTGTCCGTCAGCCGCCCGTTCCGGTCCAGTCCGAGGCGACGTTGCCCAGGCGTACCCGCTGCGGGTGGTCGCCCACCGGGACCGACACGGTCTTCTGTCCGGTGGCGAAGTCGATCGCCGTGACCTGGTCGGCACCGCTCTCGGAGATCACGCAGCTCTTCCCGTCGCCGCTGACCGTCGCCCAGTAGGGCTTGGACGCGGTGACCAGCGGTCCCTCCTGGAGCGTGGCACGGTCGACCACCGTCGCGTAGTCGTCCATGGTGCCCGCGACGCACAGCTTGCTGCCGTCCGGCTTCATCGAGATGCCGTGGTGGCGCGAGTCGTTGACGAACGTGGTGCGGTCGTCGCTGGTCGCCGGGTTCTTCGGCAGGGTCTTCGTGCGGGTGATGCGGTCGGTGGCCAGGTCGTACTCGAAGAAGCCGTTGAAGAACGACACCTGGAAGTACAGCTTGGACTCGTCCGGCGAGAACACGGCCGGGCGGACCGCGTCCGAGTAGTCCGTGAGGCCGATCGCGTCCAGCCTCGTCCGCATGTCGATGACCCTGACCTGCTGGTACGTGGTCGCGTCGACGACCGTGATGCGCCGGTCGCCCTTCGTCCAGTCCAGCCACGGGGCGTCCAGCGCGGTGTTCACGTCACCGATCGACATGGTGTAGATGTACTTGCCGTCCCGGGTGAAGATGTTCTCGTGCGGCTTGTCGCCGGTGGCGAACGACCCCAGTTGCCGGCCGGTGCCGATGTCCAGGACATGCACGGTGTTCGAGGTCGACGCGGAGACCGCGACCCGGGTGCCGTCGGGGGAGACCGCCATGTGGTCGGAGCGGTAACCCGACACGGGGAAGCGCCAGTTGATGGCACCGGTCGACAGGTCGATCGAGACCACGTCGGCGAAGCTGGGCCGGGAGACGACCACCGACGAGCCGTCCGGGGTGGAGTACATGTCGTCGACGAACTGGTCGTGCCCCTCGCCCACGCCGTTGCGGATGGCCAGGAAGTACACCCACTTGATCGGGTTGGCGTTGATCTCCGCCATCCGGGCGTCCTTGTCGGGGATCACGTTGATCCGGCCGATCTTCGCGAAGTCGCCGGTGGACTTGATGACGTCCGCGGTGCCGTCCCAGTTGTTGCCCACGAACATCACCTCGCGCAGCGCGGCGGCTTCGGAGGCTTCGGAGGCGTCGGACACGGCGGTCGCGGCGGTCGCGGGAGCGGTGACGGTCAGCACGAGGGCGGCGGCTACGGAGCAAAGGTGCCAGGGTCTGAAGGCAGCCATGACTGCTCTCTCCTCGGGGGTGGCGGAAGGAGTGCGGGCGGTCCGACTCTGAACACCCGTGCGTTCAGAGTGGACTTACTGGAAAGTAAGTAGCTGAGGTGCTTCGCCACAAGACCGCGTGCACGACAAAATTGACGGCGGGGGAGCACGGAGCGACGAGGGAGGGTCAGTGGCGGGCAGGCTCAGGACGCCGACCGGCCGCTACGGCGGGCGGTCCGCCGAGGAGCGGCAGGCCGAGCGGCGCGCGCGATTCCTGGACGCGGCGCTGCTGCTGTTCGGCGACACACCCGGATACCGCGGCACGACGGTCTCGGCGCTCAGCGAGGCGGCCGGCCTGTCGACCCGCCAGTTCTACGAGGAGTTCCGCGCCCTGGAGGACGTCCTGGCGGCGCTGCACCTCCAGGTCAACGACTGGGCCGAGGAGGCGGTGCTGGCCGCGTTCGCCGCCGCGGAGGGCCTGACGCTCGCCGAACGGGTCACGGCGATCTTCCGCGCCTATGCCGCGAACGTCACCGCCGACCCGCGCCGGATCCGCATCACCTTCGTGGAGATCGTCGGTGTCAGCCCCCGGCTGGAGGAGCAGCGCCTGGACCGCCGCGCCCGCTGGGTCGAACTGATCTGCGCCGAGGCGACGGCCGCCGCCGTCCGGGGCGAGGCGGCCCCCCGCGACTACCGGCTCGCCGCGACGGCCTTCATCGGCAGCGTCAACGGCCTGCTCCACGACTGGAGCGCGGGCCGGGTCGACGCGACCCTGGACGAGGTGGTCGACGAACTGGTGCGGCAGTTGCTGGGGATCCTGCGGCCGGCGGGGTGGGAGCCCGGGGAACCCCGGTGACCCGAGCCGGAGATTCGGTCGCTGGTCCGGGATGAGCCGTCCGGGTCCGGCCTGATCCGCCGGACAGGCCCTGGGCCCGGTGCCGGGAGCGCCCGTGGCCGCGCCGGTTCACCGCAGCCGGCCCACCGCCTCCACCACCCGCGCCGTCCCGTCCTCCCCGCGCACCCGGACGCCCAGCTCCCGTGCCCGCTCGCCGAATTCCGGCTCCCGGGTCGCCCGGACGAGGGCCGCCGCGAGGCTCTCGGCGGTCAGGCGGCGCAGCGGGAGCGCGGCCGGTGCCACCCCGAGCGTCACCAGCCGGTCGGCCCAGAAGCCCTCGTCGAACTGGATCGGCACGGGTACGGCGGGCACCCCCGCCCGCACCCCGGCGGCCGTCGTCCCCGCCCCGCAGTGGTGGACGACCGCGGCCGTCTCGGGGAACAGCAGGGAGTGCGGGACCTCGTCCACGGTCAGCATGTCGTCGCCGTCGGCCGCCAGCCCGCCCCAGCCGCGCTGGATCACCCCGCGCAGTCCGGCCAGCCGAAGCGCCCTCACGACCTCGGCGCTGAGCCGGGCCGGATCGGGCACGGTCGCGCTGCCCAGACCCACGAAGACCGGCGGCGGCCCCGCGTCCAGGAAGTCCCGCAGGAGGGCCGGGAGCCGGGTCTCGCGGTCGTACGGCCACCAGTAACCGGTGACGTCCAGGCCCGACGGCCAGTCCCCGGGGCGGGGGACGACCAGCGGGCTGAAGCCGTGCAGCACCGGACCGATGGCCGGCGTCCGGGTACGGCCGGGCGGCAGGCCCAGCCGGGAGCGGACCGCCGGCAGCGCGGGAGCGAAGACGCGCTCGACGGCCCACTCCACCCCGTGGCCCGCGAGCCGGTTGCCGAGCGCGCCGAAGGACCCGCCTCCGAGCATCGGCGGCGCGAACTCCCGGGTGGGCGCGATCGGCTGGAGCGGGAGGCCGAGGGACGGGAGCCCCAGCCCCTCGGCGACCGTGCGGCCGAGAGGCGCCACGGACGCGGACAGCAGCAGGACATCGCTCCCGCGGGCCGCCGCCAGGACGTCGTCGGTCATCCGGCCGACCAGCGCCCGCGCCATCCGCACCACCCGCAGCAGTTTGCCCGCGCCGGTCGCGCTGCGGTGCAGTCCCCGGCCGCGCGCCGACTCCAGTTCGGCCCGCGGGTCGACCGGGAGGGCGTGGAAGGCCACCCCCGAACCGTCCACCAGCGGCGCGAACCGCTCGTGCGTGACCAGGGTGACCTCGTGACCCGCGCGCACGAGCGCGTGCCCCAGCCCGGTGAAGGGGGCGACATCGCCCCGGGAGCCCGCCGTCATGATCGCCACTCGCACGACGGACAGTATGGCGGTGCCGGGACTCCTGCCGGGTGAACGACCGTGCGAACACGGCCACTTCATTCGTCGGGCGCCGTCACGCAACTTCTGTCACAGCCGTTGACTTCGTTCTCGGGCGGTTCTACTTTCGGCGCGCGACCGTTCGGTTCGCCGACCCTAGTTCGATATTTCGAATACCGGAGCCGCTGCATGCTGCCCCCACCGCGCTCTAGCCTTCTCCGGCGCGTCAGAGCCGCCGCCGTGCGCGCCCTCGCCCTGATGCTGACCGCGACCGCCGCCCTGCTCTTCGCCCAGCCCGGCACCGCCCAGGCCGCGACGAGCCGTCAGATACCGGTCCCCACCGCTGCCATGGGTTGGGCGTCCTGGAACAGCTTCGCCGCCGTCATCGACTATTCCGTGATCAAGCAGCAGGTCGACGCGTTCGTCGCGGCGGGCCTGCCGGCGGCCGGGTACCAGTACATCAACATCGACGAGGGCTGGTGGCAGGGCACCCGGGACGCCGACGGCAACATCACCGTCGACGAGTCCGAGTGGCCGGGCGGCATGAGCGCCATCGCCGACTACATCCACAGCAAGGGCCTCAAGGCCGGCATCTACACCGACGCCGGCAAGGACGGCTGCGGCTACTACTACCCGACCGGCCGCCCCGCCGCCCCGGGCAGCGGCAGCGAGGGCCACTACGAGCAGGACATGCTCCAGTTCTCCAAGTGGGGCTTCGACTTCGTGAAGGTCGACTGGTGCGGCGGTGACGCCGAGGGCCTCGACGCGGCGACGACGTACACCGCGATCAGCGAGGCGGTCGCCGAGGCGACGGCCACCACCGGCCGCCCGCTGACGCTGTCCATCTGCAACTGGGGCTACCAGAACACCTGGAACTGGGCACCGGGCCTCGCCCCGATGTACCGGACCAGCACCGACATCATCTACTGGGGCAACAGCCCCTCGATGTCGAACCTGCTGTCCAACTTCGACCAGGGCCTGCACCCGACCTCGCAGCACACCGGCTACCACAACGACCCCGACATGCTGATGGTCGGCATGGACGGCTTCACCGCCGCCCAGAACCGCACCCATATGAACCTGTGGGCGATCTCGGGGGCACCGCTCCTGGCCGGGAACAACCTCGCCACCATGACCACCGAGACCGCGAACATCCTCAAGAACCCCGAGGTCATCGCCGTCGACCAGGACCCGCGCGGGCTCCAGGGCGTCAAGGTCGCCGAGGACACCACCGGGGCGCAGGTGTACGGCAAGGTCCTGGCCGGCACCGGCAAGCGCGCCGTCGTCCTGCTCAACCGCACCTCCTCCGCCAAGGACATCACCGTCCGCTGGTCCGACCTGGGCCTGACGGGCGCCGCCGCGACCGTCCGCGACCTGTGGTCCCGCGCCGACGTGGGCTCGTACGCGACGAGCTACACCGCGAACGTCCCGGCGGGCGGCTCGGTGATGCTCACCGTCACCGGCGGCACCGAGGCCTCGGGCAGCACCTACACCGGCACGTCGAGCTTCTCCGGCGTGGTGGCCGGTGCCACCGGACTGAAGGTCGTCGACGTCGCCTACACCAACACCTCCGCCACGGCCCGCACGGCGACCCTGAAGGTCAACGGCCAGACCACGACCACGGTGTCCTTCCCGCCGACCGGTTCCAGCCAGGGCAGCATCACTCTCCAGGTCGCCCTGTCCAAGGGCTCCTCGAACACGCTGACCTTCACGAACGCGCCGACCCTCGCCGACATCACGGTCAAGCCGCTGCCCGGCATGAACGGCACCCTGGTGGTCGGCAAGCAGTCGGGCCGCTGCCTCGACCTCTTCAACAGCACTGTCACCAACGGCACCCAGGCCGAGATCTGGGACTGCAACGGCGGCTCCAACCAGGCCTGGACCTACACCTCCCGCAAGGAACTCGTGGTGTACGGCAACAAGTGCCTGGACGCCTACAACCTCGGCACCACCAACGGCACCAAGGTCGTGATCTGGGACTGCCACGGCGGTGCCAACCAGAAGTGGAACGTCAACAGCGACGGCACGATCACCAACGTCAACGCGGGCCTCTGCCTCGACGTCAACGGGGCGGGCACCGCCAACCGCAGCCCGATCGTCCTCTGGTCGTGCAGCGGCGCCGACAACCAGAGCTGGACCCTGACCTGACGGCAGGGCCTGCCTCCGACCGGGTGGACCACGCGCCCCCACCCGCCAGGAATCATCAGTAAATAGCACCGTCCCGCCGATCATGACGATCGGCGGGACGGTCCCGCTCACGGACGACCCGGACGACCCGGACGGAGCGGCGCATGCGGAGCAGGTTCGGACTGCTGACCTCGCTGGTGACGGCCTGTCTGCTGACCGGCGGCCTCACCGCGCCGCCCGTGCCGGCCGCCGAGGAGAAGCACGCCGCCGACGTCACCACGATCTCCGAGGACACCCGACGCACCGGCTGGGACCCGGGCGAACCGGGCCTCGCTCCCGACCAGGTCGCCAGCTCCGACTTCGGCCAGCAGTTCTCCACCACCGTCGACGGACAGGTCTACGCCCAGCCCCTGGTCATCGGGAAGACGGTCGTCGTCGCCACCGAGAACAACAAGGTCTACGGCCTGGACTCGGCCACCGGAGCCATCACCTGGACCAGGAACCTGGGCCCCGCCTGGCCCGCCTCCGCCATCGGCTGCGGAGACCTGGTGCCCGACATCGGCGTCACCGGCACCCCCGTGTACGACCCGGCCACCGCCACCGTCTACCTCACCTCGAAGAAGAACGACGGCCCGGACGCCCAGCACCCCAACTGGTACGTCCACGCCCTGAACCCCGCCACCGGCGCCGAACGCAGCGGCTGGCCGGTGAGGGTGTCCGGCTTCCCGGTGAACGACCCGGGCCGCGCCTTCAACGCCTACACCGCCATGCAGCGCCCCGGCCTGCTCCTCATGGGCGGCTCGGTCTACGCCGGCTTCGCCTCCCACTGCGACCACAACCCGTACGTCGGCTATGTCCTGGGCGTCAACACCACCACCCGCAAGCAGTCCCTGTGGGCCACCGAGAACTCCTCCGCCAACGGCATGGCCGGCATCTGGATGAGCGGCGCCGGGCTGGTCTCCGACGGGCCCGGCCGCATCCTGTTCTCCACCGGCAACGGCATCTCCCCGGCCCCCGGTCCGGGGTCGCGACCGCCGGGCCAGCTGGCCGAGGCCGTCGTGCGGATCGGCGTCAACAGCGACGGCACCATGTCCGCCCAGGACTTCTTCAGCCCCACCAACGCCCCCACCCTCGACCAGAACGACACCGACCTCGGCTCCGGCGGCCCCGTCGCCCTGCCCGACGACGTGTTCGGCACCGCCCAGCACCCCCACCTGCTGGTCCAGATCGGCAAGGACGGCCGCCTCTTCCTCCTCGACCGGGACAACCTCGGCGGCCGCAGCCAGGGACCGGGCGGCACCGACAAGGTCCTCGGCGCCTTCGGCCCCTACGAAGGCGTGTGGGGACACCCCGGCGTGTACGGCGGCCAGGGCGGCTACGTCTACACCATCGGCAGCCGCGGCCCGCTGCGCGCCTTCAAGTACGGCGTCACCGGCGCCGGGCTGCCCGCGCTCACCAACACCGCGCGCAGCCCGGAGACCTTCGGCTACACCTCCGGCTCCCCGGTCATCACCTCCACGGGCACCACCCCGGGCTCCGCCGTCGTCTGGGCCGTGTACTCCGACGGCTCCAACGGCGCGAACGGACAGTTGCGCGCCTACGACGCCACCCCCGTGGGCGGCACCCTGAAGCGGCTGTGGTCGGCCCCGATCGGCGTCGCCGCCAAGTTCTCGGTGCCCGCCACCGACGGCGGCCGCGTCTACGTCGGCACCCGCGACGGCCATGTCCTGGCCTTCGGCCGGCCCTCCAACGCGGCGCTCATCGGCGACACCGTCGACTTCGGCACCGTCCCCGTCGGCGACACCGGCCGGGCCACCGCCAGGGTCACCGCGACCCGGGACGTCACGGTCAACGCCGTGACCACCCCGTCGGGCAGCGCCTTCGCGGCCGCGCCCACCGGACTGCCCCGCACCCTGCGCACCGGCGACACCTATTCCCTGCCGGTGACCTTCACCCCGGGCGCGCCCGGCCCCGACAACGCCGTGCTGAACTTCGCCACCGACCTCGGCGAGACGGGACTCGGCCTGACCGGCTACGGAACGAGACCCGGCCTGCTGGCCTCGCCGTCCTCACTGGCCTTCGGCACCGTCCCGACGACCACCGACAAGATCCTCGGCATCACCTTCACCAACACCGGCACCGCACCCGAGACGATCTCCGCGGCCACCGCGCCCCGAGCGCCCTTCACCGCCGAGGGGCTGCCCGCCGCCGGCACCGTCGTCCAGCCCCAGCAGTCCGTCACCGTCCAGGTGACGTACGCCCCGACCGAGGCCGGCGACGACACCTCGAGCCTCTCCGTCACCGGCCAGAACGGCACCGTCACCGTCGAACTGACCGGGGACTCGGTCGTCGGCGAGGCCCGTCTCACCATCACCCCGACCTCCACCGACTTCGGCCAGGTCGGGGTCGGCCGGTCCGTCACGAAGACCTTCGACATCAGCAACACCGGCAACATCGCGCTGACCATCACCAAGGCGAAGGCCCCCGCGGCCCCCTTCCACGTCAGCAACCCGCTCAGCGAGGGCCAGGTCATCGGCCCCGAGGACGTCGTCCACCAGGCCGTCACCTTCTCCCCGACGTCCGTCGGCGCGGTCAGCGGCATCTACGAACTCACCGCCGACGACGGCAGCGGACCCCACAACGAGGCCCTCACCGGCACCGGCACCACCGGCACGGGCGTCACCCTGCCCTCCCCGGGCGCGGGCGGCTGGAAGCTCAACGGTTCCGCCCAGCTCTCCGGCGACGACCTCCAGCTCACCCAGGCGACCGCGAACCAGGCGGGCTCGGCGGTGTTCCCGGTGCCCGTCCTCACCGACGGACTGAACACCACGTTCACCACCGTCATCGGCGGCGGCACCGGCGCCGACGGCCTCACCTTCGCCCTCCTCGACCCCGCCCGGACCACCCCGGGCGCCCTCGGCGGCAAGGGCGGCGGCCTCGGCTGGAGCGGCCTGCCGGGCATCGCCGTCACCCTCGACACCTACCGCAACGGCAGCGACCCGTCGGCCAACTTCGCCGGCATCGCCCTCACCGGCACCGGCACCTCCCTCACGTACGCCTCCACCACGACCGCCGTACCGGACCTCAGATCGGGACCGCACGCGGTCGCGCTGTCCGTCTCCGGCAGGACGATCACCGTGTCGATGGACGGCGTGCGGCTGCTGCGGACCACCGTGCCCTCGCTGCCCCCGACCGCCCTCGTCGCCTTCACCGGCGGCACCGGCGCCCGCACCGACATCCACACCGTGCGGGACGTCGCGGTCACCGCGGCCTCGTACGCCGTGCCGCCACCCGGCCCCAACGGCTGGACGTACAACGGCGCCGCCGCGCTGTCCGGTACGAGCCTGGTGCTCACCCCCGCCACCACGAACGCCCGGGGGACGGGCATCCACGGCACCCCCGTCCCGTCCGCCCGGCTGCGCGTCCGCTTCACCGCGACCATCGGCGGCGGCACCGGCGGCGACGGGACGGCCCTGCTGCTCCTGGACGCCTCGCGGACCACCCCCAGGGCGCTCGGCACGGGCGGCGCCGGGCTGGGCTACGCCGGACTGCCCGGGTTCGCCGTGGCCCTGGACACCTACCGCAACGGCACCGAACCGTCGAACAACTTCGTCGGCCTCGCGAGCGGCGCCACCGCCGGCCGGCCGAACTACGTCGCGACCTCCACCGCCGTCCCCGCCCTGCGCACCGGCTCGCACACCGTCGACGTGACCGTGACGAGCACCAGCCACCTGGTGGTGAGCGTCGACGGCACGAAGGTCCTCGACCGGGTGGTCGGGCTGCCGAAGAACCTCCTCGTCGGCTTCGCCGCCGCCACCGGCGGACGCACCGACCGGCACACGGTGACGGGCGTCACGATCGGGTACTGAGGCACCGCGGCACCGGGCCGGCGGCAACCAAGGCCGGGCGTACGACGTGTGAACCGTCGGGGGCGGCAACGCGCCGCTCCCGGACGGAAGGCGAGGGGGACACGATGACGCCGGACACGACGTCGGAGACGACACCTGACACGCGCGGGAAGAGGAGCGCCGGAGCCCGCTCGGTACGCGTGGTGTTCCGGCTCGTCATGGCCGCCCTGATCCTCATGCTCGCCGTCCGCACCTACGAGGAGACGGCCGTCGCGCACGCCCGGTCGAACGGAACGCTGCACCGGGCCGAGGCCACCATCACCGAGCTGACGTCCCACACCGAGTCCGGGAGAACGGGCGGAGGCCAGGACGGCAGCAGCGGCGACTACGTCGTCACCACCGTGTACACGATCGAACTCCGCGTCGGCGACGACACGAAGACCGCCCAGGACGTCCCGGACGACACCGCGTACGACCTCCAGGAGGGACAACGGGTCGTCGCGGGGCTGTGGCACGGGCGGGTCGTGGAGATCGACGGCCGTGACGTGTGGCCCGGCTGGCACCCCGCGCCGTGGGACATCACGCTGTACGTGCTGTACCCGCTGATCATGGGGTACGCGATCGGCTTCGCCGTGGCCGCCGTCGCGTTCCTGGCGGGCCTCGGTGGCCGGGCGCGGCTGGAGTGGCAGGACCGGACCGGGCCCTGGCTGCTCGGGTTCCTCGTCGGGACGGCGGCGATCTTCACGCTGCTCGTGTGCGCGGCCCTCGGCAACGGCCCCGTGTACTGGCCGGTCGTCCCCATCGGCGCCGGAACGGCGGCGGCGCTGGCCCGGCTGGCCGTCGTCGTCCGGCGCAAGCGCAGGAGCGCACGCGCCGAGGACACCCCTGCCCCGGTCTGACGGCCGGGTACGGCTCAGCGGCGCCGCAACCGCCGCGCCCGCACGGGACGCGGCGGCGGAGGAAGCGGGCGAGACCGCGCCGCTCTCAGCGCTGTCCGCAACAGAGCGACGGACGCTCGCCGACCTGCCGCGGAGGCTCGTACCGGCAGCAGATACCGGGCTGGACGCTCCCGCCCCGCTCCCGCCCGGACCGAGAAGGACCAGGTCAATCGAGAGCTGAACCGGACCCCGGCGAACCTTCGCCCTACTCGTCCCATGCCTGGATCATCGTCTGCTCGACGATCTTGCCGTCGCGCAGCGTGATCATCGACTCGGCGAGGACCCGCACCCCGTCCGAGTAGAGGCACGACTCGCTGTAGGCGGCGCGGTCGCCCTGGACGATGCACTCCTCCAGCTTGTGCGACATGTCGCGGCTGTAGACGTCCTCGAGCATGGCGGCGATCTCGCCCCGGCCGCGCAGCACCCGGGGGTGGCTGGGCTGGGCGTTGTGGTCGATGACGCGCAGTTCCGCGTCGTCCGCGTAGAGCGACAGCAGTGTCGTCGCGGTCGGTCCTTCTATCCCCCTGCGCAGGGTCTCCGTGTCGAAGGCGGAGCGTGCCGCAGTGCCCATGGTGACCTCCTCGAAGGGCCGCGGACCGAGGGAAGCCGGTCCGCCCG
The DNA here is from genome assembly GCF_055591025.1 of Streptomyces sp. NPDC041784. Lineage (NCBI taxonomy): Bacteria > Bacillati > Actinomycetota > Actinomycetes > Kitasatosporales > Streptomycetaceae > Streptomyces > Streptomyces sp. NPDC041784. The sequence continues at coordinate 13,301 of NZ_JBVJAB010000032.1, forward strand.
GCTCTCACCTCCGAGACTCCTCCGCCGCACCGGGCTCGGCAAGCGCAGCCGGACCGTCGTCCTGACGGGTGAGCCGGGCACCGCACCCGTGTCCGGCGGGGCGCCGCCGCCGTTGCTGAGGTCATGATCTCCCCTCGACGCATCGCCGCCGCCGCCGCGCTCGCCGCCGGGTTCACCGCCCTCGCAGCGCCCCTGGCGAACGCGGCCGAAGCCCGGACGCCGGCAAGCTGAACCCGATCGCCACCCTGGACGCGCTCACCGCGAGCCAGCTCCCGGCGGAGAGCCGGGGCCGGCTGCCGAAGGTCTCCCAGCAGCTGGCCGAGATGAACAAGGTGCACGAGCTGAACAAGCTGAGCGAACTGCACCAGGTCACCGACCTCGCCGCCCCCGTCACGGGGCTGCTGCCCGCCATCGAGAGCTGATCGTCGCCGCCCCGGGGGGGGGGGGGGGGGGGGGAGGGGGGGGGGGGGGGGAGGGGGGGGGGGGGGGGGGGGGGGGGGGGGAAGGGGGGGGGGGTGGTTCTTC
>NZ_JBVJAB010000032.1:13832-46797 GCF_055591025.1 Streptomyces sp. NPDC041784
CGTTCTCCCCCCCCCCCCCTCCCCCCCCCCCCCCCCCCCCCCCCCCCCCCCCCCCCCCCCCCCCCCCCCCCCCCCCCCCCCACGCGCGTTCCGGGCGGCGGCGCGTCAGGAACCCGTCGCCAGGAACTGCGTCGCCGCCAGCTCCGCGTAGAGCGGATCGCCCGCCACCAGCTCACGGTGTGTGCCCACCGCCCGCACCCGGCCCCCGTCCATCACGACGATCCGGTCGGCCATCGTCACCGTCGACAGCCGGTGCGCCACCACCAGCACGGTGGTCGTCCGGGCGACGTCCGCCACCGTGTCCCGCAGCGCCGCCTCGTTGACCGCGTCCAGCTGCGAGGTCGCCTCGTCGAGCAGCAGCAGCCGGGGACGCCGCAACAGGGCCCGCGCGATCGCCACCCGCTGGCGCTCACCGCCGGACAGCTTCGTCCCCCGGTGCCCCACCAGCGTCTCCAGACCCTGGGGCAGCCGGGCGACCAGCCCGTCCAGCCGGGTCGTCTTCAGCACCCGCGCCACCGCGTCGTCGTCCGCCTCCGGATTGCCCAGCAGCAGGTTGTCGCGCAGCGAACCGGACAGCACGGGCGCGTCCTGCTCGACGTAGCCGATGGAGGACCGCAGATGGGACAACTCCCAGGTGGCGAGATCGCGTCCGTCGACGGTGATCGTGCCGGACTCCGGGTCGTAGAACCGCTCGATGAGCGAGAACACCGTCGTCTTGCCCGCGCCCGACGGCCCCACGAACGCCGTCATGCCCCGCGCCGGCACGTCGAACGTCACCCCGTGGTGCACGTACGGCAGATCGTCGGCGTACCGGAAGCGGACGTCGGCGAAGGCCAGCGAGGCCGGTTCCGCGGCGGGGGAGGGCAGGGGCGCCGGACGGGCCGCCGCCGGCTCGGCGGGCAGCCGCAGCGCCTCCTGGATCCGGCTCAGCGCCGCCGACCCCGTCTGGTACTGGGTGATGGCGCCGACGACCTGCTGGATCGGCGACATCAGATAGAAGACGTACAGCAGGAACGCCACCAGGGTGGCGACATCGATCGCGCCGGTCGCGACCCGCGCCCCGCCCACCGCCAGCACGGTGATGAAAGCGGTCTGCATGGCCAGCCCGGCCGTGTTCCCGGCCGCCGCCGACCACTTGGCGGCCCGCACGCTCTGCCGCCAGGACTCCTCCGCCGCCGTGTGCAGCGTCTCCTCCTCGCGGTGCTCGGCGCCCGACGCCTTCACCGTGCGCAGCGCGCCCAGCACCCGCTCCAGCGACGCCCCCATCACACCCACCGCGTCCTGCGCCCGCCGGCTCGCCCGGTTGATGCGCGGCACGATCACCCCGAGCACCGTGCCCGCGCCCAGGACCACCGCGAGCGTGACCCCCAGCAGCACCGGATCCACCAGGCCCATCATCACCACGGTCGCCAAGAGCGTGAGCCCGCCGGTGCCGAGGCCGACCAGCGAGTCGGTGGTCACCTCGCGCAGCAGGGTCGTGTCGGAGGTGATCCGGGCCATCAGGTCGCCGGGCTCGCTGCGGTCCACGGCCGGGACACGCAGCCGGAGCAGGTACGACGACAGCGCCCGCCGCGCGCCCAGCACCACCGACTCCGCCGTACGCCGCAGCACGTACGAACCCAGCGCCCCCACCGCCGCGTTGGCGACGACCAGCCCGGACAGCGCCAGCAGCGCCCCGGTTATCGCCCGGTCGTGGGACAGGTCGTCGATCAGCCCCTTGGCCACGAGCGGCAGCAGCAGTCCGGTGGCCCCGGTGACCAGCGAGAGCACCGCCCCCGCCAGCAGGGCCCAGCGGTGCGGCCGGACGTAGTCGAGCAGCAGCCGCCACGGGGGCCGTTCGCCGGCTGTCTCTGCGATGCTCACGGGGCTCCTTCGGAGGTCGGACGGAGCCTTCAGGCTACGGCGGCGGCCGCGTGACGTGGCCGGAAGGAGGGGTTCGGCGACCGGTCGGCCATGCCCTTACCGATCAGTCACGCGTAGGGTCGGCGGTGGGACGGACGACCGCCGAGGAAAGGGCAGCACCATGCCGCAGGAAGTACGCGGAGTGATCGCGCCGGGGAAGAACGAGCCGGTGCGGGTGGAGACGATCGTGATCCCCGATCCCGGCCCCGGGGAAGCCGTGGTGAAGATCCAGGCGTGCGGGGTCTGCCACACCGACCTGCACTACAAGCAGGGCGGGATCAACGACGACTTCCCCTTCCTCCTCGGCCACGAGGCGGCGGGTGTCGTGGAGGCGGTCGGCGACGGCGTCACCGATGTCGCGCCCGGTGACTTCGTGATCCTGAACTGGCGGGCGGTGTGCGGACAGTGCCGCGCGTGTCTGCGGGGCCGGCCCTGGTACTGCTTCGACACGCACAACGCGAAGCAGCGGATGACGCTGACCGACGGCACCGAGCTGTCCCCGGCCCTGGGCATCGGCGCGTTCGCGGAGAAGACGCTGGTGGCGGCCGGCCAGTGCACGAAGGTCGCTCCGGCGGTGTCGGCGGCGGTCGCGGGGCTGCTGGGCTGTGGGGTGATGGCGGGCATCGGCGCCGCGATCAACACCGGCAACGTCGGCCGCGGTGACACGGTCGCGGTCATCGGCTGCGGCGGGGTGGGTGACGCGGCGATCGCGGGGTCGAACCTGGCCGGCGCGGCGAAGATCATCGCCGTCGACATCGACGACCGCAAGCTCGCCACCGCGCGGACGATGGGCGCCACGCACACCGTCAACTCCAAGGAGACCGACCCGGTCGAGGCGATCCGTGAGCTGACCGGCGGCTTCGGCGCGGACGTCGTGATCGAGGCGGTCGGCCGCCCGGAGACCTACAAGCAGGCGTTCTACGCCCGTGATCTGGCCGGCACGGTCGTCCTCGTCGGCGTGCCGACCCCGGAGATGAAGCTCGAACTGCCGCTGCTGGACGTGTTCGGGCGGGGCGGGGCGCTGAAGTCGTCCTGGTACGGCGACTGTCTGCCCTCCCGCGACTTCCCGATGCTGATCGACCTGCACCTGCAAGGCCGCCTGGACCTGGAGGCGTTCGTGACCGAGACAATCCAACTCGACGAGGTGGAGAAGGCGTTCGAGCGGATGCACCACGGGGACGTGCTGCGTTCGGTGGTGGTGCTGTGATGGCCGCGCGCGTCGAACGCCTCGTCACCTCCGGACAGTTCAGCCTGGACGGCGGCACCTGGGACGTGGACAACAACGTGTGGATCGTCGGCGACGACCACGAGGCGATCGTCATCGACGCCGCCCACGACGCCGCCGCCATCGCCGAGGCCGTGGGCGACCGCCGGCTGACCGCCATCGTGTGCACCCACGCCCACAACGACCACGTCGGCGCGGCCCCCGCCCTCGCGGAGCTGACCGGCGCGACCATCTGGCTGCACCCCGACGACCTGCCGCTGTGGAAGCTCACCCACCCCGACCGCGAGCCCGACGCCCACCTGGTCGACGGGCAGGTCATCGAGGCCGCAGGCGCCGACCTGACCGTCCTGCACACCCCCGGGCACGCGCCCGGCGCGGTCTGCCTGTACGACCCCGGACTCGGTGTGCTGTTCACCGGCGACACCCTCTTCCAGGGCGGCCCCGGCGCCACCGGCCGCTCGTACAGCCACTTCCCGACGATCATCACCTCCATCCGGGAGCGGCTCCTGTCCCTGCCGCCCGAGACGAAGGTGCTCACCGGCCACGGCGACGCCACGACCATCGGCGCCGAGGCACCGCACCTTCAGGAGTGGATCGCCCGGGGCCACTGACCGTCCCGGCCGGCGGAGCAGCTGCGTCCCACCGGGTGACTTCCCCGGGAAAGGCGACAGAAGATGTCCGGCTTCCCCGGGACCCTCTCAGTGACACCACTCGGTGACACCACTCGGTGACACCACTCGGTGACACCACTTGTGAGGGAAAGGGAGGCCGGACATGCCGGGTCCGCTGGAGGGCAAGGTCGCACTGGTCGCGGGGGCGACCCGGGGCGCCGGACGGGGCATCGCCGTGGAGCTGGGCGTGGCCGGCGCCACCGTCTACGTCACGGGACGCACCACCCGGGAGCGCCGCTCCGAGTACGACCGCCCCGAGACGATCGAGGACACCGCCGACCTGGTCACCGAGGCCGGCGGCCGGGGCATCGCCGTACCCACCGACCACCTCGACCCCGAGCGGGTCCGCGCGCTGGTCGACCGGATCGACGCCGAACAGGGCCGTCTCGACGTCCTCGTCAACGATGTCTGGGGCGGCGAGAAGCTCTTCGAGTGGGACACCCCGCTCTGGGAGCACGACCTCGACAACGGCCTGCGGCTGCTCCGCCTCGCCGTCGAGACACACGCCATCACCAGCCACCACGCCCTCCCGCTGCTGCTGCGCCGGCCGGGCGGACTGGTCGTCGAGATGACCGACGGCACCACCGAGTACAACCGCGACACCTACCGCGTGAACTTCTTCTACGACCTGGCCAAGGCGTCCGTGCTGCGGATGGCCTTCGCCCTCGCCCATGAAATCGGGCCGCGCGGCGCCACCGCTGTCGCGCTCACCCCGGGCTGGCTGCGCTCGGAGATGATGCTCGACGCGTTCGGCGTCCGCGAGGAGAACTGGCGCGACGCCGTCGACCGCATCCCCCACTTCGCCATCTCCGAGACGCCCCGTTACGTCGGCCGGGCCGTCGCCGCCCTCGCCGCCGACCCCGACGTGGCCCGCCTCAACGGACAGTCCTTCTCCAGCGGCGGCCTCGCCCCGGTGTACGGCTTCACCGACCTCGACGGCAGCCGCCCGGACGCCTGGCGGTACATGGTCGAGGTCCAGGACCCGGGCAGGCCGGCGGACACCACGGGCTACCGCTGAGCCTCACGCGTCACCCACCGGCAAGGTCGACCAGCGCGCGGGGTGCCCCGGCGGCAGCGCGAGATCCTCGCGTACGGCGGTGTAGTACCCCTCGCGGCCGGCCCGCTGCCGCTCCAGCAACACCTGCCAGGCCTGCGGGTCGCGCGTCCCCTCGCGCATGAACCGTTCCATGTCCATCACCGCCGTCACCCACACCCGCGCCCGCTCCACCACCTCCCGGCTGCCCAGCATGATCAGCGCCTCCCCGGCCGGGTCGCGTCCGTCGGTCGCCTCCGCCAGCAGCGGCTCGGCCTCCGCCGGGGTCAGGGGGTGCGGGTGAGGGTCGTTGCCGAGGTGGGAGGCGACGCGGTACGTCAGGTTCACCGACCTCTTCAGCGCCCGCGCGTAGTCGCCGTACACCGCCAGCCGCCGCTCCTCCCACCGTGCCGCCGTCTCCCGCCGGAACCTGGCGCCGTCGCTGCGCACGATCGCCAGATACGAGCCGAGGGCACCGATCACGACGCCGATGAGAGCGGGGAGTTGCTGTATGAACGCCGACATGCCCGCACGATATCCGCCGAGCTGATCACCCCGGGAGCGACAGTGCCGCGAGCACCCGGTCCACATCCGCCTGCGACGTCCGCCAGTTGCTGAACGCCGCCCGCAGCCCCGGCACCCCGCCGTACACCGTCGGGGTCAGGAAGGCCTCCCCGGAGGCGGTGACCGCGTCCGCCAGCGCGGCCACCCGCTCCGGAGTGGGATCGTCGGCGAGGGTGAAGCAGACGACGTTCAGCCGGACCGGGGCCAGCAGCCGCAGCCCGTCGAGCGCGGCCACACCCTCGCCGAGGCGCGCGGCGAGGGCCACGTTCCGCTCGACGATCTCCCGGTGCCCGGCCCGCCCGTACGCCACCAGGGAGAACCACGCGGGCAGGGCGCGCAGCCGACGGGAGTTCTCCGGGGTCAGATGGAGGAAATCCGGCTCACCGGTCGGCGGACCGAGGTAGGGCGAGGCGTTGTGGAACACCCGTACCTGGAGGTCACGGCGCCGGGTGAACTGGACGGCCGCGTCATAGGGCACGTTCAGCCACTTGTGCAGGTCCACACAGACCGAGTCGGCCGCGTCGAGCCCGTCGACGAGGGACGCGTACGCGGGGGAGAGGGCGGCGAAACCGCCGAAGGCCGCGTCCACGTGCAGCCAGAAGTCGTACCGCTCCCTGAGCGCCGCGATCGCCCGCAGGTCGTCGAAGTCGACGGTGTTCACCGTGCCCGCGTTGGCGACGACGATCGCGGGCCGGCCGTCCAGCGCGGCGAGGGCCCGCTCCAGCGCGCCGACGTCGACGGCCTCCCGGTTGCCGGGCAGCACGGGCACCTGCCGCAGCCGGTCCCGGCCGATGCCGAGGACGGACAGCGCCTTGCCCACGCTGGAGTGCGGGCTGCCGGAGAGCACCTCGACCGGGCCGAGCGCGGCGGCGCCCTCCCGGGACACGTCCACGCCCAGCCGCTCGCCGAGCCACTCCCGGGCGACGGCGAGCCCCACCGTGTTCGACACGGTCGCGCCGGTCACGAACGCCCCGGAGTGCGCCTCGCCCAGCCCGAACAGCTCCCGCAGCCAGACCACCGTCTCCCGTTCCAGCGCGGTCGCCCAGGAACCGGCGGCGCCCGAGCCGTTCTGGTCGTACGCGGCGGTCAGCCAGTCCCCGGCGACCGCGGCGGGCGTCGCGCCGCCCGTGACGAAGCCGAGGTAGCGCGGTCCGGCGGAGGCCGAGAAGCCCGGGGCCCAGCGCTCGGCGAACCGCGCCAGCGCGCCCTCCGCCCCCGCGCCCCCGTCCGGGAGGGCGTCCGTGCCGGGCGCCCGGTCGAGGCGGGCCACCGGCCGCTCGGCCAGGCCGCCCAGCTCACGCACGGCGAGGTCGGAGGCGGACTGCAGGAGTGCGGGGAGCCGGGAGAGATCGTCGGCGAGCGTCGGGTGCATACGCAGGACCCTAGGCCCGGGACACGGGCCGGCACCTGGTCCACTTGAGAGAAACTGGACCGATGGAGGAAGGTTTCGCCGGTGGCCTCGGGCCCTGGCGCGAGCGCCCCGGCCCGTTGGCCCGTCGCCTCGCCGGCGCCGTGCGCGAGGCCGTCGTGGACGGCCGGCTGACGCCCGGCACCCGGCTGCCCTCCGAGCGGGAACTGGCCCGCACCCTCGGCCTCAGCCGCGGCACGGTCGTCACCGCCCTCGCCCTGCTGCGCGACGACGGCTGGCTGCACACCCGGCACGGCAGCGGCAGCGCCGTACGGCTGCCCGCCCGCCTCACCGAACGCACCACCCCCTGGTCCCTGGACCGGGGCGGAGCCGGCGACACCGACCTGGACCTCACCCTCGCCGTCACCGCCGCCCCGCTCGAGGCCTACCGCGCCGCGCTGGCCCGCGCCGCCGAACGCAGCGCCACCCTCCTCGTCGACGCCGGCGTCGCCTCGGCCGGCCTGCCCCGGCTGCGCGAGCTGCTCGCCGACCGCTACACCCGCACCGGCCTGCCCACCCGCCCCGAACAGATCCTCGTCACCTCCGGCGCCCAGGCCGCCCTCACCCTCCTCCTGGACCGGCTGCACACCGACCGCCGCCGCCCGGTCGCCGTCGAGAGCCCCACCTACCCCGGCGCTCTCGCGGTCCTGCGCCGCCGCCGCGCCCGGCTGCTGCCCCTGCCCGTGTCCGCGCCGCACGGCTGGGACACCGCCGGCCTCGCCGACGCCGTACGCACCCGGGGCGTCCGGCTCGCCTACCTCGTCCCCGACTTCCAGAATCCCACCGGCGCCCACATGAGCGCGGCGACCCGCGCCGGGATCGCCCGCCTCCCGCTCACGGTGATCGCCGACGAGACGATGCGCGACCTCGATCTGCGCACCCCGCCCGGCACCGAACCCCGGCTCGCCGGGGACGACGTGATCCAGATCGGCTCGGCGAGCAAGACCGTGTGGAGCGGCCTGCGGATCGGCTGGATCCGGGCCCGCGCCGGTCTCGTACGCGACCTGTGCGCCGACCCGCTCCAGGCACAGCTCTCGCCGCCGCCCCTGGAACAGCTCATCGCCTGTGAGCTGTTCGGCGACGGCCCGGCCTTCGACGCGCTGCTCGCCGACCGCCGCGCCCGGCTGCGTGCCCAGCGCGACCATCTGGCCGCCCTCCTCGACGGCACCGGCTGGACCTGCACGGTCCCGGGCGGCGGACTCACCCTGTGGCTGCGCCTCGGCGCGGACGTCCGGGCCGCCGACCTCGCCGCGCGCGCCGCACGGCGCGGGCTGGCGGTGACCCCGGGCCCGCACTTCGCCCCCGACCGGACGACCCTGGCCCACCATCTGCGCCTGCCGTTCACCGCCACACCCCCGACCCTCACCCGCGCGGTGGCGCTGCTGCGGGAGTGCCTGTCCGAAGGTCCGTAGGAACTTCACCGTTTCGTCACAGCCTGGGGCGGCCTACAACCGATGCGTGGGTACGACGGTCTACCAGGGGGAGATCGGGCCACAATCGCGCCGGGAAGAGGGCAGGCATGGGGGACATACGCAGACGAGGAGCCGTCGTACTCGGGGTCACGGGGCTGCTGGCACCGCTGACGCTCGCCCTGGGCGCGGCGCCGGCGCAGGCCGCGAGCTGTACGACCCAGGCCGGCCCCTATCAGAAGCAGGTCGAGAAGTTCCTCGGCCGGCCCGTCGACGGCAGGCAGTCGACCGCCGACTGCAAGGCCATCCGGGCGTTCCAGACCAAGCATGGCATCACCCCTAACATCGGCTACGCCGGGTCCGTCACCTGGGGTGTGATGGATCTCATGAACAAGCAGAAGGCGGTGGGCAGCAACCCCAACCGGGACCGCAAGTGCCCGACCAACAAGGGCCGCATCGCCTGTGTGAACCTCACGCTCCAGATCAGCTGGATCCAGGACGGCAGCCGGCTCGTCTACGGGCCCGTCCCCGTCCGCACCGGCCGCAACGGCTACGAGACCCGCACCGGCCTGAAGAAGATCTACTGGCGGCACATCGACCACGTGTCGAGCATCTACAACGTGCCCATGCCGTACAGCCAGTTCTTCGACGGCGGGCAGGCCTTCCACTCGGTGGGCGTCAGCATGTGGAACCCGCCGGGCTCGCACGGCTGCGTCAACATGACCAAGACGTCCGCCCAGAAGTACTGGTCGCTGTTGAAGAACGGCGACGACGTCTTCGTCTACGGCCGCAAGCCGGGCACCTGACGGGCACCTGACGGGCGTCGGGCACACGCGGGCGGCCGGTCGCCCGGGGCGAACTCACCGGCCGCTCTTGACAGATGGACGTGATCAGTAACACGTCCGATATGTCCGTCTTGTTCCCGATGGCTCACGGTGCCTTCACCTCCGACATCGTAAGATTCACACCATGTCCACCACTGTTGAATCCCTCTCCGAGCGATCGGCTGCGGAGGTCAACGAGGAGATCCGGGCCCTGTGGCTCCGGTCGGGCGGGACACTGAGCGTCGAGCAGCGCGCGGAGTACCAGCGGCTCGTCCTGGAGTGGGCCGCCGCGGCCCCGCCGAACGAGAACGCGGCCTGACGCTCCCCGAGGACCGCCGTGCCTCACCCACCGAAGCGGGCACCCTGACCGGGTGCCCTTTTCGCTGTCCGGCTCAGCCCCAGGTCGTCGAGTAGTAGTCCCGGTACGCCCTGCGGTCCTGCTCCGCCCGGATGTACCGGGTCGCGACGAGAGCGACCAGGCTGCCCGCGATGACCAGCAGACCGGGCCCGATGTTGCGCGGGTCGGTCAGCCGGGCCGCCAGATCCACGCCACCGCCGCCTGTCACGGGAGTGGTCGAGCCCGGCGAGGCGGCACCCGGGGCGCTCGCGGCCTGGGTGGGCGAGACCGAGGGCTGGGGGGCGCCGGAGGCCGCGGCCCCGCCGCCCTGCCCCGCGTTGTCCGACGGAGCGGCCACGATCAGCTGCACATTGAGCTGCGCCAGCGCGCGCGTCACCGGCTGGAAGAACGTCGTACCGCCCGTCGTGCAGTCGCCGCTGCCGCCCGAGGTGATGCCCAGGGCGATGCCCTCGGAGAACATCGGGCCGCCGCTGTCACCGGGTTCGGCGCACACGTTCGTCTCGATGAGCCCGCTGACCGTGCCCTCCGGGTAGTTGACCGTCGCGTCCAGCCCGGTGATCTCGCCGTCGCGCAGTCCGCTGGTGCTGCCGCTGCGGAACACCCGCTGGCCGACGGCCGCGTCACCGGTGCCCGTGATGCGCACCCCGTTGCCGTCACCGATGGCCACGATGTCGGCCCCGGCGCCGGCCTCGCCGTCGGCGTACTGGACGAGGGAGAAGTCACTGACCGGGAAGGTGGAGTTGATCATGGCGCCCACCTCCTCCTTGCCCTGGTTGTCCGCGAACCAGGTCGAGCCGTTGGGCCCGCAGTGCCCGGCGGTGAGGATGAAGTCGCTTGTGCCGTTGGTCACGTTGAAGCCCGCCGAACAGCGCCCGGCGGTCGACAGGATCGGCAGGGCGCCGTTGAGACGGGTGGTGAAGGTGCCCTTGGTGCGTTCCATCCGGACGAAGCTGCCGATGTCCGCCGCGGCCCGCGTCATCCCGGACCAGTCGGAGGCCGACACGGTGCTGTCGCCCTGCACGACCACCTGGTTCGCCTTGTAGTCCAGCACCCACGCCGTTCCCGGCACCTTGGGCGCCGAACGCAGGGCCTTCGTGGCCGCCTTCAGCTCGTTCATGCTGTGCCCGACGACCTTCGCCGTCACGCCCGCCTCGCGCACCGTGGCGGCCGTGTCCTCGTCGGTGACCGCGACGACCGGACGGCCGTCGTCGCCGATCCAGGTGCCGGCCGTGTGCGCGGTGCCGAGCTTCTCGACCAGCTCCGCCCCGGGGTTCGTGACGACGGGGTCGTCGGACGCTCCGCGGGTCACCGCATCGGCGGCGGGCGGCTCGCTCGCCATGGCGGCCTGCGTGACCATGGCCCCTCCCAGGAGGAGTCCGCCGACGGCCGCCAGCCGCGTCACTCGCCTGACGATCCGTCGTCGTACATGCCTCATGTATGGCTCCCGAAACCCCGAACGCGCGGCCTCAACACCGCGGGGCCCTCCGGTCGTTGAGTGCCCTCATCTCCATACGTGCGCGGGGCCCGACGCGTTCAGTGCGGACGTGATCACATTGCGGCCCGGCCGGATCGGGCGGCCCGATCAGCGTTTGCGCGCCACCGCGCCGAACATCGCGACCTCCTCGGGCTCGCCGCCGGTCTCCGCCGGGCGCCAGCGGGAGCAGGACACCACGCCGGGTTCCAGCAGGTCCAGACCGTCGAAGAAGCGGGCGACGTCCTCGGGCGTGCGCTGGGTCAGCTTCGGTGTGCCGTGCTCGTTCCAGAACCGCACGGCCTCGTCGACGTCCGGCATCGCCGGGCTGGTGACGGTGTGCGACAGCACCAGGTGACTGCCCGACGGCAGCCCGTCCATCAGCCGGCGCACCAGCCCGTACGGGTCCTCGTCCGCGCCGATGAAGATGACCACGCCGAGCAGCATCAGCGCCACCGGCTCGGTGAGGTCCAGGGTCTTCGCCGCGTGGTCGAGGATCGCGTCCACGTTGCGCAGATCCTCGTCGAGGTAGTCGGTACAGCCCTCCGGCGTGCTGCTGAGCAGGGCGCGGGCGTGCGCCAGGACCAGCGGGTCGTTGTCGACGTACACGACCCGGGCGTCCGGGGCGAGCCGCTGGGCCACCTCGTGCGTGTTGTCCGCGGTCGGCAGTCCGGTGCCGATGTCGAGGAACTGGCGTAAGCCCGCCTCGGTCACCAGGTGCTCCACCGCACGGCCGAGGAAGAGCCGGTCGGCGCGGGCGTACGCGCCGATGCCCGGGTGCAGCTGTCGGATCCGGTCGCCGGTCGCGCGGTCGACCTCGTAGTGGTCCTTGCCGCCCAGCCAGTAGTTCCAGATACGGGCGGTGTGCGGCTGGGTGGTGTCGATACGGCGGTACGGATCCTGGGCGTCAGCGGTGGTGGCAGTGGTAACCGTGGCGGCCGGTGGGTTCTCGGTCATGGATCGGCTCCTGGGGAAGAAGGGGAGGGCTCGTTCGACCGGCGATCTCGGTCAACCAGCAATCTAGAACGCCGAGTCGGCCTGCGTGGAGCGTCCCGTCGGCCCTCCGCCACCGTTGTCCGATTCCGATTCCGATTCCGATTCCGATTCCGATTCCGATTCCGATTCAGGCTCCGGCTCCGGCTCCGGGCTCGCGCCGAGCCGCGTCCGGCTCGGCGGATCGCCCCATACGGCCGATCCGCCGGTGTAGGGGCGCAGCAGCGCGGTCAGCTCCGGGTCGCCGCGGCCGTTCAGCTCGTCGGAGGCGAACCTGCGGGCGATCCCGGCGAGGAAGTCGGCGAGCTGCACCCGCGCGTCGGACCCCGCCACCACGAGCCGCAGCCCGGTGAGTCCGATGCCCTGGCCCCGTGCCGCGTCCTCGATCCAGGCGATCCGCTCCGGGGTCAGCATGTTCTGCCGGTCGTGCGCGAGCCGGACCGGCCGCCCGCCGCGGCTCCAGTGCGCGGCGGTGCGCAGGATCGACGACGGCAGGGGATTGAGCACCGGAATGAGCGGAGCCCGGCCGTCCCGGATCGCCTCCCGATAGGAAAGGGCCCTCGGCCGTCCCTGCGCGAACCGTTCCAGAATGTCCGCCGCCGCCGTCCCGGAATACGCCTGCCGCAGTGTGCCGACCGTGCGGAAGAACTCCTCGACGGGTTCCCCCGACGCCTCGTCGACGCGCACCCGCAGCAGCCGGTTGGCAGCCGTGAGGAATTCGCGCCATTCCTCCGCCGAGAATGTCGCCCGCCCGTCCCGGTAGAGCGAGACCGCCGTTCCCGGATCGTCGAGCAGCAGGTCGGCGGCCCGGTCCACCAGGAAGAAGGCCTTCTCGACCAGATGCACATGGGCGTGCCCGTACAGCGGTCCGGACGCGGAGAGCAGCCATTCCAGCACAGCCCGGTGTTTCCCCCGCAGCAGATGGTTCGCCTTGTACTCCTCGGCGGGAGAACGGATCCGGCCGCGGATCTCCCGGATGTGTCCGGCCGCGGATTCCACCGGAATCCCCACACTGGCGTGCGCGAACACGTCCGTGTTCCCGCCGGTGAGATTCTCCCCGTCCGATCCGGACTCGTCACAGGCCGCTTCCACGGATGTCCCGTTCACGTGATCCCAGGTCACGCGTCAGCCCCCTATCTTGTGCCCCATGACCAGGATCCCGCACGACACGTCCGGTGAACCGAATCCGTTGCAGGCCCTCACCCTCGACCGTCTCCGACGCCGTACGAGCATGAAATGGCGCACCTACCCGGACGACGTCCTTCCGCTGTGGGTCGCGGAGATGGACGTGCCGCTCGCCGAGCCGGTGGTCCGCGCGGTCACCGACGCCCTCGCGCTGGGCGACACCGGGTATCCGGCCGGGACCGGCTACGCGGAGGCGCTGGCCGGGTTCGCCGCCAAGCGGTGGGGCGGGCACGGGATCGCGGTCGAGCGGACCACGATCGTGCCCGATGTGATGCTGGGCGTCGTCGAGATGCTGAAACTGGTGACCGGCCCCGGGGACCCGGTGATCGTCAACCCACCCGTGTACCCGCCGTTCTTCCAGTTCGTCGAGCACCTGGACCGGCGGATCGCCGAGGCGCCGCTGGGTGCCGACGGGCGGCTCGACCTCGCGGTGCTGGAGCGGGCCTACCGGCGCGCCGTCGCGGGTGGCCGGCGGGCCGCTCACCTGCTGTGCAGCCCGCACAATCCCACCGGCACCGTGCACACCGCCGAGGAGCTGTCCGCCGTCGCCGCGCTCGCCGGGCGGTACGGCGTCCGGGTCGTGGCCGACGAGATCCACGCCCCGCTCACCGCGACCGGCGTCGACTTCGTGCCGTACCTGAGCGTGCCCGGCGCGGAGAACGGCCTGTCCCTGATGTCGGCGTCCAAGGCCTGGAACCTGGCCGGACTCAAGGCCGCCCTGGCCGTCGCGGGCCCCGGCGCGGCCGCCGACCTGGCCCTGCTGCCGGAGGAGGTCTCGCACGGCCCGAGCCATGTCGGCGTCCTCGCCCATGCCGCCGCCCTGCGCGACGGGACCGCCTGGCTGGACGCCCTGCTGGCCGGGCTCGACGCCAACCGGCGGCTGCTCGCCGAGCTGCTGGCCGCACACCTGCCCGAGGTCCGGTACCGGCCGGGCGAGGCCACCTATCTGGCCTGGCTGGACTGCCGTTCCCTCGGTCTCGGTGACGACCCGGCCGAGGTCTTCCTGGCGCGCGGACGGGTGGCGCTGAGCGCCGGACCGCTGTTCGGCACGGGCGGAGCCGGGCATGTACGGCTGAATCTGGCCACGTCGCCGGAGATCCTCACCGAGGGGGTGCGCCGGATGGCGGCCGCCCTGCGCTGAAGGACGGCGGGCTGACGCTGCCTCCGTGGTGACGACTGCCGCTGCCTAGACTTCCGGTATGGATGAGAAGTCGCTCGACCGGCTGTCGGCGGGCAAGTACCTGCTGATCACGAGCTATCGGAAGAACGGAACCGGGGTCGCCACCCCTGTCTGGGTGGTGCGCGACGGTGACACGCTCGGTGCCTGGTCGGCCGCCGACGCCTGGAAGGTGAAGCGGATCAGGGCCCGCGGGGACGTCCTCGTCGGCCCCTGCGACGTCCGCGGCAACCCCACCGGGGAGCAGATCCCGGCCACCGCCGAGATCTGCGACCCGGAGACCACCGCCCGCTACCGCACCCTGATCACCCGCAAGTACGGCCTGCTCGGCCGTCTCACCCTGCTCGGCAGCCGGCTGCGCCGGGGCCTGGACGGGACCGTCGGGATCCGCGTCACGCTGTGACCACGGAGGACTGCGAACACGGAGAAACCGTGAGCACGCAGAAACCGTAAGCACGGGAGCACGGGCAGCACGAAGAAAGGGGGCGTGGACCGTGCGGTCCACGCCCCCCCTCGCGGTCTACGGCCTATGACCTACGGGCTAAGGCGCTACGGCCTACGGCGCGTCCGTGACCGTCCCCGTCAGCGGCGGGTGGTCCGGCAGCGGATCGCCGCTGTCGTCGGTGAGCGCGAGCCGCATCGACTCGGCCGGCTCGGCCACCTGGTCCTTCACCGTCGGCACGATGAAGTCGGTGGTCGTGGCCCCGGCCGGGACGCCCATCCACACCCACACGTTCGCCTCGGACAGCGGGCGCTCCGGGTCGGGCGAGGCACCGGAGTTCTCCGCGAGCCACTGCGGGTCCACGTCCTTCGTGGACAGCTCCGCGCCCTCGGTGACCGGGAACACCCGGACCGGCTGCCAGATCTCCACGTCGGCCGGCTCGGAGAGGGAGATCCGCCAGGTCAGCGACCCGCCCTCGGTCACCTTGTCCGCGACCGGCGTCAGGGTGACCTTCGGCGCCGGGTCGTCCTCCTCGGCCGTGACCCCGCCCTGGGCGGAGCCGACGACCGCGCCGCGCACGGCCTTCACCAGCAGGTCCTGCTGCTTGCCGTAGCCGAAGCGCGTGTCGCCCTTCACCTCGAACGGCACGTCGATCGGGCTGACCCCGGGCCGAACGGTGACCAGCTTCTCCTGGGCCGCGCCGGTCTCCGGGTCGACCACATAGAAGCGGACCTTGCCGCTGCCGTGGCCGGACACCTTGACCGGGACGCGGTAGGTGCGGGTACCGGAGTCGCCCTCCTTGACCGTGAGCCGGCCGATGTCGACGCGGGGCAGCGCCGCCGCCTTGACCGCGGGGGTGCCGGGAGCCCAGCCCCAGGCGTCCATGAACCAGGCCTGCCCGGACCCCGAACGCGGGGTCAGCTCAAGGGACTTGACGTGCTTGAGGTCGAGCCCGGCGCGGGTGGCGGCGGTCAGCGGGACGCGCAGCTCACGGGCCCAGTAGGAGGCGGTGCGCTCGGAGCCCGGCAGCCCGTCGACCGTGACCCGGCCGAGCTTCGCGCGGCGGCCGGCGGAGTCGGTGACGGTCACGTCCAGCTTGGTGCCGGTGGTGTTCGGCGGCACGAACACACGCAGCGCGAGGCTCTTGGCGCCGGAGAGGGAGACGGGGGCGGTGGAGGTGATCTTCGTCGGCGTGCCCGGCGCGGACCACTTCAGCGCGACCGCGTTGACGCCGGTGTCCCGCTCCAGGGCCCACCATCCGAAGTGCGGTGACCGCCCTCCGGTCTCGGAGTCCAGACAGGCCTTCGCCGGGTCGGGGTCCGACCAGCACACCCGGCCGCCGGTCACCTTCACCCCGCCGTCCAGCAGGAATCCGCCGGTGCGGCGGGCACCGACGGCGTGCGTCAGGACGCGGGCCGGGTCGGCGGAGGGGGCGCGCCTGCCCGTGCCGTCGAGCAGCGGGCGCACCCGGTCGTCACCGGCGACGAACAGCCGGGCCGCCGCCGCGATGTAGGTCGCACCGGCCTTGTGCTGCTGGTCGGCGGTCAGCCGGGTCGGGGCGCTCGTCGAGCACACCGGGTCCCGCTCGCCCTCGGTGTCCTCCCAGAAGTCGTCGAACGAGGGCGCGACCGCCTTGCCGGGCGTCCACTCGGTGTTGAAGAAGTTGTGGTTGGCGCCGACCATGTACACCGCGCTGTGCAGGGCGGTGCCCCGGCTGATGCCGCGCGTGCCGTCGACGAACACCTCGCCCTCGAGGTCGGAGACGTCACCGTCGCACCCCGGCAGGATCGACGCGGACGGCACGTCGGCGACCGGATTCTGGCCGAAGATCGTCGGTCCGACGAGGACCGTGCCGCGGATCTTCCAACGGACCGGACCCCGGTAGCCGTCCTGGTGAGCGGGCGGCGGGTAGAGGCTGTCCAGCGCGGCGCGGTTGACGCCCTCGCCGCCCCGCGAGTGCCCCACGAGCAGGACCCGCGAGAGGTCGGCCTTCGGCGCGTCATGCACGACCGCCGGGGCGGTGGCCGGGTTCGCCGCCCAGCCGGCCCACCGGGCGAGGTGCTGGCGCACCAGCGAGGAACGGGCCTGCGCGCCGCCGTCCTCGGCCGCCCAGTCCTGGCCGTTGATGCCGTTCGCCGAGACGGAGACGGTCACATAGCCCTGGGAGGCGAGGAGCTTCTGGTCCTGGAGATAGCCCCTGTAGCTCGGGATCGCCTTCGTGCCGGCCGGGCAGGGCCAGTCGCCGGTGGCGTCGTCGGCGCCCGGCTTGTAGCAGGTGCTGTGCCGGCCGTGCAGGAACAGCGCGAGCGGCCGCTTGCCGGTGGCGCCCTTGGGAGCGACGACCACGGCCTGCATCTCGACCGGAGCGGCGAAACCGGGCAGCTTCACCGGGTCGAGGTCGTACTCGCCGGTGACCGTGCGGTACGCGCCCGGCTTGCCGGGGTCCACCGGGTTCGCCGGGGCCGGGGCGGGCGGCCGGGCCGCCGCCAGTGAATTCCGCTCACCGCGGCCGGAGTTGTCGGCGGGCGCGTCCAACCGCTGTCCGCCCGCGAGGACCTGAAGGTCCGTCAGCGGCGTGGCGCGGTCCAGGGTGAGGCGGAACGTGTGCCCGTCCTTCCCGGGCCGCGGTGTGCCGAGCAGCCGTCCCGCCGCGTGGAACTCGACGCGGGCGTCCCCCATGGGGACGGGCGTGGCCGACCGCCAGACCAGCTCACGCGCGGCACCGTCGCCGGTGAGGCGCCAGCCCGGTGGCAGCCCGCTGCCGGAATCCGCCGCCGCCGACGTCGCTGTCCCGGGCGGCTGTTGGGCCTGCGCCAGTCCCGGTGATGCCGCCAGTGCCGCGAGCACGGCAACGGCGGTGACACCTATTCGCCGGGCATGGATCAAGGGTCCCCTCCTCGCACTTCGAGCGCGGGGGCCCCGTCCGTACCGGGAGCCCCTCACGCCCCGGAGGAAGCGAAACGGGACCTGTGGGTTGCCTGTGCCGGCCGAGTCTGCCCGGACAGCACAAGAATCCGGTCACCCGGGACCGGCCCGCCGGGACCACGGGAAGGTCACCTCATGAGCCCGACTCCCCCTCTGCGCAAGGCGGTCGTCGGCACCGGCCACCGCGCCCGGACCGCTCGCCGAGGCCGGCGCACCGCCCGCCGCCGCCTGAGAGCCCGAGCGCTGGACGACATGGCGGTATGCGCGCGGCGTGACGATGACGTACCACCTCACCGCGTACTCCCCGTGGGAGGGCTACCGGGTGATGGTCAACGGCAGCCCGGGCCGGCTGGAGCTGGTCGCGGACCTGCGGCCAGGGCTCGGACCGGTCACCTGAGAGCCGCAGCCGTAGCCGTAGCGGTAGTCGCAGTCGTAGCCGTTGTCGTAGTGGTAGCCGCGGTCAGTGCCACGCGCGGTACGGCTCGTCGACCATTTGGAAGACCGGCTCGCCCCGTACCGGGTCCTTGACCGTGGACAGCCGCACGCGGTCGCCGCTGTGGATGCCGATGAGCGGGCCCATGACCCGGCCGCGCACCACGAACCCCTCGGCCATCTCGACCAGGGACACGTTGCGGGCGGAGGGGGTGTTGCGGTGCACCACCGTGGCATGGCGGACCGTGCCGGTGCCCTCGCTGCGCTCGGTGCGCAGATCGCTGCCCTGGCACACCGGACACAGCAGCCGGTGGTACATGGCGGTGCCGCACCAGGTGCAGCGTTGGAAGAGGATCGCGTCCGTGTCCGGGCCCTGGCGGTCGAGGACGCCCGCCGCGGAGCCGACTGCCTGCTGAACGGCGCTTCCTGAGTGGTGGTACACGCTGGTCAACTCCCTGCGCTGGGCCGGAATCCCACGTGCGCGGCTCACCCGTGCACGCACGTGCGCGGCTCACCGTGCCACCGTGCACGCGCTCAGCGTATGGCACTCAGTGCCACTCGTAAAGGCACTGGGTACCCCGAATATCTGGCACTCGCTCAGATGCGCGCCAGGCCGCTCAGTCCCGCGCGAGGGTCGTCTCGATCTCCTGCACCACCCGCCACAGCGGCGCCCCCCGCCGGGAGACGATCACCACGACATCCTCCGGCCGCTCACCGGCGGGCAGCCCCGGCCCTTCCGGTGCCGCCGATGCCGCCTCCGGTGCCGTGCCGAACGCCGCCTGCACGTACCCCAGCGCGTGGTCCACCGTCACGCTCGCGTCGCCCTGCCCGTCGGACCGCAGCCAGGAGCGCAGCGCGTTGTTGTGCGCGGCGACCACGGCGGCGGCGATCACGTCAGCTCGCAGGTCGCCGTCGGGCCGGCCGGCGAAGCGGCCGCGCAGATACGCGGCGAGCGCCCGCTCGTAGCGCCACACCACCGACAGCTCGTACGCCCGCAGCCCCGGCACGCTCTTGGTGAGCCGGTAGCGCTGCACGGAGAAGGCGGGGTTCTCGGCGTACATCAGCAGGACGAGCCGGGCGGCGTCGCAGACGCGCCGCACCGGCTCGTGGTCCTTCTCGCTCGCCGCGAGGAACTCGGTCATGTCGGCCAGGCACCGCTCGTGGTCGGGGAAGACCACGTCCTCCTTGGAGGGGAAGTAGCGGAAGAAGGAGCGCCGGCCGACGCCGGCGAGCGCCACGATGTCGTCGACCGTGGTCTGCTCGTAGCCCCGCTCCAGGAACAGCTGGAAGGCCGCCGCGACCAGGGCGTCCCGCATCGGCGGCTTCCCGGCCTCGGGTCTGCTGGTGGAGCTGCTCATGCCAGCGAACGTAGCACGCGCATGGCACTCAGTTCCCTGAGGAAAGGGAACTGAGTGCCCCGTGTCCCGCTCAGGCCAGGTCACGGTGTCGACCCGCTTCGACGGACCTGACGCCTGACGTCAGAGCCGCTCGGCGGCCTCGACCACGTTGGTCAGCAGCATCGCCCGGGTCATCGGACCCACCCCGCCGATCGGCGGCGCGAAGGACCCGGCCACGTCACCGACGTCCGGGTGGACGTCACCGAGGACCCCCTCGACCGTGCGGGTCAGGCCCACGGAGAGCACGGTGGCGCCCGGCTTGATCCAGTCGGGCCGGACCAGGTGCGCCACACCGGCCGCGGCTACCACCACGTCCGCCTCGCGGGCGTGTGCGGCCGTGTCCTGCGTGGCCTCGTGGCACAGCGTGACGGTGGCGTGCTCGGTGGCGCGGGTCAGCATCAGACCCAGCGGACGGCCCACCGTCACCCCGCAGCCGATGACGCAGAACTGCTGACCGGTGATCGGCACCAGGTTGCGGCGCAGCAGGTCGATGATGCCGCGCGGGGTGCAGGGCAGCGGCGCCGGTATGCCCAGCACCAGCCGGCCCAGGTTCGTCGGATGCAGCCCGTCGGCGTCCTTGACCGGGTCGATCAGCTCCAGCACCGCGTGCGTGTCGATGTGGGCGGGCAGCGGAAGCTGGACGATGAAGC
This sequence comes from Streptomyces sp. NPDC041784, assembly GCF_055591025.1. NCBI lineage: Bacteria > Bacillati > Actinomycetota > Actinomycetes > Kitasatosporales > Streptomycetaceae > Streptomyces > Streptomyces sp. NPDC041784. Next base: position 33,899 of record NZ_JBVJAB010000032.1, read on the forward strand.
CCGTGCAGGCCGGGTCGGCGTTGAGCCGCAGCACGGCCGCCTCCACGTCCGCCTGGGAGGCGTCGGCGGGCAGCTCCACCCGGATCGAGGCGATGCCGACCTGCGCGCAGTCCCGGTGCTTGCCGCCCACGTACGAACGGCTGCCCGGGTCGTCACCGACGAGGATCGTGCCCAGCCCGGGGTGGATGCCGCGCTCCTTGAGCGCCTGGACCCGCAGGGCGAGTTCGTTCTTGATGTCGGCCGCGGCGGCCTTGCCGTCGAGAAGTGTTGCGGTGGTCACGAGTGGACGAGCCCTTCGGGAGAGAACGACGGTCCCGCAATCGTACGACCCGACCGGACCCGGCGATCTCAGACCCGGACGTCGGCGATCTCAGGCGCCATCGGCCTCACATTGTCCGGAGGTCGGCCCTCGCGGGGGCACGCCCGGGGGCCCGACGTAACCTTTCCGCACCTCACCTCACCTCACCCTCCCCACCTCGCGAGGAGCCCCGCATGTCCGCCGCCGCCCGCCCCCGCCTCCTCTACGTCACCGACCTGGCGTACCCGGCGCGCGGGCGCCGCTACGGCGACGAGGACATCCAGCTCACCGCCCGGCTGCGCGCCGCGTTCGATCTGGCCCTGTGCCACCCGCTCGACGCGGCCCGGCTGATGGACGGCTTCGACGCGGTCGTCGTCCGCAACAGCGGCCCCGTCCTGGCGTACGCCGAGGAGTACCGGGCGTTCCGCGAGCGGGCGGCGCGCGGCGGGACGCGCGTCTACAACCCGCTCACCGGCAAGGCCGACATGGCCGGCAAGCAGTACCTCCTCGACCTCACCGAGGCCGGCTTCCCGGTCATCCCCACCGTCGACCGCGCCGAGGACCTGCACCGCCTCCCCGCGGCGGACCGCTACGCCGTGAAGCCCAAGCTGGGCGCCGACTCCATAGGCCTGGAGTTCGTCACCGCCGACCGGCTGGCCGGCCTCGCCTACGGCACGATCCTGGTCCAGCCCCGCGTGGAGTTCACCTACGAGGTCTCCTTCTACTACGTCGACCACGACTTCCAGTACGCCCTGTACGCCCCGGACCCTGCCCGCCGCTGGGACCTGCGGCCGTACGCGCCGACCGTGGCGGACCTGGAGTTCGCGCACCGCTTCATCGAGTGGAACGGGCTCGCGCACGGCATCCAGCGGGTCGACGCCTGCCGGGCCCCCGGCGGGGAACTGCTGCTGGTGGAGCTGGAGGACCTCAACCCCTACCTTTCCCTGGACGTCCTCGACGACGCCGGACGGGACGCGTTCGTCGCCGCGACCACCCGTTCCCTGCACCGCTTCCTCACCGGCTGAACCCCGCCGCCCACGCGCGCGTATCTCTCCCCGGGGACACGGACGGAGGGAGATCAGCGTGCCGACACCGGCCGAACCGGGGCAGGAGCCCGACGAACGACCGGTCCTGGAGCCCATCCGGGTCCTGCGGCCCCGCAACACCGACGCGCTCGCGGAGCTGTTCCGCGAGATGACCGAGGACACCGAGACCTACGAGGCCGTACCACTGGCGGACGCCTCGGCGGCCGTGGAGGCCCAGACCGAGGAGCTTCCCCAGGTACCGGCAGGCGGGACGGACTTCTTCGGTGGGGGAACCGCGTCCTCGTCCCCGCCCGGCGGCGGGCGCCACCTCAGAGCGGGATCGACGTTCCGCCGCTCGGACGGGAAGCGCACCAGGGTCGGCTCGACGTCCCCGCGCTCCGGCGGAGCGGGCTCCGCGGCCCGATCCGCCTCCGCGTCCCCGCCCTCGTCGGCCGCCGGGCGGGGCGGGGCCCGGCCGGAACGCCCCGGGGCCCAGCGCCCCCGCTCCGGTCACCCGCCGGTGCCGGACGGCCGTCGGCGCACCGGATCCGGCGCCGGCCTGCGCCGCGCCGCCGTGACCGTCGCCGTCGCCGCGGCGGCGCTCGTCGGCTTCGGCTGCGCCCTGCTGCTGCCCGGCCGGGGCGGCGAGGCGGCGGCCGCCCAGACCCCTCCGTCGGCCACCCCGAGCCCCGCCACCACGGCCCCCTCGCCCACCACCGGCCCCGACGGCGCGGCCTTCCTCAGCGAGGGCGACAGCGGCCCCGAGGTCACCGACCTCCAGCAGCGGCTGCTGCGCATCCCGAACGTGTACGACAACGGCGCCACCGACGGGCGCTACGACGCCGTGCTCACCGCGGCCGTGGCCCGCTTCCAGCTCTGGTACGGCGTACGTGGCGACGAGGACGGGGTCTACGGCGACGACACCCGCCAGGCACTGGAGTCGCGCACCAGCGGCTGACCCGGTAACACATCGGAAAAGACGGCCGACGGGCAATGTGGCGCGTGTCACAATGCTCGGCGGGTCGACCCGCGTACGGCAGGTCGGCCCGCCGAGCCGAAAGCCGTCCGTATGAACGTCTCCCGCATTCCGGGCCTGGTGCTGCCCGTCGCCTTCCTGCTGGCCCTCGTCGTCGGGGCGGTCTGGTACTGGCGGCACCGCGACGACTGAGCCGTCCCCCTCGCCCTACTCCTCGCCGTCCTCGGGCACCCGGATGTCCAGGACGCACACGTCGTCCCGTCCCTCGGGGTCCAGCAGCCCGCCGAGCAGCCGCCCCAGCGGGGCGGGTTCGGCCGCGGCGGCCCGGGCCAGCCGGTCCAGTCCCCGGTCGATGCTCTCCGAGGGCCGCTCCACCAGGCCGTCCGTGTAGAGCAGCAGCCGGTCGCCGGGTGCGAGCCGGCACTCGGCCTCCGCGTAGCGCGGGGTGTCGCTCGCGCCGAGCAGCATCCCGCCGGGGCGTTCCAGATAGGCCGCCTCCCCGGCCCGCAGCAGCAGCGGCGGGGGATGACCGGCCTGCGCCCACACCAGCCGCCGGTCGGCGGGGCGGTAGCGGGCCAGGACCATGGTCGCCGTGCCGTGCGGGTCCCGGGAGTGCAGCAGCAAGGCGTTGAGCCGGGTGAGCGCCCCCGTCAGCGACGAGCCCGTGATGACCATCCCCTTGGCGGTGAACCGCAGCAGCGCCATCGCGGCGACCGCGTCCATGCCGTGCCCGGCGACATCACCCACCACGAACAGGGCGTCGCCGTCGGGGAGTTCGATCGCGCTGAACCAGTCGCCGCCCACGTTCAGCCCCGACTGCGCGGGCAGATAGGCGATGTCGACCCGCAGCCCGGCCAGCCGGACCGGCTGCTTCGGCAGCGGCAGCAGCGCGTCCTGGAGCCGGGCGGCCACCGTGCGCTCGGCCTGGAGCACCCCGTGCTGGGTGAGGATCGCCCGCTCGGTGGCGACCAGGGCGAGTTCGGTGCTGCGCTGCGCGGTGACGTCCTGCACGAAGCCGTGCACCTCGGCGGGGGTGCCCTGAGCGTCCGTCACCGCCTCGGCGACCGCCCGCAGATGCCGCACCCCGTCGTGCGCGGCGATCCGGAACGGCACGTCGCACGCCCGCCCCTCCCGGGTCAGCTCCCCGACGGCGCGGGCCAGCGCCGGCCCGTCCTCGGGCAGGGCGACCCGGGGCAGCCGGGCGAGCGGCAGGGCGCCCCGCGCCGGGTCCCGGTCCAGGACGGCGAACGCCTGGGAGGACCAGGTCGCCTCGCCGGTGACGAGGTTCCAGTGGGCCCAGCCGAGGTTGCCCAGCCGCTGGACGTCCGCCAGCCGCTGCTCCTGCCGGTCCGAGGCGTCGTGCCGGATCCAGCTGACGACCAGCCCGTCGCCCAGCCGCTCCGCCCGCGCCGAGTAGGTGGACAGCTCGCTGACCCCGGCCACCACCTGCTCCCGGGCGAACGGCTCGCTCTCGTACGGATCCGTGCCGGCCAGCGCCTGAAGGCAGCCCCGCCACAGCGGTTCGTCCGCCACGGCCGGCCAGCACTCCAGGAAACGCAGGCCGGCCAGGTCACGGCCGTGCCGGCCGCTCGCGTCGGACATGCCGGCGGTCGCGGCGGTGACCCGGAAGTCCTCGACCGCGCCCGCCGGGGAGCGCAGCGGGGTGAGCAGCACCGCGGCGACCGGCATCCGGTCGAACACCTTCTGCACGGCGTCCGCGGCGGAGCCGAGGGCGGGTTCCGGGCGGACGCCGAAGCCGTGCAGCGGGCCCGCGCACAGCCGGGCCACGGCCAGCAGCCGCTCCCGGACGAGGGGCGGGAACGGGCCCTCGCGCCGGCGCAGGATCCCGAGGACGGTCTCCGCCGGCTCGCCGGCGGCCACCGGCAGCCAGGCGCGTGAGCGCCATTCCTCGGAGGCCTCCCCGGCCAGCGGGTAGCGGACCCGGTCCACGGCGGGGTCCTCCAGCCAGCACGGCCGCCCGGTGTCGAGGGCGTCCAGCGCGGCGATCCCGGCCAGTGGCGGCACCCGGCTCCACCGCTCGGCCAGCGTGTCGTCGACCCCGGCGTGCCCGAGCAGTTCCAGCCCGCCGACGGGCAGCCGGGCGTAGATCATCACCGCGTCGGCGCCGGTGTCCGGGGCGAGCCGGTCCAGCAGACAGCGGGCGAGGTCCTGCGGGGAGCCGACCCGTGCCAGGGCCCGGGCCAGCCGGCCGAGGGCGTCGGACTCCTCGGCGGGGACGGGCTGCGGCGGGGGAACGATGGCGGCACCCGGTGGTTCCGGGGCGGTGCGGTCAGGGAGGGCGAGGCCGCCGAGGGCGATCCAGCACTCCTCGAGCAGGGTGTGCCGGGCGGTCGACGCCCGTCTTCGCAACTCCTCCTGCGCCTCGTCCGGGGAGCAGCCGAGCCGGGCCATCAGCAGGCCCGTGGCCCGCTCCAGGACGGCCGAGGTGGCCGCCAGGTCCTGCAGCCGGTCCAGTTCGGCGCGCTGGCGGGCCACGACCCGGGCCAGCGCGGCCAGGTCGGTCGCGGCGCCGGAGCCCGCGGGCGGGGCGGGTTCTGTCGTCACGCCCCGAGCATGGCACAGGAGCGCCGATGTGATCAGGGCCTTGGGGCGGCCTCCCCGTCAGGGGCGACGCCCGGAACTGACCGTGCCGTTCAGCGCGTGGAGCCGTGCTCCACCAGGGCCTGGGTCACGGCGCGGACGCTGCGGGCGATGTGCTGGAGCTGCATGACCTCGGCGGCGTACAGCTTGATCGTGTGCTCGATGACCGACTCGGGCATGCCCAGCCGGGGCAGGTCGGCGCGGGCGGTCTGCAGGGCGGTGCGGGCCACCCGCACCTCCTGCTGGACCTGGATCTGCGCGTGACGGGCGAGCAGCACGGGGTGGCGCAGCAGCGCCGGGTAGCTCGCGTAGCGCGCGGGCACCAGCTCGCGCAGCCACTTCGCGGCCGAGCGCTCCCAGTCGTAACTGCCGGGGCTCTTGACCTGGCACGGCCAGTCCGGGCTGATGCGAGTCGTCGTCGTCAGGGTCATGATCATCGCTTCCGGGTGGGTGGCGTCGTGAGGATGGTCCGACGGTTCGGGGCGGCCCCGGTCTAGGGGATGACCGGGGCCACCACGGGCGCTCTCGCGAGGAGAGGCCCCGAGCGCCCTGGGCGCCGACGCGGGTAGGGGACGGCGGCTTCGGGTGCCCGTACAGGTGCCCTGCTGGGCGGTGCGGCCGTAGGCAGTATTTATATATGCCGTCTTCTTTGCAAGGCGTATGAAAACATTCATGCGCGAAATGGCCGCAATGATCCCTGTGTCTCTTTCCGAGGGAGGGGGGTGGGTCAGTCGCGCAGGAAGAACTGGTGCTGCTCGGCGATCTGCTCGTACTCCTCGAGCCGCGCCTGGGTGCGTTCCGGGCCCGCGTCGGTCATGGCCTGGAGCACCGCGGCGGCCATCACCCCGGGGGCCGCGTACGAGTCGAAGACCAGCCGGGACCCGGTGCCGGAGGCGAAGGTGACGTCGGCCTCGTCGGCCACCGGCCCCAGCGCCAGGTCGGTGATCAGCGCGACCTTCAGCCCGGCGCTGCGGGCCACCCGTACGGCCGTCAGGGTCTCCGTCGCGTGCCGGGGCATCGAGAACGCCAGCACCCAGGTCCCGCCCGCTTCCCGGGACTGCAGCAGCGCGTCGTAGGCCACGCTGCCGCCCCGGGTCACCAGCCGGACGTCCGGATGGACCCGGCGGGCCGCGTACGCGAAGTACTCGGCGAGCGAGACCGAGATCCTGAGGCCCAGGATGGTCAGCGGCGTCGACTGCGACAGCTTGCGGCCGATGTCGATGACCTGGTCGGGGTCGGCGAAGTCGCGGCGCAGGTTCTCCAGGTTCTCGATCTCCGCGTCGACCGCCGCCTGGAGTTCGTTGCTCCGGTTCACCTCGGCCGCCGCGGGGCCGCCCGCCAGGGTGCCGATCGCGATCGACTGGAGCCTCTCCCGCAGCGCGGGGTAGCCGCTGAAGCCGACCGCCGCCGCGAACCGGGTCACCGAGGGCTGGCTCACGCCGACGCGTTCGGCGAGGTCGGTGATCGACAGGAACGCCGCCTCGGTGATGTTCTCGATCAGATACTGGGCGATGCGCCGCTGGCCCGGGGACAGATGGGGCCCGTCGAAGAGGGCCCGCAACCGGGAGGTCGGGGACACCTCCGCCTCCGGCGCGGTCTTTCCCGAGGTGATGGCGGATGCCTGTGCGCGTGCCTGCTGGGGCGATGGCACCGGTGCGCCTCCTTTGTCTCCCACGCAGCTCAACATAGCTCACGGACTGTGCCGGACAGGGTGCCCGAGCGCGCCCCCGCCGTGCACCCCGCTTGCGGTTACCGTCGGTAGAGCGTGACCTGGCCGCCCGCCTCGCGCGTGGTCGGGCGGGCGGTGGGGGCCGGCGACTTCCGCGCGGCGGGGCATCACGGCGTTCGCCGGCCGGGCCACGGGCTCGGCGTCCGGCCGTCGGCCTCCCCACGCCGAAGACGCGGGACGCGAAACGGTCCGCGTCAGCCCCGTGGGGCCGTCGCGGACCGTTCGGCGTCGTGCAGGGGTTACCGCTTCAGGATCCGTACCGACAGGCCGTCCGCCGTGTACACGGGCACGGCGCGCAGCGTGGGGGAGTCCAGCTCCACCCGGTCGAACTGGCCGCGCAGGGCCGAGGCCGCGATCACCGGGACGACGCTGCCGGCGACCGGCGGCTGCCCGGCGTCCGGGCGCAGCGACAGCACCGCGCCCCGCTCCAGGCAGACCCGGCCCGACACGGTGAGCGCGGCACCGTGGTGGCGGCGCACTGTCAGGTCCAGCGTCGCGCCGGACTCCTGGACCCACGCGCCGCGCACCCGCACCGCCAGGCCCGCGCGCAGCGTGCCGCCGGTCAGCCGCACATCGCCCTGGCCGAGCGCGTTCGCGTGCCCGGCGACGAGCGTGCCCTCCTCCAGCACGGTGCCGCCGTGGTAGCGGTTGTGCCCGGTCAGGGTCAGCGCGCCGGAGCCGCGCTTGGTCAGCGCGCCGTCGCCCTCGATGTCGTTGCGCCAGGCGTCGGCCGCGTGGAAGCCGCCCTTCGACGCGTCCAGCGTGACCGTCACGTCCGCGTCGAAGGAGCCGTAACCGTCGGCGGCGGCGAACAGGTTCAGGCGGCCCCACTGCTCGAAACCGTCCAGCAGCACGTACCCGGAGGGCAGCGCGGTGCTGCGCAGCACCTCACGGCGCTGGGCGGCGCTCAGGTACGGCTGGCGGGTCTCCAGCAGCACCTCGGCGCCCTTGGGCACGGTGAGGGGCTCCTTGCGGCCCTCACGCTCGAGGACGTACGTCAGCCGCGGCTCGTTGGCCCGGGCGTTGGCCTTGCGGTCGGCGTACGCGTCGGAGGCGTCCGAGTGCGCGTGGGCGAACAGCGTGTCGGCCGTCGTGCCGGTCTTCTCGGTGAAATAGGCCAGGGCCTGGGCGCGGGCGGCGGCCTTGAGCTCGGCGTTGGCCGGGTCGGCCAGCGCGGCCGCGGCCAGGGCGGTGGCCATGATGCGGCCGCCGATGACGTCGACCGTGGAGTGCATGCCGGACACGATCCGGGTGTGGCTCAGCTCCAGGGCGCGGGTCACCAGCTCCTGGAACCGCTCGGGCACCGCGTACGCGAACGCCAGCGACGCCAGGTGGAAGGCGTTGGTGTGGCCGCTGGGGAAGCCGCCGTCGTCCACCGGGGAGGTGCTGCGCTGGCGCAGCAGCTGCGGGACCACGACCACCTTCGAGTCGTAGACCGGGTAGCCGAGCGCGTCGGTCCTCCCGGTGTCGACGACCTGGCTGTTCTCGTTCATCCGCCACGGACGCGGGTACTGGAAGGCGTACTTGCCCGGGTTGCCGGAGGCGAACGGGCCGCGCACGGTGTCGACCAGCTTGGCGACCTGGCCGAGGTCCGAGGTGTACGAGCCGGCGCCGATCGCGGAGCCGGCGGGCGCGCCCGCGGGAACGGCGTCGCTGATGGTGGTCGCGGGGGTGGTGTCCGGCGCGCCGGTGATGGACGTGACCGCCTTGGCGCCCGTCCGGTAGAGGTCGGCCAGCGGGCCGAGGGCGCCGATCATCGCGTAGCTCTGGTGCTGGCGGTCGAAGACGAACGCCTCCCTGCCCTGCGCCTCCGTGCGGGCGGTGGTGACGGCTATGCAGTAGCGCACGTTGGCGCGCAGGATCTCGGGCCGCAGCGGCGTGCCGGTGTTCCAGGCGCTGCCGGTCTTCCACACCGTGGCGAACCCGCCGAGGATCCGCACGACGGCGTTGGTCTCGGGCGTGAGGTTCGTCGTCAGGTTCGTCTTGTAGTCGTCGACGAACGGCAGCGGGTTCACGGCGGCCTTGGCGTCGGCCGCGCCCAGCCAGGAGGCCAGTGTCGGGGCGGCGACCAGGGCCGCCGAGCCGCCGAGGGAAGCCTTCAGGAAGCGCCTTCTGTTCACGGCCGAGGGGAAGGGGGTCCCGGCGGGTGACGGCATAGGTGTGCCTCTCTTGAGTTCTGCGGCCCTGCGGCCAGAGGGAAGAGGTGCGATCACGTGCGACTCGTGAGCCTTCTGATGACTTGTGAGCCGAATGATGCGTACGAGCGAAGATCTACGGCCGGGTTGTGTCGCTTCCGCGATGACCCGGCGTCCGGTGCGTGTCCCGCGGGTGAACGGGCGGTGGTCGGCTCACAGAAGCGAACGCGCCAGCGCCACCGCGCCCTCGACCGGCGGGACGGTCAGCCGTCGCGGGCGGGCCTCGGAAAGCGCTTGGGCGAGCGCGGTGGTGAAGGCCTCGTACAGCGCGGGCTGGCCCAGGACCGTGCCGCCCGCCACGACGACGTCGCGGGCCGCGATCCCGCGGGCGGCGAGCCGGACGACGAGCGCGGCGAGGGCCGCGCCGGCCTCCGCGATCACGGCACGGGCGAGCGGTGATCCCTCGGCGGCGGCCGCGAACACGGCGGGGGCGCGCCGGCCCCACTCGGCGGAGACGTCCGAGGCGCCCTCCAGTGCCGCGCCGAGCGCCGGGACCTCCGGCACCCCGAAGGCGGCGACGAGAGCGCGGGCGAGGGCGTCGGGCTCCTCGCCCCGGTCGTGCGCGGCCCATACGGCGCGGGCCGCCTCCCGGACGAGACCGGCGGCGCCGCCCTCGTCGCCGAGGACCGCGCCCCAGCCGCCCACCTGGACGGGATCGCCGCCCGGCAGCCGGCCCACCGCGACCGAACCGGTGCCGGCGACCAGGCCGACACCCTCCTTCAGACCGGCGGCGGGGACGAGCAGTTCGGCGTCGCCCACGACGTGCGCGGGGACGCCGAGCAGGTCCTGCAGGGCGGTGCGGATCCGCGCGCACTGGCGCGGTGTCTCACAGGCGTGCGGATGGGTCTTGGTACCGCCCACGTCGACGCCGACCACGAGGGGGCACGAGGGGGGAGAGTCCTGCACGGATCCTCTTTCGTCGTTGCGTGGAGCTGCTGCGACGGCGGGCGAACCGGGACCGCGGGAAAGCGAGTCGGCGAACTAGGGAAGCCCCGGGACGGGCTTCTGACGAGGCACGGCAGGCGAGTACCGTGAAGTTCGTTAGGAAGTTAACTAACGAAGTACAGTGCGTCAAGAGGAATCGCGCACTCGACCATCGCGGGGCCCTTCGGGGCCGCGGCGGGGCGGGAAGGCGCGCCGTCGGTGCATCCCATCGCCGCAGTCCGCCGACACGGTCGGTCCGGGCGCGCGGCCCGGTACCCGTGGGGGAAACTGTGGAACACGACGTGGCGGAGGCCCCCCGCCTGACCGAGAGCTCCAGCGCGGTGTTCGCCGTGCTGGCCCAGGCGGGCAGCGCGACCCGGCCGCAGCTCGCGAGCCTGGCGGGGCTGTCCAAGCCGACGGTGTCCGCCGCCGTGGCGGAGCTGGAGGGCGCCCGGCTCGCCGCGCACTCCGGCACCGCCTCCAGCGGCACCGGCCGCTCCGCCGCCGTCTACCGGCTCGGGCCCGCCGCCGGCGCCGTGCTCGCCGTCGATCTCGGCCCCGCCCTGACCCGGGTGCGGGGCTGCGCCCTGGACGGCACCCCGCTCGCCGAGGCCACCGCCTCCCGCGAGGACGCCGCCGACGCCGTACGCGAGGCACTCGACGCGCTGCCCGCCGGTGTCCCGCTGCGCACCATCGTGGTCGCCGTCGGCGACGTGGCCGCCCGGGACCGGCGGGGCAGCGGGATGCGTCCCGCGACCGCCAAGGCCGGCCCGGTCTTCGACGCCATCACGGTCGCCCTACCGCCGGGCGTGCCCGTCCACCTGGAGAACAACGTCAACTGCGCCGCGCTGGCGGAGCTGCACGAGGGTGCCGCGCGCGGCCACCACACCTTCGGCTATCTGCGGATCGGCGTCGGTATCGGTCTCGGCATCGTCGTCGGCGGCCAGGTGCTGCGCGGATCCAACGGCGCCGCCGGAGAGCTGGCCCGGCTGCCCTACCCCTGGGACGACGGCCGCGAGCCGCACCGGGAGGCCCTGGAGGAGTACATCGGCGCCCGTTCCCTGCTGCGCCGGGCCGCCGCGGCCTGGCAGGACGGCGACGGCCCGTGCCCCCGCACCACCGAGCGGCTCTTCGCCCTCGCCGGGGAGGGCCGGGCCACCGCCCGTGCCGTCGTCGGCCGCCACGCCGTGGACGTGGGCCGCCTCGCCGCCGCCGTGACCGCCGTGCTGGACCCGGGCCTGATCGTGCTGGGAGGCAGCACGGGCGCGGACCCGCAGCTCCTGCCCGGTGTGCGGGCCGAGCTGGCCCGGCTGAGCTGGCCCACCGAGGTGGTCAGCAGCACGGTCGGGGATCTCGGCACCGTCACGGGTGCCGCGCGGCTCGCGGTCGCCCGGGGAGTCCAAACCGTGACCGAGGCCGCGCGGACCAAGGATTGACGGCCCGCGACTCGGTCTGCCAATGTCCGGACAAGCGCTTTCTAAGTCGGTCGGGACACCGGCTTGGGGTGAGCGTCCCGCCGGTACACGACGTACGGCAACCGCACCAGGGCGTGCTTGTGCGGCGACGGCCACAGCGGCCGGGGACCCTCTCCTGTCAGGATGACGCGGCCGGGCGAGGCCGCGCCCTCGGAAAGCGAACTCTTTTCACAATGCACCAGTGCCGCCTGGGTCGGCGCCGTGCTCCGTCCCCTATGACGAAATGGGATCGAAGATGACCACTGTGGGTGTGCGGCACTCCAGCCGACTCGGCCGCGGCGGTATGCGCCGCCTGGTTCCCCTCGCTGCCGCCGCGTCGGCAGGTGCCCTGCTGCTCTCCGCCTGCGGAGGGGGCTCCGACTCGGGCGGCACGTCCAAGTCGCTGACGTTCTGGATCTCCACGGTTCCGGGGCAGGACGCGGGCTGGAAGAAGCTGGTGGCGCAGTACAAGAAGGAAGCCGGCGTCTCCGTCAAGCTCGTCAACATCCCCTACGACGGCTACCCCACGAAGCTGCACAACGCCGCGCAGGCGAACTCGCTGCCCGACGTGGCGGCCGTCCCGGCGCTGGACCCGATCTGGTCGAACAAGCTGATCGACCTCAGCTCCATCGCCAACAACAAGACCAACAAGATCAACGCGAACTTCATCGCCAAGGACTCGTCCGGGAAGGTGCTTGCCATCCCCTCGGACGTCACCGCGTCCGGCATGTTCATCAACAAGTCGCTCTTCGAGAAGGCCGGCGTCTCCTTCCCGACCTCGCCCTCGAAGACCTGGACCTGGACCGAGTTCATCGAGGCGGCGAACGAGGTTCGGGAGAAGACCGACGCCAAGTACTCCCTGACGTTCGACCAGTCGCCGTCCCGGCTCCGCGCCATGGTGTACGAGATGGGCGGCCAGTACGTCCACGCGGACTCCTCCGGCAAGTTCTCGGTGGACGCGGCGACCAAGAAGGCCGTGAACACCTTCGTCGGATGGAACGACGACAAGACCATGCCGAAGTCGGTGTGGACCAGCGGCGCGGACCCGTCGGCCATGTTCCAGAGCGGTGACGTCGTCGCCTACTGGTCCGGCGTGTGGCAGGTTCCCGCCTTCGCCGACAGCATCAACAAGTTCGAGTGGGCGAGCGTCCCGACCCCCGCCCAGCCGGTGCAGGCCAGCGACGTCAACAGCGGCGGCATGACGGTGGGCTTCAACAACAACGCGGACGCGGCCAAGGCCGCGACGAAGTTCCTGTCCTGGCTGTACGAGCCGGCGCACTACCAGGCGCTGTGCGAGGCGTCCGGGTTCCTGCCGGTCGAGAGCGGTCTGAGCCCGAAGTACCCCTTCAAGTCCGAGGCGGCGCAGGCGGCGTTCAAGCTCTACAACGAGTCGATCCCGCTCTACGCCCCGATCTCCGGCTACTTCAACAACGCGCAGACGAACTGGGTGCTGAAGGGCAAGAGCCTCACCGAGGACCCGACCAAGACGGAGCTCGGCAAGGCGATCAACGGCCAGCAGTCGGCCGACAAGGCCCTGCAGAACATCGTGGACGGCTACAACCAGCAGGTCGGCGGCTGATCGCAGGCCGGCGGGGGGGGGGGGGGGGGGGGGGGAGGGGGCGGGGGGGACGGGGGGGGGGGGGGGGGGAGAGGTGGGAGGGTACTTCCTGCTGCAATAGGGGGTTTCCGACAAAAGG
>NZ_JBVJAB010000032.1:46807-79000 GCF_055591025.1 Streptomyces sp. NPDC041784
CCCACGCGCCCACCCCCGCGCTCCCCCCCTCCCCCCCCCCCCCCCCCCCCCCCCCCCCCCCCCCCCCCCCCCCGGCCCCGGACACCCGCGTGATGCCGGGCTCGTGGCATGAGCCCACCGCAATCCCATCCACCAGCACGGAGTCAGGAAGATGACAAAACGCGCCTCGGACGTGTCCACGAGCCCGCCGAGCCCGACCAGGAGACGCAGCAAGTACACCTTCGCGCCGCTCGTCCTCATCGCGGCCAACGTCGTGCTCTTCGCGCTGTTCTTCCTCTGGCCGGCGGTGATCGGACTTGTCTACTCCTTCACGAACTACACGGGCGTGGGATCGTTCCAGTTCGTCGGAGTGGACAACTACCAGAATCTGGCCGGGGACTCCACCTTCTACGACGCGCTGGCCCGGACGCTGCTGTACACCGTGCTCTTCGTTCCGCTGAACTTCGTGTTCTCGCTGCTCATCGCGAACGTACTGGTGAGCAAGCACGCGAAGGGCGTGTCGGTCGCCCGTGTCTTCTTCTTCATCCCGTGGCTGCTGTCGCCCATCGTCGTGGGTGTCCTGTGGCGGTGGCTGTTCGGCGAGAACTTCGGACTGGTCAACTACCTCATCGAGAAGTTCGGCGGAAGTGCCGTTCCGTGGCAGTCGAACGCGGACCTGTCGCTGATCGTGGTCGTGGTGGCGGCGTCCTGGGCCTGGACGGGCTTCTCCATGCTGCTGTTCATCGCGGCGATCAAGAACGTGCCCACCTCGTACTACGAGGCGGCCGCGCTCGACGGCGCCGGACCGTGGCGCCAGTTCGTCAGCATCACACTGCCGAGCATCGCGCCGACTTCCTTCATCGTCATCCTGCTCAACACGATCCACGCGATGAAGGAATACCCGCTGTTCGCCTCCCTCAACAACGGCGGACCCGGAACGTCGAACAACCTGCTCGTCCAGTACATCTACCAGACCGGCTTCAAGACGGGCCAGATCGGCTACGCGAGCGCCGCGTCGTTCGTGCTCATGCTCATCCTGATGGTCATCGCGGTCATCCAGATGATGGTCAACCGGCGGGTGGAGAACCGATGACAACCACAGACATGCCGCGCAAGGTGGACGCCGGTTCTGTACGGGCCGGCTCCAAAAAGCGGCCCCGCAGTGGGCGCGGCGGTGAGTTCAGGCGCGCGGTGTCCGCGACGACCTTGCTGTGGGTCCTGGCGGCCCTCTACGCGGTGCCGGTGCTGTGGTTCGTCCTCAGCTCCTTCAAACCGGCGGGAGACCTGTTCTCCCTTCCGCTGACGCTGTTTCCGAACAACCCCACCGTCTCGGGTTACAAGGCGGCGTGGGAAAGCGCCAACTTCTCCCAGTACTTCATCAACACGACCGTCGTGTGTGTGATCGCGACGATCCTCACGGTGGGGGTCAGCTGCTGCACCGGGTACGCGCTGGCCAAGTACGACAACAAGTGGCTCAAGGTCTTCTTCGTCGGCATCCTGGCCACCACGATGCTGCCGTCCGAGGTCATGCTCGCCCCGCAGTTCCTGGTGGTCCGCGACCTCGGCCTCTACAACTCGCTCGCCGGCATCATCCTCCCGGCCCTGCTCACCGCGACCGGCTGCTTCATGTTCCGTCAGTTCTTCCTGACGGTCCCCGACGAGCTCATCGAGGCCGCCCGCATCGACGGGGCGCGTGAGCTGTCGATCTTCCTGAGGATCATGGTGCCGATCTCCCGGCCCATCATGCTGACGCTCGCCATCCTGTCGTTCCAGTGGCGGTGGAACGACTACATCTGGCCGCTGCTGATGCTGAACGACCCCGAGAAGTTCACCGTGCAGATCGGTATCCAGAGCCTCGTCGGGGCGCAGAACATCAACTGGTCGGTGCTGCTCGGCGGATCGGTCATCTCCATGATCCCTCTGATCGTCGTCTTCCTGGTTTTCCAGAAATACGTCATGAACGCCGACATCAACGCCGGCCTGAAGGACTGACCTTGCCCGTCCCGCTCGACCACGAGTTCGTCCGCGCGGTGGCGTGCGCGGCCGACCGGTCGGCCGCCCCGCTGGCGGCCGGCCCGGACGTGGAACCCGCCGGTGTGACCCACCGCGTTCTGGCCCGCCGGGTGAAGACCCTGGTCGCGGCGTACCGTTCCCCGGAGTCGGCTCTGCACGGCAGCGGGCAGGCCGTCGCCGCCGCGATGACCCACCTCCGCGCTCTGCGGGCCGTGCAGACGGCCTCCGGCCTCTTCGCGGGCGGCGACAACGTGCAGTCACCGCCGGACTCCGCCTTCACCGTCAACGACGTGTGCGACGCGCACGTCCTCGCGGCCGGCGCGGGGCCGGATCTGTGTGAGGTCACGGCCGCGCTCGCCGAGATCGCCGGCGCCGCCACCGGCAGCCTTCTCACCGGCGGGGTGCACACCCCGAACCACCGCTGGGAGCTGTGCGCGGCGCTGGCCCGGCTGCACCGGTCGTTCCCCGACGGCCGGCTGCTCGACCGTGTCGAGGAGTGGCTCGCCGAGGGCGTCGACATCGACGCGGAGGGTCTGTACTCGGAGCGCAGCGCCGTCTACGCGACCCACGTGACGAACCCGTCGCTCCTGCTGCTGGCCGACGTGCTCGGCCGCGCCGACCTTCAGGACGCCGTCGAACGCCATCTCGCCACGACCCTGGACCTCATCAGGCCGGACGGCACGGTGGAGACCGTCCACTCGCGACGGCAGGACCAGTACCTCCCGTTCCCGCTGGCGCCCTACCTGCCGCACTACCGGCTGCTCGCTGTCCGCACCGGCCGGGGCGACTTCGCCCGGGCGGCGCGGCTGGCGGCCGCCGGCGGCATCGACGACCCCGACCTGCTCGCCCAGACCCTCCTCACCCCGGACCTGTGCCGCGCCCTGCCGGCCCCGGCCGCGGAGACACTTCCACGCGACCGGTACATCACCACCGCACGCCTCGCCGCACGCGCCTCGGCCACCGCGCACACGGTGGTGTACGGCGGCTCCGACGTGCCCGAGCACCGGCGCATCCGCTCGGGCCTTGCCTGCAATCCCACCATCCTGCGTCTGTTCGCCGGCGACGCCGTCCTCGACGCGGTCCGTCTCTCGCGGGGGTTCTTCGACCTGGGCCCGTTCCGCGCGGCCGCCGTGCAACAGCTCGCCGACAACCGGTACCGGCTCACCGAAACCCTCACGGCCGCCTACTACCAGCCGCTCCCGACGGACCAGCGGCGGGACGACGGCGTCTACGGGCTGGTGGACGAGGGACGCTTCTCGGCCGCGATGGCCTTCCCGGTCCGGCCTCGGGACGAGGTCTCCCACACGACCCGCGTCGAGGTGGACCTGAGGGAAGACGGCGCCGACCTGCGGATCGACATCAGCGGGCCACGGGTGCCCTGGGCCCTCGAACTGACCTTCCGGCCGGGCGGCGTGCCAGAGGGTGCCGTACCGATCGGCGACGGACGCTGGTGCCTGACGACCGGGCCCATGACCTACCGGGTCGGTGACGACGAGATCCGGGTCGAGGCCGACGTCGAGGCGGGCGAACAGCTCGCCGGGCCGGACCGGAGCGACGTACTGCGCTACGACCCGGGTCAGGACTACACCGTGGTGGGCGGCACCGATGCGACGACCGGGAACCGTGTCTACATCGGTGGACTCGGCCCGCACACGCTGACCGTCGCACTGTCCGCCCGCCGGCCCGCACCTGTCGTGTGACCCCGACGAATGACGCCATGGCCACCCCAGGCATGAAGGATTGATCCCCGTGCACCTCCCACGCCAGCTCGGTTCGCTGCACGACCTGCCGGACACTCCGGAGGCGTACGACGCCGTGCTCGCCGATGTCACCGAGCAGGCCCTCGCGCGCCTCACGCCCGAGGGCAGCCTCGAACACCCCGACTGCGTCGACGACATCGGCGACACCTCCCTGGGCGTCACCTCCCTTCTCGCGCTCGCCTGGCAGCGCGGCAAGGACCCGCGGCTCCCGGAGGCGGTGCGCAGGAGCCTCGCCTTCCATCTGCGGGAGCGGGTGTACACCGACGACAACCCCGGCTATCCGAACCTGAGGGTGCGCGACTCCGGCCTGCCCCACGCCCGCTACACGCTGGCGGCCGGCGCGCACCCCATCGGTGACTGGCCGAGCACGGTGTGGGCGCTGCTCCAGGTCGTGAACGTCCTCGACACGGCAGAGGGCCTGGTCGACGAGGGGCAGCGGGCCGAGCTGCTGGAGGTGGCGCGCGGCTACTGGAGCTGGCTGACGGAGGCGACCTTCTTCAACCCGCAGGAGGCGGGCAACCAGGCGATCGGATGCGTGGTGGGCGGTCTGATGCTCGCCCGCCACCTGCCCGCCGAGGAGGGGCAGCGGGTCCGCTCGCGCGCGCTGGAGCTGTACGACGGGAAGATCCGCGCCCACCGGGTCGCCGACCGGGGCGCCCTGCTGCCCCCCGAGCACGGCGGCGCCTACGACAACAACTACGGCCCGATCTCCCTCTCCTTCCTCGCCCAGGCCCACCGGGTCAGCGGCGAGGAGATGTTCGCGCACGACGGCGACGCCCTCGCCCGCTACATCGACGCCCGGCTCACGAACGGCGGCTTCGACAACGGCGGCCCCCGCTACAGCGAGCAGCACTCCGGTTTCGAGTCCGTCCTCGGACTGCGCTACTTCGGCGCCCGCATCGGCTCCGATCTGGGCCGCTACCGGGGCGACACCCGCTGGGGGCGGCACGCGGTCAAGCCGGACGGCGGTGTCGACGGCCACTTCGCCTGGATGCTGGTCTGGCAGATCCAGGACGGCACGCCCTGGCACCGCGCCCCGGCGAGCGAGCCCGCCCGGCACCAGCTGCGGGCCGGCACGGTCTCGGTGGCCTTCGACTCCCGGATGACCCCGGCGGTGATCGAGGCGGCCGGCACCTATCTGCTGCCCGCCGCCGTCGACCGCCAGCACGGCTTCGGCCCCGTCCTCGACGGCTTCCTGTTCTGCCGCCCCATGGGCGAGGTGCGCGTCCGCGACCTGCGCGCCGACGGCCTGACCGCCAAGCTGGTCACCAAGCCGGTCGTCGGCCGCGACCACGTCCTGCGGCACATGAGCTCCCTGTACGTCACCGACGGCACCACCCTGTGGACCACGGTCGCCGTCGAGCGCCTCCCCGGCACGCCGTACCTGCTGGCCGGTCTGCCGTACGCCGAGGACGACGGCGACCGGGTCCGCCGTACGGCACGCGCCGCCGTCTCCTCGGCGGGCGCGCTGCGGCTCACCCACCCCGAGGCCGCCGGCGCCGACCGTTTCGACGCCCGCGCCGATCTCACCCAGGAGCAGGCCGCCTTCGCCCTCGCCGCCGACCCGCGTGGCTACGGCAACCCCGACGAGGGCTGGAAGCACCTGGTCGCCTCGACCGCCCTGGAGGCCGGACCGGTCGCGGACGCGCCGGACGACCTGCACGTGTTCGCGGTGCGCTACGGCACCGAGGAGCCGTTCACGGTGTCGGCGGAGTGGACCGAGGAGGGCCTGGCGGTACGGACGGACGCCTTCACGGCGGTCCTCGGCGCCGACGACGCCCGCGGTGAACCGCTGCTGACGCTGCGGGCCGTCAGCCGGGACTGAGGGTCATCCGCGGGGTGCCGCGCACCGCGTAGGCGGGCAGCCGGGCGTCCTGTAGGACCGCGGGGGAGAGGGAGAGCCCGAACCGGCGCTCCACGACGCCCAGGCTCCGGCGGTATCCCGCCCTGTAGTCCTCGTCCTCCGGCGGGAGATACGTCCTGCCGTCGGGGGAGAGGACGCCTGCCGCGACCAGGTCGGGCAGGAACAGGTCCGGCTCCTCGCCCCAGCGCCAGATCTCCTCCCGCAGCCCGTACCCGCACACCCACACCCCGTCGCGGGCGTAGTGGACGTCGGCGGGCGGGTGCTCCTGCGGCGGCACGTACCGCACGACCTCGACGCCGCCCCGGGACAGCTCCGCCAGCAGGTCCCCGCCGGTGGAGTCCCCGTACTCCACCGCGAAGGACCAGTCCCCGGAGCTGCCCACGCGGATCACGCCGTCCCCGTCGGCCGCCGGGCGCCACTCGGTGATCCCGAGCCGCCACACCTCGGCGTCGGTGATCGGTTCCGTCGCCCCGCCGGGGGCGCCGCCCATGCGGACGGCCAGCTCCTCGGGGGAGATCCCGCGCGCGAACACGACACTGGACATCCAGCCGTCCAGATCCACCAGCCACACGATTCCGTCGGTCATGGGGGAAAGGTAACGGGCGCCACCGACAACGCCGTCGGCCGTCAGATGGGCAGTCCGAGCAGCCCCCAGCCGCGCCGTGCCGTCTCCTCGACCACCACGGCCCACTCGCGCAGCAGCACCGCGAAGGCGTCGAAGTCCGCGATCCAGCCGCCCGGGCTGGCCGCGTGCCGGTCGTACTCCTCCCGCAGCCCCTCCAGCAGGGGGTCGGCCCGGGACCAGTGGCCGGCCAGCGAGGACACGACGGCGGGCGGGCAGGCGACCAGCAGGTTCGGCCGCCACGGAGCGGGATCCGAGGGGAAAAGGCCGGTCTCCGGGAGGTCCTCGCCCTCCCCGACCAGGTGAAGGAGGAAGCCGTCCAGGGCCTCCCGCAGCGCGGGGCCGGCGAACGTCCGCGCCGTGTCCCAGCCCTCGCCCGCCCAGAAGTGCGGCTTGTAGGATCCGCTGGTGCTGTGGAACTCGTACCGGCCGCTCCACGGCACCAGAGGAGAGGCGGGGATCACCCAGCCGGCCTCGGGTTCCGCGTCCCGGTCGGTGTCGTCCGGGCAGGCCGCCTCGTACAGCAGGCCCTGCCGCTCAGCCGCCGGCGTCCGCTCCAACCGCCCCCAGTCCACCGCCAGCACGGTGATGTCCAGCCCCATGCGGCCACCCTATGCGGACCACCAGATCGGCCCGCTCCCGTGTGGCCGCCACCAGGTCGGCGTTGCCCTGGTCGGTCCCCAGCACCCACGCCACCGCCTCCTCGTGCCCCTTGCCGAACTCCTCGTGCCGCGCGACC
This sequence comes from Streptomyces sp. NPDC041784, assembly GCF_055591025.1. Taxonomy (NCBI): domain Bacteria; kingdom Bacillati; phylum Actinomycetota; class Actinomycetes; order Kitasatosporales; family Streptomycetaceae; genus Streptomyces; species Streptomyces sp. NPDC041784. Next base: position 53,785 of record NZ_JBVJAB010000032.1, read on the forward strand.
AGCCGGCGCACCCGCTCCGCCTCGTCGGTCTCGCAGAACCAGACCTCGTCCAGCGCGGCCCGCACCCGCGCCCACGCGCCCGTGCCGAGGAGCAGGTAGTTGCCCTCCGTGACGATCAGCCGGGCCGACCGCGGCACCGGGACCGCGCCCGCCAGCGGCTGCTCCAGCACCCGCTCGAAACCGGGCGCGTACACGATGTCCGCACCGTCCGCCTCCTCCCGCAGCCGGCGCAGCAGCGCCGCGTAGCCGGCCGCGTCGAAGGTGTCCGGCGCGCCCTTGCGGTCGCGGCGGCCGAGACGGTCGAGTTCGACGTCGGCCAGGTGGAAGCCGTCCATGGGGACGTGCGCCGCCCAGGGCTCGCCACCGTCACCGCCCAGTTCCCGCACCAGGCGTTCGGCGAGGGTGGTCTTGCCCGCGCCCGGGCTGCCGGCGATACCGAGAAGGGCACGCCGCCGGCCGTTCCCGACGAGGGAGCGGGCCCGTTGACACAGGTCGTCGAAAGTCAGCACACAGCCGAGTGTCGCAGCCTGCTGATGCCCCGGTGGGCGTATCCGGCCCTGCAAACCCACGCTAAGTGGGTTAGTTTGACCGTGTTTTATCGTTTCTCTGGATTTCTGTCTCCACTGATCCCGGGCAGGGGTGGGTCATGGTCAACGGCGCGAACGTCGTGCTCGTCGGCGGACGGCGACGCGCTCCGGCGAACGGGCCCGGCACACCGTGGCGGACCCGCTGCGCCTGGCCGCTCGCCGCCGTGGCCGGCGCCTTCACCCTCGCCCAGCTGCTCCTCGTCCGCCCCGGCCTGGGCCTCGGCTGGGACGAGACGGTGTACGTCAGCCAGTACGCCGCCCAGGCGCCGCCCGCCTTCTTCAGCGCACCGCGCTCCCGGGGCGTCTCCCTGCTGGTGGCGCCGGTCGTGACCTGGTCGACGTCGACGGAACTGCTGAGGGTCTACCTGGCCCTCCTGTCCGGCCTGGTCCTCCACCTCGCCCTGCGCGTATGGCGCGGGCTGTTCCCGGACCGCGTCCTGGTCGTCGCCGGCGCGCTCTTCGCCTCCCTGTGGGTGACCCTCTTCTACGGTCCGCAGGCCATGCCCAACCTCTGGGTCGCCCTCGGCGGCCTGGCCTGCGTCGGCTGCTTCCTGCGGGCATCCGCCGACCGGCGCGACCGCGCCGCCCTCTGGGGCCTCGCCGCGGGCGCCGCTCTCATGGCGTGGATGCGGCCCACGGACGCCGTGTGGCTCGCCCTGCCGCTGCTCGTCCTGGCCGTCCTGCGCCACCGCCGCCTCGCGGTCGTCCTCCTGGGGGGCCTCGCGGCAGGAGGCGCGCAGTGGGTGATCGAGGCGTACATCGCCCACGGCGGTCTCGGGCGGCGGCTGTCCGAGGCCTCCCGCATCCAGGGCGGCCTCGGCTGGAACCTCGCCGTCGACGACCAGCTGCGCGGCCTGGTCGGGCGCACCCTGTGCCGCCCGTGCACCGGCTCCCTGCCCCACCCGGTGATCACGGCCTGGTGGTTCGTCCTCCCGCTGCTCGCCGCCGCCGGACTGGCGTTCGCGGTCCGCGCCCGGCGCACCCCGCCCACCCTGCTCCCGCTGGTCTGCGCCACGACGGCCGCCTTCCCCTACCTGTTCATGATCGGATACGCGGCGCCGCGCTTCCTGCTGCCCGCCTACGCCCTCCTCGCGATCCCGGTCGCCGACGCCCTGCTCCACCTGGTCACCCGCCCGGACGGCCGCCCGCGTCCGCTCGTCGCGACGGTCACCGCGCTCGCCCTCGCCGGGCATCTGGCCGTGCAGTACGTGGTCCTCGACCGCACCGTGGACCGCACCACCGCCCACCACCGCGACTGGGCCCGAGCCGCCGCGCAGCTGCACCGGCTCGGTGTCCGCCCGCCCTGCCTGCTCACCGGGGCCGACGCCATCCCCGTCGCCTACTACGCCGGCTGCTCCTCGGCGAACGTCCGGGGACACAACGTCAACTCCACCGAGGCGGCCGTCCGGCGCACCGCCCGGCGGATCCCGACCGCCGTCCTCACCCGGCCCGGCGGGGCGCCGCCCGCCTACGCCCGCGACTGGGCGACCCACCGCTCCCCGCTGCTGCGCCTGCACATCGCGCCCGCCCCGGACCGGAAGCGGCCCCTATGACGTCCGAGCAGGTCACCGCCGCACCCACCCGCGGCCGGGCGGCCTACTGGCAGACCGCCCTCACGCTCACCGTCCTCGTGGCCGCCGGCTGGCTGGCCCGCCGGCACTGGCCCGTGCTGGAGACCGGCGCCCTGCGGCTCGCCGTGGCCGACCACGGCTGGCTGCTGGCCGGGGCCGCGGCCGCCGTCGCGACCTGGCTGTGCGCGGCGCTCGCCCTGCAGGGCGCCGTGCTGCGGCGGCTGCCCCCGGCACGGCTCGTGGCCGCGCAGCTCGCCGCCTCCGCCGCCAACCACGTGCTGCCCGCCGGGCTCGGCGCGGGCGCCGTCAACCTGCGCTTCCTCATGCGCTGCGGACTGCCGGCCGGCGGCTCGGCCACCGCGGTCGCGGTCAAGGCGACGGCCGGCGGGGTCGCGCGCGCCGCCCTGATCGCCGTCCTCGCCACCCTCTGCCCGGGCGTGCTGCGGGTCCCGCACGCCTGGGGCGGCGCGGTGGCCGTGGCCGGCGCGGCCGTCTGCGCCACCGTCACCGTCCTGCTGTGGCCGCGCTGCCGGCGGGCGCTCGCCGCGGTGGCCGCGGACATCCGGGCCGTCCACGCCCGGCCGGAGCGGGCGGCGGCGCTGTGGGGCGGCTCGCTCGCCTTCGCCCTGCTGCACGCCCTCGTGCTGATCGCCGTCGCCCGCGCCGTCGACCTGCCGCTCGGCCCGGACCGGTTGGCCCTGCTCTACCTCGCCGCGAGCAGCGCCGCCGCCCTGCTGCCCACCCCGGGCGGACTCGGCTCGCTCGACGCCGTGCTCGCCCTCGCCCTCACCGCCGCCGGCTCCCCGGCCGCGACCGCCGCCTCCGCGGTGCTCGGATACCGGCTGCTGACGGTGTGGCTGCCGCTGGTCCCCGGCCTGATCGTGCTCGGGGTGCTGATCCGGCGGCGGTCGCTGTGACCGGCACGGACCGCCCCGGCCGGCCGGGCCCGTGTTTCCCGGCCGCCGGGCGCAGGTAGGTAGTGGGGGTGTCGGAGACGGCGGCGAGGGGGAATGGCATGACGGACAGCGGACGGGCCGGCAGGCCGGCGGACGCGTTCTTCACGACGGGCAGCTCGTCGTTCACCGAGTTCCTGGCGGCGCACCGACCCGAACTGCTCCCGACCGGGCGCCCGTTCCCCGACGGGGTCGCCGCCGCGCCCGACCGGTTCCCGCACGGGACGACCGTGCTGGCCCTCGCCTACCGCGACGGTGTCCTCATCGCGGGCGACCGCCGGGCCACCATGGGCCACGTCATCGCCCAGCGCGACCTGGAGAAGGTCCACCCGGCCGACGACCACACCGCCGTCGCCTTCGCCGGCACCGTCGGTCTCGCCGTGGACATGGTGAAGCTGTACCAGGTGGAGCTGACGCACTTCGAGAAGGTCGAGGGCATCCCCATGACCCTCGGCGCCAAGGCGCGCCGACTGGCCTCGATGATCCGGCAGAACCTCGGCCAGGCCATGCAGGGCCTCGCCGTCGTCCCCCTGCTCGTCGGCTACGACTTCACGGCACCGCCGGGCGCGCGGGGCCGCATCTTCAGCTTCGACGTGGCCGGCGGCCTCTACGAGAAGGCGCCGTTCCACGCCGAGGGCTCCGGCTCCCCGTACGCCCGCGGCGCGCTGAAGAAGCTGTTCCACCCGGACATGACGCGCCGTGAGGCAGCCCTGGCCGCGCTCCAGGCGCTGTACGACGCGGCGGACGACGACTCCGCCACCGGCGGTCCCGACATCAGCCGCCGGATCTTCCCGATCGTCTCGGTCATCACCGAGGACGGCTTCGAGCGGCTGCCCGAGGCGGAGACCGAGGCCCTCAGCCGCGAGATGGTCGAGCAGCGCGGCAGCAGGCCGGACGGTCCGAACGCCACCGTGTGACCCGGCGGCGGGGCGTTCAGTACTGGAGGGCCACCGCCACGTCCCGTCCGATGCGTTCGACCGCCGCGACATCGAGCCCGTAGTGCACGTACCGCCCGTTGCGCTCCACCCGCACCAGTCCCAGGTCCCGCAGGACGCGCAGATGACGGGAGACCTGAGGGCGGGTCATCGCCAGCCGGGCCGCCAGATCGGCGGTCGTCATCGCCTGGCGCGCGATCAGCCGGCACAGCCGTACCCTGCGCGGATCGGTGAGCGCCAGCATCCGGCTGCGGGCGAGGGTGACCCCCACGTCCGGCGCCTCGACCGGGAAGTGGACGACGGGCGTCAGCCCCGGCTCGTTCTTCACCAGCAGGTGCGGGGCGCCGTACAGGGTCGGGATGAGGACGACCGGGGTGCGGGCCGGGCTGACGACGGCGTGGTGGACCTTGTCGAAGACGACCCGCTCGGGCCCGCCCGCCGTCCCGCTGGCGACCCGGGCGGTGGACGGGCTCAGTGAGACCAGCGCGGCGGCCGGACCCTCGTCCGCGAGCCGCTGCCGCACCCGGTGCGCGGCGCGGGCCAGCAGCGGTTCGGTGGACGCCCACAGCGCGTCGAAGAAGACCCGCCGGCACAGGTCGACGAAGGCGGCGACGTCCGCGCGCAGCGCCGCCGCGTCGCGCAGCAGGTCCGCGGCCAGCCTCGGGTGCGGCTCGGCCAGCCCCGACGCGATCCGGCGCAGCGCCGCCGCCTGCGCGGGATCGTGCAGGACCCGGCCGAAGGCGAACCCGTGGTAGCCGCTGGCGCAGGTGTACGCGGTGAGTTCGGCGAACCGGTCCAGCGGCAGCGCGGCGAGCGGTGTGCCGTGGCCGGGCGGGGCGGTGGCGTCCAGGCCCGGGTAGAAGCCGCGCCAGCGCAGGGCCGTCCAGAGCGGGGCGAAGCGGCGCAGCCCCGCCCGGAACGCGGGCGGGGCGGCGCCGGTGACCTCCCGGGCCCACGCCGAGCGCTCCGGGTGGTGGTCGTGCTCCGTCAGGACGTGCAGACACGCGGCCAGTTCCGCGAAAGGCGACACCGTGACGGTGAACCGGCTGGGGACGGCACCGTCCAGGATGATCACGACCGACATGACGGGAGTGTACGGAGTGCCCGGGATCAGCGCGCCGGCGCGCCGGCGGCCGCGAACTCCGCGCGGGCCGCGGCGAGCAGCTCCGGATCGGTGAGCAGATCGGCGACCACCCGGGCCAGTCCGGTCGCCGCGAGCTGCGTGCGGTCGTGCGCGAAGGGCGTCGCGGCCGCGTCCCGCATCGCCTCCGAGTGGGCGGGCGTCCCCGCCTCGGCGATCTGGACGTACGGATGGATCACCGGCAGCAGCCGCGAGAGGTTGCCGATGTCGGAGGAACCCGCGGGCGCGTCCGGGGCGGCGGGCCCGATGCGCAGGCCCAGTGCGCGTACCGCCGCGCCGAAGCGGGCGGCCAGGACCCGGCTGTCGCGGCGCTCGGCGTACAGCGGACCGGTCTCCGTGACCTCCGCCCGGGTCCCGGTCGCCAGGGCCGCGCCCTCGGCCGCGGCGCGCACCCGCTCGACCAGCGCCTCGGCCGCCGCCGTGGTGACGTCCCGGACGTACAGGTCGACCGCGGCCCGCGCCGGGACCACGTTCGGGGCCTGGCCCCCGTCCGAGACGACGCCGTGCAGCCGGGCGGTCGGCGGCACGAACTGCCGCAGCGCGTCGACGGCGTTGAGGAACACCTGGACACCCGCGAGCGCGCTGCGCCCCTCCCACGGCGACTTCGCGGCGTGCGCGCTGCGGCCGGTGAAGGCCACCCGCAGATGGGCCGCCGCCAGGGCGTGCTGGGTGGTCGCCGACCGGTCCGAGGGATGGAACATCACCGCCGCGTCCACCTCGTCGAACACCCCGGCCTCGGCCAGCAGCACCTTCCCGGCGCCGCCCATCTCCTCGCCCGGCGTCCCGATCACCAGGACCGTCCCCGGATGCGCCGGCAGCGCCCGCACCGTCCCGATCGCGGCCGCCGCGCCGCCCGCCGCGATCAGGTTGTGCCCGCACCCGTGCCCGACCCCGGGCAGCGCGTCGTACTCCGCCAGCACGGCGACACACGGCCCCGGCACCGGCCCCTGGTGCACCGCCACGAACGCGGTGTCGAGGCCGGCCGGCCCCGCCGCCACCACGAACCCCGACTCCACCAGCCACTCGGTGAGGACCCGCTGTGCGTGGTGCTCCTCGAACTTCAGCTCCGGCCGTCCGTGCACGGCACGGCTCACCTGCTCCATCCGGGCCCGCAGCCCGGCGATCTCACCGGCCAACGCCTGAAGCGACACGGTCATGAGGACTCCCCCTCGTCTGCGGTGACACGCCGTCACCCACCGACGAGCCTGGGGCCGCGCCGCCCCGCGGCCCCCTTGGTTACCGCGTGCCAGGTAACTCCGGGACCGGGCCGGCGGGGCGGACGCTCAGCCGCGCACCCACTCCTTGCGCCAGCGGGTGATCTGCTGGGCGGGGTCGCCGGTGTAGGACCAGGGGGTGCGGGTGGCGCGGGTGCCCAGGAGCCGCAGGAGGGGAGCGGCGACGTCCTGGACCCCCGCCGAACAGGCCGCGTGGGCCAGGTGGTTGAGGTCGCGGAGTTCGCCGGGGCGGACGGCGTCGCGGGCCCGGCCCATGATCCACCGCTCCCAGGTGCGGCGGACGTCGCTGACCGCGCCGTCGTTGGCCCAGTGCTGGCCCAGGCCCACGGCCGTGGAGCGGCCCTGCGTGGTGTCGACGGCGTAGCGGTACTCCTCGACGCGCGCGTACTGCACCAGCACCGGCAGCGGGCAGCCCCTGGGCGCCACGCCGGCCGCGTCCCGGGCGAAGTCGTACATCAGGCCGTGCGAGCCGTGCCAGCGGGAGGAGTAGTAGTGCAGCACCTGGAGATGGCCCTCCATGCTGTACGGGTCGCGCCGGTGCAACTCGTCCCACCAGCGCGCCAGTTCCTGCCGGCGGACACCCGCCGGGTAGAGCCGGGCGACCGAGATCAGGGAGATCCACGGCGTCGGGTCGTCCAGATACGCCTCGGCCGCCGACAGACACGCCAGCACCGCCGCGTCGATCCGCTGCTGGTCGATCGTCGCCCCCCGGCCCGCGGCGATGGCCAGGTTGAACGCCCGGGCCGTCTCCGTGGCCGCGCGCAGCACCAGCGCGTCCGCGCTGTGCGGCTCCGCGGCCAGCCAGGACTCCACCGTCGAACTGCCCGCGCAGGCCTGGGCGAGCAGCCGGACCCGGTGACCGCGGGCGAGCCAGTCGGGCCCGGTCTCCCGCAGCAGGTCGCGCAGCCCCTGCCAGCGGCCGATGACGATGTCGTGGCGCGCGGAGGACAGGGACGTGTCCCCGCAGTCGGGGTCGAAGTCGGGAACGAAGCGGTCTCGCGCCATCACGTTCCCCCTCAGAAGTCGGTCGGAAGACCCTCGTGGGACGAGGACCGCTCCGCCGCGTGCCGGTCGGACACGTAGTCGGCCTCGACGGTACGCGAGGCGTCCAGCCGGGCGGGCCGGTAGTAGTCGCTGCCCCGCCGCCAGTACCAGAGCATCGGCACCAGCCCCACGGCCAGCCCGCCGAGGCCGATGGCGATCGCCGCCGGCTCCAGCTCGCCCAGCGACTCGAAGAGGATCCAGAACATGAACAGCGAGCCGAACAGCGGCCACAGCCCGCCGAGAAGGAAGTCGGACGCGGAGTTCAGCAGGGTCTTGCGGTAGGCGACGACCGCGGCCAGGCCCGCGAGGCCGTAGTAGACGGCGATCTGGAGCCCGATCGCCGAGATCGCGTCGGAGAGGATGTCGCCCACCGAGCCCAGCGCGTTGGAGGCCACGAACATCATCAGCGCCACCGCGCCGACCACCACGATCGCCACCCACGGCGTGTTCCAGGTGCGGTGCACCCGGCCCAGCGCGGTCGGCATCGTACGGTCCCGGCCCATCGCGAACAGCGAGCGGGTGACCTGGATGAGCGTGGTCTCCAGGGTGGCGATGGTGGACAGCATCACGGCGACGATCAGCAGCTTCCCGCCGATCCCCGGCCACACCTCCTCGCCCAGCGCGGCCAGCACGTTGGCGCCGTTGTCCTCGATCTCCCGCGCGCTGAGGATCACGTTCACCGCGATGGTGAACACCTCGAACAGCAGGAAGACGATGCCCACCCCGACCAGTCCCGCGAGGCCCGTCGTGCGGCGGCTGTTGCGCGTCTCCTCACTGAGATTGCTGGTCACGTCCCAGCCCCAGTAGTAGAACGCCGCCACCAGCGCGCCCGACGCGAACCCGGCAACCCCGTCGAAATGGCCGAATCCGAGCCACGACCAGTCGAACTCCAGGGCGTTGTCCTCTGTGTGCAGGAGCGCCAGCAGCGCGAACAGCGCCAGGATCACCAGCTCCACGCCCGACATGATCAGCTGGGCGCGCACCGTGAGCCGGGCCCCGCCCAGCACCACCGCCAGCATCAGCACGAACCAGGCGGCGCCCACCAGCGTCGACAGCGCCGTGTTGTCCGCCAGGCCCTCGTCGAACAGGGCCAGCGTCATCGACCCGGCCGGCAGCGACCCCGCCACCATGAAGATGGTGGCCGAGACGACCAGCGCCCAGCCACTGATGAAGCCCAGAAAGGGGTGGAGCGTCCGCCCCACCCAGGAGTAACTGGCGCCCGCGTTCACATCGATCCGGCTGAGCCGGCTGAAGGCGAGCGCGATGCCCAGCATGGGTATCGCGCAGTACAGCAGCGCCGCCGGGCCGGCCAGCCCCACCGCGCCGACCAGGACCGCCGTCGTGGCGGCGATGGAGTACGCGGGCGCGCTGCCCGCGACCGCCATCACCACCGTGTCGAAAGTACCGAGGACGTTCGCCTGGAGCCCACGTCCGGTGCTGTTGCTCATGCTTGCGCTGCTTTCCGTCGTGCACACCGCCGGTCCGGGGGAACAACCCGACGGCGTATGGGGGGTGAGGGTGGTGCGTCGCCGGGCACCGGAGAGGGATGACCTCGGGAAACGTCGGCGGGACGAGCGCTGGTGGATACCGGCCACCACAGAGTTGGCGGACGGTCACACCCAGTGTGCGAGTGATGATAGCCCCCACGCTTGACGTTTCAAGATTGACGGACAGGTAACGTGCGGACCCGCGCGTGCGGCAGGCGTCAGCGCGCCTGCCGCACCCGCGGGTCCGCGGGGATGGCGGTCAGTCCCCGATCCGGTCCAGCTGCCGCAGCCGGTTGGTGGCGTCCAGAGCCGCGACCTTGTACGACTCCGCGAGCGTGGGGTAGTTGAAGACCGCGTCCACCAGGTAGTCGACCGTTCCGCCGCAGCCCATCACCGACTGCCCGATGTGGATCAGCTCGGTCGCGCCGCTGCCGAAGCAGTGCACACCGAGCAGCGTCCGGTCCACGGGGGAGACCAGCAGCTTCAGCATGCCGTGCGCGTCGCCGATGATCTGCCCGCGCGCCAGCTCCCGGTAGCGGGCGATGCCCACCTCGAACGGCACGCTCTCCTCGGTGAGCTGGTCCTCCGTCCGCCCCACGAAGCTGATCTCCGGGATGGTGTAGATGCCGATCGGCTGGAGGTGGTGCATCCGGGCCACCGGCTCCCCACAGGCGTGGTACGCGGCCGCCCGCCCCTGCTCCATCGACGTCGCCGCGAGCGCCGGGTAGCCGATCACGTCCCCCACGGCGTAGATGTGCGGGACCTCGGTGCGGTAGTGCTCGTCGACCGTGATCCGGCCGCGCGGGTCCGCCGCCAGCCCCGCCCGGCCCAGGTCGAGTTCGTCGGTGAGGCCCTGCCGGCCCGCCGAGTACATCACCGCGTCCGCCGGGATCTTCTTGCCGCTGGCCAGAACGGTCAGCGTGCCCCGCGGATGGCGCTCCACGGCGGCGACGGTCTCCCCGAACCGGAAGGTCACCGCCAGGTCCCGCAGGTGGTACTTGAGCGACTCGATGACCTCGACGTCGCACATGTCGAGCATCCCGGCCCGCTTCTCCACCACCGTCACCTTGCTGCCGAGCGCGGCGAACATGGACGCGTACTCCATGCCGATCACCCCGGCCCCCACGATCACCATCGACCGCGGAACCCGCTCGACCGTCAGGACGTTGTCGGAGTCGAGGATGGTCCGCCCGTCGAACTCCACGGTGTCCGGCCGCGCGGGCCGCGTCCCGGTGGCGATCACCACGTGCTCGGCGCTGACCAGCCGTTCCTGCCCGCCCGCCTCCCGCAGGGCCACGGTGTGCGGGTCGACGAACCGGCCGGTGCCGGCGAACAGCTGGACGTGGTTGCGGGACAACTGGCTGCGGATGACGTCGGTCTCCCGGCCGACCACGTGCTGGGTGCGCGCGGTCAGATCGGCGACGGTGATGTCCTCCTTCAGGCGGTAGCTCTGCCCGTACAGATCGCGCTGGGTGAGACCGGTGAGGTACAGCACCGCCTCGCGCAGGGTCTTGGAGGGGATGGTTCCGGTGTGGAGGGAGACCCCGCCGACCATGTCGGGGCGGTCGACGACGGCGACGCGGCGGCCCAGTTTGGCCGCGGCGATGGCGGCCTTCTGGCCGCCGGGACCTGATCCGAGGACGAGCATGTCGAAGTCGGGCATCCTCCGGAGTCTGGCAGTGCGGGGCCCCGCCGCGAAAGGGTGAACGGGCGGGCATCCGCCGCCGCGCGACAATGGGGGCATGGGCCGTGGACCCGGTGAGGTGAGCACCCCCGCCCGGCTGGCCGCCCCCGACGAGGGCATCGGCCGGGACGAACTGGCCCTGGCCACCCGCAACCACGGCCTCCCCCTCGAAGCCCTCCGCCACGAGATCACCCCGCCCGGCCTGCACTACGTCCTGACGCACTACGACATCCCGTACGTCCCCGACGACACGGCCTGGCGGCTCACCGTCGGCGGCCGGGTCCGCACCCCGCTGACCCTCACCCTCGCCGACCTCAGGAGCCTGCCCGCCGTCACCACCCGGGTGACCCTGGAGTGCGCCGGCAACGGCCGCGCCCTGCTCACCCCCCGCCCGGTCAGCCAGCCCTGGCTGGTCGAGGCGGTCGGCACCGCCGAGTGGACCGGCGTACCCCTACGGCTGCTGCTGGCCGAGGCGGGCCCCGCGCCGACGGCCGTGGACGTCGTCCTCACCGGCGCCGACCACGGCGTCGAACGCGGTGTCGAGCAGGACTACCGGCGGGCCCTGCCGCTCGCCGTGGCCGCCGGCACCGACCCCGAGGTGCTCGTGGCGTACGGCATGAACGGCGCCCCGCTGCCCCCGCAGCACGGCCGTCCGCTGCGCCTGGTGGTGCCCGGCTGGTACGGCATGGCGCACGTGAAGTGGCTGCGGGACATCAGCGTCCGGGACACCCCGTTCACCGGCTTCCAGCAGACGGTCGCCTACCGGCTGCGCCGGGACCCCGCAGAGGAGGGCGAGCCGGTCACCCGGATCGCGCCGCGCGCCCTGCTCGTCCCGCCGGGCTTCCCCGACTTCATGTCCCGGGTCCGGATCGTGCGGCCCGGCCCGGTCCGCCTGGAGGGGCGGGCCTGGTCCGGGCGTGCCCCGGTGACCCGGGTCGAGGTGAGCGCGGACGGCGGCGCCACCTGGTCCGAGGCGGAGCCGGCGCCGGACACCTGGCACCGCTGGGCCTGGCGGGGCTGGCACCACACCTGGACCGCGGCCCCCGGCCGGCACGTGCTCTGCGCCCGCGCCACGGACGCCTCGGGACACACCCAGCCGCTGGACCAGCCGTGGAACCGGGGCGGGTTCGCGAACAACGCGGTCCAGCGGGTCGAGGTGCTCTGCGTGGAGGGGTAGGGGGATCCCGCCGCCGGACAGGCCGGACAGGCCGGACAGGCCGGACAGGCCAGGCCCTTGAGGCCTTAAGGCAGCAGCTTCTCGATTGCGTTCGGGCCTTCCTCGTCGAGCTTGCGCTGGGCCCAGGCGAGGTTGCGGGGGGTGATGTCCCTCCCCGCGGCCAGGACCATGTCCTCCGGCGACACCTCGGTGCCGGTGCGGGTATGGAGCAGGTTGTCCGGGGTGACGCGCTCCCGGGACGGCCGGGAAGCGCCGGGCTGTGACGTGGGCATGGTCTCTGCTCCTCGCGTCCGAAGGGCTGCTTCGGCCCGGTGCGGTCATCGGGTCCACTAACACCATTCATCCTGACGGCGCACCCTGCATCCGGAAAGGCCGGGAAACCCGGTTTCTCCGAGATGCCGTGATGATCGGCAAGGCGTCTAATGGGCTGTACTCGGGACGCCCCGAACGGACAGCGCGGACGACGCGTGGCACGGAAGGCCCAGGTCATGGAACCCACCAGTGCCGGGGAACCGCGAGGCGGGGGGCTACGGCGGCTCGGCGCCTGGTGCGCCCGCCACTTCGTCATCGTCATCGTCGCGTGGCTGGTGCCCCTGGTCGCGCTCCAGGTGCTCGACCGGTCCATCGGCGGCGAGTACGAGGACGACTTCCAGCTGTCGGACGTGCAGTCCCAGGAGGGCCTGGACGTGCTGAAGAAGCACGATCCGCAGGCCGGCGGCTACAGCAGCCAGATCGTCCTCCACGACGACAAGGCCCTGAGCGACCTGAGTTCGCAGGTGTCCACGACGGTCGGCGACCTCCAGAAGCTTCCGCACGTGCTCACGGTGCAGAACCCGCTCTCCCAGAGCCCGACGAAGGTCGGCCCGGTCTCCAGCGACGGCAAGACCGGCTACATCACCGTCCAGTTCGACGTCCAGCCGTCCACCCTCGGCGACTCCTATCTCGACGGCGTGGACGACGCCGTCCAGCCCCTGCGCGCCGCCGGCGCCGACGTCGAGTACGGCGGCTCGCTCGGCGAGCTGGCCCGGCCCGCCCCCGACGACCGGGTCAGCGAACTGATCGGCTTCGCGGTCGCCATCATCGTGCTGCTGATCGGGTTCGGCAGTGTCATCGCGGCCGGAATGCCGCTGGTCACCGCACTGATCAGTGTCATCTGCGGACTCGGCTGCCTCGGGCTGCTCGCCGCCGCGTTCACCTTCGCGACCGTCTCGCCGACCCTCGCCACCATGATCGGCCTGGGCGTCGGCATCGACTACGCCCTCTTCCTGATCACCCGTCACCGCCAGAACCTGATGAACGGCGCCGACCCCGTCCAGGCGGCCGGACACGCCGCCACCACCTCCGGCCGCGCGGTCCTCGTCTCCGGCACCACCGTGATCATCGCCCTCGCCGGCCTCTACGCGTCCGGTGTGTCATTCATCGGTAAACTCGGTGTCGCCGCCGCCGTCACGGTGGTTACCGCCGTCATCGGCGCCCTCACCCTCGTCCCCGCCTTCCTCGGGCTCGTCGGCCGCCGGATCGACCGCTACCACGTGCGCAAGCCCGTCGCCGAGACCGACGCCGCCCCGGACGCCGTCCCGCACGGCACCTGGCACCGTTACGCCCAGCGCGTGGAGCGCAGACCCTGGCAGTTCCTCGGGGCCGGGCTCGCCGTCATCGCGATCCTCGCGATCCCCGTCTTCTCCATCCAGCTCGGCCACATCGGCGACGGCGCCGACCCTACGTCCTTCACCGACCGGCGCGCCTACGACCTGATGACCGACGCCTTCGGACCCGGCTCCAACGGACCCCTCACCATCGTCATCGACCAGACGTCCGTCCCCACCGACCAGCGCTCCGCCCTCTCCGACCAGGCCCAGAAGACCCTGAACGCGGTCTCCGGCGCGGCCACGGTCACCCCGCTGTCGCCGACCCAGGACGGCGACGTGCTCGTCGGAACCGTCTACTCCCAGCAGGCCCCGCAGGACGCCACCACCACCGACCTCACCAACCGGCTCGTCGACCACACCCTCCCCGACGCGGTCTCCGGCTACGACGCCAAGGGGTACGTCACCGGCACCACCGCGGCCCAGGTCGACTTCCGGGACATCGTCGCCAGCCGGCTGCCGCTGATCATCGGCGTCGTCGTCGCCCTCGCCTTCCTGATCATCCTCGCCGTCTTCCGCGGCCTCCTCGTCGCGGTCAAGGCCGCCGTCCTCAACGTCCTGTCGATCACGGCCTCCTACGGTGTTGTCGTCGCCGTCTTCCAGTGGGGCTGGGGCGGGCCCGCGCTGGGCGTCAACGGAGACGTGCCCATCGAGAGCTATGTGCCGATGATGATGTTCGCGATCATCTTCGGCCTCAGCATGGACTACGAGATCTTCCTGCTCTCCCGCGTCCACGAGGCCTGGCTGCGCACCGGCGACGCCAAGGCGTCCGTCGCCCACGCCCTGGAGATCACCGCCCGGGTCATCACCTGCGCGGCCCTGATCATGGTGAGCGTCTTCGCGGCCTTCATCATCAGCGACAACATCGTCGTCAAGATGCTGGGGCTGGGCCTCGCCGTCAGCGTGCTCATCGACGCCACCGTCGTCCGGCTGCTCATGGTGCCCGCGGTGATGACCCTGCTCGGCGCGCGCGCCTGGTGGACGCCCCGGTGGCTGGACCGGATCCTGCCGCACATCGACGCAGAGGGCGACGACGAGCAGCTCACCGGCGCTCCGGACGCGCCGGCGCCAAGACGAGCATCGTGACGTCGTCGAGGACGGCGGGGGAGTGGCGCAGGACGTCCGCCCACACCCGGTCGGCCGCCGCCGCCGGGCCGGCACCGGCGGCGAGCGCGGGAAGCCGCTCCAGCAGCGGGTAGAAGACGCCGGCCGCGCTCCTCGCCTCCCAGACGCCGTCCGAGGCGAGGAACACCCGGTCGCCCGGGCGCAGCGGGACATCGAGGCCGGTGGGCGGGGGCGTCCCCGGCAGCCCCAGCCCCAGCGGGGTCCACGGCGCGGCGGCCACCTCCGTCGCCGTACCGTCCCGCAGGAGCAGCGGCGGCGGATGGCCGCAGACGACGATCCGCACCGCGTCCGCGCCCGGGGCGAACTCCAGCAGGACGGCCGTCGCGAACAGCTCCGCGTGCGGGACCCGCGCCGAGTCCACCGTCAGCCGGCGATCCAGCCGGGCGGCCACCGCTTCCAGGGTCGGCTGGTCGAGCACCGCCTCCCGGAACGCGCCCAGCAGCGCCGCCACGGTCGAGATCGCCGCCAGCCCGTGCCCGCGCACGTCCCCCAGCACCGCCCGCACCCCGTGGGCGCTCTCCCGTACGTCGAAGAAGTCGCCGCCCACCAGCGTGCCGCGCTCGGCCGCCTGGTACAGACCCGCGCAGCGCACCGGACCCACCCGCTCCGGCACCGGCGGCACCACGGCGCGCTGCGCCGCCTCCGCGATGGTGCGCTCGGTGTCCAGCTGCACGTCCCGGCGGCTGCGCACGAACGCCACGAACACGCTCAGCACCGCGACGAAGCTCACCGTCAGCACATCGGTCCCGCCCGGCCGGTCCAACTGGAACGCGGGGGCTTCGAGCATCACGACCACGGCCGCGCCGAGCACCGCGGTCGCCGCGGGGCCGTACGACAGGACCGCCAGCGGCGGGATGGCGCCCAGCAGGAAGCCGATGTCCAGCGGGTCGGGGCTGATCAGGGTGGCCACGCAGACGCCCGCGGCCAGCACCAGCGGCAGCGCCCGCACCCAGCGGGGCGGGGGCGCGCCCCGCAGCCAGCCCCGCCGGTCGGTGTCCGGTCGTCCCACATCCCCACGCTCCACCCCGGCACCGGCCCGCGCACGCCGAGAAAATCCGATGGACGTGATCGACGGAGGCTCCCTAAGGTGTGACCGCACGCCCGGACACCCACGGAAGGAGGCGAGCGCCATGAGGTTCAGCACCGTTCCGCGCTCCCACCCCGTGACCCCGGCGTGCCGCGTCTGACGTCTGTCCGACGCCCCGGGAGCGCACCCACCGTACGCAACCCGGAGGAATCCATGACCGATCCGGTCATCCGCGCGCTCGACGAGCGCGACGTCCATCTGTTCGACACCCTGCCCGACCCGCTGCGCGCCGCCGAGGCGTTCCGCAACGCCCACTACCGGCCCGAGTGGAAGCGGGTCGCGCTGCGCGACGGCCGGGTGGTCGCCCGCGCCGCCTGGTGGGGCGGGCCCGACGACCCCGAACCCCGTACCGCCGAGTGGTTCGACTTCGCCGACGGCGAGGAGGACGCGGCCGCCGAACTCCTGCGCACCGCGCCCTGGCAGGTCGGCCTGGAGCTGGTCCTGCCCGCCGGCTGGCGCGAGGACCCGGTCCTGCGGGCCGCCGCCGAGGCCCGCTACGCCGCCGCCCGCGCGGCCGGCCTCACCCTGTTCGTGGAACGCTTCGTCTACCGCTGGACCCCGCAGTGCGGCCTGCCCGAACGCCCCGGCCGGCTGCGGTTCGGCCCCGAGCCCGACGACGCGGTGTTCTTCGACGCGCTGCGCCGCATCCACTCCGACACCCTCGACGCCCACGCCCGCAAGGCCGTCGAGAAGGGCGGCCCGGACCTGGCCGCCCAGGAGGAACTCGACTTCTTCCACTGGTGCCCGTCCCCGCGCGAGTGGTGGCAGACCGCACGCACCCCCGACGGCGAGCTGGCCGGCATCCACATCCCGGCCCACAACCCCTCCGGCCCCTGCGTCGGTTTCATCGGTGTCCTCCCGGAACACCGCGGCCACGGCTACGCATACGACCTCCTCGCCGAGTGCACCCACTACCTCGCCGACCGCGGCGCCGACTTCATCGCCGCCGCGACCGACCGGGGCAACGCCCCCATGGCCGCCCACTTCACGAAGGCCGGCTACCCCGTCCTGCGGGAACGGGCGCACTTCGTGACGGAGTGACGGAGGGACGGAGTGACGGGGTGGCGGCCCGTTGTCAGTGCCTGGTGCCATCCTGGGCCGTGGGTGACCGATTGCGGGTGACGGAGGCGTGATGGGGTTCGACGGCGAGATCTGGCAGGTGCGCGGCCCGGACGGGGAGGGGCGGATCGGGGAGATCGCCGTCGACGACGCCGACTTCCCCTGGCTGTCGGGGCGCTTCGGCGCCGGACCGGCGTACGCCGCCGTCGAACCCTTCTTCGTCCGGGAACTGGAGCTGCTGGAGGCCAACCTCGAGGAGGAGGTGGACGACACCTGGCAGGAGTGGGAGGAGGCCTACGACGAGATCCGGCGGCGCGTGACGCTCGTCTCGCCGCGCGGTCCCGTCGCCGAGTTCCTGCTGCACATCCAGGGGGACCAGGCCTGGTTCCGGTGGAGCGACGAGCCGTTCGAGGACGGCTGAGTCAGCGGGATCCGGCGTCCAGCAGGGTCTGGGCGTCGGTGAGGATCTCGGTGACGCGCAGGCCGAAGGCGGCGTCGCAGGGGTGGGGGCGGCCGTCGGCGGCGGCGGAGCGCAGGGCGTCGGCGGCGCGCGTGAGGGCGGCGAACGCGTCTGTGCCGCCCTGCGGGAGGCGGGTCGTCCCGGCCTCGCCGCGTATCTCGACGCCGGTGCCCGACGCCGCGGGCGGGGCCGTCAGGCTCAGGGTCAGGGTGCTGGAGGCCCCGCCGGTGTGGTCCAGGACCACATGCACGGTGTCGCCGGGACCCTGCGCCGCCGCTGTCACCCGGCGGACGTCGCCGAGGACCGGCAGCAGCACGGACAGGGCGTGCGGGCCCACGTCCCACAGGGCGCCCTTCTCCCCGCGCCACGGCGTGGCGAACGGACTGTCGCTGCCGCTGACGAACACCGACCCCAGCCACTCGGCACGCGCAGTGAACCACCCTCCGGTGGCCGCCTGTTCGGCGATCCACTCACCGGCCTCGGGCACGAAACGGGTGGTGAAGAAGACGACCGAGGAGACCCCCGCCTCCTCGGCGGCCCGCACCACCGCCCGGCCGCCCTCCACCGTCGTGGCGATCGGCTTGTCCAGCAGCAGATGACAGCCGGCCCGCGCCGCCCGCGCCGCCAGCTCCGCCTGCACGTCCGGCGGCAGCGCGACGGCCACCGCGTCCACCTCGGCGAGCAGCGCGTCGACGTCGTCGTACGCCCGCGTGCCGTGCCGGTCCGCCAGCTCCTTCGCGGCCTGAGGGCGCCGGCCCCACACACCGGCGAAGTCGAGGCCGGCGTGCGCGGCGAGGACGGGGGCGTGGACCATCCGCGCCCAGGGACCGGTTCCGAGCAGACCGATGCGCATGCCGCTGACTCTCCTTGCCGTTGCGGGACGATGCCGACCGTGGCCGAGCCTCGCACACGGACACCGCGCGCGGGTACCCCGGGCGGTGGTCCTCCCGTCAGGGCAGCGACGGCGCGGCGAAGCCCGTCAGCAGGGCGTCCGCCTGGGCCAGTCCGCTCTCCTCGGACACCTCCCGCACCGACTGCGCGGGCCGCACCGTGGCGAAGGCGACGTGGCCGTCCTGGACCTGGAAGCCGTACACCGCGGGCCTCGGCAGGCTGTTGTAGCCCCAGGGCGCGGAGAAGTAGTAGGCGCCGGTGTCGTGCAGGACCACCAGATCGCCCTCGGCGAGTTCGGGCAGCGGGCGCTGGTGCGCCACGACGTCCCCGGCGAAGCAGAGCGGCCCCGCGATGTCCTGCGGCAGGGTCGGGGTCCGCTTGGGCGTGGCGTCCGGGCCGTACGCGGACACGCGCAGCGGCCAAAACTCCGGCATGAGCACCGTGCGGGTGGCGACCTGGGCGCCGGCGTGGGTGAGCGCCACCCGGCGGCCGCCCGCGTCCTTGACGTACTCGACGACCGCCGCGGTGAAGCCGTTCTTCGCGAGCAGTGAGCGGCCGAACTCGGTGACCACCTGGTAGCGGCCGTCCAGCAGGGCCGGTTCGACCGCCGTGAGGGCGGCCACGTAGTCGGCGTAGGTCGGCGTGACCGTGTCGTCGGCGAAGTTCACCGGCAGCCCGCCGCCCAGGTCGAGGCTGGTGACCTGGCGGCGGCCCACGTGCGCGTTGATCTCCTCGGCGAGCCGGTGGACCGTCGCGAGCCCCTCGGCGATCAGGGACAGGGGGCAGCCCTGCGAGCCGACGTGCGCGTGCAGCCGGGTCAGCCAGGGGCGCCGGGCGAAGGCCTCGACGATCCGGGTTCGGGCGCCCGGGTCGCGCAGCGCCACGCCGAACTTCGAATGCGCGGTCGCGGTGCTCATCGCGCCGATCGACCCGCCGCCGACCTGCGGATTCACCCGCAGCCCGACGACGGACGCGGAGCCGGCCGGGCGCAGCGCGTCGATCCGGTCCAGTTCGGCGAGGTTGTCGGCGTTCAGCGCGATGCCCAGGGCCAGCGCCTCACGGATCTCCGCGCGGGTCTTGGCCGGGGAGTCCAGCACGATGCGCTCCGGCGCGAACCCCGCGTCCAGCGCCAGCCGGGTCTCACCGGGGCTCGCCACCTCGCAGCCCATCCCGGCGTCGGCGAGCAGCCGCAGCACCGGCACCAGCGGGCAGGCCTTGGCCGCGAAGGCGTGCAGCACGTCCGGCACCCGCCCGAACGCCTCGTGCAGGCCGGCGACACTCTCCCGTACGCCCCGGACGTCGACGAAGCCGGCCACCGGCCGGTCCTCCCCGAGGAGTCCGTCGGCGACGGCCTGCCGGAGCGCGATCTCGAGATTCCCGGTATTGAGCGACACGTCCTGTTCTCCTTCGGTGCGGCGTCGGGTACGGCGATCGGGGTGCGGCGGTACACCTCCAGAGTCGCCCGCGCCGCGCCCGTCCGTCTTCGTCGGCTCGCACAAGGACAACCGGAACTCTCGTGTCCACGCACAATGCCGCGCACAATGCCGCGCACAACGCCGCGCACAATGCCGCGCAGGACACCGCGTGCAACGCCGTGCATGGCACCGCGGGGTCAGGGCGCCGGGGGAGCCGCGAGCCGGGCCGCGAGGGCCAGCAGCAGCCGGGTGTCGGGGTCGTCCAGATCCACCCCGTGCCGCTCGCGGACCCGGCCCAGTCGGTAGCGGAGCGTGTTCGGGTGCACCAGCAGCCGGCGCGCCGCCTCCGGGACGTCGCCCCCGGCGTCGAGATACGCGCCCAGCGTCCGCACCAGCTCCCCGCCCGAGGCCAGGTCGGAACGGATCAGGTCGTGCACCGGGCCGCCCCCGGACTCCCACACCGGACGCACCGCGTCCAGCATCCGCAGGACCTCCAGCGACGCGCCCACCCCGGCCGCGTCCGCGAACCGGTCGGGCCGCGGTCGTCCGGCGGCGAGCGCCCGCGCCTCCCGCTCCCGCAGCGCCCGTACGACGAGCCCCGCCCGCGCGTGCGACTCCGCGGCCCGCTCCGGCGGTCCGACCGGTCCGACGCCCAGCCACACCGCGGACGCGTCCGGCAGCGACGAGACGACCGCGTCGAGGTCGCGCACGACGGCCCCCACCGCGCGCTCGTGGTCCGCCGCCGAGCCCTCCCCCGTGAGCAGCAGCGCCAGCCGGTCGCGCTCCCGCAGGACCGCCGTGCCGGGGCGGTGCGCCGACACCTCCAGTACGAGGACGTCCAGCGACCGGTCGTCGGCCCGCCCCGTGGCCCGCCGCTCGGCCACCACCACCGCGCACGGCGCGTCCGGGGACAGCCCCAGCGACCAGGCGTGGGTGCGCCGGTCCCCGAGCCCGCGCAGCAGCCCCCGCAGCGCGGCCTCCCGCTGTTGGGCCGTACCGCTCTCCCGCAGCCGCTCGCGGACCAGCAGCGGGGCGGCGAGCCCGGCGGCGGTGCGCAGATGGCGGGCGGCGTCGGGGGCCAGCGCGGCGCCGTCCGCCGCGGCCCAGATCGACCCGAGCAGCTCCCGCCCGCTGCGCACGGCGACGATCAGCCGCTCCGGGTTGTCGTCGTCGGGGGGCCGGTGCAGGACGTCCGACGAGGTCCACAGCGCGCGCAGCAGCCCGCTGCGGCGCAGCTCGGCCACCCGCCACTCGGGTACCCGGCCGCCGAGGATGACGGTCTGGCGCAGCGGGTCGACAGCGGGGCCGGTCGCGGAGTGGGCCAGTACGCGCAGCCGGGTGTCCTCGATCGTGATCGACCCTCGCACGTACGCCGCGACCCGCGCCGCGAGGACGGCGAGCGAGGGAGCCGCCTCCGGGCCGGGCAGCGCGTCCGTGTCCTCGTCCCGGCCGGTCCGGAGGTAGGAAAGGGCCGACCGCAGCAGCGCGGCGACCTCCGCCCAGTCCGCGCCGGCGGCCCGTACGAGCAGGGCGACTCCGGTCTCCCGGGCCGCGGCGAGCAGGTCGGCGGGGAGCGCGCCCGGTGCCGCCGCCGTGTCGTCGATGGCCCTGTGGGTGGCGTCGGTCTCGGCCAGGACGACCGCGCATGCTCCCCGCCCGGCCGCCTCCCGCACTGTCGCGGCATCCGGGGCGGCGCCCGCGGCCAGCAGAAGGGTGCCGGTGTCTTCCTGACGCCGGCCGAGGTCGTCCAGGCCGACGGCGACCCGGCGCACCTCGGTCTCCGGTGCGGCGGGCGCGCACAGCAGCCGCAGCGCGCCGCCGTCCTCGAACGCCAGCAGGGACCGCAGGGTGACGCCGACCCCCTCGGGGACCGGGTGCTCCGGGTTCTCCGGGTTTTCCTCGTTCACCGGCCGACGCTCCCGCCCTCGTCCGTACGACGCCTCACGCGTGGTCCCCGCCGAGGATAGGCGGCGCGTCCCTGTCCGCCCGTCCCGTAACAGGACCGGTGACATCGCCGGTCCCCTCACCCCGGTCCGGCTGACACAGTGGCACCGCCAGTCAGAGCTGAACAACGCCACCCACTTCAGCCCGAAGTCGTCGAAGTCGTCGAAGTCGTCGAACTCGTCGAAGACGACGATCGCGAAGTAAGGATCAGGAGCTGCCGCCCGCCACGGAGGCCGTGAGCGGGACGGCTGAGATGGAGACCGAGGGCAAGCCGGCGACTGACTACCTGGCCCGACCGGAGGCGGACCCCTCTTGAAGGCACTCCCTAGAAGCAGGGCAGTTCCGCGTCGCGTGTCGGTGGCGGGCGGGCGGCGGCGGGTTCGTTCCGTCAGGCCGGGTTCGGTTGACCCCGCCGCGCCTCCGGCCGGGCGAGCACCGTGGCGTCGGGCCAGGTGAAGCGGAGCTTGGCGGGGGAACCGGTGAGCCGGGACGAGACTCCGCCGGGGGCCGCCACCGCGGCCCGTTCCGCGCAGGTGCCTCCCAGGGCCAGGTAGAACTCCTGAGCCGCGGTATTCTGCTCGAGCACCCACAGGTACAGCGCGCCGCCACGCGCGCGTTCGGCGACGGCCTCGGCGGCGCGGGACAGCAGTTCGGTGCCGAGTCCGGTGCGACGGCGGCACGGGCTGACGTGCAGGCCGTCGATGAGGCTGCCCCAGCGGCCGTCCTCGTCGAAGACGACATGGACGAGTCCCGCGAGCCCGGCGTCGTCCTCGGCCAGGACCGTCGAGGTGCCGCCCGGGCTGGACAGACGCGAGGACCAGGCGGTGCGCCACTCGGCCACCAGATCGCCGTCCAGGAACGTGTCGGAGAACGCGCCGCGGTAGTGGCGGCGCCAGTTGGCCACCTGCAGCCGTGCGATGGCATCGGCGTCGCCGGAACCGGCCGGCCGAAACCGCGGTGGCGCCGGAGGCGAACCCGTGGAGTGCGAGGACACTGACGGCTCCGGGGCCGCCGCGTTCCTCCTGCCGAAGTTGCTCTTGCTCAACCTGAACCGCTCCCTTCGCTGTGAGACATCAAGGGCTGCCCGTACGACCAGTGCGCAGCGCTGCTGCGCGGGCCGAGTGGCGGCCGAGGGTGGCCGTGAGGCCCGTATTGCCATCACCCTGAGTCCGTGCGGGATGCGGGGATGCGGCAACGCGGCCGGGGCCTCGGGCCGGCCCCGGCGCGCTCCGTCCGGGGCCCGGCGCTCGGCGCCTCAGTCCTCGAACAGGAGCCAGGCGATATGCAGTTCTTCCGCGCCCGGGCGGAAGATCCGCAGGAGCTCGGCGCGCTCGGGGTCGCCTTCGGGGAGGTACTCGGCCAGCAGCGCCTGCGCGGCGATCGTCTGCGGGCGGGCGCCGAGCGCGGCCCGCAGATGAAGCGAGCGGCGCAGCATCGCCAGCCGCTCCGCGGGCTCCTTGTGCGGCGCGAGGTGGCGGATGATGTAGGACTCGAAGAGCCCGTCGCCGGACTTCGTCGCGACCTCGAACGCCGTCTCGTACCGCGGGAGAGCGCCGGCCGCATCTTCGTCGATGTTGTCCAGCAGGACGGCCCAGTGGTACTCGGCCCAGGCGCTCAGTATCTCGTCGCCGTCCTCGGCTGCCGCGCGGTAGGCGGCCTCAGCTGTGGCGCGGTCGTCGGCGCAGGTGTCGCGCCGGAACAGCAGGCGGCTGTAGGCAAGCCGTCCGGTGAGCAGCTGTGCGATCGGTGACGCGGGATCAAGTGCCGCTACCGCCTTCTCGGCCTCCGCGTGATTTTGCATCCGGAAGAACCACCGGTCGACGGCGATCTCCGCGCGCAGTGCCGGCGCGGCGTCCGGGCCCAGGACGGCGAGCGCGGCGTCCCACTCCCCGAGCAGATGCAGACGACTGGCCATGTAGGCGTCGTTAGGTATCATGGCGCCTACAGTATGAAGGGGTCATGTAGGGGGTCAAGTGCAATACGGTGACTACATCGGGAACGTGACGCGGCTGGCCGTCGAGCTGGCCAATACCGGAACCCTCGACCAACACGGCGCACTGGTCGCCGCGTTCTTCGCAGAACACGAAATCGTCCCGCCGCCGGAGGGTGACTACGGCGACCTTCCCGAGCTCGTACGCACGGCCCTGGCGCAGCTGGTCGACGGCACCGACCCCGACGCCGTACACCGCCTGCTGCGCGACTATCCGCCGGAGATGCACCTGTCCGACCATGACGGCCTCGGCGGCTGGCACATCCACTTCAGCCGCAACGGCGCCCCGGCCAAGCGCTGGGTCGGCCAGCAGATCGCCGCTAAGTTCGCTCTGGTCACCGCCGGGGATCCGGCGGTGACCCTGGGACGGTGCGCCGCGGTCGGGTGCGGGAACTACTTCGTGGACCAGTCACGCAACCGCACGCGGCGGTTCTGCTCCAACGCGTGCGCGAGCCGGACGACAGTCGCGGCCTATCGGGCCCGCGCGGCGAAGAACTCCTAGGGAGTGCCTTCAATTGATCTTGAGTGGTGGATCATGGTCGGGTGATACGTCGCCCTGAACTGTCGGGCGCTGAGTGGGAGTTCGTTCGGCCGCTGTTGCCTGTGTCGTTGCGGGGCAGGAAACGGCTGGACGACCGGACCGTGCTGAACGGAATCGTGTGGAAGTTTCGTACCGGTTCGGCCTGGCGGGACGTGCCCGAGCGATACGGCCCGTGGCACACCCTGCATACCCGGTTCCGCCGGTGGGCCCTGGACGGCACGTTCCAGCGGATGCTCCAGGCCGCCCAGGCCCGGGCGGACGCGGTCGGCGAGATCGACTGGCTGGTCTCGGTCGACTCCACCGTCGTGCGCGCCCACCAGCACGCCGCCGGGGCCCGAAAGAAAGGGGAGCCTGCAGCCGAGCGCTTGGACGCTCCCGGGGCGGTCTGACCAGCAAGATTCATCTCGCCTGCGACTCCGTCGGCCGGCCGCTGGCGTTTACCCTCACGGGCGGGAACGCCAACGACTGCACCCAGTTCACCGCCGTGATGGAGGCGATCCGGGTGCCCCGCCTGGGCCCGGGCCGGCCCCGCGTGCGGGCCGCCCATGTGCTGGGCGACAAGGGCTACAGCTCGAAGGCGATACGCACCTGGCTGCGGCGTCGCGGCATCCCCCACACCATCCCCGAGCGGGCCGATTGAAGACACGGCCTAGTGCCGCATCAGGCAACGTTCGCCCTCTCGACGGGCGTGACTCCGTCTCGTGTGGAGCAGCAAGTCATGCGCGATGATGCGACGCGGCCCAGGATCGCTATGTGAACAGGCGGACGTCGCCGTCGCCTGATTCCGGCCCAGACGTGGCAGCCCCATGCCGCGTCTCCGCGATGTGGAAGGACCCAAATGCCGATCGTCCTCATCTCCCCCGAGTTCACACAGGAGCAGTACGAGGAGACCTGCCGCAAGTTGACGGGGGGCAAGAACCGGATGGAATCTCCAGCCGACTGGCCCGTAGAAGGTTTGCTCGCACACATCGCGGGACAGGGCGAGAGCACCTTCCGCGTCGTCGACGTCTGGGAGTCCGAGGAGGCCCTCAACCGCTTCGCCGAGATCCTCGTTCCGATCCTCCGTGAGGCCGGTGTCGAGGGCGACCCGGAGGTGTATCCGGCACTCACGTATGTGTCCGCCTAGGACCAATGCTGGTGACTTAGGCGGCTGTGTCTCGTTGTCTTGTGTGTGGCGAGGGTGGGGCAGGTCAGGGCGCCTGCGGGTGAGCGGCTGTCGGACCGGATCGCGATCGGGGTGCTGA
>NZ_JBVJAB010000033.1:0-29024 GCF_055591025.1 Streptomyces sp. NPDC041784
AGGGGGAAGGGTACAAAGAACACCTCTCGTGTGGTCCCACAAACCCCCCCCGTCCCATGGTGCCCAGTTTTGGGTTCACCGGACTCCCCCCCCCCCCACCCACGCGGCAGAGGTCGGTGCCGGTCCCGCCGCTGCACCTGCGGCAACCTGGGCTTTCCATGTCCTGAGCGGGCAGCACGAGTGTGCGGGTGCCCCGAGGGCGGCGTCTGCCTCGACGGCAATGACGCGTCTGCTACTGGCCCATCGTCACCAATGCCCTCCCGATCCCGTCCCCGGCTCCAAAGACCTGCAGCTCGGTCAGGAGGGCTGGACTTGGTGGACGGCCCTGGTGGGGTGCCGCCGTTGAACGCCGAATCGCTGGGCAAGCAGGTCGCGGGTGCCGAGTCTGCGCAGGTAGGGCACAGTGGCCAGGATTCTGTCGGCGGTGGTCAGCCTATCCTTGGCCCCTGCCCCGCGAGCGCGGATGCGACTCGCCTCCTCGCTGTTGGAGCCGTCCTTGCTCACGTAACTCGTCCAGATGAAGGGCCAGTTGGTTGATGAGGCCGTCCAATGCCGGTTCGGGCATGCCGGTCAGCTCCGGATCGCGCAGACCCCTTGTGCAGGGTCGCGGCGGCGGGCCATCGGCTGAATGTGGGTGCTGGGCCGCGCTGGCGGTGTCGCGGGGGTGTGGGTGGAGGGTGTAGTTCCAGTCCCGTGGAAGCGGTGGCGGTGCATGGGCAGGGCGTCGATGCCGCGGTCGGTGACTTTGATGCCGGTGCCGTAGGTGCCCTGGGTCGAGTTCGGCGTGGACGGTCAGTCCGGTGCGTGTGGTGGTCGCCGCGATGCTGTTGGCGATGACGTCGTGGCTGGTCAGCGGGCGGCCCGCTCCAGTTCATGGAGATGTGGGAGAAGAGCCGGTGCTCGATCTCGTTCCAATTCGAGGTGCCCGGCGGCATGTGGCAGACCGTGATGTCCAAGCCCGTCTCGGCGGCCAGGGCAGCGAGTTCCTTCTTCCAGGCGCGGGTGCGGTAGCCGCTGGACCCGCCTGCGTCCGCAGTGATCAGCAGACGGGTGGCAGCCGGATAGTCGTGTCGGCCGCGGGCCTGCCACCAGCGGCGGATGGAGGCGACGGCGAACGCGGCGGTGTCGTGATCGGTAGCCACACTGACCCAACCGGTGTTCGCGGCGATGTCATGGATCCCGTACGGGATCGCCTTGCCCGGTCCCTGCCGGTCCAGGAAATCATGCGTCTTGACCAGTACCGGCTCACCGGCCGGCCGCCACTGGCGGCCCGCGTTCTTGTAATCGCCGACGAGTTCCTTCTTCTTCGTGTCCACGCTGATCACCGGCTGGCCGTTGTCGATGTGCTGTCTGGCCTGCTCGTTGATGTAGCGGAACTGGGCGTCACGGTCAGGGTGCTGCCTGCCCTCGATGGTCTTGGCGCCGGCCTGCAGGCGGAAGCCATCCTCACGCAGCAGGTCGCCTACCGTGTCCGCGCTCACCCGGTGCCCCCGGCGGGTGAGCTCGGCCGCGAAGTTCCTGGTCGACTTCACCGTCCAGCGCGGCTCTGGGCGGTCATCGCAGCCGGCCCCGTCGCCCCTGGCCCTCGCCGTCGCCTCCACCCCGGCCACGGTCGCGGCGGCTCCTGCGGCGGAGCCCTCCACCGTGCACACTGCCACAGCCGCCGACCCGGCCGGCTATGCGCAGTTGTTCGTCAGCGCGTGGCAGCGCAGCAGCGCCGATGACGCGACGACTGCGCAGGCGCCGCTTGCGCAGTCGATGGCGCCGGTCGCCGAGCTGCCCGGCCCGGCAGCGGGCGTGCAGTCGTCGCCGCAGTCCGTGACCGCGGTGCGCAGCGCGCAGCGCGGCCACGGCGTGTGGTCGGTGACGGTGGCAGCGCTGTACGCCGACGGACCGGTGCGCCACTACGCGCTCCCGGTGGCCGCCGACCGGGCGGGCTCCTCGTTCATAAATCACCTGAACGGACATCGGCGTTTCCGAGGCTGTCGAATGCCGCATCGCTTAGTTTGATGCCCATGGCGAAAAGTCAGATTTCAGTGAGCGTTCGGCAGCAACTCAAGCGCGCCGCCAAACGCCAGGCAGTCGTTGCGAACATGGCCTTCTCCCGACTGGGAATCCTTGTAGCGCCACGCCATTACTATTCCTCCGCTCCGGACCTGCGCGGTCTGGCGGAAACCCGTGAGCTGTGGCGTACCCCTTCCAGTCTGCCCGGCCTGCACATCGATCTCGATGAACAGATGGCCTGGCTCGAGAAGACATGCAAGCCATTCGTCGATGAGTACCGCGGAAATAGGGTGTTCGAGGAGTCGGGTGCTCTCGGCCCGGGATATGGCTATATCGAGGCGCAGGCCCTGCACGGTATCCTACGCTCGCTGTGCCCCCGCCGATACTTCGAAGTGGGCAGCGGAGTCTCCACGCATATCGCGCTCCAGGCACTCACCCGGAACGCCAAGGACGGTCGTCCGGGGACGGTGACCTGCATCGAGCCGTACCCGCGCGACTGGCTGTCCCGGGACGCCCGCGTTCATCTGCACCGCGTACCGGTCCAGGCCGTCGACCTGGCGACGTTCACCTCCCTGACCGCGGGTGATGTGCTGTTCGTGGACTCGTCCCACGTGGTGAAACCTGGTTCGGACGTGAACTTCCTCGTTCTGGAGGTCTTCCCGCGTCTCGCACCGGGCGTCATCGTCCACGTTCATGACATTTACCTGCCGTACGACTATCAATGTGACCTGTTGGACAACGTGTTGCACTGGGCGGAAACCTCGCTCGTGCGGGCTTTCCTGGCGAACAACAGCCGTGCCCGGATCCTCGCGTGCATGTCCCACCTGCACTATGAAAGGCCCGACGAGATGCGGGCGGTCTTCCCGGACTACCGGCCAGCGCCCCATCGTGACGGTCTCTTGGCCGGGGAGGGGCACTTCCCTGCTTCGCTGTGGTTCGAAGTCTGTTGATGCCCGATTTCTGCTCGATGCGTGCGCCGATGTGGTGGACGTCGGTGTCGGTGTCCACGCACCGGTGCGCGTCGCTGGCCAGTACGCGCGGGCGGCGTGCGATGGCCCAGTCGGCGGGCAGTTCGGCGCGGCGCCGACTGCTGGACCACCCCATCAAGGATCTCCCTTCCCGACGTGCGAGCGATCCGCCGGGCGCAGTGGGGCGCGGAAGAAGTGTGGCGGTTGGGCTATCGGCTGGTAGGCCGCCTCCGGTGCCTCGGTCGCGTTGATGTGCGAGACCTCGGGCT
Organism: Streptomyces sp. NPDC041784; assembly: GCF_055591025.1. NCBI lineage: Bacteria > Bacillati > Actinomycetota > Actinomycetes > Kitasatosporales > Streptomycetaceae > Streptomyces > Streptomyces sp. NPDC041784. Next base: position 3,242 of record NZ_JBVJAB010000033.1, read on the forward strand.
TCTCGGCCTCGGATGAGCACGAACCGGGCATCACGCGACTACACAGGAGCGCTGGCTGCCGGACCAGCGATCGCAGGAGCCACGGCTGCGGTGTCAGTGCGCTGTCGTATCCTTCCGCTGCCGCACACCGACTGGGAGGACCAAGAGAATTGACTGGCCTGTCTGCTTTCCCGCTGCCTTTTCACGCTTCCCGTTCCATATCGTTCGCGACACCCCGAACGCTGCGGGAACTTCAGATGATGCAGTGCAGCGCCCACATTCGGGCGAAGCCGGGGTGGTTCGACAAGAGGAACGACGCCGACATTGTCGCCAGGTGGACACAGGAAGCGATCGCCCAGGGCCTCACCGAAGCGCAGGTTCGTTACGTGCTTGCCGAACTCGCGCACTACGCCGCACTGCGAGACGGACGAACCGGTGTCGAGGTGTCCGCCGTCGACGGGGTGTGGCAGTCGGACACACTGGTCGACAGCGAGCTCAGATCCCGGCTGCGCGAGGCGGTTCGGGTTCTGGAACAGGTGCCCGAAGCGGAACAGGACTGGCATCCCGGATCCGATGGTCAGGTACTGGATCTGGTTCATCCCTCACTGTTCTGCCTGGTGCGCGAGGTGAGCGATGCGCCCGAGCGGGCGTGGCAGAACCCGACGGACCGCTACTCGCGGTACGAATTTTCGGAGAAGTTCCAGTGGCTGCCCACTGACGTCGACGTCAGTGACGACGGCGATGTCGCTTTCCGTTCGTACGTCAACAACGTCCACCCCGATACTCACCGCGAACTAGCCGCCGTCCTACCAGACTTGTTCGCGCGCCTGCGCCCACTGCTGGAGAACGTGCTCACCGATCTGCGCCATCCGCGACCCCTGAGGATCGAGGCCGATCCTTACGGGTGGTACGACTCGGAGCCGGAGTACCCGGACAAAACAACCTACAGTGATGATGGGGCCTACCAAGAAGCCGTCCGTGCTTGGGAAGAGGCCCAGGACGGCTGGTGGGAAAACCGCCGCCCGGTCGTCCCGGATGCCCCGGCCTTCACCCTGCCCGAGCAGCCCGATGACTCCGCCCGAGTCGACCTGCGCGGCCGCCGTCTGCAGGTCATCGTCAAGCTCGCCACGATTCATCTCACCCCGGACAAGCCCGAGTACCTTGGCGGTTCCTGGCATGTCGAGGGAATGATGAACGAGCGGATCGTCTCGACCGGCATCTACTACTGGGACAGCGAGAACATCACCGAAAGCCAGCTGAGCTTCAGGGCGGCACTCGACGACCCGACCTACGAGCAGAACGACGACAACGGTCTGCGTGAGGTCTACGGTCTGGAGGACGAAGACGCACTGAACCAGATGCTGGGATCGGCATCGACCCCAGCGGGCCGCTGCCTGGCGTTCCCGAACATCCTGCAACACCGCGTCGGCTCATTCCGCCTCACGGACCCCACCCGCCCGGGACATCGCAAAATTCTTGCGTTCTTCCTGGTCGACCCGTCGGAAAGGATCGTCTCGACATCCGATGTGCCACCGCAACAGCCATGGTCCCCTGCCTCGACCATGACGCTTGAACAGGCCAAGAGCTACCGCGAACAACTCATGCAGGAACGCAAGTTCTTCGTCGACGAACACAACGAGCAGCTCTACGAACGAGAGTTCTCCCTTTGCGAGCACTGAGGAGCTCCGCGGCCGGCTGCGCTCCCTGATCCGCACCGCCACCGAGCCGGGCATCGGGAGCCGCACCGTCCGGTGCCGCCGGTGGCGTAGGGCGATGGAGTCGCTGGTGTCCGGAGCGGGGAGAGCGCCGGGCGAGCGGAGCGCGAGACAGCGCGGTGCGGTAACGGGTCGGCGATGGGCTACGGCAGCGCCGAGGTCGGATGCCCAGCCCACAGAAGATCGCCGGTCGTCGAAGGACTGGAATCAGGTCAGACCTGGCGCGCTACCAAGCGGGTACTGCGCGGCTGCCCAGTGGGCCTCGCGCAGTGCGGGGCCGGTTCCGTGGAGAAGGCCGTTGATCAGCTGTTCTGACTCTGTCTCGAGGTCGCAGTCCACCCCGAGTGAATGTTCACCCTGTGGTGCAGCCCGGCGGACGGGCGGCGCCTGGTGGCTCTGGGAGTCCCGGCCATGCCGCAACTCTCCGAGCGCGGGCCCTGTGTGGGGTTCACCGACAACGGCTGGCCGAGTCAATCCAGGCAACTCCCCCAGCGGCGGCCACGACGTACCGACGCCTCAAGCACCCCGGGGTCATCGCAGTCTTGATCCTGGTCGGACTTCTGCTGGGCGCGGGCGGTCTCGGAATTCTCCTGGGAGACGACCAGAAGCCCACCACGGGAACGGTGGCGCCCCCCCCAGACCTCCACGGTACAGCCGCCCACCCGCTCACCGAAGCAGCCCGCCCCTGACCAGGGCCACGACGCCACGGCACCGATCCCCAAGCCGTCTGACAACCCGCCGACCACAGGACCGCGATCGACGCCAGCTCATCGACGGCGACACCATCGAGGCGCGTGGGCACGGCCGGTTCCTGCCGAAAGACGACGTGGCCCGCGTACGTCGCTCGCACGTCGAGCGTTGCCCCGTCCCGGTCCACGACCAACCTGTAGTGGTAGGGCGACTCGGGGAGCCGGCACGGGCTTGGCCATGTCGGGGGTCGAACACGTCTGGGATCAGGATCCCGCCTGGTCGCAGCACGTTTCGCGCCAAGGTGAGGACGCGGCCGCGGAATCCACGTCGTGCAGGTGCTGCATCGCGTTGTTTGCCGAGAACACCAGGGCGAGGCGCCTGTGTCGTGGGTGCGCGCGGTGAACTCCTGCTCGTCGAAGTCCGCATCGTCGTATACGGCCAGGCCCTTCAGTGGTTTCATCGTGCCACCGTCGGCGTCGGGCCGAAAGCGTCAGCAAGGCTGGTCAGGATGGAGCCGGACCAGCTGCTCTCCCCGAACACGCTGACCGGCATGGCGAGCACGCCGCACTCGCGCTGCAGCGTCTCCGCTGGGATTTCCACCGGGAAGAAGTAGTTGCCGGGACAAGTCCGGCTCGCCGTGGGAATCGCCCCGAACACTTCGTCCGGCAACCGTTCGAACAGCCGCTCAGCCCGCGCGCCCAGTTCGTCGACGACCTGCCGAGGCACGTCGCTGTGCTCGGTCAGCAGACGGTCCGCGAGCCTCAGCTGTGCCGACGTCGGCGGATCCGACCGGAACGCTTCGGCCAATTCGGCTTGCGCCGGACCCAGCAGGACCACGCCGAACGTGCGGGGCCACAGCCATCCCTTGGTGACCGAATGCAGCAGGACCGCACAACCGGTGTCCAGCAAGCGCCGTGTGCCGGCAGCGAACGGAACTCCCAGGTCGTAGACGCTGTCGATCAGCAGGCGGCGGCGTGGTGATTCCCGCAACCACGAAATCACCGCGGCGCACTCGGCATCGGACAGGTATCTGCCGAGCGGCTTGCTGGGGTTGGCGAGCAGCAGGTATTCGGGCCGGTGGTCCGCCGGCGACCTCGGCAGCGCCGGCGCGGGTAGCGTCGGGTAGGACGCGGGCTCCAGGCCCGCAGCGCGGGCCAGCTCGAAGTAGACCGGATACACGTCGCTGGGCAGCCACAACCGCGCTCGCACGGCGTGCAGCCAGTGGAACACCACACCGAGCCCGTGTCGCACCCCTCGACTGACCATGGCGTGGCCGGACCACTCTTCCGGCAGCTCGAAGCGCCGCAGCCAGGCACGGGCGAGATCGCACCGGTGCACCGTACTCATGTCGGTCGGCGGTTCCGGTCGCCTCGGAGCGAGCGCCCGGTACACGTTGGTCTCGGCGGCGTCCAGAAGCGACGAGCCAGCACTGAGTTGCCGCTGCCGGAATCCCTGGAACTCGTCGAACCTCATGCCGCTGCGCCTTCCGGCACGATCTCGCTGGCCCGGTCTTCCAGGGAGGCGTAGCAGCGTCCGTCGGCCATGACGTTCCAGCTGCGTGCGATCCCGCTGGTGCGTTCCCAGAGCAGGCTGGGCTCGGTGTAGGCGGCGATCCGCATCGGCCGTCCGTCCCAGCTGCCGTGGTAGACCGGCGCGCCCCAGGGCAGGCGGCTCGCCAGTTCGAAGCCGTGCTGCTCGGCGAAGCGGGTGACGATGGACAGCGAAACCTGGTGCTCTCGGCTCCAGACGTTGGCGGCACGGTCGAAGTAGAGCGACTCAGTACTGGTGGATACGTAGAGCTCCTTGAAGCAGACTTCCTCGACACCGAGAGCCGCGGCCCACGAAAGGTAGTCGGCGACCCCGGCCGCGTCGGCGACGCCGCCGTGCTGGAGCACGCAGATCAGCCTCATCCGCAGCCCCGGCCAGCGGTCACGTTCCACGCGCCAGGTGTCGATCACAGAGCTCACCGGCGTGCGCAGCATCATCAGCCGCTCGCTGACGGCGTCGTCCTGATGGTGCCGGGAGACCGCCAGCACGCTCAGGCCCGCGGCGCTCAGGTCCGCGAGGCGGCCGGCCCGGTCAGCGTGCTGGCCCTTCGCCAGAGTGTGCGCGTTGGTGATCAGGACGACCTTCGGGAAGGCCGCCGAGCAGGCGGACACCAGTCGCAACTGCTGTTCGAACGGTATGAGCGTGGGCTCCCCGCCGCCGGTGATCACCGCACGCTCGGCACCCGCCGCGCGGGCGCGCTCCAGCCAGTGGGCGACCGCGTCCCACGGGACACGCGCCGGCGCTTGATCGCTGGAGATCGAAGCCGACGAGAAGCAGAACGCACACCGGGCTTGGCAGGCGGAGGCCACCGGCAGAAGCGAAACCGAGCGTGGTCGTGTGTCGGCGTAGCGTCGCTGCGCCGATCCGTGCAGCTGCAGGGAGGCCGCCATCGCATCCTCGACGGTTGTCGGGCGCAGAGTGAACTCGTCGCCTACTTGGTCGAGCTCGTGGACTGCTGACAACCGGATGCGGCCCTCGTGCAGTTCCATGCCGAGGCCGGTCGACACGTTGGGCACCAGTTTGTCGGGGTCCACCATGGTTTCCAGCACCAGCAGCCGGTCTCCCGGTATGGCCAGACGGTCCAGCAAGCGTCGCGCCTTGCCGATGCCGATTCCCAACTCCGTACGGGTCAGCAGGTGGAACCGGTCGGGATAGGTACTCTCCGGAATCCCCGCCTTACCGTAAGCAAACGCGTACTTGTCGAAGCCCTTCGCGAAGTTCGACAGCACGATGACGTGGAAGCGCTGGTCGCTGTGGTTCATCCCGTCATCATGCATGAACGGGCCCCAGACGACATGGGCCGAACTGCCGGTGGAGCGCGTGGTGATGCGGCGGCTCTGAGGATCACCACCGCCTGGAGGGCCGACTCGGCCGGGGCCGCGCGGTGCGGTTGCCCTTGCTGCTGTTGCACACGGTGCGTGAGCCAGGCGTTGGCCGGGGCAAGCAGGTTGCCTCCACGGCCGAGGGGATCTCGTGGCCGAGGTGAAGGACAGCGGATGGCGGGCGTCGAGGTTGTAGCCGTTGTTGTGGCCACAGAGTCAGCAGGGCAGGCGTTGAGAGCGGAGCCAGGTGCAGAGCCTGCGGAGGGGGCGCCCGTTGCGGGGATTGCCGGTCATGGGTGCCACCTCGGTCAGGGTGCGGTGGTGGCGATGCTGGAACCGTAGTCGTCGACGGCGTCCTCCAGGTCGTCGAGCGACTCCTCGCAGTCGTCGAAGGCGGTGCTCGCCGATGACCCGTAGGAGTAGGTGCGGACGTCCGTATCGCTGATGCCGGCGCACTCGTCGGGGGTGCCGCGCTTCTCGTAGCTGGGGAGGGTCCTGGGTTCGCCGGCTTCCAGCGGGGCAACCGCATCGGGCGCGTTCGCGAGCCTGCGCCGGGGATGCTGCGTACCAATGAGATCTTCCACGGCGGTAGCGTGCCAGAGACCAGGTCACGACCTGTCTGGGAGCCCACCAAAGGAAACAAGGCCTTTTAGGCACTGTCCAGCGGATCACGCTCCGGGGGCGAGGGGCCGGAGGTCGTAGAGGTAGGAGCGGTCGTCTTTGAAGCTGCGCCAGACGGTGACCGGGGGTTCGGGTCCGTCGGTGTCGGCGCCGGTGTTGAAGGGATGGGCTGTGACGAGGCCGTCAGCGATCTCGCAGTGCCAACCGTCGGTCGGCGACCAGACACACCACACCTTCCCGTCCGCTCGGCGGTAGGCGGGGCGGCCATTGCGCTCGCCGTCACGATGGAAGTGGTAGCTGAGCCCGTCGATGTGGCGCACGAAGGTAAATGATGAAAGTGCCGTCATGCCTTCCGCACTGTAGGGGACGACGTTCCTGGCGGCTAAGGAGTTCTGGGCGTGACCAGTGCAGGCCACACCTCACAGGCAGAGAGAGCCAGAGCCGGATCGCGGCGACGGTGACTGCGCCATGGAAGACGTAGGCCCTCTTGATGCCCCTATGGATGTCAAGCGGCCAATTCCTGGTCCTGGGGCATGGCGTGGGCTCGGATGATGATCGTGCAGAGCTCTCGGGCGACGTAGCGTTTGGCAGCGGATGGCTTAGCGGCGGGTCTTGCCTTCGGCAATGCGTCGCTCGACGTAGCTGCGGCTGCGGGATTCCCAGCGCAGTCTGGCCAGGACGATGGTGTAGAGGGCCGAGTTGGCCTGCCGGTCACCGCCTCGGTTCAGCCTTCTGCGCCGTGTCTTGCCCGAAAAGGCTTCGACCGGGCTCACGCCGCAGAGCGAGGCGAACGAAGCCTCGCTGCAGAGCCGTTCCGGGTTGTCGCCAGTGGCGATGAGGAGGGTTGCCGCGGTGTCCGGACCCACTCCCTAGCACTCGAGCAGTTGGGGTGTGTGCTGGCTGATCACATCGGTGATCTGCTGTTGCAGGGCCACGATCTAGTCGTCGAGCTCCTCGACGTGGCGGGCCAGGAGCCTCAGCGTGAAGACAGCCGCTGCTGTGGCCGTGCCTTCCGCAGCCTTCGGTAGTGCGATGCAGGCTCGGACGAGTCTGGGAAGGGTCAGTCCATCCAGAAGCTCTCGTAAGTCTGGGCTTGCCGTCACGAGGACGGCTCGGAGTTGGTTGATGGCCTGGGTGCGGGCTTTGACTGCCGAGACCTTGGCCATCCTGAAGAGTCGGAGTGCTTCGGCCGGGCCGTCCCCGAGCTTCGCCGTTGCGGTGGCCCTGCCGGACAGCACAGCGTGAGCTGCTGCTTCGGCATCGACGGTGTCGGTCTTGCCCCGCCTGCGCCGGGTGGCCTTGTCCGGCTGGTTCACCTCGATGGACGGGCTGATCGACGACCTTTACTACCTGGAGGGTGCGCCGCCGTACGCCCGGCTGACGCTGCCGCCGATGCCGTCGGCGCTGCTCATCATCAACCTCGGGGCGCCGTTCCGTATCCGCGCCGGCACCGACATCGAGACGGCCGAGTACGCCGACGGCTGCGTGGTCACCATGCCCGCCCGCGCGTTGGAGTTCGGCTACCCACTCCGGACCCGGTCCGTCGGCGTGCACTTCAAGCCGTGGGGGCTGGCGCCGTTCCTGCCGATGCCCGCGGCCGTGCTGTATGACCGGCCGGTGACGGTAGAGCAGGTTTGGGGCCGGCCCGCCATTGCTGAGCTGCGAGACCGGCTGGCCACGTCGGACGGATCGCACGAGATGCTGACGCTGCTCGAGGAGGAGCTCATGCGACGGCTGTGCGAGACCGCCGGCCTGGGACTGGTCCGCCATACGAGCAGTGTCGTCGCGGCGACCAGTGGGGCGGTGGCGATCGGCGACCTGAGCGTGGCACCCGGTGTCAGCAGCACTCATCTGGCACAGCGGTTCAAGGAGCTCATCGGCGTCACGCCGAAGCGGCTGGCCCGCACCTACCGCTTCGCTGCCACCATGTTCGCGATCAACCCTGCCGGACCGATCGACTGGGGCGACCCCGCCGGTGGCGCAGGCTACTTCGACCAGGCCCACTTCGGCCACGAGTTCCGGGCGTTCACCGGGCTCACGCCGACCCGGTACGTCGAAGTCCGGCGGCGGTTCCTGCGCGAACATCCCGGCCACGCGCTGGACGGCTGGCCGCTGCCGACCGATTGACTTCCTACAAGAGCGACAGCTCACGACACGCTAATTTGGGGGCACCCCAAAGCAAAGGAGAGCCCCGTGGGCAAGGTGGTCATGTACAGCTCAGTGTCGGTGGACGGCTTCATCGCGGACGAGAATGATCAGCCCGGACCGCTGTTCGACTGGTTGTCCAGCGGTGACGTCCCGTTGGACGAGAGCGGAGCGCTCAAGGTGTCGCAGCCGTCCTACGACTACACCCGGGCGTACTGGGACCAGGTCGGGGTGACAATCGCCGGCCGCCACGTCTTCGACATGACGGACGGCTGGGACGGGAAGCCTCCGAGCGGGATCGACCACGTGGTCGTCGTGACACACCGGCCGAAGCCCGAGGGCTGGGACCCCGAGGCGCCGTTTCACTTCGTCGACGGCGTCGAGGCAGCCGTGGCCAAGGCGCAGGAGCTTGCGGGTGACCGCTTGGTCGAGGTCGCCGCTGGCGACGTCGGTGGCCAGGTGCTTGCCGCGGGTCTGGTCGACGAGGTGCGCATGGACGTCGTACCCGTCGTGTTCGGGTCCGGCAGGCGTTACTTCGGGTCGGTCCACGCGCAGCACCTGTTGGAGGATCCTGACGTGGTGATTCAGGGCAACCGGGTGCTTCACCTGCGTTATCGGGTGCGCCGTTGGCCGATCTGAGCGGGTATGCGAAGAGGTCCACTGCGAACGGTGACACAAGATCGGGCCTCCGGCTGCGTTTGCGCATCGCTGTCCCTGGTCGGGCAGCCGACGCCGATCCGCCCAGCACCTCACCTGCGGCAAGTTCAACTCAAGATCACTGGTTGCCGGTTTCCGTCGTATCTCTGGCCGCCCCCAGGAAGAGCGGCGCTTCACCAATGCAGGGTGTAGTCGGGGTCTGAATCCGCCTGTCTCGGGTAGGGATCGGGCGATGTAGTTGGTGAGGTTGCGGAAGCCGAGGGCGGAGCCGCGCAGGTGCTCCAGGCGGCCGTTGATCGCTTCGGTCGGACCGTTACTGGTGCCGGGCCGGTCGAAGTAGGCCAGTACGTCAGCGGCTCGCTTGCTCAGGGTGCGGCCGAGCTTGGCGATCTCGACCAGCGGCCTGGGGACGCCGGCGCTGGGCGACTCGATCAGCTTGACCATCAGCTCGCGGCCCGCGGCTGGGCCGGGGTGCCGGTAGGCGGCGATCATCCGCTGGTAGATGCCCCAGATGGCCTCGACCTCGACGTGCTCATCGATGGCGAACAGGGCCGTGAGTCGGGCGGCCTGCTTGTCGGTGAGCAGGTCCAGCACCCGTCGGCCCTCGGCCAGGACCGCGTCGTTGGCGGTGTTCCACGCGACGCCAAGCCCTTGGGCGACGCGAGCGATGCTCAAGTGCTGACACACGATCGCCTCCAGCGCCCAGGCCAGTCCACGACGCGACAGCCTGGCCCGCGGCTCGGCCGCGCGGCTGGTGTCCTGGCTCCACACATGCCCACACCCGGTGCACCACCGGTACCGGCGGATCGTCACCAGCAGGGTGGTCGGTCGCCGGCCCAGCGGCTCGTGCGCCATTTCCCGCGTGACGGTGTCCCGGGGTCTTCCTGCACACCCGCAGCGTCGGCACCAGCCCTCGGTGCCGTCATCGGCCTCCAGGACCCGGCACGCCAGGACCGCGCGATCGGGCTCCAGACGCCGGCCGACCACGACTAGGCCGAGCTCATCCAGGCGGCAGAACGTGGTCAGGTCAGGGCAGCCGAAGGAAGCGTCAGGCACATCGAGGTCTTCCAGATGGGCGGCGTAGGAACCTCCATCCTCGGAAGACCTCGACACCCACCCGGGACCGACGCGCCAGCCACCATCCGACCAGCGACTACACCCTCAACTGTGAAGAGTCGAATTCGCCTGGGCGTCAGTCCTTCTCCTGCTCGGACTCAGGAGCGCAGCGCTGAGCCGGGCGGGGGCGAAGGGGTCGCCCGAGGTGATCACGTACGGCGATCTGGCCGTGAGTGACCGCTTCCTGCCGGTGGTCTCCAGCGGTTCGCCCTTGTGACCGCTGTCGGCCAGCAGGGCCGCGAAGACCGAGGCGCCGTCCGTGCGGGTACACGCCATGGCGGGCTCGGGCCCTGACTGCGTCTCGCGGACGAGTCGGTTTCCCGTGGTCTACCTGCTCGCCCCCATGGTGGGGTCCGCAGTCGCCGCCACCGTCCTGAACAGGGCGCACAGACGTCACGCCACGCTCACCCACCGGCTCTGCGGCACTAACACCGACGGCTCCCCTCTGTGCGGGTAGGGGTGGTAGGTCGCGTCGTGCCAACCGTGCAGGTCGGCATCCGGCGGCTTCGGTGGCCTGGGACACGAGGTGCGGTGTCGGCTGCTCTCGCCCCGCCTGCTTCGGAGGAGGAGTATGGGTGATGAGGAACCCGAAAAGGGAGGCCCTCCATGAAAACCGGAGCCTCGGATTACGACACCTCGCTGTACTCTCACACTCCCTCCCAAGCCGAGGGCGAGCGCGACGAGCCGGACGAGCTTGCGGCCATGGAGCAGCACCCGGACGTCCCCAGGACCGAGCCGTCCCAGGCGGAGGGCGAGCGGGTGGACGACATCAGGACCGCATGACCACAGTGAGCCGGACCGGGCGATACCGGGTCCGGCTCTTTGCCGCTCGGCCCCGGGCGTCCGCCCGGAAGGAGTTCGCGGCGCAGTGTCCGCCGGAGCGGAGCAGCTCCCGTTCGGCAGCGGTGCGCTCGATCACGCGAGGGCGCCGAGGAACATGGCCAGGACGGACAGGATCCGCCTGCCTGGCCGGGGTGCCGCCCCGCCGGCCGGGGTGGAGTCCGCGGCCAGTCCGGTCAGGGAGAGGGTCAGCACGGTCGTGGTCAGGTTGGGGACACCGAGTCGGCGGGCGACAGCGTTCTGCAGTCCCCATGGCGAGGCCAAGCACGATCAGGGTGTACTGGACCGCGGTGGTCACCTTGTCGTGCGAGGCCGCTGCCGTGATGGCGGCTGCGGCAACGAGCACGGCCTGCAGTCCCGGGACGAGGGTCAGCAGCCGCCCGTGGTGTGCCGGTCTCCCCTGGGCGGGGCCAGCGTGCGGGCCGCGTCAGTCAGTAGCTTGTCCATGCGGAGTTCTCCGTCCGGAAGCGGGCGGGCGGCGCAGTACCACTCGGGAGCAGCCCGTTGGCCGGGCCGATCACGACGGCCGCGACGGAGACCCACGGCGGCCAAGGAGTCAGCCCGAGGACCTGGTCGGCCGACCAGCGGCCGGGGCCGGTCAGCGCCTGGGAGCATCTGTTCCGTTTGAGACTCGGTGGGACGACGCCGGCAGGCCGAAACCCGGTTGACCTGTGGTGAATGATGAGATCGTGATCTCCAAGGAACGCGCCGTCGAGCTCATCGAGTCCTTCCTGGCCAGAGAGCTGCCGACGTGGCCATGGAGCGGGCCTGCCCCCACGCCGGACATCTACCACGTGCAGGAACGCGCGGTCGGCTGGCTCGTCTTCTGGCGCTCGGCGGAGCAGGCCCGCGCCCCTGACGTGCGCGGCAGCTCTGTCGGCGGCCACTACCTGGTGGACCGGCACGACGGGAGCATCCACTACGTGCCCGCCGTCTGGTGGGAGGAGGAGGGCTGGGAGGAGCAGTACCTCCTGCAGACCAGGGGCATCAGGCGGCCTGATCCACTGGCCTCCGCTGTTCGCGCGCTCGTCCACTCCGTCGGCGTCGTGGCCGCGATGAGCCACTTGCGCAAGCAGGCCCCGCGGCTGAGCTTGCAGGAAGCAAAGGCCTACGTCGCGACCGTTCGGGACGGCGCCGAACCACCGGAAGAGCTGGCAAGCCTTACCCGGAAGGAGCCGAAGTGGCCGCCACTGCCCATCGAAACGCTGGCTGGTCCAGTCCAGTAGGGGTCTGGCTGAGGGGGCGTGGCCCTGACCGTGTTGCTGGGCCACGTCGGGACGGATGCAAACCGCGTCATAACTGACCTGCCGTTGCGCGTCGACCAACAGCGCGTCCTCTGAGGCGCGACCATGATCCGCGCATACCTACAGGATGAGGCGGACACTCGCTTCGCTGCCGACGCCAACAGCATCGAGGGTGTCGTCTACGACGAACCCAGCGCCCAGCAGCGCAAGGCCACTTTTACTGGCAGACCAGTTGGGGGTACGTCTGTCGGTCGGCCGCACCGGACAGTGCTGGGACAAGGCACTCGCCGAGTCGTTCTTCGCCACCATCAAGAGGGAACTGCTCGGCGCCATCTCCTGGCCCAGCCGGGCCGCCGCCCGCACCGCGATCTTCGATTTCATCGAGGGCTGGTACAACTTGCACCGTCTGCACAGCAGCCTCGGCTATCGAAGTCCCGCCGAATACGAGACCGCACTCGCCGCCTGACCACCACACCGCTGGTATCCGTCAAAGCGGAACAAGCTCAACGCACTGCTGCGGTTCCCGCGGAAAGGGCAAGGTAGACCGGCTTGGTCCTCGATCCTCGGAGGTGTCGCCGGACCTGTCGCCGGACCGTTCACCTCGCCTGCGGCGCATCTCCGTGGTGCGATGGAACGTGGGTAGAAAGGAGAGAGTGATGGTCCCACCAGCAGCGGAGCGCAAGAGTGGCGCGGCCCCGGTATCAGTCCGCCCGCTGGATGAGGCGGGCCTGGATCGGGCCGATGAGATCTGCAGGGTCGCCTTCGGGACCTTCCTGGGGGCACCTGATCCGTTCGGGACCGTCGACTACGTCCGCACCCGCTGGGCGGCCGATCCACAGGCGGCGTTCGCGGCGACGGTCGAAGGCGAAGTAGTTGGATCGAACTTCGCCGCCAACTGGGGCAGTGTCGGGTTTTTCGGACCGCTGACCGTACGTCCGGATCTGTGGGACCAGGGCATCGGCAGGCGTCTGATGGAGCCGGTCATCGACTGCTTCGACGCCTGGGGGAATCGCCACCTCGGCCTCTTCACCTTCGCGCACAGTCCCAAGCATCTTGAGCTCTACCGCCGATACGGTTTCTGGCCCCGATTCCTCACAGCCATCATGAAGAAGCAGGTCACAGACGGTGCCGCAGTCCCCGGCCGGGTGCTCTATGGCGAACTGCCCGCCGCCGAGCAGCCCAACGCCCTAAGCCTCTGTCGCGCACTGACCGGAGCCGTGTACGAGGGCCTGAGCCTGGACCGCGAGATCGTGGCCACGCACGCGCAGGGACTCGGTGACACCATCCTGCTCCAGGGCGCCGGCTCCGAGCTCGACGGCCTGGCCGTCTGCCACTGCGGAGCCGGGTCGGAGGCCGGCGAGGACGTGTGCTTCGTCAAATTCGGCGCCGTACGTCCTGGTCCCGAGGCCGCCGACCGGTTCGAGCGACTGCTCGACGCATGCGAGCGGCTGGCCACCGAGCGCGGGCTGGGGCAACTGGACGCTGGCATGAACCTGAGTCGCCCAGATGCCTACCGGCGCATGATCGATCGCGGTTTCCGCACCTGGTTGCAGGGCGTGACCATGCACAGGCCCAACGAAGCCGGGTACAGCCACCCCGACGCGTATGTGATCGACGACTGGCGTTGACCACCACCGCGCTCGGCCCGCCAGGAAGACCCGGTGCTGTCAGAACCCGAGAACCCGTGAATATTCCGAGCCAGTTCCGACGGCAAGACACCTCCTGGACCACTGTCGAAGTGCTGTCCGTTCCCGCGTTCCCGCGGACAAAGCGAGTGGATCGTGGCCGCAGGAAGTCGACGAACTTGCCCGGCATGACGAGGGTGACCGGCAACTCGGAGGCCGGGCGTCCTCGTGGCCGGTGGCGGTGTGCTCGGGCATGAGGTCGGCGACGGCCGTGCGGATGGCGCCCCGGCTGACGCCGTGCGCGCGGGCCAGGGCAGTGATGATCCGGGTGCTCAGGTACGTGGAAACCCCTTAGTCGAAGCGTTTTCCGCAGGTCGGCCCCGACACCCGGGCTTTCCGGGACCCGGGGAAGTGGGGTGTCTCTTTAGAAGACTGTGGTTGTTGGAAGACGAGAGAAGACATGAAGCGCCTCGCGGCGCGTGCGCCGCGAGTGACGCCAGGGCTAGTAGTGCTTGGTCAGGCAACGTTCGCCCTGGTGACGATCCAGCGTAGGCGCTCGTCGGCGGCGTGAATTACAGACGTATCAGCCCAGGTGTCGGGCGAAGAACCGCAGCGAGTCGTCCATCTCGAACTGCGGCAGATCTCCGTGCTTGCTGGGGTTGGCGTGCGTGTCTTCTCGGCTGAACCGATGGCATCGAACAACGCCAGGCTCTGTGCACGGGGCATCCGCTCATCGTCCCACTGGACCAGAAATTGCACCGGCACGGTCATCTGCGCGGCGGTCCCAGCCAGCGCGGGCGACCCTTGCAGGCCCAGCACCCCGGCGCGGACTCGAAGTTCTGCGGCGACGGTCGAATTCCTCGTCCGTCGGCCGCTCGCCGTGGTTGGGCACGTCGATCGCGGCGACCGCGAACCCGCCCTCGGCGGCGAAGCGATGCGCGCGGGCAAGGATGTCGGGGGCCTTCTTGTGGGCCCGCCGCCGTGTCCCATCAGGATCAGGGGGCGGGTGCCGTGGGCGTCTTCCGGCGTCCACAGCACGCCGGGGATCTCGTCGAGGGCGAAGAGCTGTTCGGTCACGTCGCCCAACGACGTCTTGGAGATGAAGCGCATGGCGTTTCAAGCCTTTCGGGACATCACTTCTTTGAACACGTTCTCGATCCTGGTTGAGGGCCAGGTCGGGACGGATGACATCGCCGCAGACCAGCATCAGAAGCCCGGAGGTCAGGTCAACGCGCTCATACGACGGCGACGGCCCACTCCGGCGCAAGAAACGCAGCGGGAGATCCGTCCAGTCCGCGCCGGGGATCTCCTCGGCGCTGCTGGCTTTCCACCGCTGCTGCAGGTCTCCTCGACCCGCACCACATCCTCAGCCCGTTCGTCCTGCTCGGCTGACAGGCTGGCACGCGGGGAGCGAGCGCCCCGGCGCCTGGTCAGACGGAGGTGAAAGCCTCTTCGGGGGCGTCGTCGAGGACGAATCCGTTGTCGAGCCGGATGCGGACCGTGACGCGGAGCATACGTCGCTGGTGGGCGACCCACTGCTCTTCCAAGGCCCCCACCTGCTCCTCCAGCTGTTTTCTGCTCGCCGGCGGCATCTGGTGACCGAAGTCGTCGAGCAGCGACTTGAGGCGCAGGTACTCACGGACCTCCTGGCTCTGCTGCCGGTGATGCTCGTCCACACGCTCGACGGTGCCCTCGATGCCTGCTGCCAGGGCCAGAGAGGCGGCGAAGGCACCCGTCTCCTCCGGGGGCTCCCCGGCTGGGGTCACCGACCCGGCCAACCGCAGATCCGCCGCCAGCCGCACCCGTTGGCCCACGCTCAGCATCATCGATCCTTCGTCTTCCTCGTCGGTCACCGGCGATCCGGTCCACGTGGCGTCGCCAGGCGTACCGGAGAGGACAGGATCATCCCACCCTCACCTGCGGTCCCGACATGATCGAAGCCTCCACCGGCCCTCACCTGCGCAACAGCCGCACGACCGGCGAACAGGAGCCCGAAGACGGTCTGCTGAACGGTGGCAAGAACGGCTTGGAGAGCGTTGACGGTGAAGCGAAGCGGGTGTCAACGCGGGCGGCGAGGGTGCTCCGGCTCAGCCAGGGGCGTGACCCGGCCGCGCTGACCCACACGCTGGCTGCGCGAGACAGGCAGCAGTGAGCCGCGGGTGCCGTTCACGTACGTCACCCCGAAAGACTGGTCCCCCTCGCTGGGGCCGCATCCGCTGGGGTGTGGGTGGCGGATCAACGCCGCCACTACGCCGCCGGGACCTTGGAGGCACCGCAGGTCGAAGAGCTGAAGCGGCTGGAGATGGTGTGGTCGGTCTACCCACTGACGGCTCCAACGGTATCCGCAGAGCTGTCCCGGCAGGCCACCGAGCGAGCCGCCACCCGCGCCCGCTGTGCGGCAGGCATCCGGTGCACCGAGCGCAACTGCCTGACCTGCGGAGCAGTCAGGGTCACGTTCCTGGCCGGCGCATGGCTGTGCACGGACTGCATCCAAGCCGTGAACTCCCGGCTGGTCACCGACGGCTAGGCTGCCGACGTCGTCCAATCCATTCCCGGCGGCACCCCCAAGAGCGCCCGCTACATCGGCACGGTGTACGACGCCACCGGGAAGGACCCGTTCGTGGATTGCTCCAGCCCGCAGCGCGCCCAGTTCGTCGCCGAGACCGAGCGCCCGTTCAACAACACCGGCCACACGATCTGAATCCCCGCCCAATCTCGCAGCTGAGCTGCGCACCAACAGACGTGGGCCCGCCTCGCCATCCGGCGCTGCGGGCCCACGTGTGTTCGTGGCCTCCGTCCCGTCCGTTCGTCCCCTGGACGGGGTCCGGCGGGCGCAGACCCCGTCCTCACGACGACGAGGTCCGCGTCCGCCGGGCGTTCGGGCCATTCCCGACGGGCGCCGATGCCGTTGTTCCGTTTCAGAGCCACCGGCCCCTCCGGGGTGCTGGGAACAGTCGGCGCGATCGCAGGGACCGCGCTCTCCTCGGCCTGCCCGGCGTACGCCGCCACGCCGACCGTGTTGTACGCCCCACCCTCCGGGTCCGGCAGCACCTGCTCGCTGAGCGCGCCGTGCAGTCTGGACGGTGCCAAGAGCATGATGGCGGGCCCTGGCCCCCCGGCATGGCCGCCGACATCGACGTCTACTGCGCGGCGGTGCCTACCGTCCGTCCCAGGCGTTCTCCAACGCGCCGTCACTACCGATGTCTCCCACCGCTGCATGAACTCCTCGATCAGCCGGCTGGCATGGTTCCTTGTTTCGGCAAGCCGTCTCAGGGGCTCGCCCCCAGGTAATGCCGTAGGCCGAGGCATCGAGCCGAATGGGTACGCGCACCATGCGAACGAGCACGGGAGGGATCGGGACCGGCCGCGTGGCCTTGGCTGCCCGCCGCTTCAGAGAGTGGATCTCGTGTTCTGAGGTGCGGGCACCGGTGATCCACATTTGCCGAAGTCCGCCGCTGCGGGTGGTGAGCATCTCGCCGCAGTCGCGGACCAGTTGGTGGGCGATGTTCTGCTCGGGGCAGACGGTGAGGACTGCTTTGAGCCGGGCGAGTCAAGGCCGGTGGACGTCGATGCGGCTGGTCCGGTTTCGGCGGCCGGTGACAGCACGGGCTGGCTCCGCCGCAGTAGGGGGAGGGGGCCGACCGGCGTGGACGAACGTCGTCGCAGAGGGCGGCGGCTTCTTTCTTTTTTCTGTGCCATCTCTGTGAAACGCGGCAACCTGCTGCCCGGCAGTGACCACTGGAAGGCGACGCCGGCTCGACCTTCCAGAACGGATGAGCAATGAGTAAGCAGCAAGCCCCACAGCACCGCCGACGCAGGATCCGGCTGGCAGTGGGTGCGCCGCTGGCGCTGATCGCCGCAGGCGTTCTCGCCTACGGCGCGGTCTTCGGGACGTTCGGCGCCGACGCCGAGCCCAGCGCGGCAGCGGCGCCGGCCCCGGTGCCCGACAACGCGATGGCAGCCGTGGCCGCCATGCAGCCGGGCTGGAATCTGGGCAACAGCCTGGACGCCATCCCCAACGAGACCAACTGGGGCCAGCCCCGCACCACCGAGACCCTGCTGGACTCGGTCCGCGCCCAGGGCTTCAAGAGCATCCGCATCCCCGTGACCTGGAGCGACCACCAGGGAGCGGCGCCCAACTACACCGTCGATTCGGCGTACATGAACCGGGTCAAGGAGGTCGTCGACTGGGCGATCGCCAATGGCTTCTACGTGATCCTCGACGTCCATCACGACTCCTGGCAGTGGACCAGCAAGATGTCCACCGACCACGACAAGGTGTTGGCCCGCTTCAACGCGACCTGGACCCAGATCGCCACCTCGTTCCGGAATGAGCCCGCCCAGCTGCTCTTCGAGAGCATCAACGAGCCCCAGTTCGACGACGCCGACAACGCCCGCAAGGCCGAGATGCTCAACGAGCTGAACACCTCCTTCCACAAGATCGTGCGCGCGTCGGGCGGCAAGAACAAGAACCGCCTGCTCATGCTGCCCACCGAGGTCTGCACCCCCGACCAGCGGCTGATGAACAACCTGGCCGCCACGATCAAGTCGCTGCACGACCCCCGGCTGATCGCCACCGTGCACTACTACGGCTACTTCCCGTTCAGCGTGAACCTCGCCGGCTCCACCCGGTTCGACACGCAGGCCCGGGGAGATCTGGACAAGACGTTCAAGCGGATGCGCGACACCTTCGTCGCCCAGGGCATCCCCGTCGTCCTCGGCGAGTACGGCCTGCTCGGTTACGACCACGGTCCCGGCGTCGTGGAACGCGGTGAGATGCTGAAGTACTTCGAGGCGCTCGGCCACTCCGCCCGCACCAACAAGGTCACCACCGTGCTGTGGGACAACGGCTCCTTCTACGACCGCGGCAAGCTCCGGTGGAAGGACGCGGGACTGTTCCGCCAGATCAAGTCGAGTTGGACGACACGCTCGGCGACGGCCTCCACCGACAGCGTCTTCGTGCCGAGGTCCGGCCCCGTCAAGGACCGTACGCTCACCCTGAACCTGAACGGCGCCACCTTCATGGCGCTCAAGCAGGGCACCACCAAGCTGGTCAGCGGCCGGGACTACACCCTCTCCGGCAACCGTCTCACCATCGAGGCGGCCACACTCACCCGGCTCGTCAGCGACCGCTCCCCCGGGGTCAACGCGACGCTCCAGGCCGGGTTCTCCCGAGGAGTCCCCTGGCGCATCCAAGTGATCACCTACGACACCCCGGTGCAGTCGGACACGACCGGTACGACCGCGTCGTTCCGCATCCCCACACAGTTCCGGGGTGACGTGCTGGCGACGACGCAGGCCACGTACGCCGACGGCGGCAACGCAGGCCCGACCAGTTGGACCCCGTACCAGCAGTTCAACACCGCCTTCGCACCGGACTACGCCAAGAAGACCATCCGCCTGACCCCCGGCTTCCTCGACGCGCTCAAGGACAACACGCGCGTCAAGCTCACTTTCCATTTCTGGAGCGGCGCCACCGTGACGTACCACGTGACCAAGTCGGGAAGCACGGTGACCGGCACGACCTCCTGACCACGGCTCCGGCCGTATGAGGCGCCGACCGGGCACCGGGTGGCCCCACTGCCGTGATCACTGACCCGCCGCCCGACCTGGTGCTCAGCCGCAGGCGGAGAGCGCCAGGTCGGGCGGGGCGAACCGTCGGTCACTTCGGCGCCGTCACTGTCATGGCGCAGGCCGTGCCGTTGAGGGTGCAGGAGCTCGGCGGGGCGGTGTTGCCGGTGTGGGTCGCCTGGAAGCCGATGCCGACCGACGCGCCTGGAACGATGGTGGCGTTGTGGGCGACGTTCCTGGCCGTCACCCGGCCGGAGGCGGGCGAGTAGTCCGCGTTCCAGCCGGAGGTGACGGTCTGGCCGTCGGGCAGGGGGAAGGCGAGGGACCAGCCGTCGATCGCGGTGGTGCCGGTGTTGGCGATGGTGACGTTCGACGTCAGGCCCGTGTTCCAGGCACTGACGGTGCTGGTGACCCGGCAGGTCGCCGTCCCCGGCGGCGGGTTGGAGGTCTGGAACTGCGTGAAGAACTTCCAGACCTCCTGCGGCACCCAGGTCCTGGATCCGCTGTCACCTGCGGCCCCGTCCTGCGGAAGCCTTGCCGCACCCTGCGGTCGGGGCGGCGGTGCCGGCGGAGGCGGCCGCCGTGGCGGAGACCGTGCGCGAGGTGTTCTCGCCCAGGCCGCCGCCCAGTGCCGTGCCTCCCATACTCAGGACGACCACCACCGCGACCACGGCGGACCATAAGAGGGATCATGTCCTCGTCATCGTGAAACTCCCATTCTGAAGCCGCGGTTGCTCACACGCGGGTCCACTTCTGGTTGGCCTGGCCGTTGCAGGTCCACAGCACCAGCGGGGTCCCGTTCGCGGTGCCGGCCCGGTCGACGTCGAGGCACAGCCCGGCGTGGACGTTACGGACCGACCCGTCGGAACCGGCGGACCACTTCTGGTTGTTCTGGCCGTTGCAGGGCCAGGTGATGACCCGGGTGCCGTCGGTGGTGCCCTGGTTGTAGGCGTCCAGGCACTTGTCGCCGAAGACGCGGATCTCGCCGCCGGCCCACGTGGTCCACAGCTGGTTGGCGGCCGTATGACAGTCCCAGAGCAGTACGGTCGCCCCGGCGGCGATGGAAGCGTTGTCCACGTCCACACAGCGGCCGGACCCGTTGCCGCGCAGCCGCGAGGTCGTGGCGCTCTGCGGGCTGCCCCCGCTCACCCGGAACACGGCCACGCCGTGCGCGGGGACGCTCGCCGAGATCTGCCCCGCCGTACTCGACGTGCCGCCGGTCCACAGATCGGTGAGAGTGAACGGCCCGCCGGACAGGCCGACTTGAGCTGCTGTCGTACTGACCGCCGCGGTGCTGCCTCCCCGGTTGAACAGGCCCACCGCTACCGAGCCGTCGGACAGCGGCTTGGCGAACACCTCGGTGCCGCCGTCGTCGCGCACCCTGCGCCCGCCCACCCCCAGCGAGTCCTGGTTCACCGCCAGCAGACGCGGGTTGCGCAGGATCGCGCTCACATCGGCGGACATGGTGCGGATGTCGTTGCCGGCCATGAGCGGGGCAGCCAGCAGCGCCCACAGGGCGAAGTGCGAGCGCGACTCGGTCAGTGACAGGCCAGGACGGCCCACGACCAGCATGTCCGGGTCGTTCCAGTGCCCTGGACCCGACTGCGCCGCCAGTGGCGCGGTGACGTCAAGGACGTTGCCGACGCCCATCGGATAGCTGTTGCTGTTGCCGTTCTGCCAGATGTCGAGCAGGTCCTCGGTCGTCCGCCACAGGTCGGCGACCTCGCCCCAGTTGTATGTGGCGCCGGTGATGGCGTGGAAGCTGTTGGGGTTGATGCTGTAGACGATCGGCCGCCCGGTGGCACGCAGCGCGTCGCGCATCACCGTGAACCGTGCGACCTGCTCGTCACGGGTGCCGCTGGAGGAACACCAGTCGTACTTGAGGTAGTCCACACCCCACGCGGCGAACGTGGCGGCGTCCTGGGCTTCGTGCCCCTTGCTGCCCGTCGACCCGGGGTAGGCGCCGCTGGTCTGCGCGCAGGTGCGCTCGCCCGGCACCTGGTAGATGCCGAACTTCAGCCCCTTGCCGTGGATGTAGTCCCCGAGCGCCTTCATCCCGCTCGGGAACTTGGTCGCATTGGCCCGCAGGTTGCCCGCCGCGTCACGCTGCGGGTCGAACCAGCAGTCGTCGACCACCACGTACCGGTATCCGGCGTCCCGCATTCCCGAGGACACCATCGCGTCGGCGGCCTGGCGAACCTGCGCCTCCGTGATCCCGCACCCGAAGCTGTTCCAGCTGTTCCAGCCCAACGGTGGAGTGAGCGCCGGGCTGCCGGGCGCGGCCGAAGCAGTGGAGTGAGCGGAAGCCGTCACGGACGCGGTGACCGTCAGCACGATGGTCGCGAGGAGGCGGAGCAGTCGTCCGCCTGACCGTCTGGGCACCAAGGGCTCCTTCACGGAAAGGGCGCCATGGGACGGTGACACGAAGATCGATGTCACGTCCATGACACTGGAGAGAAGAGAGATGGGCAGTTCGAAATTTCGTGAGCTATTCGGAAACTAAGGCCTCACGGATACTAGGGAGGCCAGCGAGCATGTCAACACCCATCACCGCACCGCCTCCACGATCCAGCCAAAAAGGCTCGCGCAAGGTGCCACATCAGCACTATCCGGGCAACTGACCCGCGGCAACATGGGATCAAATATCTTCGAATGTTTCGAGGCAACAGACGATTCATGCGAGAGGTATTGACGCGACCCACCGGCCCCCTATCATCCAAATTGCTCGACGAGCCGATCTGCGTTCGACATCTCGTATACAGAGCAGTCGCTCCGCGCGAACCAGCAGGGCACCTCCGGACAACTCCAACCGCCCCAACGGCTGGGTCACCGAAGGAGAACGCCACTCGTGCAAATGTCATGGACTCATCAATCCTTGTCCCGTCGACGTGCACTGACGGCCGCCACTGGCCTGGCCGCCGGTGCCCTGTTTCCTCCGACAGCGGCCCCCGGCACCGCTTCCGCCCAAGGGCCGACCCTCGCGACCGCGGCGGCCTTCACGAACCCAGTGATCTGGCAGGACTTCGCGGATATCGACGTCATCCGCGTCGGTGACACCTACTACGCCTCGGCTTCGACGATGCACTACTCGCCGGGCGCACCCGTCCTGCGCTCGTACGACCTGGTCAACTGGGAGATCGCCGGCCACTCGGTGCCCGTCCTCGACTTCGGCGCCAAGTACGACCTGAACGGCGCCCGTGGCTACGTCCGGGGCATCTGGGCATCGTCGCTGGCCTACCGGCCGAGCAACCGGACCTTCTACTGGCTCGGCCAGATCGACTTCGCCCGGACGTACGTCTACACCGCCACCGCCGCCGAGGGGCCGTGGAGCAGACTCACGACGATCAGCACCCCTTACTACGACGCGGGGCTGCTCGTCGACACCGACGACACCCTCTACGTGGCGTACGGCAACACCACCATCAACGTGGCCCAGCTCTCGCCCGACGGCCGCAACCAGGTCCGCACCCAGCAGGTGTTCACCACACCGTCGAGTGTCGGCACCCTCGAGGGCTCCCGCTTCTACAGGATCAACGGGCAGTACTACATCTTCCTGACCCGCCCGGCCAACGGCCAGTACATCCTGAAGTCGTCGAGCGGCCCCTTCGGTCCGTACACGATGCGTCAGGTCCTGCTGGACCTGCGCGGACCGATACCCGGCGGCGGCGTCCCGCACCAGGGCGGGCTGGTACAGACGCAGAACGGCGCCTGGTACTACCTGGCCTTCGTCGACGCCTACCCCGGCGGCCGGGTGCCCGCCCTGGCACCGATCACCTGGACGCCGGACGGCTGGCCCGTCGTCCAACTCGTCAACGGCGCATGGGGTTTGACGTATCCCAGCCCGGCCGTGCCCCCTCCGCCCCGCCAGGTCACACCCATGATCGGCGTCGACACCTTCGACGGCACAGCCCTCAAGCCGAGATGGGAGTGGAACCACAACCCGGACAACACCAGATGGTCGGTGAACAACGGCCTGACCCTGCGAACCGCGACCGTCACCAACGATCTCTACTGGGCCCGCAACACCCTCACGCATCGCATCCAGGGCCCCACCTCCACCGCCACGGTCCAGCTCGACCACACCGCGATGCGGGACGGCGACCGGGCCGGACTCGCGCTGCTGCGTGACTCCTCCGCCTGGATCGGCGTCAAGCGCGACGGCGCCGGGACGCGGGTGGTCATGGTCAACGGGCTGACCATGGACACCAACTGGAACACCACCGCCACCGGCACCGAGGCCGCGAGCGCGGTCGTGTCGGGCAGCCGCGTCTGGCTGCGCGCGAGCGCGGACATCCGCCCCGGCACCGGACGCCTCGGCACCTTCTCGTACAGCACCGACGGCACCACCTTCACCCGCCTCGGACCCGCCTTCTCCCTGGGCAACGACTGGCGGTTCTTCATGGGCTACCGATTCGCCCTCTTCAACCACGCCACCCAGGCACTCGGCGGCTCGGTGCGCATCGCACGGTTCGAGCTGTCCACGCCCTGAAGTGGCCCACTGATCGCACCACGAGCCGAGGAGGTCCACCGACCGCACCACGCAACCCCCCACCCCACGAGGAGAACCATGAACCCGCTGAAACGGCTCGGCTGTCGCCGAGCCTCGGTCCTGGGCCTGCTGGCCGCGACCGTCCTGGTGACACCCGGGACCGCGACCGGTGCACCCGACGCGACCGACGCGCCCGACACCGTTCGGGCCTCCACCCTGGGCGCCCAGGCGGCCCAGTCCGGACGGTACTTCGGAACCGCCGTGGCCGCAGGCCGGCTCGGCGACCGTACGTACACCGGCATCCTGGACCGTGAGTTCAACTCGGTCACACCCGAGAACGAGATGAAGTGGGACGCGACCGAGCCGTCCCGCGGCTCGTTCAACTTCGGCCCCGCCGATCAGATCGCCAACCGCGCGCAGGCCCGCGGTCAGCGTCTGCGCGGCCACACCCTGGTCTGGCACTCCCAACTGCCCGGCTGGGTCAGCTCCATCAGGGACGCGAACACTCTGCGCGGCGTGATGAACAACCACATCACCACCGTGATGAACCGCTACAAGGGCCGGATCCACTCATGGGACGTGGTCAACGAGGCCTTCGCCGACGGGCCCAGCGGCCAGCTCCGCAGCTCGGTCTTCCGGGACGTGCTGGGCAACGGCTTCATCGAGCAGGCGTTCCGCACGGCCCGGACGGCCGACCCAGCAGCCAAGCTCTGCTACAACGACTACAACATCGAGGACTGGAACGCGGCCAAGACCCAGGGCGTCTACCGCCTGGTCCGTGACTTCAAGGCACGCGGCGTGCCCATCGACTGCGTCGGCCTCCAAGCCCACTTCGGCGCCGGCGGTCCCCCCGGCAGCTTCCAGACGACGCTGTCGAGCTTCGCCGCCCTGGGCGTGGATGTCCAGATCACCGAACTGGACATCGCGCAGGCGTCGCCGAACGCGTACGCGAACACGGTCAGGGCCTGTATGAACGTCGCGCGCTGCACCGGCATCACGGTCTGGGGCATCCGCGACAGCGACTCCTGGCGGGCCTCGGAGAACCCGCTGCTGTTCGACCGCAACGGCAACAAGAAGCCGGCGTACAACGCGGCGCTGACGACAATGGGCGGCACACCCACCACTACCCGCAGCACCCCCGACGCCGCCGCCCTGCCCAGCAGGTACTCGTGGAGCTCCAGCGGCCCGATGATCGCACCGAAGCCGGACTCGACCCACAACATCGCCGGCATCAAGGACCCGACGGTCGTCCAGTACAACGGCAAGTACCACGTGTTCGCCAGTACCGCGAGCTCCTCCGGCTACAACCTGGTCTACCTGAACTTCAGCGACTGGTCCCAGGCCGGTTCGGCCACACACCACTACCTGGACCGCACCGCCATCGGGTCCGGTTACCGGGCCGCGCCGCAGGTCTTCTACAACGCTCCGCAACGCCTGTGGTACCTCGTCTACCAGACCGGCAACGCCTCGTACTCCACCAACCCCGACATCAGCAACCCCAACGGGTGGAGCGCCCCGCGCCACTTCTACTCGTCGATGCCGGACATCATCCGGCAGAACATCGGCAACGGCTACTGGGTCGACATGTGGGTGATCTGCGACAGCGCCAACTGCTACCTGTTCTCCTCCGACGACAACGGACACCTGTACCGGTCCCAGACGACCGTCGGCCAGTTCCCTAACGGGTTCACGAACACGGTCATCGCACTGCAGGACTCCAAATACGCGTTGTTCGAAGCGAGCAACGTGTACAAGGTGCAAGGCAGCAACCAGTACCTGCTCCTCGTCGAGGCCATCGGTTCCGACGGGCGGCGCTACTTCCGTTCCTGGACCGCCACCAGCCTCGCCGGCAACTGGACGCAGCTCGCCGCATCCGAGAGCAATCCCTTCGCCCGAGCGAACAACGTCAGCTTCCCCGCGGGCGCCTGGACCCGGGACATCAGCCACGGCGAGATGATCCGCGCGGGCTACGACCAGACACTCACCATCCCCTCCTGCCGGTTCCAGTACCTCTACCAGGGCATGAACCCCAACGCGGGCGGCGACTACAACCTCCTCCCGTGGCGGCTCGGCCTCCTGACCCAGACCAACTCCACCTGCTGACCGACCGTGCCGTGGGGGGGGGGTTTGGGGGGGGGGGGGCCCCCCCCCCCCCACGCCCCCCTACGCCAACCCCGGTCCAATAACTGAGGGATCCCTGCTCTCTCTCCGAGCCTCGCCC
>NZ_JBVJAB010000033.1:29033-78446 GCF_055591025.1 Streptomyces sp. NPDC041784
CCCCCCCCCCCCCCCCCCCCCCCCCCCACCCCCCCCCCCCCCCTCCCCCCCCCCCCTCTCCCCCCCCCCCCCCCCCCCCCCCCCCCCCCCACCCCCACCGCCGACCATCGGACGCACCCCTGTCAGAATGCCGAGGTACCCGTCATGCGCCGCAGACTCCTCGCCCTGGCGGCAGCGCTCTCCTCGCTGCCGCTGGCGCTCGCCGCCGCACCGTCCGCCCACGCGGCCGACCCGACGACCATGACCAACGGGTTCTACGTGGACCCCGACTCCAGCGCGAAGCGGTGGGTCGCCGCCAACCCCGGCGACGGCCGGGCGCCCGCCATCAACGCCTCCATCGCCAACACCCCGGCGGCCCGCTGGTTCGGCTCCTGGAGCGGCACCATCGGCACCGCCACCGGCGCGTACGTCGGTGCCGCGGACGCCCGGGACAAGCTGCCCATCCTTGTCGCCTACAACATCTACAACCGCGACTACTGCGGCGGGCACTCCGCGGGCGGAGCCTCCTCGCCGTCCGCCTACACGAACTGGATCGCCCAGTTCGCGGGCGGGATCGCGGGCCGCCCGGCCGTCGTCGTCCTCGAACCCGACTCCCTCGGAGACTACGGCTGCATGACCCAGGCCCAGATCGACGAACGCGAGGGCATGCTCACCGGCGCGCTCTCCGAGTTCAACCGCCAGGCCCCCAACACCTGGGTCTATCTCGACGCCGGCAACCCGGCCTGGGCGAGCGCGGCGACCATGGCCCGGCGCCTCCACGAAGCCGGCCTCCGACAGGCCCACGGGTTCTCGCTCAACGTCTCCAACTACCTGACCACGGCCGAGAACACCGCGTACGGCAACGCCGTCAACAGTGAACTGGGCGCCCGGTACGGCTACACCAAGCCGTTCGTCGTGGACACCAGCCGCAACGGCAACGGCTCCAACGGCCAGTGGTGCAACCCCGCAGGCCGCCGGATCGGCACCCCCAGCCGACTGGGCGGAGGCGCCGAGATGCTCCTGTGGATCAAGGTCCCGGGTGAGTCCGACGGCAACTGCGGCGTAGGAACCGGCTCCTCGGCCGGACAGTTCCTCCCCGAGGTCGCCTACAAGATGATCTACGGCTACTGATCCGGGCCACGGCAAGCAGCGCCGTCACCCCGCCGGGTGAGTTGCCCGGTGGGGTGCGTGGATGATCGAGATTCGGGCGCTCAGCAGGTCGTGGACGGCCACGGGGTGTGCCCCGCAGCTGCAGCCAGACACGGTCTCCGGCCGGAAGCCTCGCGGCGAGCAGGTAGGCGGACCTGTTCCTGTGGTCGTGGAGGGCTCGTTGTCCATGGGGCACCCACTCCGCCGGTGGGCCTCGTCTTTCCGGCATGTATCGGACCGATCCTGGGCCTGCCCGCCTCCGTGGGTGGAAACCGACCACGAAGCGGGGCTGCACCTCCTGCTCGACCACCTCGCGGAGGGTCGGCATCCGGCGGATCGGGCCCTCCCAGCCGCTTCACGACGACGAGTACCCGCACCTGATCGGACGCGCGCCGTCGGGTCTGGCGCACGGATCGACTTCAGCGCGGCCACCGACCGCCACGTCAGGGCCTACTGGCTGACCGTCAGGCCGAGGGAAAGGCTCGCGGTGCTGTACGGCGGGGACAGTGCGGCCGGTTCCAGCAACTAGACATGGGATGTCAACGGGGCGATACCAGAGAGGGATACATCGGCAAACCGACCGCAGGAACAGCGCCGATGCGACCAAACAGCACCCTTGGGACCAAACAGCGCAAGGCCCACCCCCCTGCCGCCGATCCTTGATCTCTGGGCATTCATGGGATGTTTCAGCCGGGATCGTGGTATCCATACGGGTGCGCTTGTGAGGCAAGGTACGGGCCTACCCGCTCGGCACAGGAGGGCCGCCGACGTCGACGGGACGGCGCTGCGGCCGAGCTGCCGACACGGACGGCGATCAGCCGCGCTGATTCACCCAATCACTCACAGAAGAGGACGCTGCATGAGAAGGTCTTGGGTTCTCCCCCTGATCACCCTTGTCGCTGCCGTGCTCGGGGCTACGGCCGCAGGTGTGGCCCCTGCCTCCGCCGGCCCCAACACGCCCTTGCGGGTCATGCCGTTGGGCGACTCGATAACGTGGGGCGTGGGAAGCAGTACGGGCAACGGCTACCGGGGCCCGTTGTGGGACAAGCTTGCGGCTGACGGCCATCCGCTGGACTTCGTCGGCACGGTGCGGGGCGGTTCGATGTCCGACCCCGACAACGAAGGTCACTCCGGATACAAGATCCACCAGATCGCCGCACTCGCCGGCCCTCCGCTGACCCGCTACCGGCCCAACGTCGTGACGCTGATGATCGGGACCAACGACCTCAACGAGTCTTACCAAGTCTCCACGGCCACCGCCCGGCTGAAGTCGCTGGTCGACCAGATCACCGCCGGCGTCCCCGACGCGACGGTCCTCGTGGCCTCCCTGGTCGTGTCCACCAGCGGCTCGGAGGAGCAGTACCGGGCCGCGTACAACCAGGCCATCCCCCAGATCGTGAACGAGGCGCAGGCCGCGGGCAAGCGCGTCGCCTACGTGGACATGAGCAGCCTGACCACGGCCGACCTGGCCGACACCCTGCATCCCAACGACTCGGGCTACCGCAAGATGGCCGACGCCTTCCACCGCGGCGTCCAGGCCGCGGACAGCGCGGGGTGGCTGAGGAACCCCGCCCCCGCCCCCGAACGCGTGCAGTCCGGCATCGCCGGCAAGTGCCTGGACGTCAGCGGCGCCGGCACCGCCGACGGGACCGCCGTCCAGACGTGGAGCTGCGGCAACGGTTCCAACCAGTTCTGGTCCGCCTACACCGACGGCACCCTGCGCTCCATGGGCAAGTGCCTCGACGCCGCCGGAGGGGGCACCGCCAACGGCACCAAGGTGCAGACCTGGGCCTGCCACGGCGGCGCCAACCAGGTCTGGCAGCCCTACAACGGCGGCTACCGCAACCCCGCCTCCGGCCGCTGCCTCGACGTTCCGGGCTTCTCCACGGCCGACGGCACGCAGCTCCACCTGTGGGACTGCACCGGTGGCTCCAACCAGAAGTGGACCGCTCTGACCGCCGGATGACCCCCACTCCCGGGGTCTGAGTCCATTCCGGGCTCAGACCCGGGCGGAAATCGGTAGCGGGCACCGGCGGGTGCGGCGCGTGACTCAGGCGGGTGCGCCGGGCAGGGTCAGACGCAACAGAACCGCCCCGTGAGCGGGCAGTTCGAGAAGCAGGTCACGTCCGTCGTGCGGGATGTCCCTGCGCGACCACACCTCCCGCACGTGGTCGCCGGGGCCCGCGCCGATGGACCCGAGGGGTATGGCCACCTGGCTCGGGGCGTCGGCCAGGGAGAACACCGCGGCGTAACGGGTGCGGCCGTCCACGTCCCCGGCCGTCCACAGGACGAGGTCCCGCTCCCGCAGGACTTCCCGGTTGTCCCTGCTGTGCCACAGCACGTCCAGCGCCTCGTCGTTGGTGAGAAGGTCAATGGTCTCCCTCGGGCTGGTGGGCAGGTCGCCGCCCATCATCAGCGGGGAACGCGAGATCAGCCACAGAGTGAGCAGGCTGGTCTGCTCGGCGGGGGTGAGGGAGCACAGCCGGTCCTCGCCGCGTTCGGCACGGATGCCGATGTGCCCGAGCGGCAGCATGTCGGCGTCCGCCCAGCCGCCCGCGGCGGAGCCGCCTGTCGATGCTGCGCTCTGCCAGGGAGCCCAGCGGGCCATGCGGGCGAACTGGGCTTCGACGTCCTCCCACCGGTCCCACAGGTCGTCGCAGACCCGCCACATGGTGGCGTGCTCCCGCAGATGGTCGAGACGGGCCAGCGAGACGTCGGTGCCGGGTGAGAGGCTCAGTTCGATCGGCCGCCCGCAGCGCTCGATGGCCCGGGCGTACGCGGCGATCTCCCGCTCGTGGTACGGGAAGAGCATGTCGTCGGCCTTGACGAAGTCGACGCCCCACTCGGCGAACTGGGCGACCTGGGCGTCGTAGTACTCCTGGGCGCCCGGGTGGTCGTGGTCGAGGCCGTAGTTGTCGGAGTTCCAGGGGCAGACCGAGCCGGTGTCGGCGACTTCGTCGGCCGTGAAGCCTGTTCCCGCGACGGGCAGCCGGGCGGCGACGGCGCGGCGCGGGATGCCCCGCATGATGTGCAGGCCGAAGCGCAGACCGAGGTCATGCACCCGCCCGGCCAGCGGCGCGAAGCCCGCTCCCTGGGCGGCGGACGGGAACCGGTTCGGGGCCGGGAGCTGGCGGCCGTACGCGTCCAGAGCCAGGGGCGCATCCGGGTTGTAG
The DNA here is from genome assembly GCF_055591025.1 of Streptomyces sp. NPDC041784. Classification (NCBI taxonomy): domain Bacteria; kingdom Bacillati; phylum Actinomycetota; class Actinomycetes; order Kitasatosporales; family Streptomycetaceae; genus Streptomyces; species Streptomyces sp. NPDC041784. The sequence goes on from NZ_JBVJAB010000033.1 coordinate 33,335, forward strand.
CCGTGGGCGCGGGCCGTCGGCTCGTACCACTGGATGTCCACCACGACGGTGTCCCAGCCGTGGGCGAGCATGTGGTCCCGCATGAACTCCGCGTTGGCGAGCACCTCGTCTTCGGTGACGGTGGTGCCGTAGCAGTCCCAGCTGTTCCACCCCATCGGCGGACGCGCGTGGTGCGGGGGGATCGGGCGTGGCTGTCGGGTCATCACTGATCGCTTTCGGTGCGGGTGCGCACGACGCTTTCCGTGCGGGTGCGCAGAACGGTGAAGGAGCAGGGCGGGAGGTCGTGGACCGGGCCGGTCACATGGTCCTCGACCGGGGAGGCCGGGGCACGTTCAGCGAGCCCACGATCTGGCACGATCCGGGGCACGCGGTGATCGACTCGGCCGTGATCAAGCACAACGGGGTGTACTACCGCTACACGAAGGACGAGCGGGACCAGACACCGTCCTTGCCAGGCGCGAAGTTCATCATCGCCGAGAAATCCCGCGAACTGACCTCCACGTCGTACGACTTCGTGGCCGACCGCATCGGCGAGGTTCGCCGGCATCCACGACTCCCGTTACCACCTTTACTTCCCCCTCGCGGAACCGGAACGGCTGCAGGAGCGGCGGGCGGAGCTACGCGCGGCCGACGAGGCGGCACTCGTGCTGCACGACCGGACCGTCGATGCCGCTTCCGCCGGCGAGCAACAGCCCGAGAGCGACCACCGGTTCGGGGGACAGGACACATGGTCGGGCGTCACCGACGGGCTGAGGTGGCGAGCCGCCACCGGATGGTGGTCCTGTCACCTGACAGACCGGGACGGTGCCGCCACCGGCCTCCAGGTGATCCCACTCTCCGGCCGAGGTGCCGGACCGACCCGCGTACTGATCGACGGGCAGACGCTGTGCACGCTCATGCCCTCACCGGATCCCAAGGGGGAGGACGTCTCCCAGGTGCTGCGGTTCGACGCGGACCGTCCTGCCGTGCCCGTCGAGGTTCGGTTCGAAGCGGTCGGCCCGGCGGCCACCGTCCGGCTGCGCGAAGTGCGCCTGTTGCGCTGACGCGCCCCATGCTGCGCACACGGCCACCATGGGGCCGGCACGGGAAGGCGGGGCCCGCCAGTCACTCGCCCACTGGCGTCCCGTAGGGGAGGGGTTCGCCCGAGCGCAGGTGCTCCCTCAGCCACTGTTCGGTGTTGTTCACGTGCAGCAGTGCCGCGGCCTGGCTGAGGGTGGCGTCACGGGTGCACAGGGCGTTGTAGATCGCCTCGTGCTCGGCGAGGGTGCGGGCCGCGGCCTTGTCGTCGACCAGACCGCGCCAGATGCGGGCGCGCAGGGTGCGGCCGGAGATCCCTTCCAGGAGGGTGAGGAGGGTCTCGTTGCCCGTGGCCGAGACGACGGCACGGTGGAAGGCGGCGTCGTGGGCGTTGAGCCGTTCGACGTCGTCGCGGGCCTCACGCATGGCGTCCAGGTGCCGCTTCACCTCATCCAGCTGTTCATCAGAGATCCGCGTGGCGGCAAGTGCTGTGGCCATCGGTTCGAGGAGCCGCCTCACCTCCATGAGGTCCTGCAGCGCGACCGAGTCGCCCTGCAGCAGCTCCACCGCACCACCGAGCCCTTCCAGGAGCAGACTCGGCTGCAGGCTGGTCACATACGTGCCGTCGCCGCGCCTGACCTCCAGGACCCGCGCCACGGCCAGTGCCTTGACCGCTTCGCGGGCGAGGTTGCGGGAGAGACCCAGCTGCGCGGCCAGGTCCGGCTCCGGTGGGAGCTTCGAGCCCGGAGGCAGGGCACCGGTCCGGATCAGCTCACGGATCTGTTCGATTGCTTTGTCCGTCAGAGACACCGCACATCCCTCCCCCCACCGTGCTCCGCGAGCACGTCCGACCTGATCAGCCCCTGCACGCGCAGATGGTCCCAGAGGCCGTCCGGGACGCGCTGATCATGGAGTTCCACGTTTCGTCCGACCTGTTCCGGAGTCCGCATGCCGAGGGTGACGTTGATGATACTGGGATGCGTGTACGGGAAGGCGATCGCGGCGGCGGGCAGGGTGGTCCCGTGCGCCGCGCAGACCTCGGCGATCGCCCGGGCACGGGCGACCAGAGCCGGCGGGGCGTCCTGGTAGTCGTACTTCATGCCCTCGGTGGGCCGGTCGCGGGAGAGCAGCCCCGAGTTGAACACGCCCACCGCCACCACACCCTTTCCGAGTTCCCGCGCGGCGGGCAGGACGTCGTCCAGCGCCGACTGGTCCAGAAGTGTGTAGCGCCCGGCCAGCATCACCACGTCGGCGGCCGTCTCACGCAGGAAACGGGCGAGCATCGCCGACCGGTTCATTCCGGCGCCGATCGCGCCGATCACGCCCTGGTCGCGCAGTTCGGCGAGGGTGGGCAGGGCCTCCTCGGCCGCCTGCCGCCAGTGGTCGTCCGGATCGTGCAGGTAGACGATGTCGAGGCGGTCCAGGCCGGTGCGCTCCAGCGTGTCCTCGATGGAGCGGAGCACGCCGTCCCGGCTGAAGTCCCACTGCCGGCGCAGGTCGTCGCGCACGACGAAGCCCTCGGTGTCGACGCCGCGTGGCTCCTCGTTGGGCACCAGCAGCCTGCCCACCTTGGAGGAGATGACGTACTCGGCACGCGGGCGGCCTCGCAGGGCGGCGCCCAGGCGGCGCTCGGAGAGGCCGAGGCCGTAGTGCGGTGCGGTGTCGAAATACCGCAGGCCGGCCTCCCAGGCCGCGTCGACGGCGGCTGTCGCGTCGTCGACCGGGGTGACGCGGTAGAGGTTGCCGATCACGGACGCCCCGAAGCCGAGCTCCGTGAGGGAGACGGACGTGTTCTGGATCTTCCGCTGGTGCAAGACGTGCTCCTGGGGTACGGGTGGTGGGGCGCCGGTCAGCGTCTGACGTGGGCCGACCCGCCCTCGATGAGCGCCTCGACCTCGGCGAGCGAGGCCATGGAGACGTCTCCGGGCGTGGTCATGGTGAGCGCGCCGTGGGCGGTGCCGTAGGCCAGGGCGCGCTCCAGGCCGACGTCGCTGAGCAGTCCGTGGATCAGGCCGGCGGCGAATCCGTCGCCGGAGCCGATGCGGTCCAGAACCTGCAGGCCGGGCATCCGCGGGCCGGTGACGAAGCCGGTTTCGGCGGACCAGGCGGCCGAGGACCAGTCGTTGACCCCGGCCGAGGGCACGTCGCGCAGGGTCGTCGCCAGCACTTTCGCCTCGGGCAGCCGGTCGGCCACCTCGGCGAGCGCGTCCGCCACCTCGTCGGCCCCGACCCGGGCCTGCCCCGGGTACGTCCCGGCCAGGCCCAGGGCGCCCACCACGACGTCGGCGTGCCGGGCGAGGCGCAGGTCGACCTCGCGGGCGGCGTCGGCGCCGCCCCGGCCGGCCCACAGGCTGGGGCGGTAATTGGGGTCGTAGGAGACGGTGACACCGTGGCGGTGAGCGGCGGCCATGGCCTCGTCCGCGACGTCCACCGTGGTGTCGGACAGGCCGGCGAAGATACCGCCGGTGTGGAACCAGCGCACCCCGGCCGAGAACACGGCGTCCCAGTCCACGTCACCCTTCCGCAGCTGGGAGACGGCGGTGTGCGCGCGGTCGCTGACGCCCAGCGCGCCGCGGATGCCGTAGCCGCGTTCGACGAAGTTCAGGCCATTGCGGGCGGTGCGGCCGATGCCGTCGTCGGGCACCCAGCGGATCAGCGAGGTGTCGACGCCGCCCTGGAGGATCAGGTCCTCGACCAGCCGGCCCACCGCGTTGTCGGCGAGAGCGGTCACGACGGCTGTGCGCAGGCCGAAGCAGCGGCGCAGTCCGCGGACGACGTTGTACTCGCCGCCGCCCTCCCAGACCTGGAAGGTGCGGGCGGTGCGGATCCGTCCCTCGCCCGGGTCGAAGCGCAGCATCACTTCGCCGAGGGCCACCACGTCGGTCACGTCGTGCTCCTCTCCACCGCGTCGGCCGTCAGTCGGCGGATCTCCTCGTAGTCGCCCTTCTGAAGATGGGCGACGGTGGCCATCCAGCTCCCGCCCACGGCGAGGACCTCCGGGTCGGCGAGGTAGGCGGCCATGCGGGAGGCGTCGATCCCGCCGGTCGGTACGAACCGCGTCCCGGGGAAGGGCGCCGCGAGCGCCCTCAGCGTCCGCAGGCCACCGAGCGGCTCGGCGGGGAAGAGCTTCACGGTGTCGAGGCCCGCCTTCAGGGCGCGCATCAGCTCGGTGGCGGTGGCGATGCCGGGCACCACCGGCACCCCCAGCTCGCGGCACTTCTGGACGACCTCCTCGTCGAAGCCGGGCGAGACCACGAAGCGAGCCCCGGCCGCCACGGCCCGCTCCGCCTGCTCGGGCGTGAGGACCGTGCCGGCGCCGACGGCCAGGCCCCCGTGAGCGGCCATCGTCTTGAGCACCTGCTCGGCGCCGGAGGTGCGGAAGGTGACCTCGGCGCACCGGGCGCCGCCCGCCGCGAGAGCGTCGGCCAGCGGGCCGGCAGTCGCGGTGGACGGCACGGTCAGCACCGGCAGAAGACGGGCTCCGGCCAGTACGGAGGCCAGGTCGGTGCCGCTCACCGGCCGAGCCATCCGCCGTCGACGGGCAGGACGACGCCGTGGACGTAGGCGGCGGCGTCCGAGGCGAGGAACACCGTGGCACCCGCCAGGTCGTCCGCGCCACCCCACCGGCCGGCGGGGATACGGTCCAGGATCGCCTTGCTGCGCACCGGGTCGTCCTGCAGCGCCTGGGTGTTGTCGGTGGCGATGTAGCCCGGCGCGAGGGCATTGACGTTCACCCCATGTGAGGCCCACTCGTTGGCCAGCGCCTTGGTCAGACCGGCGATGCCGTGCTTGGCGGCGGTGTAGCCGGGGACGGTGATGCCGCCTTGGAAACTGAGCAGCGACGCCGTGAAGATGACCTTCCCCCGGCCGCGCGCCACCATCGACGCGCCCACCGCCCGGGTCAGCGCGAACTGGGCGTTGAGGTTGACCTGGAGCACCAACTCCCAGTCGGCGTCCGTGTGTTCGACGGCCGGGGCACGACGGATCGTGCCCGCGTTGTTGACCAGGATGTCCACCGGCCGCTCGCGCCCGGCAAGGTCCGCGCCCAGGGCCCGTACGGCCTCGGGATCGGCGAAGTCGGTCCGGATCGCCTCGAAGGAGCGGCCCGCGGCGAGAACGTCCTTCTCCACCGCGCTGCCGGACTTCTCCAGCGAAGCGCTCACACCGATGACGTCCGCGCCGGCTTCGGCGAGCGCGCGGGCCATGGCCCGGCCGATGCCGCGCCGGGCTCCGGTGACGACGGCGAGCTTCCCGGTGAGGTCGAAGGGGGTCATACGGCGGCTCCCTGGGCGTCGTCGGCGCAGTCCACGAGGATCTTCATCACGTCGCCGCCGCCCTCCAGGGCCTCGAAAGCGGCGGGCGCCTGCGTGAGCGGGACGACCTTGCTGATCAGCCGCTCGGCCGGGATCGTGCCGTCCGCGACCAGGGTCACCGCCTTCTCGAAGTCGCAGCGGTCGTACAACCGGGCGCCGATGAGGGTGAGTTCGCGCCAGAAGAATCGGTGCAGGTTCACCTCGCGGGGGCGGGGATGAATGGCGACCAGGCACAGCCGGCCGCGCACACCCAGCACGTCCACCGCCGTGTCCACGCCGCCGGCCGCGCCGGACACCTCGAAGGCGACATCCGCCCCCGCCTCCCCCGTCCACCGCCGCACGAGCGCCGGCACGTCGTCGTCAGCCGGATTCCACGGCGTCAGCCCCAACTCCTCCGCCAGCCGCCGACGGTGGGCGCTCGGCTCCACCACCCGGACCTCGGCGCCCGCGGCCCGCGCGACCATTGCGATGAGAACGCCGACCGGCCCGCCGCCGACCACCACGACCTTCTCGCCCTCACGCACGGCGGCCCGTCCCACGTCGTGCACGGCGACCGCCGTCGGCTCGACGAGCGCGGCCCGGTCCAGGGCGAGCGACTCCGGCAGCCCGATCAGCGTCGAGGCAGGCACGGTCCAGCGCTGCTGCATCGCACCCGGGGAGTCGATGCCGATGAAGTCCAGGTGCTGGCAGATGTGCTGGTGGCCCGCCCGGCAGGCCGGGCAGGTGTCGTCCCAGCGCAGCGGCATCACTGTCACCGCGTCGCCCGGCTGCCAGCCCTCGACGCCCGGTCCGACCCGCACGACGCGGCCGGACATCTCATGCCCCAGGACGGCGGGCGCCTGGACCCGGGCGTCCATGTCGCCGTGGAAGATGTGCAGATCGGTGCCGCAGATACCGACAAAGGCGGGGGCCAGCTCCACCTCGCCGGGACCGGGAGAGGAGAGCGCGGCGGGAGCCGTGTCCAGCGTGCGGGCGGACGTGTAACGGACAGCGAGCGTCATCGTGTGATCACGGTCCCTTCAGCGCGGACGCCGATGGTCAGCAGCAGGTTGGCGTAGGTCCGGGTGTCGGCGGTGACGATCGCCAGCGCCAGGTCGGGCGAGCGGGCGGCGTCGTAGAACTCGAAGCGGCCGAGCGTGCCGACCGGGACGGGCGCCAGCATCGAGCTGTACCCGGCGATGGCGGGCGGTTCTGGATCGCCCTCGGGCGGCACCATCACGTGGGCCGACTCGACGGGCAGCGCGCGCAGCAGAACGTCGAGGACGGTGGTGACGTCCAGCAGGCCGGGGGCCAGGTTGAGGTGGACGGTTCTGGCGCGCTCACCGGTGGCGGTGCTCGCGGGGTAGTGGCCGTCGGCGAGCAGCACACGGGCGCCGTGGCCGGCTCCGGCCAGGGATTCGAGGATGCCGGGGTGCAGCAGTTCCGTCAGGAGCACGGTGTCCCCTCCTTCGCGGGGGCGGGGGTCAGGCGGTAGAAGGCGGTCGCGGTGCCGGCGAGCACCGCGTGGATCTCGGTGCCGGAGCAGCCGTCCAGGAGTTCCTCGACCGTGGCGGCCCAGCGGTTCCAGCCGCCGGCGAGAACGCAGACCGGCCAGTCGGAGCCGAACATCAGCCGGTCGGGGCCGAAGGCGGAGAGCAGGACGTCCCACACGGGGCGGATGTCGTCGACGCTCCACTTCTCGTGGTCGGCCTCGGTGACCAGACCCGACACCTTGCAGTGGACCTGGGGATGCCTGGCCAGTGTCCGCACCCACCGGGTCCAGTCGGACAGTTCCTGCCGTGCGATCGGCGGCTTCCCGGCATGGTCCAGGACGAGCGGCAGCTCGGGGAGCCGTTCCGCGAGACGGATCGCCTGCGGCAGCTGGTGGCTGCGGATCAGCACGTCGTATCCGAGCCCGCGCTCCCCGACCGCTCGCAATCCCCTCTCGACGTCCGGCAGTTGGAGCCAGTTCGGGTCGGACTCGCCCTGGACGACGTGCCGTACGGCCCGCAGGTACCGGCCCCCGAGCCCGGTCCGCAGGTCGTCGAGTACGTCGCCGATCGCCTGGGACGTCAGGTCCGCCCAGCCGACGACGGCGCCGATCAGCGGGTCGCTGTCGGCCAGGGCGAGCAGGTCGCGTGTCTCGGGCACGGACGCGACGCACTGGACGACCACCATGCTCGTCAGTCGCCGTCCGGCGAGCGGCCGGGTCGCGGCCGATCGCAGGTCGTGCGAGCTGAAGGTGCGGCGGATCGGCTCGTGCCCGATCTCGTCGAGCCAGGGCTGCGGCCGGACGTCCAGGTCCCAGACGTGGTAGTGGGCGTCGACGAGGGCCTGGACGTCAGACACGAGCGGTCCAGACGGGGCCGTCCGGGTAGATGTACTCCTTGAGGGACTCGGCGTGCATCTGCGCGCTCAGTCCGGGCAGCGTCGGCGCCAGGTAGTGGCCGTCGACGATGCGCACCGGGTCGACGAAGTGTTCGTGCAGGTGGTCGACGTACTCGATGACACGGTCCTCGGTGGTGCCGGAGACGGCGACGTAGTCGAACATCGACAGATGCTGCACCATCTCGCACAGACCGACGCCACCCGCGTGCGGGCAGACCGGCACACCGAACTTCGCGGCGAGCAGCAGGATCGCGATGTTCTCGTTGACGCCGCCGACCCGCGCGGAGTCGATCTGCACGATGTCCACCGCGCCGGCCTGGAGGAGCTGCTTGAAGACGACCCGGTTGGCGATGTGCTCGCCGGTGGCGACCTTGATGGGGCTGACGGCCTTGCGCACGGCGGCGTGGCCGAGGATGTCGTCGGGTGAGGTGGGCTCCTCGATCCAGTAAGGCTGGTAGGGGGCCAGGGCGCCCATCCAGTCGATCGCGGCCTGGACGTCCCATCTCTGGTTGGCGTCCACCGCGATGCGGATGCCGTCGCCGACCGTCTCGCGGGCGGTGCGCATGCGCCGTACGTCGTCCTCCAGGTCGGCGCCGACCTTCAGCTTGATCTGGGTGAAGCCGTCGGCGACGGCCTCACGGGCCAGGCGGGCCAGCTTCTCGTCGGAGTAGCCGAGCCAGCCGGGGGTGGTGGTGTAGGCGGGGTAGCCCTGGTCGAGCAGGTGGCCGATGCGCTGTGCGCGGCCCGGCTCGGCGCGACGCAGGATCTCCAGGGCCTCCTCGGGGGTGAGGGCGTCACTGAGCCAGCGGAAGTCGACCTGGGCGACCAGGTCCTCGGGTGACATCTCACCGAGGAAACGCCACACGGGCTTGCCCGCGCGCTTGGCGGCCAGGTCCCAGGCGGCGTTGACGACGGCACCCGTGGCCATGTGGATGGCGCCCTTCTCCGGGCCGAGCCAGCGCAGTTGGGGGTCGTGGACGAGGGTGCGGGAGAACGCCCCGAGGTCGGCGCAGACTTCGTCGACCGAGAGGCCCACCACGTGCGGGGCGAGGGCCTCGATGGCGGCGGCCTGCACGTCGTTGCCGCGGCCGGTGGTGAAGGCCAGGGCGTGGCCCTCGAGTCCGTCGCCGGCGTCGGTGCGCAGGATGACGTAGGCGGCGGAGTAGTCGGGTTCGGGGTTCATCGCGTCCGACCCGTCCAGGTGCTCGGACGTCGGGAAACGCACGTCCAGCACGTCCAGGGCGGTGATGCGGGCAGAAGTCGGGGAAGCGGACGGGGCGGATGACATGGCGGCAACTCCTGGGAGGGCGGGGGCGATACGGCCCTGCGCGACGAGAGGTGGGGCGGCGGAGGATGTCGGGCGGCCCGGGACGGCCCGCCCGGGGTCACTCCTGGACCTTGCCGCCGGTGATACGTGAGATGGCGAGGGCGACCAGGATGATCAGGCCGTTGAGGGCGCCGATCCACTGGGCGGGGACGCCACCGAGGGTGAGCACGTTCTGGATCATGAAGAGCAGCAGGATGCCGCAGAAAGCCCCGAACATGGTGCCTTTGCCGCCGTTGAGGCTGATCCCGCCGATGACGGCGGCGGCGAAGACGGTGAAGATGTAGCCGTTGCCCTGCGCGGAGGCGACGGAGGCCAGGCGTCCGGAGAGCAGCAGTCCGGCGAGGGCGGCGAGCACGCTGCCGGTGACGATGACGATCCACAGCACCCGGTCGGTGCGGATGCCCGCCGCCTTCGCGGCATCGACGTTGCCGCCGATGGCGTAGAGCGACCGGCCGAAGCTGGTCCAGCCGAGCACCACGATCGCGACGGCGAACAGCACCAGGCAGATCCAGATGGACGCGGGCATCCCGAACCACTGTGCGGTGCCGAGGTAGAGCATCGACGGTGGCAGCTGGAAGAACGTCTGGCCCCCGGAGATGCCCGTGAGGACACCACGCAGCACGATCAGCATGCCGAGGGTGACGATGAAGCCGTTGAGACCGAAGCGGATGATGAGCAGGGCGTTGATCACGCCGACGAGCGCGCCCACGGCGAGGGTGACGGGGATGGCCCACGCGCCGGGGAGCAGCCCGAGTCCATGGCCCGCGCCGGTCGGCACCACCATCCAGGCCGCGACGCCGGGCGCGAGGCCCATGGTGGACTCCAGCGACAGGTCCATCTTCTTGACGATCAGGACCATCGTCTGGGCGAGGACCAGCAGGGCGATTTCGGACATGGTCTGCAGGACGTTGATGAGGTTGTCGGCCTGCAGGAAGACCGGGTTGACGATCTGTCCGACGATCGCGATGACCAGGATGGCCGGGACGAGCGCCAGGTCGCGCAGGCGGGCCAGGGGTATCCGGCCACCGAGCAGCGCGGTCCGCTTCGGCTGCCGCTCCGGGGCTTTGGCGGCGGCGGTGTCCGCGAGGACGGTTTCAGGCATCACTTCAGGCATGCAGGTCCACTCCTTCCATCGCGGCCACGAGGTCGTGGTCGTGCCAGCCGCGGGCGATCTCTGAGGTCACGCGGCCCTGGAACATCACCAGGACCCGGTCGCACATGCGCAGGTCGTCAAGTTCGTCGGAGGCGATGAGCACTCCGGTGCCGGTCTGCGCGGTCTCCTCGACCTTGCCGAGGAGGAACTCCTTGGAGCGCACGTCCACGCCCGCGGTCGGATTGATCAGGACCAGCAGCCGCGGGTCGTCGGCGAGGGCGCGGGCCATGACGACCTTCTGCTGGTTGCCTCCGGACAGCGCGGAGACGGGCAGTTCGGGACCGGGCGTCTTGATCGCGAGGTTCTCGATCATGCCCGCGGCGAGCCCGTCTCGGCGGCTGCGGCTGAGGAACCCGTTCCGGCCGAGCCGCTTCGGCACGGACAGGGTGGCGTTGTCCGCGATCGACATGTCGGGAACGAAGCCCTGGTGGTGCCGGTCCTGGGGGACGAACCCGGCGCCGGCGGCGAGCGCCGCGGGCACGCTGCCCGGCCGGGGCCGCGTCCCGGCGATCTCCACGTCGCCCGCCGTTGCCGCCCGCAGCCCGACGACGGTCTCGGCGACCTCGGTGCGCCCGCTGCCGGCGGCGCCCGCGAGGCCGACGATCTCGCCGGCCCCGATCTGGAAACTGACGTCGTCGTACCCGTCGCCCCGCAGCACGCGGACGTTCAGTGCGGTCGTGGCGCCGGGGTCGAGGGTGCCGGCCCGATCCTCGCGCCGGTCGGCCGCCGCCTCGCCGGTCATGGCGGCGACGAGGTCGGCGCGAGGGAGCTCCGCGACCGGCGCGGTCACGATGTGCCGGGCGTCGCGGAACACCGTCACCATGTCGCAGATCTCGTAGATCTCCTTCAGATGGTGGCTGATGAACAGGAAGGTCACGCCCTGGCGTTGCAGGTCGCGGATGCGGTCGAAGAGGCGGTTGATGGCCGCCCCGTCGAGCTGGGCGGTCGGCTCGTCGAGGATGATGAACCGCGCCCCGAAGGACAGCGCGCGGGCGATCTCGACGAACTGCCTCTGCTCGACGCTCAGTTCACCGGCCGAGGTCTGCGGGTCGACGTCCACCGACCAGATCGACAGCAGGTCCTGTGCGCGGCGACGGGTGGCCTGCCAGCTGATGAGGCGGCTGGGGCCGTGGTTGTGCCGGTTCAGGAAGAGGTTCTCGGTGACCGTCAGCGTGGGGATGATCGTCGACTTCTGGTAGACGCAGGCCACGCGCCGACGCCAGGCGTCGCGGTCGCTGAGCCGGGGGGCCGACTCGCCGCCGAAGGTCACCGTTCCCTCGTCGGGGGCCTGCAGGCCGGTGAGGACCGACACCAGGGTCGACTTGCCGGCTCCGTTGCGGCCGACGAGCGCGTGGGTCTCGCCGGGCCTGATGGTGATCCGGGCGCCCTTCAGGGCCACCGTCGGACCGAATCGTTTGACTATGCCCGTCGCCTCGACGACGGGCGGGTCCGAGGGGACCCGTCCGTCGTCCGCCGAGGCGGGGGCGGGGGTGAGTGCTCGCTCCCCGTCGCTCATCTCAACCGCCTTGTTCTCGTACGCCGTTGCGTTCCCGATGAGAAATCAGAGGGATCAGAGGAATCAGCCGAGGTCGTTGCCCCACAGCGACTTGTCGTCGCTCTTGAGGCTGGGCACGCCGCCGTAGGTGCCGCCGTCGGCGGTGACGAGCGGGGCGGAGAGCTGATCCTCGAGCAGGCCGTCACGGACCTGGATGATGGTGCTGTCGTGGTCGGTCTTGCCGGGCTTGAACGTCTGTCCGTCGATCGCGGCCTTGAGGTAGTACAGGGCGTACTTGGCGTAGAGGTCGGCCGGCTGGGAGACGGTGGCGTCGATCTTGCCCTCGGCGATGGACTTGAGCTCCTCGGGGATGCCGTCGTTGGACACGACGAACACGTGCTTCTTGTCCTTCGGGTCCACCAACAGACCCTTCTGCTTCAGGACTTGGAGCGTGCCGGCCAGGGCGAAGCTGGACTGCATGTAGATGCCCTTGATGTCCGGGTTGGCAGTCAGGTCGGTCTGGAGCTTCTGCGCGGCGACGGCGCCGTCCCAGTTGGTGGCCTCGCCGAACACCTTGATGTCCGGGTAGTTCTTCTTCATGCAGTCGTTGAACGCCTCCGTGCGGTCACGGCCGTTGATGGAGTCCAGGCCTCCCTGCAGCATCACCACCTTGCCCTTGCCGCCGAGCTTGGTGCCCAGGTACTGACACGCCTTCTCGCCGTAGGCGCGGTTGTCGGCGCGCACGACCATGAACACCTTGCCGGTGTCAGGGCGGGTGTCGACGGTGACGACGGGGATCTTCTTCGCCTCCATCTGGGCGAGGGTGGGCGCGATGGCGGCGGTGTCCTGCGGAGCCATCGCGAGGCCCTTGACGCCCTGGCTGATGAACGTCTGCGCGTTGGCGGTCAGCTTGGCGACGTCGTTCTGCGAGTTGGTGGTCTTCAGGTCCAGCCCCAGCTCCTTGGCGTACTGGGGCGTGTACTTGATGTAGGAGTTCCAGAAGTCGGTGTCGGAGCGGGGGTAGTCGACGCCGACGAGGGGCATGCCACTCGACGACCCCGACGTGGCGGAACCGCTGCCGCACGCGCTGAGCAGCGCAAGTGCGGACAGGGCGGATACGGCGGAACAGAGGGCGGTCCTGAGTCTCATCGGTGCTTCCTCGCGCCGGTCCCGTAGTGGGAGATGTTTCGCCTCGACGACATCTGCGTATCGCCGTGCGGTAGAGATGGGATGTTTATAGGGCCGCTTCCCGTCACCTGTCCAGCCCCTTGCGCATCCATGCGAGGAAATCCCAGGTCACATCCCACACGGAGATCGGGGCGGCATCGCGAGGATAAGATCCATCCCATCAATCCTTGCCATTGGATGGCCTCAATCGGTCGCGATGCCCTCACAGACATACGATGTTTAGACAGTCGCAATCTGCCTCAAAAATGAACAAGCAGGGCTAATTTCCTGACGGTTGGGCGGTTTTCATCCCTGCACAGTGGTTGACATCCCAGGGACACATGGCGGACCTTCATCCGTAACAAGCGGCGCTCCATGCACGAGAGTCACGCCGACTTGTGTCCTCCGCATGCCCCTGTTCCTCTTCCGTACCAGGGATGTCTCCATGTCGAGTTCGATCAACAGACGCAACTTCCTGGCCGGCGCCACCTGTGTGGCCGCGGCGGCCGTTGCCGGAGGTGTGTTCGGTTCCGGCACAGCCCAGGCGGCGCCCAGCACATACACGCCCGACTGGAACTCGGTCGACCAGCACCCGCCGGCCCCGGAGTGGTTCCAGGACGCGAAGTTCGGGATCTACTTCCACTGGGGCGTTTTCAGCGTCCCCGCCTACGAGAACGAGTGGTACCCGCGGAGCATGTACCAGGCGGGTGGCAACGCCAACCAGCACCACATCGCGACCTACGGCCAGCCCTCGGCATGGCCGTACCACAACTTCATCAACGGCGCCCAGGACCTGGCGGGCAACTTCGTGAAGTTCGCGCCGAAGCTGAAGTCGGCCGGCGGGAAGTTCGACCCCGACGAGTGGGTGCAGCTGTTCGTCGACGCCGGCGCCAGGTTCGCCGGCCCGGTCGCCGAGCACCATGACGGCTTCTCCATGTGGGACAGCCAGGTCAACGAGTGGAACTCGGTGGACATGGGCCCGGAGCTGGACCTGCTGCGGCTCTTCTCCACGGCCATCCGCGCCAGGAACCTCAAGCTGCTCGTGGCCATGCACCACGCGTACAACTACAACGGCTTCTACGAACACGTCCCCGCTCAGACGGACCCCAGCCTCAAGAAGCTCTACGGGCAGCTGGGCCCGGCCGCCGAGAACCAGCTCTGGTTCGACAAGCTCAAGGAGGTCATCGACCGCGCCCAGCCCGACATCCTGTGGCAGGACTTCAGGATGGACGCCGTCGACGAGCAACAGCGTCTGAACTTCCTGGCCTACTACTACAACCAGGCCAACAGCTGGGGTCGTGAGGTCGTCGCCACCTACAAGGACGGCATGAACGGCAAGGGCGAGGTCTTCGACTACGAGCGCGGCGGCCCGGCCGACATCACCACTCCGTACTGGCTGACCGACGACAGCATCTCCAGCAGCAGCTGGTGCTACACCCAGGGCATCGGCTACTACACCATCCAGCAGATGCTGCACTCGTTCATCGACCGGGTCAGCAAGAACGGCAACGTGCTGCTGAACATCGCGCCCGTGGCCGACGGCACCATCCCCCAGGCGCAGAAGGACATCCTGCTCGGTATCGGAGACCACCTGAAGCGCTTCGGCGAGTCGGTGTACTCGACCCGCGCCTGGACGGAGTACGGCGAAGGCCCGACGAAAATGGGCGGCGGCTCGTTCACCACTCCGCATGCCGGCACGCCGCAGGACATCCGCTTCACCCGCGACAAGGCCGGCAACGTCCTGTACGCCACCGTCCTGGGCTGGCCCGGGAGCTCCCTGACGATCAAGACCCTCAGCTCGGACCGGATCAACCTGTCGTCGCTGACCTCGGTCAAGCTCCTCGGCTCCACCGCCGGTACCTACATCGACCTGCCCAGGCCGACCCAGAACTCCTCGGGCCTCACGGTCACCCTGCCGTCCTCGGCGCCGTACAGTGCGAACGCCTACGTCCTGAAGCTGGCTTTCTCCGGCACGATCCCGGGGCTGCGGCCGCTCGCCGGAGCCGTCGCCTTCGGGGACGTCAACTACAGCGGCAACTCGGCCGTACTCACCGTCGGTGACTACACCACGGCCCACCTCACCTCGGCCGGGCTGGGCGCGGGCAGTATCTCCTCCCTCCGGCCGGCCCCCGGCTACCAGGTGATCGGCTACTCCGGGGACAACTTCAGCGGCACCTCCTGGACGTTCAGCGCCGAGAACCCCGACCTGCGGGTCACCGGCAACAACGACCAGATCGCCTCGCTGAGGGTCCAGTTCAACCCGGCGACCCACTTCCGGGTCACCAACGCCACCAACGGACTCGCCCTGGACAGCGGCGGCGGCGTGGCCTCCGGGTCGAACCTCAAGCAGTGGACCTGGGACGGCAGCTCCAACCTGCAATGGCAGGCGGAGGCGGTCGGCGGCGGCTACTACCGGCTGGTCAACCGCACGAACGGCATGGTCGCCGACGGCTGGGGCGCCACCGACAACGGCTCTCCGGCCCGACAGGCCTCCTGGAACGGCGGCACCAACCAGCAGTGGAAGATCGTCCACCGGGGCGGCGACCGCTACTCGATCGCCAACCGCACCACCGGCCTGGTCCTCGACGGCGGTGGCAACGTCGCCTCGGGCTCCGTCACCAAGCAGTGGACGTACGGCAGCAGCACCAACCTGTTGTGGAGCTTCACCGCCATCTGATCCCTTTTTCCCCAGCCTCCCGCCGCCGCCCGGATTCCGTTCCACGCCGACCGGGCGGCGGTGGGTCACCACGACGGTGGGTCACCACTTCACTCCCCCACGACCACGCGGCGCCGACCGCACCAAGGAGTCTCCGTGACGGGCAGCTCCATCGACCGCAGACGGTTCCTCACCGCGGCCGCACTGACCGCAGGAGCCGCCGCCCTGCCCGGCGGCCTGCTCGCGGGCCGGGCGGAAGCGGCCGTCCCCCGCAGATCACGCTCCCCGAGCGCGGCATCCACGACACGTCCCCGGCCTCCTCCTGGACCGACGGCTTCCTCACCGGCAACGACGAATACGGGGCCGTGCTGTACGGCGCTCCCGCCCTCGAGAAGGTGGTGTTCAACTACCACCGACTGGTGCTGCCGAACGGCACCCGTGACGTGACCCCGCCGGTGATCTCCGGCCGTCTGGAAGGCGCACGCGACAAAGCGCTCGCGGGTGACTACGCGGGGGCCAACCGGGACTTCGCCGCGGGCTGGTCGCTGCGCTGGACGCAGGCCTACCACCCCGCGTACGAACTACGGATCGACACCCCGGGCACGACCACGGTCGACAACTACGGGCGGGTCACCGACTTCCGTACCGGCGAGGTGAGTTCGAGCTGGACCGACCAGTTCGGCACCTGGACCCGGCGGGCGTTCGTCTCCCGGGCCGACAAGGTAATCGTCCATGAGCTGATACCCGCTTCCGGCCGTACCGTCGACACCACACTGAGCGTCCACACCGCGCTCGACGGGCTGCCCGGCAGCCTGAGCTTCACCACGCGTGCCACCGTCACGGGCGGCTCCGGCTACCTGAACCCGCGCGGCACCTACCCCGCAAGGCAGGGCGCCTTCGGCTATGAGGGCGTCACCCGTGTCGTCGCCTCGGGCACCGGCGCCACGGTCACCGTCGACGGCTCTACGATCGTGGTGGCCAAGGCGGCCAGGGTGCTGCTGCTGACGAAGCTGGGCCGCTACGAGTCATCCACCGGCTGGGACTCGGAGCGTGCTGCACGCCCAACTCGCCGCTCTCGGCACCGACTACGCCGCGCTGCGCTCGCGGCACACCGCCGTGCACACCGGTCTCCACGACCGCTCCCGCCTCGACCTGAACGTACCGGCCGCCGACCGGCAGCTCTCCGTCAGCGAACTGATCTCCCCCACGCCCTGGTCCGCCCGGCGCGGCGGGCCCTCGAGCTGCGCGGTGACCAGAACGTCTCCGCCCACGGCAGCCTGCACCGCGCCCTGGCCGGGGCCCGGTTGAAGGACGGTGGACAGGTCTACGGCAACCTGCGGAAGATCCTCGGCAACAACATGGTCTTCAAGTCGCTGATGACCTCCCACAACCCGAGCCTCGACATCTACAACGCCGACGCCGCGAACGCCATCCCCGGTGTGCTGGCCGAGGCCCTGATCTACAGCCGGCCCGGAGTGCTGGAAATCCTCCCCGCGCTGCCCGACCAGCTGCCGAAGGGCACGATCACCGGGGTCCGTGCCCGCGGCCGGATCAGGATCCACAGCTTCGCCTGGGACCTGAAGGCGCGTACCGCCACGCTGTCCGTCACCTCCGCCGTCGACCAGGACGTCACCCTGATCAGCCGCCGTGGCATGGCCTCCGTGACCACCACGGCAACCGTCACGCCCTCCTCCCTGGGCACCCACGCCAAGAAGGTCTCGCTGGCCGCCGGGCGGCGCACGGACATCACCGTCTCCCTGCTCAGCGGCTTCTTCCGGCTCGTCAACCGGCGCAGCGGCAAGGTCCTCCACGTCACCAACGGCAGTACCGCCGACGGCGCCGAAATCATCCAGTGGGGCTGGTCCGGCAGCCAGAACCAGCAGTGGCGGCTCCAGCCCGACGCCGACGGCTCCTTCCGCCTCGTCGCCCGCCACAGCGGCAAGGTCATCGACAGCCCCGGGGGCTCCGGCCAAGGTGCCCAGCTCATCCAGTGGCGGGACAACAGCACCGACAACCAGCACTGGAGGCTCGTCGACGCGGGCAGTGGATACGTCCGGCTCGTCAACGTCCGCAACGGCTTGTGCGCGCACGTGCAGGGCGGATCGTCGGACGACGGCGCCCCGGTCATCCAGTGGCCCATCGGTGACGGAACCGACCAGCAGTGGCGACTGGTCGCTCTGTGACCGTCGCCGCGCCACTTCAACCGTCAGGTCGTGATCACGTGTCAGCTGGGGCGCAGGGACAATCCACCGCCGGGACCCACGCACCGGATGGCCGGGAACACGCTGACGTCCCGGCGATCGGAAGGTGACGGTGTCGTCGGTGCTCTGGTTGACGTAGCCTCCGGCGCTTCGGGCGGCGACGGACTGGGTGGTGAGGTGGACCAGCCTCTGTCCGGGGCGGCACAACTACTTCGTCTCCGCCGACGGCAGTGGGTGCGGCAGCTCCGCCTGCGCGCCTCTCCCACGGGACCGACGGGACGTCCGGACGGACGCCGAGCTGCGCACAGCCACGGCGTCCGTGCCGGATACGGCGAGAACGGAGAGGAGGACCAGTGCGCACGCCGGGCCGAATACGGTCCAGGGCGCCAGTTCCACGTACGGCTGGTTCTCCGACAGCAGGCGTCCCCACTCCGCGGTGGGCGGCTGCTCGCCCAGACCGAGGAAGCCGAGAGAGGCCAGTACGAGGACGGTGGTGGGCAGGCGCAGGAGGGCGTTGCGCAGGACGGGGGGCAGCACGGCGGGCAGCAGGTGGTAGCGGAGGAGATAGCCCGGGCCGGCGCCGAAGGAGAGGGACGCGAGCATGTGGCCACTGGCCCGCTCCTGTTCCAGCAACGCCGCGGCCTGGGCGGCGTAAGGGGTCCAGCCGACCAGGCAGACCGCGAGGGCGGCACCCCAGGCCGACGGGCCGGTCACCGCGGTGGTCAGCAGTCCGGCGAGGACCGCCGGCATCGTCGACGCCACTTCCGTGAGCCCCGCGCCGACCTGTGCCGCCATGCCGATCAACAGCCCGGTGAGCGTGCTCACCGCGGTCACGGCGAGGGCCACGCCCACCGTGCGCAGCGCCCCGTGGCCCAGCCGGGCCAGCAGATCGCGGCCGAGCGCGTCCGTACCCAACGGGTGTGCGGCTGAGGGCGGGAGCAGTCGGGCCGCCGTGTCCACATGGAGCGGATCGCGGAGCAGTCCGGCGGTGACCAGCGCGAGCAGGGCGAGGGCACAGGCCACGGCGGCACAGCGGGTGAAGCGCCCTCGGGAAGCGGCCGGTGCGTGCAGCGCGGGCAGGGCCCCGTCCCGCAGGGCCGGGCCGAGCAGCGCGCGACGCAGGGCCCGGATGAGGAGGCCGGCGACCACGCCGAGCAGAATGAGGGCCAGGGTCGCGGTTTGCAGGGGTGGCAGGTCCTGGGCGATGGCGGCGTCCAGGGCGAGGCGGCCGAGCCCGGGAATGTTGAAGATCTTCTCCACCGCGACGGCGCCACCGACCAGGGCCACGACGGTCGGCAGGAGTTGCGGAAGCACCCCGGCCAGTGCGCGCCGCAGAGCATGCCGGCCGACGTGCCCGGGCGCGAAGCCGTAGGCGTGCCAGGTCCGGGCCCACGGCTCGTTGAAGGCGGCGGGCAGCGACTGGTCGAGCAGACCGCCGATCATCGCCCCGGACGGGACACCAAGGGCGAGCGCGGGCAGCACCATCGACGCCGGTCCCGCCCACCCGCTGGACGGGAACCAGCCCAGCCACACGCCACAGACGGTGGCGAGGAGCGAGGCGAGCAGGAACTTGGGCAGCGCTGCGAGGACGGCGACCCCGATGGCCCCTCTCCCCCGGTGCAGCCGTCGCCGGGAGCCGAGGTACAGGGTGCGGCCGCTGACCAGTGCGGCGACCGCGACCGTGACCACGAGCGCCCCGAGCATCAGTGTGAAGGAGACCGCGAAGGCACCTGTCACCTGGGGCAGCACCGCCTCACCCGACACCCAGGAGGTGCCCGCGTCACCCCGCGGCAGCCCGCCCAGCCAGTGCGCGAGATGCGCGAACGGCCCCTCGTCCAGCCCCAGTTGTTCCCGAACGGCGGCCAGCTGCTCCGGAGTCGGATCCTGGTCGGCGGAACGGGCCCGCAGAACGGTCAGCGCGGGGTCGTTGCCGGACAGCCAGGGCAGCATCGCCACGGCCGTCAGCAGGGCGGTCCCGGCGGCGAGGCGGCCGAGGCCCGCGCGCCACCGGGACGGACCGGCCTCCATACCGACCGACGCGACACTCATCGGCCGGCTACTTCAGGTGGGTGTCGACGTCGATCAGGGAGCGCTCACGAGGGTCGAGGAGCACACCCTCGACATCGGTGGCGATGCCCTGGACGGCCTTCTCGTGGACCAGCGGCACGACGGCGTCGGTGCGCAGGATCTCCGCCTCGGCCGCCATGATCTTCTGCCGGCGCTTCGTCGTGTCGCCCTCCTCGGCCGCGGACTTGATGGCCCGGTCCGCCTTGGAGTCCTTCAGACCGGCGATGTTGTACACACCGTCGCTCGTGTAGTCGCTCGCCAGGTAGGCGACCGCGTCCCCGGTGTCGAGGAGGGTCACCCGGGAGAAGACGAGGGCGTCGTACTTGCCGGCGAGGAGGTCGGCCTCCATCTGCGTGTACTCGCGTACGTCCTGCTTCACGGTGAACCCGGCCTTCTCCAGATGCTGCTGCAGGACGGTGGCGGCCTCGGGGAGTTCGGCACGGTTGGTGTAGGTGGCCAGGCGCAGGGTCTTGCCCTTCGTTTCGGCCTTGACCTGTGCGGTGGTCGCTGCCTTGGCGCGGCCGGTGACCTCGACGCGCTTGTCGGCCGCCCAGGGCACGGCCGGCCCGAACAGGCCCTGCGCGGAGTCGGCGTACCCGCCGAAGACGGAGTCGACGAGCGCGGAGCCGTCCACGGCCTCGCGGGCCGCCGCACGCAGCGACGGGTCGGTGAAGACGCCGCTGCCGGTGTTGAGGACGAGGCTGTCGGTCCGTACGGACGGCACCTCGTGACGGGTCTTGTCGTCCAGCAGCTCCGCCTGGGCGGTCGGGATCCACTCGGCGATGTCGACGTCGCCGCTGCGGAGAGCGTTGGCGCGGGCCGTGCCGTCGGCTATCCAGGTGACGTCGATGCCGGAAGCCTTGGCCTTGCCGCCCCAGTAGCCGTCGTAACGGTCGAGCGTGGCCTTGGACTTGGCGGTGAGCTTCGTCATCTTGAAGGGGCCCGTCCCGGTGCCGACCGGGCTGACGGTGCCGTCCTTCGCGTACGCCTTCGAGGAGAGGATGGCCAGTGCGGGGCTGGCCAGCCGCAGTGGCAGCACCGGGTCAGCGGCCTTGGTGCTGATCGTGACCGTGTCGGCGTCGTCGGCCTTCGCGGTGAGGGTGACGTCGCTGAGGACGCGGGGCTTGGGCTCGGCGGCATCCGCGTGGTCGAGGGCGTTGACCACGGACTCGGCGGTGACCGTCGTACCGTCCTGGAAGGTGGCCTTGCGCATCTCGAAGGTCCAGGTGGTGGGGTTGACCTGTTTCCAGGCCTTCGCCAGCGCGGGCGCGGCGGCGCCGTTCTCGTCCAGGGCGGTGAGTCCTTCGGCCACGGAGAGCTTGCTCAGCACGGTGGCGTCATTGCTGTAGGGCGACAGCGCCTGCACGGGCGGCACCGCGAGCGCGACCCTCAGCCGCCCGGCCGACCCGCCGTTCGCATCCGAACCGGAGCCCGGTTCGCCCGCCACGAAACATCCGGCCAGCAGCGGGGTGAGAGCAAGCGTCCAGAGGAGACCGCGGGAGGTCGTGCGCATGGGGGGGTCCTGTCGTGCGAGAGGGTGGTCTGAACCCCAGCACGCCAGAGGGGGCGAAGGGCTCGGTCAGCATATAAGGCAAGCCTAACTTGATCTACCTCGGTAAGTGAATTCTCAACTACCGAGATCGGAGTACGGGGTCACGCCGGCCGCGACCGGATCGCTCCACCATGGCGTGACCGGGCTCAGCGCTTGGGTAACGGGCTTGCAGGACGAGCGCCGCACCCGCCGCGCGGAGGAGACACGGAAGCCGACCGGTGTCGACTCGTTGCCCGCGACCTCGAATCGGGCGACCAGCGCACCGAGCTCCACGTGGCTCTCACGGCCCTCGATGTGTTGCGAGCCGACCGACGCGGAATCCCGGTGCGGCTGATGGCAGGGACACTCAGTCCTCGTAGCGCAACTCGGTCGTCGCCCGCCCCGCGGCGTTGGTGTGCACGGTGCCGTCGGGGCCGCCGATCCGCAGTCGCCAGGGGTGCGGGCTTTCGGTCCTCACGCGGGGTGGTCTCCCTCGCGGCGCACGTCGAAGCGGGCGGTCTCACCGGGGCTGTCCGTGCGCGGGATCACGACCGTGCGTCGGGCGCCGTCCGCGAAGGCGTGCACCCTCGGTTCGACCGAGCATGTTACTGCCGGTCCAACAGGGCGGCGGTGGGTCGTCGGGGTACTCCAGAAGGCACCCGGCGCTTGAAGACGCTCGGCGTCGGGGTGCTCTCGAAGCCGCCGATGTCGTGGCTCCAGAAGCCGGTTCCGGACGGTCGCCGGCAGCAGGGCCAGCCGCTCGTCGCGTGCGAGCCGGTCGGCAGGGCTTCGACGCGCTTGCTCATCGGGAGCGCGGGGCGCGAAGGGCGGCGGACGGGACGGAGAAGCCACGAAACAGATCCCTCGGCAAGCGGGGGCGGATGTCGGGTTGAGACGAGTTGTCGAAGCGCATCGACGCTGCCATTGCCGCTGACAAGCTGTCAATAGACCAGGAAAGAGAAACTTTCTTCGTGCAGAGCCCCTTGTTTCGCACGAAACGAGTCCGTTAACTTCTCCACGAAGTGAAGCGCTTCGACACTCACCCGCGGGAAGGGGCCATCCCCATGACGCACGAGGTGAACCGCCAAAGCTTCGTAGGCACGGCGGCGCAGCTGGACGTTGCCGCACGACCATGTTGACCATCGCCGACGCGGCGAGGCACGCGGGGGTCTCGCCCAGCACGGTCAGCCACGTTCTCGGCAGCATGCGTTCCGTGGCGGAATCGACCTCCATCGCGACGACGAGGGGCCCCGAGGGAGGGCGACGTGTCGCCGCCGGCACGCCGGCCGACGGCGTGATCCTCATGGACGTCGGGCTGGACGGTCGGCTTCGCGCCCTGGCGATCGGCGAGCATCCGGACGAACAGGCGCTTCCCGCACGGGCACTGACGCTCTGTCAGATAAGTCGACGACGACTCTCCACACCCGAGGAACCGTCATGACGGCACGCAGCATCACCGACCGCCTGGGCGGCCTCGCCTTCGGCGGCGACTACAACCTCCCGGTTCCCCGGGGAGCGCGGGATCCACGAGGCGCTGGACCACATCCGGGAGCGCGGCATGGTGCCCGGCCTGTGGCTGGAGCCGGAGGTGATCGGCGTACGCAGCCCCGTGGCCGCGTCCCTGCCCGCCGAGGCGTTCTTCCGCCGCGACGGCGTCCGCGTCACGGAGTCCGGCCGGCACCACCTGGACCTGCGCCACCCGGCCGCCCGCGCCCACCTGGACCGGGTCGTGGACCACCTGGTCGGCGAGTGGGGTGTCGGCTACCTCAAACTCGACCACAACATCGACCCCGGCTCCGGCACCAGCGCCCACTCCGGCGAGAGTCCGGGCGCCGGCCTGCTCGGCCACAACCGGGCGCACCTGGACTGGCTCGACGGCATCCTGGACCGTCATTCGCACCTGGTGGTGGAGAACTGCGCCTCGGGCGGCATGCGCTGGGACCACGCCCTGTTGTCCCGGATGCAGCCGCCGTCCACGAGCGATCAGCAGAACCTCCACCTCTACGCGCCCATCGCGGCTTCCGCGCCCACCGCCGTCACCCCCGAGCAGGGTGCCGTCTGGGCCTACCCCCAGCCGGAGGACTCCCTCGACGAGGTGGCCTTCACCATGGCCAACGCGCTCCTCGGCCGGATCCATCTCTCCGGCCGCATTCCCGAACTCGAGCCGGAGGCCCGCGCCCTCGTCCACGAGGCGGTAGCGGCGTACAAGGCCATCCGCGCCGACCTGTCGCAAGCCGTGCCGTCCTGGCCACTGGGCCTTCCTGCCTGGGACGACCCCTGGATCGCCCTGGCCCTGCGCACTCCCGCCACCACCTGCCTCACCGCCTGGCGCCGCCCCGGAACCGACGCCACGGCGACGCTTCACCCCCCCCCACCTGCGGGACACCGCCGCCCGTGTCGACTCGCTCGACCCCTCGGTCAGCCGGGCCGTTGCCGCCTGGATGCCCGACACGGCCGAGCTGAGCCTGGCCCTGCCCACCGCGCCGTCCGCCGTCCTGCTCCGCATCACCCCCACGGCCCCCGGCGCTCCCTGAACCACCCCACGCCCGCATCACGCACCGACGAGAGGACCTATCGGATGCCCCCTCTGCGCCAGCCGGACGGACGCTTCACCAACCCCGTGATCCCCGGCTTCCACCCCGACCCCAGCGTCTGCCGGGTCGGCGACGACTACTACCTCGCCTGCTCCAGCTTCGAGTACTTCCCCGGGGTGCCCCTCTTCCACAGCCGTGACCTGGTGCACTGGCGGCAGATCGGCAACGTCCTGGACCGGCCGGAGCAGTTGCGTCTGCCGAGCTCCATGCCGTCCTCGGGCGGCATCTACGCCCCCACCCTGCGCCACCACGACGGCCGCTTCTGGCTGATCGTCACCAACTGCAGCGAGGGCGGCGGCAACCTGATCGTCACGGCCACCGACCCCGCCGGACCCTGGTCGGACCCCATCTGGGCGCCGGGTGTCCCCGGCATCGATCCCGACCTGGTCTGGGACGAAGACGGCACCTGCTGGTGCACGGTCGCCGGGGTGTCGCAGGTCCGTCTCGACCCGTCCACCGGGCAGACGTACGGAACACCGCACAGGCTCTGGTCCGGCGGGCCCGGTGCCAAAGCCCCGGAGGCGCCGCACCTGTACCGGATCGGCGACTACTGGTACCTGCTCATCGCCGAGGGCGGCACCGAGCGCGGCCACGGTGTCTCGATCGCCCGCGGCCGTACGCCCGCCGGCCCGTTCGAGCCGTGCCCGGCCAACCCGATCCTCACCCACCGGGGCACCGACCACCCCGTCCAGAACACCGGGCACGCCGACCTGGTCCAAGGCCCCGACGGTTCCTGGTGGATGGTGCTGCTCGGCGTCCGGCCGGGCGGCGGCACGCCGGGCTGGCACGTGCTCGGCCGGGAGACCTTCCTGGCCCCCGTGTCCTGGGTGGACGGCTGGCCGGTCGTCGGCGAGGTCGCCCTGGACCTGCCCGAGCTCCCGTGGCCGCTCTCCCCCAGCCCTGCCGAGGAGCAACGGGACGACTTCGAGCTCGCCGAACTGCGACCGTCCTGGATCTCCCTGCGCGACCGGCCCGCCGAACACTGCACCACCAAGGAGCGCCCCGGATGGCTGACGCTCCGCGCGCGGGGCGGCTCCCTGGACGAGCCCGACGTGGTGTTCACCGGCCGGCGTCAGCAACATCTGTCATGCCGGGCGCGCACTCTGGTCGATGCCGCGGAGGGAAGCGGCGGCCTCGCCGTCCGGCTCGACGAACGGCACCACTACGCGATCGAGGTTTCCGGCACGCGGGTGAAGGTGGTCGCGCGCGTCGGCTCCCTGCGCACGGTAGTGGCCGCACGGTCGGTGCCCGCCGGGCCGGTGGTCCTCGCCGTCACGATCACGCGACCGCCGTCTCCGCACGGGCCGTGCACGGGACCCGACGTCGTCTCCCTCGGCATCGAGCAGCCCGACGGCACGTTCACCGAGCTCGCGACCCTCGACGGCCGCTACCTGTCGACCGAGGTCGCCGGCGGCTTCACGGGCCGGGTCATCGGCATGTACGCCGCGGCAGGCACCGTCCACTTCGACTGGTTCGACCACGAGCCCCTCGACGACTGAACCCGCCTCCTCCTGACCACTGAACCGGGGACCTCTCCGACCGCTGATGGAACCAACCCGAACCGTCGGCCGCAAGGCACGACCGACCGAAAGCCATGACACGTGAAGGACATACGGCAACCCGCGCGCCACCGCAGCCGCGGCCCCGGACGCCTGGCCGGCCTGCTGATGGCGCTGCTCGTCATCCTGGGACTGGTCGGCAGCACCGCGCTCGCCGCCCCGGGCGGCACCGCACGGCAGACAGGCTCCACGGTCAGGGTTCCGGCCCGCGCCATGGACGCCGTCGCCGCGATGCAGCCCAGCTGGAACCTGGGCAACACCCTGGACGCGATTCCGGACGAGACGTCGATCGTCACCGACGCGGGTCCCCCGCCGCGTTCGCCGTGGTCCTCCGTCGAAGGTCTTCCCGCTCGGTTGTCCGGCACGGTCGCCTTTCCCCCTCCCCTCGCCTGCTGCCGCCACCATTCTCGCAGCCGGCAGAGGGAGCCACGCGGTGCACGGGGCACAGCCTCCGACCGCAGACTTGTCAGGGCCATGCGGGTTCCCTACAGTCCGCCGGAGACAGCATATGGGAGCGCTCCCATACCTGGGGCGGGAGCGCCTCACACCCCGCCCGGCCGTACCTCCGAAAGAGGTCCCGCATGCGACCGTCACAGCACCTTCCCCGTACCGCGCGCGGCACGTGGGGCGCGCTCGTCACCGCGATCGTCACCGCGCTCGCCACCGTCGCGGCGCTCTTCGCCGCCACGCCGCAGGCCCAGGCCGCGCCGCAGGCCCAGGCCGACACCACGGTCTGTGAACAGTTCGGCTCGACCGTCATCCAGGGGCGATACGTCGTCCAGAACAACCGCTGGGGCACCGACGAGCCCCAGTGCGTCACCGCCACCGACACCGGCTTCCGACTCACCCGGGCCGACGGTTCCGTGCCCACCAACGGCGCGCCGAAGTCGTACCCGTCCCTCTTCAACGGCTGCCACTACACCAACTGCTCGCCGGGGACCAGCCTCCCCGCGCAGCTCGCCGGCATCTCCAGCGCGCCGAGCAGCATCTCGTACGGCTACGTCGGCGACGCCGTGTACAACGCCTCGTACGACATCTGGCTGGACCCGACGCCCCGCACCGACGGCGTGAACCGGACCGAGATCATGATCTGGTTCAACAGGGTGGGCCCGATCCAGCCCATCGGCTCCCAGGTCGGCACGGCCACGGTCGGCGGACGCACCTGGCAGGTGTGGTCTGGCAGCAACGGCTCCAACGACGTTCTGTCCTTCGTCGCCCCGTCGGCGATCGACAGCTGGAGCTTCGACGTCATGGACTTCGTACGGCAGGCCGTAGCCCGCGGGCTGGCGCAGAACAACTGGTACCTGACCAGCGTTCAAGCCGGCTTCGAACCCTGGCAGAACGGCACGGGGCTGACCGTGAACTCGTTTTCGTCGACCATCGACGCGGGCGGTGGACCGGGCGGCCCGGGCGGCGCCACGACCTGCGAGGTGTCGTACGCCACGAACGTGTGGCAGGGGGGCTTCACCGCGAACGTCACCGTCTCCAACACCGGTTCGGCGCCCGTCGACGGCTGGCGCCTCACGTTCACCCTGCCCTCCGGCCAGCACATCACCAGCGCCTGGAACGCCTCCGTCTCCCCGTCCTCGGGATCCGTCACGGCGAGCGGCCTGACGCACAACGCGGGCATCGCCCCCGGCGGCAGTCAGACGTTCGGGTTCCAGGGCACCTACAGCGGCACCTTCGCCGCGCCGGGCGGTTTCGGCCTGAACGGGACCGCCTGCACCAGGACGTGACGTGACCGGCGCCGGACGCTTCCATGCCGTCCGGCGCCATGACAGCCATCCGCGGCGACGGCCTCGCCGCGGATGGCACCAAAGAGACAGACGGCAAGACCTTCGGCTGGACTCGGAAGCAGGGGTCTCAGCCCTTGATGGCTCCGGTGAGCATGCCCTTCTTGAAGTGCCGCTGGACGAAGGGCGAGGCAACCGCGACGGGGATCAACGCGAGGACCATGACGGCCATCTGCAGTCCCAGCGACGAGAGTTGACCGGTGCGGACCGCCTGCTGGAGGCCCGGTCGGCGCCTCGGTGTTCTTCTGGACCAGCTGGATGAGCACGCTCTGCAACGGCATCATCTGCTGGTCGGTGAGGTAGATGGACGCGTTGAACCAGGCGCTCCAGTACCCGACCGCGTAGAACAGGGAGATGACGGCCAGCACCGCACGCGACAGCGGCATGACGATGGTCAGCAGGATGCGCAGGTCACTGGCCCCGTCGATGCGGGCGGACTCGGTGAGTTCGGGGGAGATCCCCATGAAGAAGGCGCGTTCGGGATCTTGTTGCCGACCAGTTCCCAGTTGGGCACGACCACCATGTCGGGTAGGGAGCTGGAGGCGAGGACGGCGCCGAGCTTCTGACCATAGGTGGTGCCGTCCTGGTTCTGCCAGGTGACCTTGGTGCCCGCCGCCGCGTCGACCGCCTTGTAGTACACGCACCCGGGCTTCGGCGGGGTGCCCCAGAGCGGGGACATGATCCTCAAGGGAGCGCCGGTACCGAGCTTGTCCGGGACCGAGGTGACGAGGGCCGCGAGGTCGACTTTGCCGGTGTAGCCGCCCGACGAACCGTTCTTCGACGGAAGATCCGGCTCGGCGACCGTGCTGGCGACGTAGGTCGGCAGCAGCTTGTCGGCGGCCTTGCCCGAGGTGGCGCCCTCTCGCGACTCGCTGTCCGAACCGCCGCAGGCGGTGAGCAGCGGCATTCCCCCGGCCACCGCTGCGGTGGCGACCGCCGTGGAGGCGAGGAAGCTTCTCCGGCTCGGTCCGGAGGAGACGGCATTCGGCGTCATTGCGTCATTGCGTCAACCCTTCGTGGCGCACCTGGAAACCCGGCGGCAGGCCGTCGGCTGCGGTGTCGTGACTGGAACTGGCTGAGCTGAAGCGAACATCCAATCATTGCGACGCGCTTCATAGTCGAAGCGCTTCGATGTTGCTGGGAGGTTAAGTGAACGCCCATGGGCGCACAAGGGTCGCTTCCAAGGTTCCTCCGAGGTATTGGAGTGGACTCTCCGTATGCCCTGCTTGATGCAACGGTGTTGATCTCTTGACACTCGCTCCGATGCCTGACCGGCATCCAAGCATCGAAGCGCTTCGAAAGCACTGACCACGCCACCTCAGGTGGATCCCATGTATCCGCCACACACCACCACCTTTCCGCGATCCGCAGCTGCCTTTCGCGAAGCACATCGACCACTTCTGTCGCGGCTCACCCTCGGCGAGAAGATCGGATTCCTGCACCAGCGACGCTCGGCGAGGCCGTCTCCAAGGAGACCCGCGCGATGCGCGCCCGCGACGACCGCGTGGGACTGAACGTCTGGGCGACGACACTGCGGCCCGGCCGCCGTCCTGACGGCGGCCGGGCAGGCTGGACCTCGTCGAGCGGCGCGCCACCCGCTCGCGGAGGTCCGGCCGGGCCCGCCCTTCGACACGCGCCGACCCCGGCCGGTGCCCCGTGAAGCACGGCACGGAGCCGGGCCCACTTCGGTGGACGCGCTGCGGCTCGAGCGGGGGCGCGGAGGCCTGAGTCACAGTCGCTGCGGCACCTCTGGCACCCCTGGACGCTCCGGCCGGAGCGCCGTGGAGCAGGAGCCGATCTAGGCTGGAAGCAGCCGCTGGAAACCAGCCCTGACGAGCACGGCTGTCCGGACGGAGGCGTGGCGCGTGGAGATGGCCGGCAAGCAGGACGCGCCCACTGCCGTCGCCGTGGTGGACCCGGACGGCATGGTGAGCGGCTGGAGCGAGGGAGGCCGGCTGCTGCTGGGCTGGACGGCGGAGGACACCGTCGGCCGCCCCGTGACCGACCTGCTGGTCGAGCCCCCGCCACCCGGCTTCCCCGAGGGCTACGGCGCCGGCCCCGATCCCACGGGGTTCATCCCCTTGCGCCACCGGGACGGCTCCACGGTGGACGCCGTGGTGGCGGCTCACCCGCTGTTCGGCCCCGACGGGCGGGCACTGGGTCACGTGGTGACCGTCCAGCGTTGGGGACGCCGCCCGGTGATCGCCGACCGGGCCTTCGAGCAGTGTCCCTTCGCTCTGGGCGTCTACGACCCTGAGCTGCGGTTCCTGTGGATCAACGCCTCCTCGGGCCGGGTGATAGCGCACTCCGAGGAGCAAGTGCTCGGTAAGAAGTACCGCGACCTGTTTCCCGAGTTCGACCGCGAACTGTTTCCCGAAAGGGACGACAAGCCCTACACCGACCAGCTCTCCGAAGTGGCGAGGACGGGCAAGCCCGCGCGTCTCATCACCGTCTTCCGCCCGCTCGGCAGTAACTACGCCAACGCCTGGGCCACCAGCATATGGCCCGTCCGAGATGCCGAGGGCAGGGTCCGCGCGGTCGCCAACTGGGGATTCGACATGAGCGCCGAGTACTGGGCCCGGCAGCGCCTGCTCATCCTCAACAAGGCCAGCGCCGGCATCGGCCGGACACTCGACGTGATCGGCACCGCCCAGGAACTGGCCACGACCCCGGTGCCGTCATTCACCGACCTCGTCACCGTGGATCTCTTCGACGAGGTGCTGCGCGGAGAGGAGCCGCCCTCCGTGTCCGGGTTCACCCCCGGCGAGACCATCGTGCTCACTCGTGCCGCCCAGCACAGCGCGAAGGAGGACACCGACCGGGCTCCCGGGCCCACGACGCCGGTCAGCCACACTCCCGGTTCCGTCGCCGCCCGCTGCATGGCCACCGGCAGGTCCACGGTCCAGCTCGCGGCCGAGCCCGGCGAGGGCGGCGAATGGGCCTTCGGGCCCGGGCTCGCCGCCGACCCGGCCCACTGGCCACCGGGCAACCCGTCGATCGACGGGTCCATCGCCACCGACGGGCTGACCGGCCGGATCACCGTGCCGCTCCGGGCCCGCGGCGCGCTGCTCGGGGTCGTCACCTTCTCCCGCCTCGACCGGCCCGAGGCCTTCACCGCCGACGACCTGATCCTCGCCGAAGAGCTGACCGCCAAGGCAGCCGTCGCCATCGACAACGCCCGCCGGTACTCGCGCGAGCGCACGACCGCGCTGACCCTGCAACGCAGCCTCCTGCCGCAGGCGATGCCCAACCAGGAGGCGGTCGAGGTGGCATCCCGCTACCTGCCCGGTGGAACCGGCGCGGAAGTGGGCGGTGACTGGTTCGACGTCATTCCGCTGTCCGGCGCCCGGGTCGCCCTGGTCGTCGGCGATGTCGTCGGCCACGGCCTGCACGCCTCGGCCAGCATGGGCCGGCTGCGCACGGCGGTCCGCACCCTCGCCGACGTCGACCTGCCGCCGGACGAACTGCTGACCCACCTGGACGACCTGGTCCTCCACCTCGCCAGCGACCTCCAGCCCGACAGCCACTTCCAGCCGACCGGCGAGTCCGGCGCCACCTGCCTCTACACCGTCTACGACCCTGTCTCCCGGCGCTTCACGCTGGCGAGCGCCGGCCACCCCCTGCCGCTGATCATCTCCCCGGACGGCACGAGGACCCCGGTACCCGCCCATCCGGGACCGCCGCTCGGCATCGGTGGGCTGCCCTTCGAGGCCACCGAGCTCGAACTGCCCGAGGGCAGCCTGCTCGCCCTGTACACCGACGGACTGGTGGAAAGCCGCGAGCGCGACGTCGACCAGCGGATCACCGAACTGCAGCGAACTCTGAACCACTCGGCCACCTCACTGGAGGCCCTGTGCGACACGGTGATGGACGCCATGCTCCCCGATCGCCGCACCGACGACGCCGCCCTGCTGCTCGCTCGCACTCACGCGCTGGCGCGCCACCACATCGCCGACTGGGACGTCGAGCCCGACCACGCGCAGGTGCCGCGCGCCAGGAAGTTCGCCGTCGACCAGGTGGACGCCTGGGGTTTGGAGGAGGCGGCCTTCGTCACCGAACTCGTGGTCAGCGAGCTGGTCACCAACGCCATCCGATACGGCGAGCCGCCGATCAGGCTGCGGCTGATTCGCGACACCTCCCTGATCTGCGAGGTCTCCGACGCCAGCAACACCGCCCCGCACCTCCGCCGGGCCCGCGCCTTCGACGAGGGCGGCCGGGGTTTGTTGCTCGTCGCCCAGCTCACCCAGGGGTGGGGCACCCGGCACACCACCAACGGCAAGACGATCTGGTGCGCGCAGACCCTCCCCGAGCCTGAGCCGCACTGAGGTCCGAGCCCGCGGACCGCCGCCGGCCGCCCGCAGGGCACGGCAAGGGCACGACGTCGGTAAGGGAGCCCGCCGCCTCGCGAGGTCGGCACCACATCCGGCCGACGAGGCCTGGTCGCTGCGTGGTACGGCGCCCCGCGCTTGCCCCCTGGCAGCCGTTGTCGCCATCATCCCGCTGCTCGCGGGCACGAGCAGGGGGCCCGCCTCCGCCCAGACAGGCCCCATCCGACCTCCACCCGTTCTGCGTCTCGACCCGAGCCCGGTGGCAGGGGTCGGCCTGCTCCACCGTCGGGGTGAGCCGCACCGTTTCAGGAGTCGGATCTCCCTGGTCGGATCCGTGATGCTCCTGGTCGGTCGGTGCCGTCACCAGCCTGTCGGCAGACCGGCGATGATCAACCGTGTGACTACGGATGTCCGACAAACCTATCCGGGGCAGACCACAGCACCATATCTGTCAGTCTGCAGACGGAAGTTGAAAACCCCAGCAAATCCCAACTCTCAAAGCAAGGAACTGATTATCCGTCACTTTCACTCCCCTATAAGGGATCTCGCCCGGATCTGGCGGCTCGCCACCCTCCAGACTTGAGCAAGGACGCCCCAAACACCCGCTCTCAAACCGTCAACCCTGCCATCACGAAACAATCAATCACCTCAGGCACCTGGTCCGCTTTCCGCCGACATAATGGCCATCAGGCGACAGGACGACAGTTCCATGGGAGTGAAGGCAAGTAGTTGCATGGCAAATTCTGTACCGCCCTGCCGTGCCAGATATAGACGGCGTGGCCGGTGCGAAGCCGGGTGGGACATGCTGGGCATGCCAGGAGAGCCCCATCGCTTACGGGCGACGGCATCGCGGCGGACGGTGCCGATGACCTCTTGCAGGCGCTCGTCGTTGCGGTACTGCTCAGCATGCACACGCAACTGGGCCATCATGGGCAGCGCCCATTCATCCTGCCAGTCGATGAGCTGGGTACAGGCTTCGGGCCAGGTAAGTGCCCATTCCATGGCGTTGAGCCCATACATCATCCACGGGAAGATTTCGAGGGTCTTGGAGTTGTAGGCGAGAATGTCCCAGCGGAGGTCGCTGACATAGAGGCCCCAGGTTGGGCTCGGTTCGACGAGGTTGCGGATAGAACGGTCGGCCTACGAAGCATCGCCCGATGAGCCCCAAAGGCCGGAGTTCAACGTTGCGTAGTCAGCACCAGGTCATGGGGGCCCGCCGGGGGCGGTGCACGGTGGGCGGATCAGCGGGCGATCGAGATCGCGAAGGGCACGAATCCGCTGGACCGCATCACGTGCGGTACGAACAGTATCGCGGCCTCCGTGGCGCGGGCGGTCTGGATCCCACCGAGATCAGTGATCCACTCCTTGCGCCAGCCGAGGCTGATGAGCAGTTCACGGACGGTCTGCTTGGCCTGCGGCTCCTCGCCGGAGAGGAAGGCGTCGGGCGCCTGGGTGAGCGTGGTCGGCGCGGTCATCACCGGGAAGAGCATGGTGTTGAGTGTCTTGACGACGCGCGTTTCGGGGAGCGCTTCCTGGAGTTGCTCGGCGAGGCTTGAGCCGGGGTAGATCAGGTCGGCGGGCAGTCCGTCCGGTCCGTCGACGGTGGCGTTGGAGACGTCGACGAGGATCTTGTCGCGCAGCTCCTCGCGCAGGGCGACGAGCCGGTCCAGTGAGCCGGCGCCCGGGGTGGCGTTGATGACGATCTGGGCTGTCCGGGCAGCGTCGGCGGCGGCGCCCGGCGCGCGGTCCGCCACGGTCACCTCATGCCCGGCCCGGGTGAGGGCTGTGGCCAGGTTGCCGCCGACGCGGCCGTTTCCGAGAACTGCGATCGTGGTCATGACGATCTGCTCCTTCCGTGCGTGCAGGTTGTGGTGCGCGGTCAGCGTGAGAGCGTGGCGACGGCCTCGGCGTGGACGCCGGGCGCGGCGGCCAGGAAACTCTCGCTCTGCGGGGTCCAGGGGCGGCCCTCGGCGTCGGAGATCTGTCCGCCGGCCTCGGTGACGAGCAGCGCCCCGGGCAGCAGGTCCGCGCGGGCGCCGGCGAACTGCCAGAAGGCGTCGATCCGGCCGGCGGCCACGTCCAGCAGGTGCAGGGTCGCGGGCACGGCGGTGCGGACGACGAGCGCGTCGAAGAGCATCGCGGTGATCGAGGAGCCGACGCGCCGCACGACCTTCTCGTCCTCGTCCGGCCGGGCCTGGCTGGTGGCCACGATGCTCAGGCCGAGGTCCGCGGTCCGGGAGGCGTGCAGCGGCCGGCCGTCGAGGTAGGCGCCCGCGCCGGTGAGCGCGGTGTAGGTCTCGCCGGTCAACGGCAGGTGGACCGCGGTCAGCACCGGCCGGTTCTCCCGCACGAGGGTGGCGGTCACCGCCCACTCCGGCAGGGCGTGCAGGTGGTTGACGTTGCCTTCGGCCGGATCCACGACCCACCATTCGCCGGGCGGCAGCGCCCCGCCGTCCAGTTCGTCCTCCACCCAGCCGGCGTCCGGGCGCAGGCGCGTGAGGCGGGGGCGCAGGATGTCGAGGGCCGTGTCGTCGTTGGCGGCGAGCGCGCGCATCAGCTCTTCGCGGGTCTGGTAGCGGACCACCTCGCCGAAGCGCTCGCGCAGCGCCGAACCGGCCGCGCGCACGGCGATCGCGCTCTGGCCGAGCAGGTCGGCGTCGGAGGCGGCGACGTCAGTGGTCTGAAGCGTTTCGGACATGGTGGTACTCCCGTGTGAGGAGGGGTGATGAGGCCGCTCGGGCCACGCTGTGCGTTCCGTCTTGCGCTCTCGTCCCGAAGCTATACAGCCCCTTGATTAACTTCAAATGCATGTCAAGCACGGCTAGGATTACTCGCATGCAATTGGATTTGAACCTGCTCACTGCGCTCGACGCGCTGCTGGAGGAGGGAAGCGTGGCCGGGGCGGCCGCGCGCCTGCATGTCACCGCCCCCGCGATGAGCCGGAGTCTGGGCCGAATCCGGCGCACGACCGGGGATCAGATCCTGGTGCGCACCGGCCGCACGATGACCCCGACGCCGTATGCGATCGCCGTCCGGGCACAGGTGCACGAGCTGCTGCACCAGGTCCAGGGGGTGCTGGCACCCAGCAGTGAACTCGATCTGGCAACGCTGGAGCGCACTTTCACACTCCGCTGGCACGATTCCCTGGTCGCTTTGAGCGGCCCCGCACTGCTCGCGGCCGTGCGCGGACAGGCGCCGGGCGTGCGACTGCGCTTCGTCGCGGAATCGAGCATCGACACTCCCGAGTTGCGGCGCGGCGAGGTCGACCTGGAGGCGAACGCCAACCGCCCGAGCGCACCGGACATCCGTGCCGAGAACGTGGGCGAGACCCGCCTCGTCATCGTCGCGAGGCAGGGACACCCCCTCACCCGCGTCAGCACCGTCACCGCACAGCAGTACGCCGCCGCTGAGCACATCACCGTCTCGCGACGGGGAAACCTCAGCAATGCCCTCGACGACGCCCTCGCACAGCTCGGCCTCACCCGCCGCGTGGTGGCGACCGTGCCCACGGAAGCGGCCGCCCTGGAGTTCGCGCGCGGCTCCGATCTCCTGATCAGCGTCCCCGAAGCCACCACGCGGTCAGCGGTCGCCGACCTCGGCCTGGTCGTGCTCCCCCTCCCGCTCGAACTGCCGTCGGCACCGATATACCTGTCGTGGCATCAGCGCTACGACACCGACCACGCCCACGCCTGGCTGCGCGGACTGGCCCGAACCGCACTGGCCAATTGCGGAGCGTCGTAGCCGGCGCCGTCCGGCCCCTTCACCCACACGCCCGCACGCCCACACGCCCACCTTGACCCGCCCCTTGCCCCGTGGCCGATAGGCGGCCAGGACGTCGATGTCGAAGTGGTAGGGCCCGGCGAACGCAACCACTTCCGGATGCAGGGGAACCGCCCCATCCGGGGCGACATGACGGCGCACGACCGTCTTGCTCCGGTCGTAGACGATCGTGCTCCAGGCCGATCACCCGGCGCCTGAGCGCATCTTCCGCATCCGCCAGAGCCGCCCGCACCCGCTCCAGCTCGGTTTCGAGATCCTCCCCCCGCACCGCCGCGGCCTTCTGCCGTGCTTGCAGCACCGCCCGCATCGACGGCATCCGCCATCCCCACGACATCTCGGTCAGCAACGGACCGAGGCTTCCGTGCCAGCCGCCGTCTCATGCCGGCCCAGCGGAAAGCGCACGTCAGGTTCGGAATGGGAACGACCCCTTAGGCCGTTTGGCCGGAGGGGTGAGTGCCTTTGCAGGTGATCGGGCACCCATGTCCTGTCCGGCCCCGGGCATCTTCGAGCTACTCATCAGACCCCCGTTGGGAGCCTCGCATGGAACCAGCCGCTGTCTCGAGAAACTGTCCGTTCGACTATGCCGAGGCGCTCGAGTTCGACCCTGTGCTCAAGCACTTGATGACCGAAGAGCCCGTCTCCCGCATCCGGCTGCCCCACGGCGACGGCGAAGCCTGGCTTGTCACGGGCTACGACGATGTGCGCACGGTGACTACCGATCGGCGTTTCAGCCGAAGCGCCGTCATCGGCCGGAATTTTCCGCGCATGACCCCTGAACCCATCGTTCAGGACGAGGCGATCAACGTGATGGACCCACCGGGCAGTACCCGCCTGCGCAGCCTGATCTCCAAAGGCTTCGCGCCCCACCACATGGAACGCATGCGGGTCCGCACCCAGCATGTCGTGGACGAGCTGCTGGACCGGATGGAGGAGCATGGTTCTCCCGCAGACCTCACCGAGCACCTGGCGGACCCCCTGCCCCTGGCCACCATCTGCGAGGTCCTCGACATCCCCGAGGCCGATCGCGCCCAACTGCGGTCCCACGCCCGGACCATGATGGACACCGGCATCGACAACCGGGACAACGCCGTACATGCCAAGGCCGATCTGCGTGCCTACTTCGAGAGGTTGACGGCACACCGGCGTGAGAACCCCGGCGAGGACCTGATCAGCACTCTGGCCGCGGCTCGTGACGGAGATGAGATTCTCAACGACCAGGAACTGGCAGTCATGGCCATGGTCCTGCTCATCACCGGCCAGGACACCACCACCTACCAGATCGGGAACATCGCCTACGCCTTGCTCACCCGTCCCAAAGAGCTCGCCATGCTGCGCTCCGATCCTGGGATGCTCCCGCAGGCCATCGAGGAACTGCTGCGCTTCATCCCCTTCCGTAAAGGCGTCGGTATCCCCCGCGTCGCCACCGAGGACGTGGAACTGAGCGGGGTGACGATCCACGCCGGGGACATCGTGCACGTCTCCTATCTGACGGCCAACCGTGACGGCCGGAAGTTCGACCGTCCTGATGAGCTGGATCTGGAACGCACTGGCCCGTCTCACATGACCTTCGGCTGGGGTGGGCATCACTGTCTCGGCGCTCCGCTCGCCACCACAGAACTGCAAGTCGCAATCGGAACCGTTCTGGAGCGCTTCCCCGACCTGCAGCTCGCGAAGCCGGCCGAAGAAGTGCGCTGGAACAAGACGTCGATCTGGCGCTATCCGCTCGCGCTGCCCGTCCTCTGGTGACCGCAGCGCCCCCGGCAACGCGCCGAGTCCATGTGTCCGAGGTCCCCTCGTAGGCCTTTGGATGGCTGCCGCCCGCAGCACTGCGCCCCGCCGCCGGGCCCAGCGGCGGGGCGCAGTGCTCGGCTCCGGGTGTGAATCGCCCGCCTGTCGGCAATCAAGGGTGGTTCAAGGGTCACGTAGTTCCTCATCCCGAATTCTCCTGATCGGTGATGGGTAGGGCGGAGTTCTGGATCGAGGGACCTGGTCATCGCGGAGCTCGCGGTGACCGGCCCTCAGCCCGGGTCGGCAGGCCGCCGGTCTGCCCGGATGAGGAGAGCTTCCGTCGCGGTCGACATCACCGAGATCTACGTCCACTGGTCCGCGAGCCGCTCGCAGAGCGAACCGGCCTCGTCCCCGGGACCGGATCGCAGGACGATCAGGACGTACCTGGCGCCACCGGCCTGCAATGATCCGGGCCGTCCCGTTGTGCTTCTCGCTCGACATGCGACGCTCACCCTCCCGTCGTAGCGTGATTCGGACGGCTGATCAAGCCGTGGCGGATCACCTTCCGCCCCAACGGGGTGAACTTGAGTCTTCGACATCTGCCCCGACCGCGCCCGTGCCAGGGGTATCGAAACCGGCGCCGGAGCCCACCACAGGTCTGTTCGCATCGTTTCCGCGCGGACGGATCCGGGTGGCCGGCGCCGGAAGACGAACAGCCCGCATCCGGCCAGGGCCCGGCTATGTGGACCACGTCCGCGGGAGGCATTCCATGGCGGTTCTCTGTAGGCCTGCAATCCAGGTACCCGAGTACGTCATCACCAACGAAGAAACCCTTGAGCTGGCGCAACGGTTGCACGGCGACCATCCGCAGCTCGATCTGATCCTCAGGCTGATCGAGCACACCGGGGTGCAGAAACGGCATCTGATCCAGCCGATCGAGAAGGTGCTGCAGCACCCGGGCTTCGACGCCCGCAGCACCACCTACGAGGAGCACACCAAGGCCCGCGTTCCGGCCGTGGTGCGCCGGGCGCTCGACCACGCGGAACTGGAGCCGCAGCAGATCGACATGATCATCTACGTCTCCTGCACCGGCTTCATGATGCCCCCACCGACCGCGTGGCTCATTGGCGAGATGGGCTTCCGGCCGGAGACACGACAGCTGCCGATCGCCCAACTCGGCTGCGCAGCAGGCGGCGCGGCCATCAACCGGGCACACGACTTCTGCACGGCGTACCCCGACGCCAACGCGCTCGTCATCGCCTGCGAGTTCTGCTCGCTGTGTTATCAGCCCACCGATCTGGGCGTGGGGTCGCTGCTGTCCAACGGCCTGTTCGGCGACGGAATCGCCGCGGCCGTGATCCGGGGCAACGGTGGCACCGGAGTCCGCCTGGAACGCAACGGCTCGTACATCATCCCGAACACCGAGGAGTGGATCTCCTACGCGGTCCGGTCCACAGGCTTCCACTTCCAGCTCGACAAGCGCGTGCCCGGGACCATGGAGCCACTCGCCCCGGCGCTGCAGGCCGTCGCGGAACAGCACCAATGGAACGCCAGCAAGATGGACTTCTACATCATCCACGCGGGCGGTCCACGCATCCTGGACGACCTGAGCCTCTTCCTCGACGTGCCACGCGAGGCGTTCCGCTTCAGCCGCGCCACGCTCACCGAGTACGGAAACATAGCCAGCGCGGTGGTACTCGACGCCTTGGCCCGCATGTTCGCCGAAGCATCAGCCCTTGAGGGCCACCGCGGCCTGATGGCCGGCTTCGGGCCCGGCATCACGGCCGAGATCTCCCTGGGCACCTGGACTTCGGAGTTCGAATCCTGACGCGTCGCCGTGCCGTCTCAACCAAGGGGCGACCAGCCAGGATCCGGGAATCTTCGGGCGGCCGGGAGGCTACCGGGCAGTACGGCCGGCAATGTCTCCGCCCCAAGTCGTCGGCCAACGCGATCACCGCGGTGACGCGTTGGCCGACCGGCTCACGCCGTACTTCGTCAGCCAGGCTGACCGCGAGGGTGATCTCCAGACCGTGCACCCCACCAGCTGCGGATCGGTGGCAGCCACGTCCGGCAGGACCGGATCGCTGTCTGACTGGCTGTTCTCCATCCGCTCACGTGGTCGGTGGGCTTCGAACGGCGTCCTGGTTCGCGTGAGTTGGCCGGTGCACGGGCCTGGAGGAAGGGCCTCTTGGCAGCTCGCGGTTGTCGAGTCCAGCGAGAATCGAAAGGCCCTGTTGTCGCAGTGTCGCGTGGTCGTGGTTGCAGGGTCCGGTTCGTCCACTCGTGGGTGTGACTGGGTGTGACTGCCTCGCTCACAGGTTCGGTAACGCGGCCGTCTGGCCGGATCGCCGGCTCCGGTACGGCTCGGACATGTGCGACGCCGAGTGGGTTGTCTCGGTGGACATGCGGTTCGGCAAATGGGCGCCCCCCGCGGTTGGGTGCTTCCGCGGTACCGCTCAAGTCAGGACCGCCCGCCGCAGGTTCCTCCTCACCTGCGCCCGGGGACGTTCTCCTCGTGCGCGCATGATGTGGCCGCCGAATACTCGATGCGGGGCCCGATGCCTCCCAACCGCAGTCCGGGCGCTGAAGAACATCAACCTTCCCGGCCCTGACCGATAAGGAGATTGCGTCATGCACTCCCGAAGGAACCCGCTGACTCCACTCGCGGCGGTGGCGGCCGGCCTGCTGGCCGGGGCGGTGGGAACGGTATGCCTGGATGCCGTCCATTACCTGAAGTACCGTCGCGCGGGCGGGACGGACAGTCCGCTCGCCTGGGAATTCGCGCCGGTCGAGAGCTGGGAGAAGGCCCCTGATCCGGGGCAGGTGGCGAAGCGGGTGATCGAGGGCTTCACCCAGCGTCGGCTTCCTGATGGTTCCGCCTGGTTCACGAGCACCGTCGCTCACTGGGCCTACGGATCAGCGGCGGGCGCGGTCTACGGCATCGTGGCCGGATCATTGCCCAGGCCCTCCCCCGTGTACGGCGTGCCTTTCGGTGCCGCAGTGTTCGCCGGTGACTACGTCACCTTGCCGATCGCAGGGCTCTACAAGCCGATCTGGCAGTACGACACCAGGATCGTGGCCTGGGATTTCGGTGCGCACGTCGCCTACGGCACCGGCACCGCAATCAGCTTCTGGCTGCTCAGCCGACTCGGCATCGGCGCCCTCGGACAGAGACCGTAAGCCGCAAGCCGCCTGCCGGCCACGGCCGATGCCCATGTGCGCCACGGGTCCCTGCTGATGGGTTGCGGTTGCTTCTGGACCGCCGCCCAAGCATCGTGAGCCCACGATCACGCCTGTCGGCGCGGAGCCCAGGAGGTGTTCGGCCAGGCCAGCCCGCCGAGCGCGTGGCCCGAATCGCCGCCCAAGCCATCCTGGCCGTCGACCGACTCCCCCCGACAGCTAGCTCCGGCGTGGTCGGACCGCCGTCCACCGGATCCCGAGCGCGGCTCGCGTCCGGCCATGCGAGTCTCGTCATGTCGACATCTTGCACGAGCGCAGGAGGTGTCAGTCATGGATATGAAACTCGAAGTCGTGGTGGTGCCGGTGTCCGACGTCGACCGGGCCAAGGGCTTTACACGCGATTGGGCTGGAGGCTGGACGCGGACATCTCCCCGGACGAGAACTTCCGGGTGGTGCAGGTGACGCCGCCGGGCTCGCCGACGTCGGTCATCTTCGGCACCTCGGTCACGTCCCAGAGCCGGGCTCGGCTCAGGACCTGAACCTTGTCGTGAACGACATCAACGCCGCATACGATGAGCTGAAACGGCTCGGCGCCGAGCCGAGCGAGGTGTTCCACGACGCCGGCGGCGTCTTCGACCACGCCGGGACAGACACCCGGGTGCCGGGGCCGGATCCACAGCGCACGAGCCACGGCTCGTTCCTGTCCTTCAGCGACCCCGACGGCAACGGCTGGCTCCTACAGGAGGTCACCACCCGACTCCCGGGACGCCTCGGATCCCGCGACCACGACGTTCGCCTCCGCAGAGGACCTGGCGAGCGCGCTGCGCCGCGCCGCGGCCGCGCATGGGGAGCACGAGGCACGCATCGGTGCGGAGGACCGGAATTGGCCGGACTGGTACGCCCAGTACATGGCGCGTGAGCAGGCCGGGACCGAACTGCCGTCGTGACCGCATCGCCCTTCGATAGGTGACTTACCGAGGTGCTCCTACAGCAAAGCACCGGGCCGCTGCGGGCCTCGCCTCGGGGAGGCGTTGGGCGACTTGAGAGCCGTTGATTCACGAAGAAGATCGCTACCGCTAGCGGAATTCGACGTCGGAGACGCTGACGAAGAACTCGCCCTTGGAGTCGTGTCCGGCGTCGCCGCCGCCCCAGATGTTGACGATGGCGTGCCGTCCCTGCCGGGATGCCAGTGCCTCGGTCGTATAGTGCAGCTCCTGGTCGGCGTGCGTGCCGCCGCCGTGGTACTCGACCATGAAGGGCGTCGGCTCCAGCACGTCCCAGGAGATTCCCTGGGCCGGATCCCAGTCCTCTGTGGTGATGAACCACTGGTGAGTCCACTTCGGGCCCATGTGGTTCTGCCTGTAGTTGTAGGTGAAGGTGTGCCGGCCGTCGACGGCCTCCAGCGTGCTGGTCGGCCAGTCACCCAGGCCGTCCCCGCCCGCCAGGTCCAGGCCCCGGAAGGCGGGATTCGCTGCCGATGCCACGTCGGCGCCCTGGAAGAACTTGCGGTACTCCAGGTACCCGCGGGCCTCGTTCCACGGCGGGTTGGCGGCTGTGCCGGGAGGCACCACCTCCTGCCAGGTGGTCGAGGTGTTCAACTCGCGCGCCTTCTGGCAGATCGGCGCATTGTCCTCGTCACGGATCGCCCGGATCGCCCGGCTGACCGGGAACTCCAGACTCCCGTGCCGCTCCCGGCCGTCATCCCCCCGGTCCTCGGCGCGCATGGGGATGTGCACGTTGTAGGGCGTGGACGTGGACGTGTCGACGGTGACCTCATCCGTGAACGGCCCCCAGGCGCCGTCGGCGTGCCGGGCCCGGATCTTCACCCGGTACTCGCGGGCGGGGGTCTCTCCGAGGCACACCCAGTGCCGGTTGGCCGACTGCCAGTGCGGATACCAGGTCGCCCAGTACAGGTCCACCGTCTGCGCGGGACGCCCGTCCAGCCACACCTCGTAGTGGTGCGGGTAGTCCGGGCGTCCGTTGTTCCAGTCGGACGGCTCCGTGGTGCCCTGGCCGGGGGCGTTTGCGCCGATCCGCCAGATGAGTGAGATGCCTTCGAGCTTGACGTCACCGTCATCGCGGTAGGTCGCCACCGCGCGCAGGTCCGCCGGGTGAGGCTGCTGCATCTTGGGAACTCCTCCAGTCGCACGGAACGGGTGGTCCAGCGCGAAACCACGCACCGAACCACCCTTATTGCCACTAATCAGACTATTGGCGGCGGCATATGCCGCAAGTGCGGTGAGCCACAGGTGGCATCCAGGGGCTCTCTGAAGCGTCAGGCCGGGTTCCGAACTGCTCCTGGCCGTGCCCGGCACCGCAGTCACCTTCCTCCCGCCGCACACGGCTTCTTGAAGGTTGTCCGCCGCGGGGCCGGCGGGCGCGAGCGCACGCCGACGTGCGTCCACTTCCGTTCCGTGTGCTCA
The DNA here is from genome assembly GCF_055591025.1 of Streptomyces sp. NPDC041784. NCBI lineage: Bacteria > Bacillati > Actinomycetota > Actinomycetes > Kitasatosporales > Streptomycetaceae > Streptomyces > Streptomyces sp. NPDC041784. The sequence continues at coordinate 76,014 of NZ_JBVJAB010000033.1, forward strand.
CCCGAACGGTCGTCCTCCGCTCTCAACAGACCGGGAAGACCCCCTTGCGCAGGCCGAACTCGCACTTCGCGCGCACTTCATGGCCAGGTCTCGTCTCCTTCGGGGCCATCCCGCGGCCGGTCCCACGGGCTTCTTCACCGCACAAGCCACAGGAGCCAGACGAACCGGGAGCGGCACGTCCCGTCCGACCCGAGAGGTGAGCCATGAGTACCCGCACGTCCGCCACCCCCTCCGAATCCGCACAGTCGCTCTACCACGCCATGTCCGGCCTCGCCGGCCCGCTGAGCTCCGGCGAAGGCACCGCGCCGGACTTCGCCGCCGCACCACGCGCGGCGGCCGGCGAGGAGCCGTCGGTACTCATCCTCGGCGCGGGGGTCAGACCTATCTCGCCCAGGAACTCCGCGGGCCCGTAGGACGCGAGAGAACCTCTGCAACCTCGCCGACCGCACCTCCGAAGACGTCCTCGACCACTGCGAAGCCGAGAACCTCGCCTTCATCCCCTGGTTCCCCATCGCGACCGGCACGCTCGCCGAAGCCAGGGGCCCGTTGGCGACGATCAGCAAGAGCCACGGCGCGACACCGTCCCAGCTCGCACTCGCCTGGCTCCTGCGCCGGTCCCCGGTGATCCTGCCCATTCCGGGAACGTCGTCGGTGGCGCACCTCGAGGAGAACGTCGCAGCGGCCTCGGTGCGGCTCTGGGACGGGGAGTTCGAAGCGTTGGCCAGGGCTGTCTGAGGCAGCCACGTCCGCCACCGGCGAAGGCAGCCACGTCCGCCGCCGGCGACTTCTGGCACCCCGGCGGAATAGCTCATTCCCTGCCCTTGTTGACGTGACCACAATCAGTCTGCGATCCAAGAAGGGCAGGGTCCCTATGAAGGTCCGAAACTCGCTGCGCGCGCTCAAGGCCAAGCCGGGCGCCCAGGTCGTCCGCCGCCGCGGACGCACCGTCGTGATCAACAAGCGCGACCCGCGCATGAAGGCCCGCCAGGGCTGACCCACGCCCGCATGCGGCTCACCCGCTCACGCTCCCACCGCGCTGAGCGACAGCGCCCAGAGGCGCTCGGCGGCGTCCGGGTCGAGGGCGAAGGGGGCTACGCCGCCGGAGGTGGTTCCCACGGCCTCCGGCGTCAGCGTCAGCGCCTCGTTGCAGTCCTCGAAGTAGCGACCGCCGACGCCCTCCAGCAGCGGGGAGGTCGCCACCAGCACACTCGTCGCGGCACCCTGGGGGATCGTCTTGAAGCGGAACGGCGCGCCGAGGATCGACCCGTCCTCCCCGGCCGCCTCCGCTGCGCGCAACTGCGCGGCTTGCTCCGGGTCCATGTAGCGAGACAGATGCGTGCTCATGATCACGCCGGGGGTGGACGGCGTTGGCGGTGATCCCGTCGGCTGCCCAGTGGCTGGTGGCTGCGACCGCGAAGAGAACGTTGGCGGTCTTCGACTGCCCGTAGGCGAGCCACGGGTCGTACGGGCGGGAATGGAAGTTGATGTCGTCGAACCGAGGTGATGCCGGTGAGGTCGGCGAGGTGGCGCCACTCGGCGCGCGGCGGGGTCTCGCTCTCGTGTTCGGTGATGAGCTGCAGGGCAGTTGGAAGTAGAGGTCGAGGTGGCCGCGTGCGATCGCGTGTGCCTTCGCGGGCTCGCTCTCCAGGACCACGGTGCCCACGGGTGCCAGCAGCGGACCGTCGCCCAGGACATCTCGGGCTTGCTGGATGTATTGCGGGGTGACCGGGGCGGGATGGGCGCCGACGGCCCGTTCGCGGGCGAAGCTCAGCATCTTCGGTCCGAGCGCTGCCAGGATCCTGCGGTCGGCAGGGACAGGTGTGGCGGCGTTGTCGAGGGTGTCGAGGTACTTCACCATCGTGGAGTAGGGCCGCCGGTAGTTCTGGGCCAGCCGCGCGGGGCTCACGCCCAGGCCCAGGGTGGCTGCCTCCCGGTCTTGGATCTCCTCTTCCAGCAGGATCCGGACGACTTCGGCCGGGTCCCAGCGCTGAGAGCGGGCGGTGGCCGGCACGGATGGGGCGGCCTTGGGGAGACAGGGGAACCGCATGCGCTTCGCGTCGCTCTCCAGCTCGGCCGGGATCGGCGGCGGGGCCTGTGGGGAAGGCAGCGGTGACGGGGCGGGAGCCAGGACCTGGTCGGCCGGTTCGGCCTTCGGGGTCCAGCAACGCGGTGCCGGTCATGGACGCAGACCGATGAGCCCGTATCGCCCCGTACCCTTCATGGTGTCTACGGCGTCCCATAGCGGGCGCCAAACCACTGGAGGCAACACCACGTGCTGATCGCTCAGCGTCCGTCCCTGACCGAAGAGGTTGTCAACGAGTTCCGCTCCCGGTTCGTGATCGAGCCGCTGGAGCCGGGCTTCGGCTACACCCTCGGCAACTCCCTCCGCCGTACCCTCCTCTCCTCGATCCCGGGTGCGGCGGTCACGTCCAT
>NZ_JBVJAB010000034.1:0-78120 GCF_055591025.1 Streptomyces sp. NPDC041784
GGCGAAGGTAGACCAGGCCGACGAGAGCACGCTGGTGAGGCGGGAGCTTGCAGCGGCGGTCACCCTCACGGGTGACGATGAGCATGGTTACCCACTCGACCAGGGCGTGCGGGAGGTCGAGTGCGGCAGGATAGGGAACCAACGAGGCTCCTGCGCTGATGAGTCGAGACGTCGAACACCTCTCTCAACGGCACAGGAGCCTCGTGCGTTGCGGGAGGCCGCCCCGTCACCCAACCGGTGGCCACTCTGAAAACGCTCAGTGTCCCGTTGTCGCCGGAACAAGTGGCGAACCTGGCCAGGGCCATGCGCGAGGTAGAGCCAAGGCTAGAGATCCTGGTGTGGATCGGGGCCTGCGCAGGGCTTCGCGAGGGCGAGGCTTTCGGCCTTACCCGACATGCCGTGAACTGGGATCAGGATCAGCTCTATGTCAAGGAGCAGCGGCAGGAAGGGCGCTCCGCGAAGCTGAAGACCAAGGCCAGTTACGCCACGCTCCCGGTGGATCACTTCCTGATCGTGCGCTTGAAAGAGCACATCGAGACCTTCCCTCAGGCAGTGCCAGTCACGACGGAATGGGAGCGGCAGCGGAGAGCCAAAGGCTACGTACCGCCGCCGGATGAGGGCCTGATTGTGACCAACCGGTACGGCCACTCCCTGAGGCGGGAGGCCTTCCGGATCAACTGGAAGGCTGCCGTGAAGCTGGCGGGTCTGCCCTACGACACTCGGTTTCATGACCTGAAACACTTCTACACGACGCGGCTCGGCGCATCGGGCGATTTCGATCCGAAGACGGTTCAGGCCCTGTCGCGTCACGCGGAGTTCTCGGAGACGTGGGACACCTACGCCCACCCCCCGCTGGCGGTCCAGGGCGTCAAGGTCAGTACCTTCGGTTCTCTGTTCGCGGCAGCATGATTCACTCGCTCAGAGATCTGGCCCGGGCCAAGTGTGGGGACTTGACCCGACCCGACCCTGCTGTGCAAGACTCACTGTCGGTTCGAGGCTACCCATCGCGACGCGAGGGGGTGCCGGCCCGTGGAACGGCCGGTGCACTCGATTCGACCCCGATTCGACCCCGTGAGTACCGGCAGAGCAGTTCAACGCTCTGACCAGGGAAGTTGGGGTGCGGCGGAGGCCACGGGTTTTTACTCGTGGTAGTAACCCGTGGACTGCTGGGGCAGGATGCCTTCCCTGTTCTGGAAGACCGACCCGTCCTGCGAGTACGGGAACGGGCCGCCCTGCTCGATCAGGTTGAGCGTGGTGTACGCCTGGGAGGGCAGATCGCCGTAACAGATGCTGCCCACCGCGGCGTGCGCCGTGGTGGCGGAGACCGTACCGCCCACCAGCAGGGCGGACAGTGCGGCGGCCGAGACGCCGATGCGGGTGATTCGTGGGGGGAATCTCATGCCCTCATGATGACGCGCGTAGACCATGGCATGTCAATGACAACTCCGAGGAGTTTTCGGGAAGTTAACCTGCCGACCGGGCCCGCCCCTAGGCGTTTTCGGGGAGTTCGTAGGAGCCGTACCGCGGGCGTCCCTCCGTGTCGTACGACTGGATGGAGACACCGCCGGCGGTGACGCGGCCGCCCGTGTGCCGGAAGGCCGTCGGCAGGGTGCCCTCGGTGAACAGGCGCCGGCCCGCGCCGAGCACCACCGGGAACGTCAGCACATGGATCGTGTCGAGGAGTTCGAGGTCCAGCAGGGAACGGACGAGGGCGCCGCTGCCGTGCACCTGGAGCTGGCCGTCGGTGCGCTCCTTGAGCGCGGTGACCTCCTTGGCGAGGTCACCGGCGACGACCGTCGTGCCGGCCCACTCCGGGTCGGTGAGGGTCGACGAGGCGACGTACTTCGGCAGCGCGTTCAGCTTGGCGGCGATGGGGTCCGCGGGGTCGGTCATCTTCGGCCAGTACGAGGCGAAGATGTCGTACGTACGGCGGCCGAGGAGGAACGCGCCGGCGTCGGCGAAGACCTCGCTGACGAACCGGCCGAAGTCCTCGTCGCCGTAGGTGAAGCTCCAGCCGCCGTGCTCGAAGCCGCCTCGGGTGTCCTCCTCGGGGCCGCCGGGCGCCTGGTAGACGCCGTCGAGCGTGACGAAGATGGTGGAGACGAGCTTGCCCATGGAGATCGCCTGCTTCCGGATGCGGGGTCTGCTGTCATCACCTCAGACCCCGCCCGGGCCCGCAACTCATCGGTTCAGCCCGCGTTCGTCGAGAACAGCCCGCCCGTCGGCCCCTGCTTGTCGCCTCCCTGCGCCTTCTTCAGGGCGTTGGCCAGGCCCTCGATGGTGAGGGACTGGAGGATCACCTGGCCGTCGCCCTCCAGGGTGGCCAGGGACAGACCCTCGCCGCCGAGCGCGGCGTTCATGACGCCCTGGCGGTTGAGGCCGCCGACGCGCTGGACGCCGTACCGGATGCCCTCCTCGAAGGCGACCACGCAGCCCGTGTCGACCTCGATGCGGCCGCCGAAGTCGGCCGGGTTGAGGTCGATGAAGTTGCCCGCGCCGCGATGATCACCGTGCCGTGGCCGGTGAACTTCTCCAGGACGAAGCCCTCGCCGCCCTTCATGCCGGTGCGCCCGCCCTGGAAGGCGATGCCGAAGTCGACGGTGGACTCGGCGGCCACGAAGGCGTCCTTCTCGGCGAACCACGCGCGTGTGCCGTGCAGTTCCAGGGCGCGCATCTCGCCCGGGAGCACACCGGCGAAGCCGACCGTGCCCTCGCCGCCCTGCGCGGTGAAGTACTGGAACGCCAGCGACTCGCCCGCGAGGGCGCGCTGGCCGACCTGCATGGCGGTGCCCATGGCCTGGCGCAGCATGCCGCCCATGCCGCCGCCGCTGCCGCCACCGCCCTGGGGCGACTGGCCGCCGTTCGCGGACGGGCCGCTCAGACGGGTCTCCATGGTCACGTTCGCCGTCTTGAACAGGAACTTCCCCGCCTCGCAGTACACGCTCTGGCCGGGGTGCAGGGTGACGACGGCCATCTGCATGGCGGTGCCGACGATGTCTTGCTGAAGAGTCACGAAAGGAGAACGCGGGAGGCGGAGGAAAGAGTTCCGGCGGGTCGAGGTCGGCGTCCGTCCACCGCCGGCACGCCGGGGGCGCGGGGCGGTGGGATGGGCCCATGACGACGACCTGGGAGGGACCCATGACAACGGCCTGCGGCACGCTCGACGGCAAGGTGGCCCTGGTGACCGGCGGCAGCCGGGGCATCGGCGCCGCCACGGCCCTGCGGCTCGCCCGGGAGGGCGCGGACGTGGCCGTGACCTACGTGAACGGCGAGGAGGCGGCGCGGGACGTCGTACGGGCCGTGGAGGCGCTGGGGCGGCGGGCGGTGGCGCTGCGCGCGGACGCCGGGGACGCGGACGAGGCGGCGGGCGCGGTGGAGCGCACGGCGGAGCTGCTCGGCGGGCTCGACGTGCTGGTGAACAACGCGGGGATCGGGGTGCTCGGGCCGCTGGAGGACCTGCCCCTGGCGGACGTCGACCGGGTGCTGGCCGTCAATGTGCGCGGGGTGTTCCTCACCTCGCGCGCCGCGGCCGGTCTGATGCCGCGGGGCGGGCGGATCATCACGATCGGCAGCTGTATGGCGCTGCGGGTGCCGGGACCCGGGGGGACCTTGTACGCGATGAGCAAGGCGGCGCTGGTGGGGCTGACGAAGGCGCTCGCGCGGGAGCTGGGCGGGCGGGGGATCACGGCGAACATCGTGCATCCCGGGCCGGTCGACACGGACATGAACCCGGTGGACGGGCCGTTCGCGGCGGGGCAGACGGGGTTGACGGCGGTCGGGCGGTTCGGGACGGTGGACGAGATCGCCGCGACCGTGGCGTATCTGGCGGGGGCCGCTTTCGTGACGGGGGCGGAGTTCGCCGTGGACGGCGGTCACGCGGCGTAGACCTCCGGCGGCTCGGGGGGACACGTGCGGGTGCGTCGCCTGGTGCGGCCTCCTGGGGGCTGTGCTGCCAGACCCCCCTTCGACCTGAACGGCCTCGTCCTCGAACGCCGGACGGGCTGGGAGGATGCCGGCCGGCGTTCGAGGGGTGAGGGTCAGCCGCCCAGTTCCTGGTGGCGGGCCGCCAGCCTCGCCGTGCCCTCCTCCGTGAGGGAGCCGAACAGGCGCAGGCGGGAGATTCCGCCGTCGGGGTAGATGTCCACGCGCGCGTGGGTGCCGACGGCCGGGGCCGGCAGGACGAAGCGGTGGTTGGTGTCGGGCTGGAGACGGGTCCGCGGGAGGATCTCGGTCCACTCGCCGTCCTCGCCGTCGCGGACGGAGACCGCTGCCCAGCCGGCGCTGTTGCCCTTCAGGTACGCGGTGTCGATCTCCAGGGCGCGGATCCGCGCCTGGGCCGCCAGGCGGTAGCGGATCCAGTCGTTGCCCCGGTCACGGCGGCGGCGGGTCTCCCAGCCGTCGTCCATCTTGCGGGAGCGGCCCGGTTGGATGGTGTTCGTCGCCGGGGAGTAGAAGAGGTTCGACGCGTCCTCGGCCCGGCCGCCGTTCTCCAGGGCGACCACGTCGAAGGTGCCGAGGACCGCCAGCCACGCGGGGTCGGGCACGACCTCGCCGTACACGCGCAGCCGGGCGATACCGCCGTCCGGGTGCTGGTTGACGCGCAGGTGGGTGAAGCGCTGCTCGGCGGAGACGGCGAAGCCGTTCGCCGCGTGGCCGCCGACGGGGGTGCGCGGGACGAGGGTCGTCCACTTCACGTCGTCGCCCAGCAGCTCCTCGGGGGACGGGGAGCCGGGGACGGAGGTGCCCTCGACGGACACCGCCTGCGGGTAGTTGCCGCGGAAGTGGGCCGTGTCGACCACGATCCCGCGGATCACACCGGGCGCGCCGAGGCGGACCAGGGCCCAGTCGTGGTCGTCGCGGGTGGGCCACGGGTGGTCGGCGGAGGCGCCGCGGCGGCGGCGGGTCTCCCAGCCGTCCATGATCTTGCCCTTGTGCCCGAAGTGCTCGGGGTCGAACTCGGCGGGCCCGGACACCAGCAGGTTCTCGCGCTGGGCGAAGAACTCGTCGTTGGCGGCGATGACGGCGGCGCCGAGCTGCCGGTCGGCGAGGTTGGCGTGGTGCGTGAAGGGGAGGTCGGCGGTGCGGTAGTCCGCGTACGGGTCGCCGCCGCCGTAGGGGTTCGCGTCGCCGGTGAAGTGCGGTATCGCTGCCACGGTGATCAGGTCTTCCTTTCGGGAGTCGGCCGGTGCGGGTGGAACCCGAGCCGCTGGGCTCAGGGGGTGCGCGTGAGCAGTTCGCCCTTCGGCGCGGTGAACTCGCCGTCCGCGTGAACGCGTTCGCCGCGCAGCCAGGTGGACCGCACGACGCCGTACAGGGTCCGGCCCGCGTACGCGGTGACGTGGTTGCGGTGCTGGAGGGCGGCCGGGTCGACGGTGAAGGTCTCGTCGGGGGCGAGGACGGCGAAGTCGGCGTCGCGGCCGGGCGCGATGGCGCCCTTGCGGTCGGCGAGGCCGACCAGCTCCGCCGTGCGCGTCGACATCCAGCGGACCACGTCCTCCAGGCCGTGGCCGCGCCTGCGGGCCTCCGTCCAGACGGCCGCGAGGCTCAGCTGGAGGCCGGAGATGCCGCCCCAGGCGGTGGCGAAGTCGTCCGTCTTGAGGTCGGCGGTGGACGGGGAGTGGTCGGTGACCACGCAGTCGACGGTGCCGTCGGCCAGCGCCTGCCAGAGCAGGTCCTGGTTGGCGGCCTCGCGGATGGGCGGGCAGCACTTGAACTCGCTGGCGCCGTCCGGGACCTCCTCGGCGGTGAGGGTGAGGTAGTGCGGGCAGGTCTCGACCGTGAGGCGCACGCCCTCCGCCTTCGCCGCCGCGATCAGCGGCAGCGCGTCGGCGGAGGAGAGGTGCAGCACGTGCACGCGCGCGTGCAGGCCCTTGGCCTGGGCGATCAGCTGGGCGATCGCCGTGTCCTCCGCGTCGCGGGGCCGGGAGGCGAGGAAGTCGGCGTACTTCGGGCCGCCCGCCTGCGGGGCCGCGTCCAGGTGGTGCGGGTCCTCGGCGTGCACGATCAGCAGGCCGCCGAAGCCGGCGATCTCGGCCAGGGACCGCGTCAGCTCGTCCTGGCCGAGGTGCGGGAACTCGTCCACGCCGGACGGCGACAGGAACGCCTTGAAACCGAAGACACCGGCGTCGTGCAGCGGGCGCAGGTCCTTGACGTTGTCGGGCAGGGCGCCGCCCCAGAAGCCGACGTCGATGTGCGCCTTGTCGGCCGCGACCCGCTGCTTCGTACGGAGGTTCTCGACCGTGGTGGTCGGCGGGAGGGAGTTGAGCGGCATGTCGACGAGGGTCGTGATGCCGCCGGCCGCCGCCGCGCGCGTGGCGGTCCAGAAGCCCTCCCAGTGGGTGCGGCCGGGGTCGTTGACATGGACGTGGGTGTCGACCAGACCGGGCAGCAGGACGTCGTCGCCGAAGTCCTCCAGGCGGGCGCCCGCGGGGACGGGCGCGTCGTACGGCAGGACGGCCGTGATCCGCCCGGCCAGGACGGCGACCGAGGCGGCGCGCGTCCCCTCCGGGGTGACCACCCGTGTCGAGCGCACCACCAGTTCAGCGTCGGACACCCCGGACCCCTCTCTTCCGTTCACCTCGGAGAAACTTCCACGCAACGGAATTCAACTTTCTGTTGAAGGAGTCTTCACCCACGCCTCGCACGTCGTCAAGAGCACACTCCTCCAGGGTGCCCCCACCGTCGACACTCTGGACGTTTCCGCAAGGCGGAATTACTATTCCGTGAAGCAGAACGTAGTCACGCACCACCGGGGAGTCAACCGACCGCCGGGTAGGCTTCAGCTCTTCCCGCCAGTTCCGAGTCCTGCCAGGTTCGAAAGGAACGCGCCGTGCCGACGTCGAGCGCCAGCACCACCGACTCCGCCAAGTCCGCCGGCGGAGGGGTCCAGTCCCTCGAGCGCGCCTTCGACCTCCTGGAGCGGATGGCCGACGCGGGCGGCGAGGTCGGCCTCAGCGAGCTGTCCGCCAGCAGCGGGCTGCCGCTGCCCACCATCCACCGGCTGATGCGCACCCTGGTCGTCTGCGGGTACGTCCGCCAGCAGCCCAACCGGCGGTACGCGCTGGGCCCCCGGCTGATCCGGCTCGGCGAGTCGGCGTCCCGGCTGCTGGGCACCTGGGCGCGGCCGTACCTGGCCCGGCTGGTCGAGGAGACCGGCGAGACGGCGAACATGGCGCTGCTCGACGGCGACGAGATCGTGTACGTGGCACAGGTGCCGTCCAAGCACTCGATGCGGATGTTCACCGAGGTCGGCCGACGGGTGCTGCCGCACTCCACGGGCGTGGGCAAGGCCCTCCTCGCGGGCTTCCCGGACGCCGAGGTGCGCGCCCTGCTCCACCGCACCGGCATGCCCGCCGCGACCGAGCGGACCATCACCACGCCGGAGGGCTTCCTGGCGGCGCTGGCGGACGTGCGGCAGACGGGTTACGCCGTCGACGACAACGAGCAGGAGATCGGCGTGCGCTGCCTGGCGGTGTCCGTGCCGGACTCCCCCACCGCGGCGGCCATCTCCATCTCCGGCCCGGCCGGACGGGTCACGGAGGCGGCCACGGACGAGATCGTGCCGGTGCTGAAGCAGGTCGCCGTGGAACTGTCCGAGGCGCTGGCCAGCTCGGGGCAGACGGTCTAGCCAGGGGTGCGGGTGCCTTCGGGGGCGGTGCGGCCGGACGGAGCCTAGCCTGGGAGCGGGGGACCGCTGCCGAGCGAGGTGTTCACGATGCTCCAGGAGAACAAGCACTGGTCCTCGGGAAACTGGCAGGTCAAGGAGGGCAGGGCCGACGAGTTCGTCGAGCTCTGGCGGGAGTTCCTCACCTGGACCAAGGAAGCGAACGACGGGTTCCTCGGGGCCCGTCTGATCCGGGATCTCAGAAGCCCGGACCACTTCGTCTCCTTCGCCGCCTGGCGGGATCTCGACTCGATGCGCGCCTGGCAGGGCTCACCCGACTTCGGCGAGCGCTTCAAGGCCGTCCACGCCCTGTGCGACGACATGCAGAGCGGGGGCTACGAGCTGGTCTGCGACATCTGAGACCGGCGGCCCACCCCCGGCGTCCGAGCGGCCCTGCCTCAGCGGCGCGGCGGCCCCCCGAACAGGTCCACCGCCCGGCGCACCTCCGCCAGACCTCGCGCGAGCGCGCTGACCGAGCCGATCGCGCCCGCGATGAGCAGCAGGGAGCGGCGCAGCCGCGGTATCTCGGGCGCGCCTCCGGCGGCCATGGCGTCCAGGGCGGCCAGTTCCTCCTCCGCGATGTCCCGGTCCGGGAACTCGGCGGGGTGTGCGGCGAGTTCCCGGCGCAGCCGGGACACGGCGGACCGCAGCTCCGACACCCGCGGATCCTCGTCGCTGCCGGTCACAGTCCTCTGCTCCACGCTCCGCAACACAGTCCTCCCCCTCGCACGCTGTCGTGCGCGTCCCGTTGTGGTGCATGCCCCCACCCGGGCGTCGGTCGGGCGCCCGGTCCGTCAGTGCGGGCGCCCAGTTAACGCCACGCCGGGCCGCGGGCGCCAGTCCGCTGCGTCATCGGCTTGCTGCGCTGCGTGATCGTTCCATGGGTGCTCGGGGAGTGCCGTGCGGTATGCAGGGACCATGACACGCACGCAGGACGAGGTCGCCGGTCTGCTGCTCGCGGCCGGCGGCGGCAGACGACTCGGCGGGCACCCCAAGGCGCTGCTGACGCACCGGGGACGGCCACTGGTGGAGCACGCGGTCGGGGTGCTGCGCGCGGCCGGCTGCACCCGGATCCACGTGGTCCTGGGGGCGGCCGCCGACGCCGTACGGGAGGCCGCCCGGCTGGACGGATGCGTCCTGGTGGAGAACCCGGAGTGGGAGGCGGGCATGGGCGGCTCGCTGCGGGCCGGGCTCGGCTCGCTGGCCGGGACGGGGGCGCGCGCCGCGCTGGTGTCGCTGGTCGACCAGCCGGGCATCGGGGCCGAGGCGGCGGGCCGGGTGCGCGCCGCCTACCGGGACGAGGAGTCCCTGGCGGCGGCCGCCTACGACGGCGTACGCGGCCACCCCGTGCTGTTCGGCGCCGCCCACTGGGCGGGCGTCGCGGCGAGCGCGACCGGCGACCGGGGGGCCCGCGCCTACCTCACGGCGCACGACGAGGCGATCACGCTCGTCGAGTGCGGGGACGTGGCCCGGCCCGACGACATCGACACGCCCGAGGATCTCGCGCACCTTGAGTGAAAGGCCTGGCACTGAGCGCCTCCTTGCCTCGACCCGAAGAGTCTCGACATCAACAAACCATTGAACTTCCACAATGAGGAAACTAGTATCCACTGATCAGAAGCATCCTGCTGCTCAGCAGGCGCTCTCCGCCCTACCCGGATCTCCTGGCACCCGGTGCCACGCTCGCTGAAGGAAGTGACAGCTCATGTCCGCACCAGCGCCGTCCCCGCTGGCCATCGTCGACGCCGAGCCCCTGCCCCGGCAGGAGGAGGTCCTCACCGAGGCGGCCCTCGCCTTCGTGGCCGAGCTGCACCGGCGCTTCACCCCGCGCCGTGACGAACTGCTCGCCCGTCGCGCCGAGCGCCGCGCCGAGATCGCCCGCACCTCCACCCTGGACTTCCTCCCGGAGACCGCCGCGATCCGTGCCGACGACTCCTGGAAGGTGGCCCCCTCCCCCGCGGCCCTGGACGACCGACGGGTCGAGATCACCGGCCCCACCGACCGCAAGATGACCATCAACGCCCTCAACTCCGGCGCCCGGGTCTGGCTCGCGGACTTCGAGGACGCCTCGGCGCCGACCTGGGAGAACGTGGTCGTCGGCCAGGTCAACCTGATCGACGCCTACACCCGGAACATCGACTTCACGGACCCGAACTCCGGTAAGTCGTACGCCCTCAAGGACGACGCGGAACTCGCCACCGTCGTCATGCGGCCGCGCGGCTGGCACCTGAACGAGCGCCACCTCCAGGTCGACGGCGAGCCGGTGCCCGGCGCCCTCGTCGACTTCGGCCTGTACTTCTTCCACAACGCCCAGCGGCTGCTCGACCTCGGCAAGGGCCCGTACTTCTACCTGCCCAAGACCGAGTCGCACCTCGAAGCCCGGCTGTGGAACGACGTGTTCGTCTTCGCCCAGGACCACGTCGGTGTCCCGCAGGGCACCATCCGCGCGACCGTCCTGATCGAGACCATCACGGCCGCGTACGAGATGGAGGAGATCCTCTACGAACTCCGCGACCACGCCTCGGGGTTGAACGCGGGGCGCTGGGACTACCTGTTCTCCATCGTCAAGAACTTCCGTGACGGCGGTACCAAGTTCGTCCTCCCGGACCGCAACGCCGTGACGATGACCGCCCCGTTCATGCGCGCGTACACCGAGCTCCTCGTCCGCACCTGCCACAAGCGCGGCGCCCACGCCATCGGCGGCATGGCGGCCTTCATCCCCTCACGGCGGGACGCCGAGGTCAACAAGGTCGCGTTCGAGAAGGTCCGCGCCGACAAGGACCGCGAGGCGAACGACGGCTTCGACGGCTCCTGGGTCGCCCACCCCGACCTGGTCCCGATCGCCATGGAGTCCTTCGACCGGGTCCTGGGCGAGCGCCCGAACCAGAAGGACCGGCTGCGCGAGGACGTCCACGTGGCGGCGGCCGACCTGATCGCGATCGACTCGCTGGAGGCGAAGCCGACCTACCCGGGTCTGGTCAACGCCGTGCAGGTCGGCATCCGTTACATCGAGGCCTGGCTGCGCGGCCTGGGCGCGGTCGCCATCTTCAACCTCATGGAGGACGCGGCCACCGCCGAGATCTCCCGCTCGCAGATCTGGCAGTGGATCAACGCCGGCGTGGAGTTCGAGAACGGTGTGAAGGCGACCCCCGAGCTGGCCCGCGAGGTCGCCGCCGAGGAGCTGGCGAACATCCGCGCCGAGCTGGGCGAGGAGGCGTTCGCCGCCGGTCACTGGCAGCAGGCCCACGACCTGCTGCTGGAGGTCGCGCTCGACGAGGACTACGCCGACTTCCTCACCCTGCCCGCCTACGAGCAGCTCCGGGGCTGAGCCGGCCTCACGCGGGTGTGTCCGAGTGGCCCAGGGACTTCCCCGGGGCCACTCGGTCGCGTACGGCCCGCTTGACCGCCGTCGGCTCCGGGAAGCCCTGCTCTCGGCGGTCCCAGACCACCTCGTCGTTCACCCGGACGACGAAGACGCCGCCCTTGCCGGGCCTGAGGGCCAGCTCCGTCAGCTCCGCCTCGAAGGTCGTCAGCAGCTCCTGCGCCAGCCAGGCGGCGCGCGGCAGCCAGCGGCACTGGGTGCAGTACTCGATCTCGACGCGCTGTGTGTCCGTCATCCCAGGTGTACCGACCAATCCTGTTCCGCGGCCGGCTTGCCGTGCAGGTCGGGCACCCGCTTGAGCCAGTCCGGCCGTCCTTGCCGGGTCTTCGCAGCGCGCACGGCTTCCTCGGCGGCGCGCTCCTCCCGCGTGGGGAAGTCCGTGGGCAGCCAGGCCGCGGAGACACGCGCACGCGCGTGGAGGTGCTCCACGTACGCCGTGCGGGCCTCCTCGGCGGTCGCGAAACCGGGTCCGTCCGTCAGCCAGGCGTCCGGGACCTCCGCGACGATCTCCCGCAGCAGGTCCTCGGTGACCTTGGGCGCCAGCTCGGCGTCGGCGGCCCGTACGTCGGGCGCGTAGTGGCCGAGGGCGTGGTGGCGGAAGTCGTACGCCCTGGCGGGGTCGGACCCGTCCCAGCGGTGGTGGAAGACGAGGGCGGCGCCGTGGTCGATCAGCCACAGGCGCGGCGGCGCGGTGCCGAACGTGGGCCAGACCATCAGGTTGGAGCTGTGGACGGTCCGGTCGACGTTGACGGTCAGCGCGTCCAGCCAGACGATCCGGCCCGCCTCCAGCGGGTCCACCGGGAAGACCTCGGCGACGTCCGGGGTGAAGTCCTTCGCGCCCGGCAGGTAGTCCATGCCGAGGTTGAGTCCGTGGCTGGCGGTGTGCAGGTCGCGCACCTCCTGGTGGGGCTCGCTCCCGGCGATCGCCGCGTCGAAGTGGACCAGCACCAGCTCGGGGAAGCGCAGCCCCAGCGCCCGGGCCAGCTCTCCCACGATCACCTCGGCGACCAGCGCCTTGCGGCCCTGCGCGGAGCCGGTGAACTTCACGACGTAGGTGCCCAGGTCGTCGGCCTCGACGACGCCGGGCACGGAGCCGCCGGACCGCAGGGGCTCGACGTAGCGGGTCGCAGTGACCTCTCTCAGCTTTTTCCCAGGCAATGCGATCTCTTCGCCTCACGATCGACGGCCGATGCCACGCGGGGCGAGCCGGGGCCCGTGCTCGCGGGCCGCGGCCCGAAGTGAAAATAGTAACCGGGCGGCCGATGCCACGGCCTGGGCGACCAGGGCCGGACCACGGCGGCGTCGCAGGGGGCGACTCCCGCAGGAGCGGCGGCCCGGCGCGCACGTCGCCCTTCGGTGGCCACCGCGTCCAAACCCGGCGCGGGAAGCGCTCCCGCCGACGCGCGTGCGTTCACCCGGCGTCGTCGCGCCTTCCTCGGACCATGGGCGCCTTCGCAGACTGGGCGGTGCGGCCCTTCGGTCCGTACCGCCTCGCGCCTCCCACCCGCCTCTCCCCTGGAGGGTCCGCCTCATGTCGGCACAACCGATCGAGGTCCACCCGAGCGACGCGCCGTACGACGCGCTGCGCCGCGGCTTCAACCAGCGCTGGATCGCCCGGCCCGACTACGTCGTGGTGGCCACGTCCGCGGCCGACGTGGTCGCGGCGCTCGCCAAGTTCCGGGCCGACCCGGCCAACGCCGCCCGCCGGGTCACCGTGCGCTCGGGCGGCCACTGCTACGAGAACTTCGTCGCGTCCGCCGACGTCGGCGTCATCATCGACGTCGGTCAGCTGAATCGCGTCTACCACGACCCGTCGATGAACGCGTACTGCGTCGAGGCGGGCGCGACGAACTGGCACAGCACCACACAGCTGTACCGGTCGGCCGGCCTGGCCCTGCCCGGCGGTTCCTGCTACTCGGTCGGCCTCGGCGGTCACGTCTCCGGCGGCGGTTACGGCCTGCTGTCCCGTCTGTTCGGCCTCACCGTGGACTACCTGTACGCCGTCGAGGTCGTGACCGTCGCCGACGGCAGGAACCCGAAGATCACCGTGGCCCGAAAGGACTCCGCCGACCCGGCCCTGCGGGACCTGTGGTGGGCGCACACCGGAGGCGGCGGCGGCAACTTCGGAGTGATCACCAGGTACTGGTTCCGCGACCTGCCCGAACCGCCCGCCCAGGTCCTGCTGAGGTCGGTCGCCTGGGAGTGGAAGGACTTCGCGAAACGGCCCGACCTGTTCAAGTCGCTGGTGCGCCGCTACGGACAGTTCTTCGAACACGAGCACGCGGGCACGGGACCGGACTTCATCCACCGCCACGGCTACCGCGACCTCTTCACCCTGCTCAAGCTCACCCACGAGAGCGCCGGCAAGGTCGGACTGACCGTCCAGCTCGACGGCACGCGGCAAGACTCACCCGCACGTCTGAAGGCCTTCCTGGACTGGATCACCGAGGGCTTCAGCACCGGTGGCGTCCACCATGTCGCGGAGACGGCGCTGGACCTCCAGATCGGCGAACACCCCGCGCAGACCGAACTGTTCATCCCGACCCGCCTGCCGTGGCTGACCGCCACCCAGAGCCTGAACGGCTCCGGTCCGAACCGCTGCGGCAAGTACAAGTCGGCCTACCACACCAAGGCCTTCACCGATCAGCAGATCGACGCGATCCACCGCCACCTCACCGACCCGATCTACAGCAACCCCGACGCGCTGGTCCAGGTCGACTCCTACGGCGGGGCGGTCAACGACGTGGCCCCGGAGGCGACCGCCGTGCCCCAGCGCTCCTCCGTCCTCAAACTCCAGTACCAGGCGTACTGGACCTGGGACAAGGACGCCGACAGGAACGGGGTGTACGACTACCGGGACGCCGAGAAGGACGCGGGCATCGCCGCCCCGCACCTGCGCTGGATCCGCGACTTCTACCGGGACGTCTACCGGACCACCGGTGGCGTGCCCGCGGTACCGGATCCGGCGCTGCCCGCGTCGCTGTCGTCCCACACGGACGGTTGCTACATCAACTACCCGGACGTCGACCTGAACGACACATCCCTCAACACCTCGGGTCAGCCGTGGCACCGGCTCTACTACCAGGGCAACTACGTCCGCCTGCAACGGGCCAAGGGGCACTGGGACCCGCACGACGTCTTCCGGCACGCGCAGTCCGTCAAGGGCGGGCCGGCCGGGTCATGACCCGGCCGCCAGCGGGTTGGGCAGGGGCAGGTAGCGGGCGTCGGCGCCGTCCGCGCCGGTCCAGCGCAGCAGCAGGTTCGTCTTGCCGGGCAGGGTGGGCGCGCCGAGCAGGGCGAGGGCCTCGGGCAGGTCGTGGCGGGCCAGCTCGCGGCGGACGGCCGGCCAGGGGTCGAGCCCGGGATGCCGTTCGACGAGGGCGGCGGCGATCTCGGTGAGGTGGTTGACGACCAGGCAGTACACGAGCCGCTCCCAGCCGGCGGCCCGGTCCACGTCCGCCAGCAGCTTCACGCCCTCGGCGTCCCGGAACAGCGCCTGCACCGGCGTACCGGCCGCGTCGACGGCGACCAGCGTGTTCTGGACATGGGCCTCCAGGACGACGCCGTGGTCGGCGAAGGCCGCGAGCGCCGGGGGGACCACGGCGGCCAGGTACGCGTCCCACCAGGCCGCCGGGTCCGCCGTCGCGGCGAGCGGGCTGCCCTCGAAGCCCTCCACGAGTCCCGCGGCGAGCAACGGGGTCGTACCGGGCAGGAGGTGGTCGTGCAGCCCGTCGCGGACCAGGACGGCCAGTTCCTCGAAGGCGAAGCCGGCGGTGCGGTAGCCGCGGTCGCTCAGCCAGGCCGCCGGGCCGCCGGCCGCCTTGAACGCCTGGCCGGCGGCGGCGTCGGTGCGGCGCAGTTTCAGCAGGTCGTGCCGCCACAGCCGGCGGACGTCGTTGGTGATGCGGACGTCGAGGCTGAACTTCAGGAACAGGTCCCGCTCGGGCGCGTACAGCGTGCGCACGGCGGCGGTCGGCCAGGCGTCGAACCCGGTGGTGCCGAGCCGGACCAGACGGCCGTCGGCGAAGGCGGGGGCCAGTTCGCGGTCCGTCAGGTCGAGCTGCCAGGGGTGGGCGGGCAGCAGCCGGTAGCCGGGCGGGGCCGTGCCGAGGGCGTCCAGGGCGGAGGTGTCGCCCTCCTCGACGACCGTGTCCTCGCGCACCCCGAGGAGCACCAGCGGGAAGCGGGCGTACGCCTCGGGGGCGTACGGCAGCCAGCGCGCGGCCGGGGCGCCGCCGCGCGCCTTGGGGGCGGGGTGGTGCGGGTGGCCGGTGACCAGGGACTGCTCGGAGCGCAGATAGGAGTCGGCGGGCGGGACGGTCCGCGCGCGTGCGGCGAGCAGGGCGGCCACCGCGTCCCTGCTGTCGATCATCTCGGCGGGGAGTTCGTGGTTGGACAGGCCGGTGTGGCGGCGCAGTTCCTCACCGGTCAGCTTGACCAGTTCGGTGTGGCCGAGCCGGTGCCAGGCGCCGTCCGCGCGGACCTCGGGCTCGGCGGGCCGCCGGGCGCCGCGCACCCGCAGCAGCCGGCCGGTGCCGGGCAGCCGGTACACCAGCCGTCCGTCCCGCTCCGGATGCGCGGGCAGCGGCTCGGCGACCTCCCGCAGCAGGCAGTTGAGCAGCGGCGCGGCCGCGTAGGCGTCGGCGGCGCCGTCACCTACGGCGCCGTCCGCGGGCACTGCGGGCACCGCGGCCTCTGCGGGCTCGGCGGGCGGGGGGCTGAGATCGACGCGGTCCACGATTCCCTACGGTTCATGTGTGCGGAGACGATCAGTATCGCTGGCGTCCCGGCCCGGCCGTGACGCCCTGGTCGTACCGGCTCGTACCCGACTTGTACCCGTATTCGTACCCGAGGAGCCCGCCCGTGCACCGTCCTCCCACCGCCGAGGCCGAGGTGGCCGCCGATCTCGCCGTGGTGCGCCCCGATCTCGGGCCCCGGTTCACGGCCGCGCTGCCCGGCGCCCGGGCGGCCGTACTGACCCGGCTGTGGCGGGCCCTGGCCCATGAGCCGCTGCCCTGGATCGAGCACCGGGAGCGCGGCGCGGAGGGCCTCACGCTGCGGCTGCGCGACGGCCGCCTGCTGCACGGCCCGCATCCCGACCCGTACGCCACCACCGCGTACGTGACCGGCGTGCGGCTGGACGGGGTGGCGTACGACGATCCCGCGCGGCTGACGACGGCGCTGGCGGTGCCGCACGGCGGGGAGTTCGCGGCCGAACTCGGGCACAGCGTCGCGTCGCTGGCCCTGTCGCGGGCCGGGCAGCAGCAGCCGCGCTCGAAGGAGTGGCCGGTGCACGACTGGGAATGGGAGCGGCGGGTCGTCGACGGGCATCCGTACCACCCCAGCTGCCGTTCCCGGCCCGGCTTCACGGTGGCGGAGCAGCTGGCCTACGGGCCGGAGCACGGGCCCACGGTACGGCTGGGGCTGCTGCCGGTGCCGGCCGCGGAGTGCCTGGTGTCGGGCGAATGGCCCGCGGAGCTGCGGGACGGGCAGCGGCTGGTGCTCCCGGTGCACCCGTGGCAGGCGGCGCACGTCCTCAAGCGGTCCTGCGAGCACGGCGTCCCGGCGCGTCCGCTGATGTCGCTGCGCACGCTCGCGCTGCCGGACGGGCCGCACGTCAAGACCGCGCTGAGCGCCCGGCTGACGTCCTCGGTCCGGGACATCTCCGTCGGCTCGGTCGCCGCCTCGGCGGCCCTCTCGGCGTTCGCGGAGACCCTCGCGGCCCGCACGGACGGTCTGCTGCACGTCACCCGCACCCTGGGCGCGGCCACGGCCGACTCCCCCGATCTGGCCGCCGTGTTGCGCGAGTCGCCGGGCGTGTACGGCGCGCCGGGCGAGCACGTCGTCCCGGTGGCCGCCCTCGCCACCACCGAACTACCGTCCTCCCCAGGCTGGTCGGCGGAGTTCGCGCGGCTGTGCCTCACCGTCGGGCTGCGGCTGCTGGAGCTGGGGGTGGCGCTGGAGGCGCACGGCCAGAACCTGCTGGTCGTACTGTCGGCGTCGGGCGCCCCGCTGCGGCTGGTCTACCGCGACCTCGCCGACATCCGCGTCGGCCCCGCCCGGCTGGCCAAGGCCGGCATCCCGCTGCCCGGGGACCTGCCCGCGCGGATCCTCACGGACGACGTGACGGCCCTGCGGCGCAAGCTGTTCGGCTCGATGGTGGGCGGCGCGCTCGCGGGCACGACGGGCGGCCGGGCGGCCCTGGGAGCGGCCCTGGAGTCGGCCGTACGGGAGCTGCCGCGCACGCCGGACCTGGTGGCGCTGTGCGAGGAACCGCTGCCGGTGAAGGCGCTGACGCTGATGCGGCTGTCGCCGGGCGGGGCCGGGGACCGGTGGGCGGCGCTGCCCAACCCGCTGACCGCGCAGGCGGACTGACGCCGGTTCGCGGGCAGGCCCCGTTCACGACATGCCCCGTTCACGACATTCCCCGTTCGCCGACCGACCCCGTTCACGACAGGCCCCGCTCGCCGACCGACCCCGCTTTGTGGCGGGACACCCCTGATCAATAGGATCCGCCGATGATCAGAACACAACGGCTGGCGGCGGGCGTCTGCGCCCTGCTCGCCGCGCTCACGGCCGGGCTCGCGTTCCCGGCCGGGGCGGTCGCCGACGAGACCACAGCCCTCGCGCCCAAGGTCGACCTGGTCCTCGACGTCAGCGGTTCCATGCGGGCGAAGGACATCGACGGCGGGACGCGGATGGCCGCGGCCAAGCAGGCGTTCAACGAGGTGCTGGACGCGACCCCGGAGACCGTCCTCCTCGGCATCCGCACCCTGGGCGCCAACTACCCGGGCGACGACCAGAAGACGGGCTGCAAGGACACCGCGCAGCTCTACCCGGTCGGCCCGCTGGACCGGACCGAGGCCAAGGCGGCGGTGGCGACCCTGTCGCCGACCGGCTGGACGCCGATCGGTCCCGCCCTGCTGAAGGCGGCCGACGATCTCGACGGCGGCTCCGGCTCCAAGCGGATCGTGCTGATCAGCGACGGCGAGGACACCTGCGCCCCGCTCGACCCGTGCGAGGTGGCCCGCGAGATCGCCGCCAAGGGCATCGGCCTGACCATCGACACCCTCGGCCTGGTGCCCAACATCAAGATGCGCCAGCAGCTCAGCTGTATCGCCGAGGCCACCGGCGGCACCTACACCTCGGTCGAGCACACCGACGAACTCGCCGACAAGGTCAACCAGTTGGTGGACCGCGCGGCCGACCCGGTGGTGACCCCGGTCGCCACCGAGGGCGCGGACTCCTGCTCGAAGGCGCCGACGCTGAAGTCCGGTCTGTACACCGACCGCGAGGAGTTCGGCCAGGAGCGCTGGTACCGGGTCGACGTCGAGCCGGGCCAGGAACTGCGTGCCTCGGTCAGCGTGTCGGCGGACCGGGCCATGAACCCCGACTACGGGGTGCTGCTGCGGGCGGTGACCGTGCACGGCCGGGAGATCGTGCGCGGCGAGGCCTCCGGCATCGGCCGCACCGACGTCATCTCGACCGGTCTGCGCTATCCGAAGGCGGAGAGCGACGACGAGGACGCTCCCCCAGAGGGGGTACCCCCAGCCGAGACGGTGTGTCTCCAGGTCACCAACTCCTACTCGGCCGCATCCGGCGTGAAGACCACGCCCGGCATGCCGGTGGAGCTGACCGTGGACGTGGTCGACGCCCCCTCGCCGGCGAGCGACGTGGCCTCCTTCGGTCTCGGCCGCGGCTGGTGGCTGCTCGGCCTGCTGGTGCTGGTCGGCTTCCTCGCGGGTGTCGTCTGGGGCTGGGTGTCGCGCTGGCGTGTCGCGGTCTGGAGGACCAACTGATGCGGATCACACGAGTGTTGAGCGGCGCGCTGCTGGCGCTGGGGCTCGCGGCCGGACCGGCCGCCGCCGACTCCTCCCCCTCCGCGAGCCCGTCCGAGGACGGCTCCGCGCCCACCTCCGCGGGCACGTCGTTCCGTACGGCGACGGAGGTCGAGCAGGGGCAGACGGCCACGGCGAGCGCCTCCACGGGTGACTACCTGTACTGGTCGTTCCCGGCCGACTCGGGCCTGCGGCCCACCGTGAAGGCGACGGTGAAGCTGCCGGACGAGCACGTGGCCCAGACCTGGCAGATCGACGTGTACGACGGTCTGCGGCGCCGTCAGGCCTGCCAGTACGGCGCCCAGACCCGCACCGCCGCCCAGGGCACCGCCTCCGTGGAGCTGGCCTGCGTGCTGCGCACGGTCCGCGCCTGGTCGGAGCCGTGGGCGAACGACCCGCTGCCGGGCACGTACTACGTCCGGCTGACGGCCACCGGCCTCAAGTCGTCCGACCTGGGCCTGCCGATGAGCGCCGAACTGCGGGTCGACTCCAAGGACATCGGCGGCTCGGCGGCCGTGGACGGCTCGCTGGCCGAGCCGCTCGTCCCCGGGATCGCCGTCACGTCCGAGGCGGAGGAGGACGCTGAGTCGGCCTCGGCCGTGCTGTCGAGCCTGGAGCCCGACGACGGCTGGGCGTCCGGCTGGTGGTCCGACCGCTGGGTGTGGACCGGGCTCGGCGCGGTGCTGGCCGCGCTGGCCGGCATCGGCGGCTACGCGCTGACGCGCGGCTCGGGACGGCCCCGGCAGGTGCCGCCGGGAGCCTGACACTCCCGCCCCGGTCAGGATCCCGAATGCCTGACGTCTCCTCAGAAGGCCCACCGCGGTGCGGCGGTGGGCCTTCTCTCACGCCTCCCGCAGCTCCTTGGCGAGCGTCCCCTCGCCGGTGACCTCGATCCGCCCCGCGCGGACGGCGTCCAGCACGCCCAGTTCCCCGCGGGCGACGGCCGTGCCGGTGTCGGCGTCGAGCGAGAGCCGGGCGTCGGGCTCACGGGGTGCGCGGCCGTCGCCGTAGACCGGCCCCTCCGGCACCCCGACGTGCAGGTGGAAGTCCCCTTCCTCCAGCCGGACTTCGACGAGCCCCTCCCCCGCCAGGCCGCGCAGCAGCGGCAGCGCGAACCAGTGCGCGCGCAGGGCGTCGGTGGGCCGCCGCTCCCCCAGCTCACCCTCGCCCCATGTCCCCAGCGCCTGGAGCACCGGCAGCAACTCCCGCCCGCGGCCGGTGAGTTCGTACACGTAGGCCGCGCCCGGCGGGGGCAGCCGGCGCCGGGTGGCGAGACCGTCCCGTTCCATGTCCTTCAGTCGTCCGGCGAGCACGTCCGTGCTGACGCCCGGCAGGTCGGCGTGCAGGTCCGTGTAGCGGCGCGGGCCGGCGAGCAGCTCCCGGACGATCAGCAGGGTCCAGCGGTCACCGACGGCGTCGAGCGCGCGGGCGGCGGAACAGTACTGGTCGTAGCTTCGGCGACGTGACATGGCACGCAGTCTAGACATGTCGTTGGACTTTCCAAGCTGGAACTTGGTAAAACCAAGCAACACAACGAACCGGAGGGGCGAGCGCGCATGGAGTTCCGGCAGTCGAACAAGCTCAGCGAGGTCTGCTACGAGATCCGCGGCCCGGTGGTCGAGCACGCCAACGCACTCGAGAAGGCGGGCCACAGCGTGCTGCGCCTCAACACCGGCAACCCGGCGCTCTTCGGCTTCGAGGCGCCGGAGGAGATCCTCCAGGACATGATCCGGATGCTGCCGCAGGCGCACGGGTACACCGACTCGCGCGGCATCCTGTCCGCCCGCCGGGCCGTGGCCCAGCGCTACCAGACCCTGGGCCTGGACGTCGGCGTCGACGACGTCTTCCTCGGCAACGGCATCTCCGAGCTGATCTCGATGGCCGTACAGGCGCTGGTCGAGGACGGCGACGAGATCCTGATCCCCGCCCCCGACTTCCCCCTCTGGACGGCGGTGACCACCCTCGCGGGCGGCAAGGCGGTCCACTACCTCTGCGACGAGCAGGCCGACTGGTACCCGGACCTGGACGACATGGCGTCGAAGATCACGGACCGCACCAAGGCCGTGGTCATCATCAACCCGAACAACCCGACCGGCGCGGTCTACCCGAAGGAGATCGTCGAGGGCATCCTCGACCTGGCCCGCCGGCACGGCCTGATGGTCTTCGCCGACGAGATCTACGACCAGATCCTGTACGACGACGCCGTCCACCACTCGGCCGCCGCGCTCGCCCCCGACCTGGTGGTGCTGACCTTCTGCGGCCTGTCGAAGACGTACCGGGTGGCGGGCTTCCGCTCGGGCTGGCTCGTGGTGACCGGCCCCCGGCAGCACGCCAAGGACTACCTGGAGGGCCTCACCATGCTGGCCTCCATGCGCCTGTGCGCCAACGCGCCCGCCCAGTACGCCATCCAGGCCGCGCTCGGCGGCCGCCAGTCCATCCGCGACCTCACGACACCCGGCGGACGGCTCCACGAACAGCGCAACGTGGCCTGGGAGAAGCTCAACGAGATCCCGGGCGTGTCCTGCGTGAAGCCCAAGGGCGCGCTGTACGCGTTCCCGCGCATCGACCCCAAGGTGCACCCCATCCACGACGACGAGAGGTTCGTCCTCGACCTGCTGCTGCGCGAGAAGATCCAGGTCGTCCAGGGCACCGGCTTCAACTGGCCGACCCCCGACCACTTCCGCATCCTCACCCTCCCCCACGCGGACGACCTGGAGGCGGCCATCGGACGGATCGGCCGGTTCCTGAGCGGGTACCGGCAGTAGCGGCGGGCGGCCTGCCGGGCGCCGCGTGCGCGGCAGGACCGGCCGGACAGGGCCTAGCCTGTGCCGTATGGGTGATCTCTTTCTCGTCCGGCACGGTGAGACCGAATGGTCGCGGTCCGGACGGCACACCGGGTTGACGGACGTACCGCTGACCGAGCACGGGCGGGAGGAGGCGCGAGGGCTGGTGCCGTTGATCCGCTCGCACCGGATCGGGGCCGCGTTCGTCAGCCCGCTCCAGCGGGCGCGGGAGACGGCGGAGCTGATCGGGCTGCACGGCTTCCGGGTCGACGCCGACCTGCACGAGTGGGACTACGGCGGGTACGAGGGCGTGACGACCGTCGAGATCCATCGCACCCGGCCCGACTGGTTCCTGTTCACGGACGGGGTCGCGCCCGGACCGCCCGAGCATCCCGGGGAGACCCCGGAGCAGGTCGGGGAGCGGGCCGACCGGATGCTGGCCAAGGTCGACGCGGCGCACGCCAACACGGAGGGGTGCGTGGTGCTGGTGGCGCACGGGCACTTCCTGCGGGTGCTGACGGCCCGGCGGCTCGGGCTGCCCGCGTCGGAGGGCGCGCACTTCCAGCTCGCCACCGGAACGCTGTCCCGGCTGGGCACGGAGCACGGGCGGCCGGTGATCGCCGCCTGGAATGTCAGACCCGGGTCGTAGCCTTCGAGAGGGCAGCAGGACTCTCGGAGGGGGCACGCCGTGACACGACCGCCGACCGCCGCGCAGCGGCGTGTGATCGACGCCGCCGAACCGGTCACCGGGCGGCTGCGGGGGACGCAGGCGCAGCTCGCGGCGCTGGTGAGGCACGGGCTCGCCTTCCGGCACCCGAGGCCGCCGCACGACCACTTCCTGACACCGGCCGGGCACCGGATACGGGAGGCACCGCCCGAGCCCGAACCCGAGCCCGTGATGGACGTGCCCGGGGCCGGCGCCGGCGTGTTCGCCGCGCGGGTCGGCGGCGAGGAGGAGCCCGGCGCGTCCGGCGCCGCCCGCGCGCGTGAGGTGCACAGTGCCTGGCAGGGGCTGCTGGAGCTGCGCCGGATGACGAACCCGGACGGCGCGGTGGACCGCCCCTGCGGCTGGGAACGCACGCACCTGGTGCGGGCGGCGGCGCTGGCGCTGGAGGCGGCCGGGCACCGGCCCGCCGGGGCGGACGGCCCCGACCCGAGGCAGGCGACCGAGGGCTACCGCGTCCGCGCCACGCCCCAGCCCGACGCCGTCGCCGTGCACGGACCGGACGACGGGACACTCACGGCCTGCGCGGAGACACTGGAGAAGGCGGGCTGGCAGGTCGGCGCGCACACCGATCCCCGGACCAGAGCGCGCTATCTACTGGCTTCCCCCCGCCGCGTGTGAGGGACATGCCAAGATCGATGCCCGATACATCGGTGGCGAGGGCACCGATGCGCCGTCGACGAGAAGGGAAGCCATGAACGAGCCGTTTTCCGTCCGCGTCACCGTCCGGGGATACGAGACCGACGCCCAGGGACACGTCAACCAGAGCGTGTACATCAACTACGCGGAGCACGCGCGCTGGTCGCTGCTGCACGCCGCGGGCATCACCCAGACCGGCCTGAACGGCCGGGGCGTGGGCCCGGTCGCCCTCGAGACGACCATCCGCTACAAACGCGAACTGCTCGCCGGTGACGAGATCGACGTGACCTGCGCCTTCCTGTGGGGCGGCGGCAAGACGTTCCGGATCGAGCAGATCATCCGCAAGACGGACGGCACGGTCTCGGCCGAACTCACCGCGGTCGGCGGGCTGCTGGACCTGAAGGAACGCCGCATGGTGGCGAACCCGCAGGACTACTTCAAGGAACTGGCCACGGACCCCAGCCTGTTCGGGCTGTAGGGCCGCGGATCGGAGCGCGTCCTCGCCCCCGCCTCACTCCTCCCCGAACGCCTTCCGGTGGTCCGCCGCCCACTCCCGGTACGTCCGCGCCCGCCGCCCCAGCAGGTGCGGCACGTCCTCGGTGACGACGGCGTTGCCGCCCCGGCGGACATACGCGGCGCCCGCCAGGACGGCGTCGGCGGCCGCCTCGTCCCGCAGCCAGGACAGGACGTACGCGCGGGCCTCCTCCGGGGTGAGGTCGCGGGTCGGCACCGGGCGGCCGAGGACGGCGGCGAGGACGTCCGCCTGGCCGGGCACACTGATCGTCTCGGGCCCGGTCAGGGTGTACGTCCGCCCCGCGTACCGCTCGTCGAGAAGGGTGACTGCGGCCGCCTCGGCGACGTCACGCGGGTCGACCACCCCCTGGAGCCCGTCGCCGCTCGTGTTCGGCACCGGCTCGCCCGCCCCGAGGGCCCGCGCCCAGCTCAGCGTGTTCGAGGCGAAGGAGGAGGGCCGCAGGACGGCCCACTGGGCGCCGCTCTCCCGGACGGCCCGTTCGCCCTTCTCGTGCCACCGCCCCGAGGGGCCCACCTCGGGATCACCGGTGCCGATCGCGGACAGCTTGACCAGTCGGCCCACGTCCGCGGCCAGTGCCGCCGCCACCAGGGCGCTGTCGTGTTCCACGGACGGTCCGGGCAGCCCCACCAGGAAGGCGGCCACCGCCCCGGACATCGCCGCCTCCAGGGACGCCCGGTCGGTGTAGTCGCCGCGCGCCACCTCGACGCCGGCGGGCACCCGGGCCCCGGCAGGGTCGCGGACCAGGGCGCGCACCTTCTCACCGCGGGCCGCGAGGAGTCGTACGAGTTCGGTTCCGATGGTGCCCGTGGCACCGGTCACAAGGATCATGGCCCCCACGGTGGCGCCCGGCGGCGGCGCGGCTCTAGGAGATTCCGGCACGCTTCGGCCGCCCGCCACGGCCCGCGGCACGCCTACGGTGGAGGGGTGACGCACACCTTCGCCGAGCGCGCCCTGCCGGTCCCCGCCGCGCTGCGGCCCTGGTTCACCGGCATCGGGACGATCGCCCCCGACCGCCCCGCGGAGCTGCCCTTCGCGCACGTACCGGACACGGCGACGAAGGTCGTCGTACGCGCCGAGCGGGACGGGCGCCGTGACGCCCTGGTCGTCGGGCCGCGCACCCGGGCCACCTATCACGCGGATCCGGCGCGGCCGGTGGCGTCGTGTGTGCAACTCCGCCTGGTGCCGGGGGCGGTGGGCCCGCTGTTCGGGGTGCCGGCGGTGGATCTCGTCGGCCATGTGGTGCGGCTCTCCGACCTGCCGGCCACCGCGGCCCGGCGGCTGGCCCGTGAACTGACCGGCGGGGCAAGGGAGGAGATCACGGCACGTCTGGCGGAGCTGCTCCCGCCCGCCGAGGACGGCCCCCGCGAGCGGCTGCTGCGGGCCGCCGTCGACGCCCTGTCGACCCGCCGGGACCGCACGCCCGTCCGGGTGGGGGAGGTGGCCCGCCGACTCGCCGTCAGCGAGCGCCAGTTGCGCAATCTGTTCGCCGACGGCGTCGGGGTCTCCCCCAAGCACTACGCCCGCATCGACCGCGTACGCCATGTCCTGACGCACGCGGCCACGGTGCCCTGGGCCGAACTCGCCGCCGCCACCGGGTACTACGACCAGTCGCACCTGACGGCCGACTTCCGCGCCCTGATGGGGGTGCCGCCCGGCGCGTTCCGCACCGGGCGGCTGCCCCGGGCCACACCCTGCCGGCCGCTCAGCCCGGGGTCACCGCCTCCATCGGATGCGTGACGTCCTTCGCGTCCCGGTCCCGGCCCAGGTGGTTGAAGACGAGGTTGAGCAGGACGGCCGCCACGCAGCCGGTCGAGATGCCGGAGTCCAGGACGATCCGGGCCGTCAGGGAGGTGGTGCGCGGTCGTGCGGGACCGGGGTGGATCGACGGACGGCGAGGGGGACCGTTCCGGGGCGCGCGTCCGACGCGCGCCCCGGGCACGGCCGCCGTGGGCCCCGTACGGGGCCCCGGCCACCGGCCGAGGGCCGTCCCCCTCGACCGGAGTCGTGTCGGCTCAGGCCTGGGCGGCGATCCGGGCCAGGCGCTGGGCCTCCTCGCGCGTGGCACGCGCGATGGCGTCCTCGTCGGCGAGCGTCAGACGGCCGTCCGCCACGATCTGACGGCCGTTCACGAAGGACGCGGTGACCGGGGCGGCCGCGCCGAGGACGAGCGCGGTGACCGGATCGGCGATGGAGGCGTGGGCGAGGGTGTCCAGCTTCCACAGCACCAGGTCGGCGAGCTTGCCCGGCTCCAGCGAGCCGATCTCGCGTGCGCGGCCGAGGACCTGGGCGCCGCCGTAGGTACCGAGGCGCAGCGCCTGACGGGCGTTCAGGGCGGCCTCGCGGTGGGCGCCGAGGCGGTTGATGAGCAGGGCGTTGCGCAGCTCGGTGTGGAGTTCGCCGGACTCGTTGGACGCCGTGCCGTCGACGCCGAGGCCGACCGGGACGCCGGCCGCCAGCATGTCGGGGACGCGGGCGATGCCGGCCGCGAGCCGGGCGTTGGACGAGGGGCAGTGGGCGACACCCGTCCTCGTCCGGGCGAAGGCGTCGATGTCGGAGTCGTTCATGTGGACGCAGTGCGCCATCCACACGTCCTCGCCGAGCCAGCCGGTGGACTCGAAGTAGTCGGTCGGGCCCATGCCGAACAGCTCGTGGCAGAACTTCTCCTCCTCGACCGTCTCCGAGCCGTGGGTGTGCAGCCGCACCCCGAGCCGGCGCGCCAGCTCGGCGCCCTGCTGGAGGAGTTCGGTGGAGACGGAGAACGGCGAGCAGGGCGCGACGGCGACCTGGGTCATCGCGTCGAAGGAGGCGTCGTGGTGCTGCCGTACGGTCTCCTCGGTGGCGGCGAGCGCGCCGTCGAGGGTCTCGACGGCGAAGTCCGGGGGCAGTCCGCCGTCCTTCTCGCTGCGGTCCATGGAGCCCCGGGCGAGGGTGAAGCGGACGCCCATGTCACGGGCGGCGCCGATGATCGCGCCGGACAGGTCGCCGGAGCCCCGGGGGAAGACGTAGTGGTGGTCCATGGCGGTGGTGACCCCGCCGCGGGCCATCATGGCCAGGGAGCCCTGGGCGGCCGCGCGGACCATCGGCTCGTCGATGCGCGCCCAGGTCGGGTAGAGCGCGACGAGCCAGTCGAACAGATTGTGGTCGGTGGCCAGGCCCCGGGTGATCCACTGGTAGAAGTGGTGGTGGGTGTTGACCAGGCCGGGGGTGACCAGGTGACCGGTGGCGTCGATCCGGCGTACGACGTCGGTCAGGCCCTCGGGGGCCCGGCCCGCGCCGAGCGACTCGATGCGGTTGCCGGCGATGACGACATGGCCGTCGGCGTACTCGGTGTCGTCCGCGTCCACGGTCGCGATCGAACAGTTCTCGATGACGATGCGCTGGGTCATCGTGCGTCCTCTTCCTTCCGTGTCCGCTTCAGAGGTTGGTGAGGTCCGCCGGGATCCGCGCCTCACAGCCGTCCCGCAGGACGGTGGCCTCGATCAGGCCGTAGGGGCGGTCGGCGGCGAAGTACACCTCGTTGTCGTTCTTCAGCCCGAACGGCTCCAGGTCCACCAGGAAGTGGTGCTTGTTCGGGAGGGAGAAGCGGACCTCGTCGATCTCGGCGCGCTGCTCGACGATCCGGGAGCCCATCGCGTAGAGGGTCTGCTGGAGGGAGAGCGAGTAGGTCTCGGCGAACGCCGCGAGGAGGTGCTTCCTCGTCTCCCGGTACGAGGTCTCCCAGTCGGGCGCGGGCTGCTCGTCGTCGGTCCAGTTGAAGCGCCAGCGGGCGGAGACCTCGGTGGCGAGGATCCGGTCGTAGGCCTCGGGGAGCGTCGTGTACTTGTCCTTGACGTACCCCCAGAACTCGGAGTTCGTCGAGTTCAGCACGACGAGGTCCTTCAGTCCGGAGACGACCTCCCACGCCGTGCCGTCGTAGGTGATCTGGGTCAGCCGGGTCTCCTGGCCGGTGCGGGCGAAGGAGTGCGCGCCCTCCCCGCCGTGCTCGATCCGCTCCCAGCCGTACTCCTCGATGCGGATCCGGGCGCGGTGGATCGGCTCCTGCGAGGTCACGAAGTGGCGGGCGAGGTGGATGCCGAACTGCTCGGCGGACTCGATGCCGTGTTCCTTGGCGAACGCGTACACCGTGTTCTTGGTGGTGTCGGTCGGCAGGACGTTGGCGTTGGAGCCGGAGTAGTGGACCTCCTCCATGTCGCCGCTCAGCGAGACGGAGACGTTGAGGTCCTTGATGTGGTGGGTGGCACCGTTCCGCGTGATCCGGACGACTCGGTTCTCGGCCTTGCCGTACTGGTTCTGTCCCAACACTGGGCGGGCGGGGCCGGAATTGTCTGCCATAGCTAGCTCCCTCGGTAAACGGAGTAGCCGAACGGGTTGAGCAGCAGCGGTACGTGATAGTGCTCGCCGGCCCTCACCGCGAAGGTGATGACCACCTCGGGGAAGAACACGGCACCGCTGTCCCGATTCGCGGGGGCGTCCTGCTGCGCATCGGCTTGCTTCTTCGCGGATGTCTCGAAGTACGCCTCGACCTCGAAGTCGAGCCGTACGTGGGTGGTCCCCTCCGGCAGGGCCGGGAGGTCCTTGCACCGGCCGTCCGCGTCGGTCGCGGAGCCGCCGAGCGCCTGCCAGGGCGCGTCCCGCCCGGTACGGGCGGAGAGCCGGACGGCGACACCCCGGGCGGGGCGGCCGACACTGGTGTCCAGGATGTGGGTGGACACGGAGGCGGTGCTGCCGGCGCTGGTGCTGGTGCTGGTACTCATGGGGGGGTGCTCTCAGTCCTCTTCGACGGGGCCGGCGATGCGGGCGAGCCGGATACGGTTGATCTTCCCCAGCTCGGCGCGGACGATCTCACGCTCCCGCTCGGGCGAGTTCCCGATCCGTTCCTCGATCGCGTCGCGCATCTGCTCGCCGGTCCGGCCGGTGGCGCAGATGAGAAAGACATGGCCGAACCGGTCCTGGTAGGCCAGGTTCAGTTCCAGCATCTGCGCCCTGAGTTCCTCGGAGGCGCCGGCCATCCCGCGCTGCTCGCGGGCCGAGGTCGGGTCGCCCGGTTTCGGGCGGCCGATCGGCGGGTGCCCGGCCATCGCCTCGGCCAGGTCGGCCGCGGTCAGCTCGGCCATGGCGGCGTCGCCGGCGGCGTACAGCTCGTCGGCGGTGGCGTAGGGGCGGGCCGCGAGCAGCCGGTCCGCCCACGCCATGGAGGCGCAGGCCTCCAGGAGGGCGGCGCGGGCCGCGGACTCCTCTAGGCCGTTGAACCGGGCCAGGCCCGAGGGCGTGGAAGTCGAAGTCACGGGGTCAGCTAACGCCTCCCCGCAACACCACGTCAACACTTTGTTGAAAATTCCGGGTAACAAGCCCCGTGCGGCCCCACCCGGCTCCACACGGCCCGATCCGGCCACCCTGGGGTCCGGCGGTCAGGTCTCTTTCTCCCGGTTCAGGTAGTTGTAGACCGTGAAGCGGCTCACCCCGAGCGCGCTCGCCACGGTCTCCACGCCGTGCCGGACGGAGAAGGCGCCCCGCGCCTCGAGTATCCGCACGACCTCCTGCTTGGCCTTGCGGTCCAGGTCGGCGAGCGGCCTGCCCTTCTTGCGCTCCATGGCGGCGAGGATGTGGTCGAGGGAGTCGGCGAGCTGGGGCAGGCGTACGGCGACGGCGTCCGCGCCCTCCCAGGTGAGCACCACGTCGTCCGGGCCGGCCTCGTCGGGCGGGAGCATCTCGCCGCCCATCGCGTCGACCAGCGGTTTCACGGCCGCGATGAAGGGCTCGTCGCCGGTGGGGCTCACTCGCCCTCCCCGAGGACGTTGACCTGGAGCGAGATCCGGGTGGCGCCCGCGCCGAGGGACTTGCGCAGCAGGGCGTCCACGGCGCCGAGCACCGCGTCGGCGCCGCCCTCCACGGTGTTGCCGAACGGTCCGACGTCCACCGCGTCCAGGTCGGCCGCCTCGATCACCTCACGGGCCACCAGCGCGTGCGCGGGTGCCTCGTCGAGGTCGAAGGGCTCGGTCGTGAACTCCACTCTCAATCGCACGCGCTCAACCTAACGCGCGGTACGGCTTTCCGCCGAGCCCTCTTGACAAGCTCCGACCTCCGGCGGCAATCTTCCAATACGTAGAAACTAACTTCCGCATTACGGAATTACTCGACACGGAAGGGAGCGCGGCCCCTCATGCCACTCTTTGCATCGGGCACAGCCGAAGACCGGCGCTTCAACGTCAACCTGTCGATCCTCTTCACGGAACTCCCGCTCCTGGAGCGCCCCGCGGCCGCCGCCGCGGCCGGCTTCACCGCGGTCGAGCTGTGGTGGCCCTGGGTCGATACCCCCACCCCCGAGCCCTCCGCGCTCGACGCCCTGAAGCGGGCGATCGAGGACGCGGGCGTCCGGCTCATCGGCCTGAACTTCTACGCCGGCCGGCTCCCCGGCCCGGCCCGTGGCGCCCTGTCGCTGCCCGGCGAGGAGTCGGAGCGCTTCCGCGCCAATGTCGAGGTGGCCGCCGGCTTCGCCGAGTCCGTGGGCTGCACGGCGCTCAACGCGCTCTACGGCAACCGCGTCGACGGCGTCGACCCCGCCGAGCAGGACGCGCTCGCCCTGGAGAACCTGGTCCTGGCCGCCCGAGCCGCAGACCGGATCGGCGCGATCCTGCTGATCGAGGCGCTGAACCGGCCGGAGTCACCGCACTACCCGCTGGTGAGCGCACCGGCCGCGGTCGGGGTCGTCGACAAGGTCAACGCGGCCACCGGGCTCGGCAACGCGAAGTTCCTGATGGACCTGTACCACCTGTCGATGAACGGCGAGGACCTGCCGCGGGTGATCGAGACGTACGCGGCGAAGACCGGCCACGTCCAGATCGCCGACAACCCCGGCCGCGGCGCGCCGGGCACCGGCTCACTGCCGCTGGCGGACCTCCTCGACCGGCTGACGAAGGCGGGCTACGACGGCTGGGTCGGCCTGGAGTACAAGCCGGGCGACCGCCCGAGCGCCGAGGCCTTCGACTGGCTGCCCCGCTGATCCCCGTACCGAGAGGCACCCTCCCATGAGCAACGCACTCCCCAAGGTCGCCTGGATAGGCCTCGGCATCATGGGCTCCCCCATGTCCGAGAACCTGATCAAGGCGGGTTACGACGTCACCGGCCACACCCTGGAGCAGGACAAGCTGGACCGGCTCACCGCCGCCGGCGGCACCGCGGCCGGCTCGATCGCCGAGGCGGTCGCCGGCGCCGATGTGATCATCACGATGGTTCCCGCCTCACCGCAGGTCGAGGCCATCGCCTACGGCCCCGACGGCATCCTGGAGAACGCCCGCGCCGGCGCCCTCCTGGTCGACATGTCCTCCATCACCCCGCAGACCTCCGTCGACCTGGCCGCCGCCGCGCGGGACAAGGGCATCCGCGTCCTGGACGCGCCCGTGTCCGGTGGCGAGGCCGGCGCGATCGAGGCCGTCCTGTCCATCATGGTCGGCGGTGAGCAGGCCGACTTCGACGAGGCGAAGCCGCTCTTCGAGGCGCTGGGCCGGACCATCGTGCGGTGCGGTCCGCACGGCTCGGGGCAGACCGTGAAGGCCGCCAACCAGCTGATCGTCGCCGTGAACATCCAGGCGTGCGCGGAGGCCGTGGTCTTCCTGGAGAAGTCGGGCGTGGACCTGAAGGCGGCGCTGGACGTCCTCAACGGCGGCCTCGCGGGCTCGACCGTGCTGACCCGGAAGACGGACAACTTCGTCCAGCGGGACTTCCGGCCCGGCTTCCGCATCGACCTGCACCACAAGGACATGGGCATCGTCACGGACGCCGCCCGTACCGTCGGCGCGGCGCTGCCCGTCGGCGCGGTCGTCGCCCAGCTGGTCGCGAGCCTGCGCGCGCAGGGCGACGGCGGGCTGGACCACTCCGCGCTGCTGCGCGCGGTCGAGCGCCTCTCCGGCGCTCAGGTCTGAGCCCACCTCCGAGACTTCCGGGCGGCGCTCCCGCTGACAACTGTCCTGTCGCGCCCAGGCGGTGGCGCCGTCCGGAGAACCACGTGGACCGACCGGACCAGCACAGGGTCCGCCTGCGCCCGCTCCTTGCGAGCGGGCGCCCCGTACGGGGCCGGGCCCGCAGTCGGCCCGCACCAGTCGAACGGCCCGGATGAGGGGTGGCCGCTCGCGGCGGTGCGGGCAGGGCGAGGACCGCGGCGGTGTGCGCGCCAGTGCGGTGGCGCAAGGCCCGAGCCCCCTTCCCGACCTGAGGGAGGGCGGGCCCGGTCCGTCGCACCCGCCGCGGTCCCAGCCGCAGTACCGGTAGTCCCAGCCGCAGCCTGGGCCGTAGCCCCAGTACCCGTGGTCCCAGCCACAGGAGACCCCGTCCGGCGGCGCGAACGTCCTGTCGCGCCCAGCCTCGCGCCGTCGGACGGCCAACCGTTGCCCAGGCCCCCCGTCGGCACACCACCGACGGGGGGCCTGGGCGTCCGGCGTTCCGCGTGCGGATCCGCTGCGCCCGCAGGACGCTGAGGTCATGGGCAATCCGACGCGGTTTCCGCACATCGTGGTCCACCCGCCGGCACTGGACGGATCCCGGCGGGTCACCTCCGGTGACACCGTCCTCGGGGTCGCCTCGCATCTCGACGACGTCGTCGAGATCCTGCGCATGGCCGACCTGGACCGGATCGAGGTGGAGGTGAGCGACCTCATCGAGTGGCAGGGCGGCGGCCCGGACGACTGGCCAGGACTGTCCGAGCACCATGGACAGCAGGAGTCGTAGCCGGACTACGCCAACCTCAAATCAACCTCTGAACCTGGTTCAGCAGGCTTCAACCGCCCCTGCCCGCGGGCACATTGTGGTCACGTGGGGCCCGTCGGCACGGGGGCGGCGGGCCCCGCCACGGGGGGACGCGCCATGAGCGGAGACGGGTCGGTCCGGCTTCAGCCGTACGAGGTCGCGCTGCTGCGGGGAGGTCCCCGCGCGGCCGTCACGACGGCCGTCGTCGACCTGCATCTGCGGGGCGTGGTCGAGGCGGGCCGGCCCGGCAGACTGCGGACCTCGGGAGCGTCCCCCGAGGATGCCGGGCAGGCCTCGCCCCTCCTTCCGCCGCTCGCCGAAGCCGTGCGCGAGGCCCTCGAGCGGCCCGCCGGTCTTCCGGAGCTGATGGTCCATCCCACTGTCGGCCGGGCCGTCGCCGACCTGGTGCGGGGCGTACGGTCCGCGGGCCTGCTGCGGCTGCTGCCACCGCACCGCAGCCGCGCCGGCCGCGGCGCCCTCCAGGCCCTGCGGGCCGAGCATCCGCTCCCGGCCGACCGCAAGGACGTACCGGCCGGCGACGCGACGCTGGCCGTGGCCCTGTACGGCGAGGAGGCCCTGCGCGTCCTCGTGCCGCGCTTCGCCCTGCGGGCGGGGCTGCTCCCGCGCGCCGACGTGGCGGGCAAGCCGTTCCACCGGCGGGCTCCCCGCGGGGGCGGGAGCAGCGGAAGTTCGAGCGGCTCGGGGTTCTACTGCGGCGGATCGACGTCCTGCGGCGGCTCGTACTGACGTCCTGGGGCGGCTCCTGCTGACGTCATGGGGCGGCTCCTGCTGAACCGACGGAAGGGGGCGGCCCGTCCCCCGGACGGGCCGCCCCCTCCCCACAGGGATCCGGCTCAGACCTTCAGCGTCCTGATCGACGTGGGCGCGTGCTCCGGCTCGGTGGCGATCTCCTCGAACTCCACGACGTTGCCGATGTCGTTGGTCGTCGACATCGCGATGTTGGTGACGCGCTCCAGGATCGCCTCGACGACGACCGGCACCTGGAACTCGGCGGCCAGCTTCTTCGCCTGCTCGAAGGCGGCGCCCAGGTCGGCGGGGTCCGTCACCCGGATCGCCTTGCAGCCGAGCCCCTCGGCCACCTTGACGTGGTCGACGCCGTAGACGCCCAGTTCGGGCGAGTTGATGTTCTCGAACTCCAGCTTGACCTGGAAGTCGATGTCGAACGCCCGCTGCGCCTGGCGGATCAGGCCCAGGTAGGCGTTGTTCACCAGGACGTGGATGTACGGGATCCGGTGCTGCGCGCCGACCGCCAGCTCCTCGATCATGAACTGGAAGTCGTAGTCGCCGGAGAGTGCGACGACCTGGGCCCCGGGGTCGGCCTTCGCCACGCCCAGCGCCGCCGGGACGGTCCAGCCGAGCGGGCCCGCCTGACCGCAGTTGATCCAGTGCCGCGGCCGGTAGACGTGCAGCATCTGGGCGCCGGCGATCTGCGAGAGGCCGATGGTGGTGACGTATCGGGTGTCCGGGCCGAACGCCTTGTTCATCTCCTCGTAGACGCGCTGCGGCTTGATCGGGACGTCGTCGAAGTGCGTACGGCGCTGGAGCGTCGCCCGCTTCTCCTGCGCGGCGGCCGCCCAGGCGGAGCGGTCGGGGAGCCGCCCCTGTGCCCGCAGCTCCCTCGCCACCTCGACGAAAAGGGTCAGGGCCGCCTTCGCGTCGGAGGCGATGCCGTAGTCGGGGGCGAAGATGCGGCCGATCTGGGTGGGCTCGACGTCGACGTGCACGAAGGTGCGGCCTTCGGTGTAGACGTCGATCCGGCCGGTGTGGCGGTTGGCCCAGCGGTTGCCGATACCGAGGACGAAGTCGGACTCCAGGAAGGTCGCGTTGCCGTAGCGGTGCGAGGTCTGGAGGCCGACCATGCCGGCGTTCAGCTCGTGGTCGTCGGGGATCGCGCCCCAGCCCATCAGGGTCGGGATCACCGGAGTGCCCGTCAACTCGGCGAACTCGACGAGGAGTTCGCAAGCGTCGGCGCCGATGACCCCGCCGCCCGCGACGATCAGCGGGCGCTCGGCGGCGTTCAGCATGCCGAAGGCCTTCTCGATCTGGGCGCGGGTCGCGGCCGGCTTGAAGACCGGGAGCGGCTCGTAGGTGTCGGGGTCGAACTCGATCTCCGTCTGCTGGACGTCGACCGGCAGGTCGATCAGGACCGGGCCGGGGCGGCCGGAGCGCATCAGGTGGAAGGCCTGCTGGAAGACGCCGGGCACCTGGGCCGCCTCCAGGACGGTGACGGCCCACTTCGTCACGGGTGCCGCGATCGAGGCGATGTCGACGGCCTGGAAGTCCTCCTTGTGGATCACGGCGGTCGGCGCCTGGCCGGTGATGCACAGGATCGGGATGGAGTCGCCGGTGGCCGAGTACAGGCCGGTGATCATGTCGGTGCCGGCCGGGCCGGAGGTGCCGATGCAGACGCCGATGTTGCCCGGGTGGGTGCGGGTGTAGCCCTCCGCCATGTGCGAGGCGCCCTCCACATGGCGGGCGAGGGTGTGCTGGATGCCGCCGGACGCCTTGAGGGCCGCGTAGAAGGGGTTGATCGCCGCGCCGGGCACCCCGAACGCGGCGGTGACGCCCTCGCGCCTGAGGATCTCAACTGCCGCGCGGGCAGCGGTCATTCGAGCCATCGAGTACTCCTGCTTCGGCTGTCGGAATCGCTCTCCCGTCGCGCCCCGCGGTGAGAACTTAGCTTTTCCTGGCTTTTCCGCATTACGGAAATTCTTTTCTACTATCTGGAAGCAATGTAAGTGGGCACACGAAGGTCGTCAAGAGACGGACAAGCGGGGGCCGAAGGAGGACCATGGGGCCATGTCCGAGAGCGTGCCGGTGCGCTGCCCGGCCTGCCGGCGCGAGCGCCTCTACACCGCGCCGTCCTACCCGTGCGCGTGCGGTGCTCCCGTCGCCCCGCCGCTCGACCTCCGTACGGCACCGTCGGCCGTCGCCCACCGGGCGTGGGACGAGGAGTGGATCACCCTCCACTGCACGGCCTGCGGCCACCGCACTCACTGGCCCCACCCCGAACTGGGCTGCCCGTGCGGGACGGTACTGCGCATCCCGGTGACGGGGGTGAGCGGGGCGGCGGGGGCGGGTGAGTCTCCCTGGGCGGCCGGGCCCGAGGGGTCGACCGACCACGCCGGGTCCGCCGGGGCTGCGGGGCCCGGGACGGCCAAGCACGCCGGGACGAGTGAGACTGCTGGGTCGGCCACACCCTCCGAGCCGGGCGGGAGTACGAGGTCGACGGGGCCCGGGACGGCCAGGCACCCCGAGTCGGCCAGGCACCCCGAGTCGGCCGGGGCTGCCGGGACTGCCAAACCCTCCGCATCGGCCGGGCAAGGCGCGTCGGCCGGGCCCCAGCGGCAACCGGAGCCGGTTGCGGAACCGGTTGCGGAACCGGTTTCGCCGTCGGCGGCCGTCCCGGCCACGGAACCCGCGTCGGCGAACGGTCGGCCCGCCTTCCGTTCCGTCGCCATCCGTACCGCGCTCGACGCGGTGACGGCCGCCGCACTCTATCTGCGCTGGCTCGGCCATGACGACGTCCGCCGGGCCGACCAGCGGCCCACCTCCGGCATCGGGCTCGCCGCGCGGGGGCTGCTGGCCCAGGTGGACCCGAGCGCGCGCCCGGCCTCACTGCGGGACGTGGAGTGTCTGTGGCTGACGGCCATGCAGGAGTCCTCGCAGTGCGTGTACTTCTCGCTCGCCGGATACGCCGACGAGGCCCGGGCCGGCGCCGACCGGCTCCACGTCCCGCTCTTCCTTCTGGATCCGACGGGCACCCCCCGACCACTGAACGCAGCGGCCGCCGCCCTGGACGCCGGGGGCGCCTGAGCGACGGCCGGGGTGGGCCACAGCGCTCGTGATCAGTACACCTGGCCCCCGTACGACTCCCGTAGTTCGATCTTGCGGACCTTGCCCGAGACCGTCATCGGAAAGGTGTCCAGCACTTGGAGCCGGCTCGGGATCTTGTAGTGGGCGAGGCGGCCCGCGCAGAAGGTGTGGAGTTCCTCCAGGGTCGGGGGGTGGGCCGGATCGCGGGGGATCACGCAGGCGAGGACCTCCTCGCCGTACTTCTCGTGCGGGACGCCGACGACCTGGACGTCCTGGATCCCGGGGTGCCCGTAGAGGAACTCCTCGATCTCGCGCGGGTAGATGTTCTCGCCGCCCCGGATGATCATGTCCTTGATACGGCCGACGATCTCGACGTAGCCGTCCTCACGCATGACCGCGAGGTCCCCGGTGTGCATCCAGCGGCCCGCGTCGACGGCCTCGGCGGTCTTCTCCGGCTCGTTCCAGTAACCGAGCATCACGCTGTATCCACGGGTGCACAGCTCGCCCGCCGTGCCGCGCGGCCGCGTCACCCCGGTCGCCGGGTCGACGACCTTCACCTCGATGTGCGGCAGGACCCGGCCGACCGTGCCGGTGCGATGCTCCAGGTCGTCGTCGCGGCGGGTCTGGGTGGAGACCGGCGAGGTCTCCGTCATGCCGTAGGCGATCGACACCTCCGTCATGTTCATCTCGGCGACCACCCGTTTCATCACCTCCACCGGGCAGGGCGAGCCCGCCATGATCCCGGTGCGCAGCGAGGAGAGGTCGTAGGACGCGAAGTCGGGGAGGTTCAGCTCCGCGATGAACATGGTCGGGACGCCGTACAGGGACGTACAGCGCTCCTGCTGGACCGCCTCCAGGGTGGCCTTCGGGTCGAAGGAGGGGGCCGGGATCACCATGCAGGCGCCGTGCGAGGTCGCCGCCAGATTGCCCATGACCATGCCAAAGCAGTGGTAGAAGGGCACCGGGATGCAGATCCGGTCCTGCTCGCTGTAGGCGATCATCTCGCCCACGAAGTAACCGTTGTTGAGAATGTTGTGATGGGAGAGGGTCGCCCCCTTGGGGAAGCCCGTCGTACCCGAGGTGTACTGGATGTTGACGGGGTCGTCGCAGGACAGGTCCGGGTAGGCGGTGTCGGGGGTCGCCCGCGCGAGCAGCGCCTCCCAGCTCGGGTCGCCGATGTACACCACCTCGCGCAACCCGGCGCACCTGGGCCGCACCTGCTCGACCATCGCCCGGTAGTCGCTGGTCCGGTGCCGGAGCGAGGCGAAGAGCAGCGACACTCCGGCCTGGTTGAGCACGTACTCGACCTCGTGCGTGCGGTAGGCCGGGTTGATGTTGACCATGATCGCCCCGATGCGGGCGGTGGCGTACTGGACGAGCACCCATTCCGCGCAGTTGACCGCCCAGATCCCCACCCGGTCGCCCTTCGCGACCCCGGCGCCGAGGAGGGCGCGGGCCAGCCGGTCGACGTCCGCGCCGAACGCGGCGTACGTCCAGCGCCGGTCCGACTCCACGTCGACCAGCGCTTCGCGGTCCGGCCAGGCCGCCACGGCCCGGTCCAGGTTGCCGCCGATGGTGTCCCCGAGCAGCGGGGTGCCACTGGTGCCGTGGGTGTACGAGGTCGCGCGGGCCGTGTCCGAGGTCACCGGAAGTCCTCCTCGCGGTACTCCTGCGCCGAGCCCGCCGCCGTCGCCTCGCGCAGCTCGATCCGGCGGATCTTGCCGCTGACCGTCTTGGGCAGCGGGGCGAACTCCAGCCGCCGCACGCGCTTGTAGGGGGCGAGGACCTCACGGGAGTGCTCGAACAGCATCTTCGCGGTGTCGGGCCCGGGCTCCCAGCCCTCGGCCAGGACGACGTACGCCTTGGGCACGGCGAGCCGCAGCTCGTCCGGGGCGGGGACGACGGCCGCCTCGGCCACCGCCTCGTGCTCCAGCAGCGCGCTCTCCAGCTCGAAGGGGCTGATCTTGTAGTCGGAGGCCTTGAAGACGTCGTCGCTGCGTCCGATGTACGTGAGGTAGCCGTTCTCGTCCCGTGCTCCGATGTCACCGGTGCGGTAGTAGCCGCCGGCCATCGCCTCCGCCGTACGGTCGGGGTCACCGTGGTATCCGGTCATCAGGCCCACCGGCCGGACCGAGAGATCGAGCGCGATCTCGCCCTCGTCCGCGCCGGGCGCGCCCGACACCGGGTCGAGCAGCTCCACCCGGTAGCCGGGGCCGGGCCGTCCCATCGAGCCGGTCTTCAGCTCCTGGCCGGGGCTGTTGGCGATCTGCACGGCCGTCTCGGTCTGCCCGAAGCCGTCCCGGACGGTGACGCCCCAGGCGCGGCGGACCTGCTCGATGACCTCGGGGTTGAGGGGTTCGCCGGCGGCCACGGCCTCCCGGGGCGGGGTGCGCAGCTGGGTGAGGTCGGCCTGGATGAGCATGCGCCAGACGGTGGGCGGGGCGCAGAAGGTGGTGACGCCCGCGCGGTCCATCTCCGCCATCAGCCGGGCCGGGTCGAAGCGGGAGTAGTTGTGGATGAAGACGGTCGCCTCGGCGTTCCACGGCGCGAAGAGATTGGACCAGGCGTGCTTGGCCCAGCCGGGTGAGGAGATGTTGAGGTGCACGTCGCCGGGCTTGAGGCCGATCCAGTACAGGGTGGCCAGGTGGCCGATCGGGTACGAGGTGTGGGTGTGCTCGACCAGCTTGGGGCGGGCGGTCGTGCCGGAGGTGAAGTACAGCATCAGCGGGTCGTCGGCGTGGGTGGGGCCGTCCGGGGTGAAGCCGGCGGGGGCGTCGCAGGCGTTCTCGTACCGTTGCCAGCCCTCGGGCGCGCCGCCGACGGCGATCCGGGTGTACTCCCCCGGCACCTCGGCGAACTTGCCGGTGTCCTCGGCGCGCACGAGGACGTGCCGGACCCGGCCGCGTTCCACGCGGTCGCGCAGGTCGGCGGGGCCGAGCAGCGGGGTGGCCGGGATGACGACGGCGCGCAGCTTCATCGCGGCGAGGGCGGTCTCCCAGAGTTCGGCCTGGTTGCCGAGCATGACGAGGATCCGGTCCTCGGCACTGACCCCGCGCCCGCGGAGCCAGGTAGCGACCCGGTCGGAGCGCTCGGACAGTTCGGCGAAGGTCAGCCGGGTCTCCGAGCCGTCCTCCTCGACGATGTGCAGGGCGGTGCGGTCGTTGCCGTCCGCGATGACGTCGAACCAGTCGAGGGCCCAGTTGAAGTGCTCCGGGCGGGGCCACTCGAAGCGCTCGTAAGCGGTCGTGTAGTCCTCGCGGTGCTCCAGCAGGAAGTCCCGTGCCCTGCGGAAGCTCTCCGTCGCCGTCGTCATCCGTCCTCCTTGCTTCTCGGGTCGTTCCGCCGCGGGACGCGTTCCGTGGGGCGCGTCCCGTGGGTCTCGCGCCCATCGGCTCACTCCCGTGGTTCCGGACCATTGCCAGCGGCTCTCTGACATCGTGTAATCCGTGATGCAGGTCTCACTACCCCCGAACGGGGGTGTGCGGCACCTAGCCACGCGGAAAGGGCGAGGACGTGGCGGCGGACACGGGCGGAACGGCGGAGATGCGCGGTGCGCTGGCGCGGCTGCGGCGCACGACGGGGCTGCCGGTCGCCTTCGGCGGTCTGGTGGAGCCGGGGCGCCACCGGATGCGGATCAGCGAGTTCAGCGGCGCAGCCACGCCCGCGCTCAGCGGCCTCGCGGTGACCTCCGGCAACGGCCTGGGCGGCAAGGCGGTCGCGCTGGCCCGCCCGTGCGCGGTGACCGACTACTCCCTCTCCCGGCAGATCAGCCACGAGTACGACGCGGCCGTCGCCGAGGAGGGTCTGCGCTCGGTGCTGGCGGTCCCGGTGGTGGTGCGGCGGCGGGTGCGCGGGGTGCTGTACGGCGCTCTGCGCACGGCCCAGCCGCTGGGCGACCGCACCCTGAACGCGGCGGTGGACGTGGCCCGGGACGTGGAGCAGGCGCTGGTCGCCGGGGACGAGGTGCGCGACCTGCTGACGGCGGCCCGTCCGCAGCCCGATCGCGGCGCCGAGTGGGAACAGGTGCGCGAGGCGCACGCGGCCCTGCGCGCGCTGGCCCCGCGGATCGGCGACTCGGCGCTGCGTGCCGAACTGCTCGACGTCTGCGGACTGCTGGCCCCGGGCCACGAGGCGGGGCCGGGTGCCGGGGAGTGTCCGGTCGTGCTCGCGCCGCGTGAGCTGGACGTGCTGGCGTGCGTGGCGGCGGGGGCGACGAACGCGGCGGCCGCCGAGCGGCTGGGCCTGCGCCCGGAGACGGTCAAGGGGTATCTGCGGTCGGCGATGCGCCGACTGGGCGCCCACACGCGCGGGGAGGCGGTGGTGGCGGCACGGCGGGCGGGACTGCTGCCGTAGGTAACACGGCCGTGGCAGAGTGCTCGCACATCCGGGACGTCCCCGGGAACAGCGCTCGGATCAAGCCAGGGAGGGGTCCTGCGTCCGACTCGAGAGAGGTCCGCACGATCAGCTTCCATTCACCGGCGGCCGTGATGAATTTCCCTGTGCGTCACTTTGTTATCTGCCTCACCACGCTGTCCCTCCGAATTTCAAAGAGACGTTGCCTAGAATTTGGCCCGGACACGACACACGGAGGGGAGCGGTAACCGTGCGACGGGACTTCAAGGAGCCTGCCAGATGCCGCCCCGACCTGGTCATCGGCAGGGAGGAGCTGTTCGGCTCCGCCCGGGACCAGTTGGTGCGCGGCGGCAGTGTGCTCCTCCACGGCCCCGCCGGAATAGGAAAGTCGACCGTGCTGCGGGCATTGGCCGCGGATTACGGCGAGTCGGC
This sequence comes from Streptomyces sp. NPDC041784, assembly GCF_055591025.1. Lineage (NCBI taxonomy): Bacteria > Bacillati > Actinomycetota > Actinomycetes > Kitasatosporales > Streptomycetaceae > Streptomyces > Streptomyces sp. NPDC041784. The sequence goes on from NZ_JBVJAB010000034.1 coordinate 40,926, forward strand.
GCACACCGTGTTGCGCTGCTCGGCGACCGAGTCCGAATCACACCTTCCGTTCCTGGCCCTGGCCGACCTCTTCGGCCTGGTCCTGGACGAGATCTCGGACAAGCTGCCGTCGGCCCAGCGCACGGCCCTGGAGTCGGCGCTCACCGGCCGAGGCGAATCGACTCTGCAACGCGACGGCCTCGCCCTGCGTCTCGCCGTGCTCTCGGCCCTGCGCGCCCTGGCCGCCGCCGGTCCGGTGCTGCTCGTCGCCGACGACCTCCAGTGGCTGGACCCGGCCAGCGCCGAACTGCTCGGCTTCGCCGCCCGCCGGCTGGGCGACACCCCCGTCCAACTGCTGTGCGCGGTGCGCACGGAGGGCCAGGAGTACGACCGGCATCTACGCGCGTCCCCGCCCGACACGCTCGCCGTCCGCCTCAGCCCGCTCTCCCGCGCCCAGGTCTCCGCGCTGCTCGACCACCGCGGCTACACCGCGCTGCCCCGCTCGACCGTGCGGGAGATCCACCGCACCAGCGGCGGCAACCCGCTGTTCGCCCTGGAACTGGGCCGCGCCCTCGGCGAGAATCCGACCCCGCCCCGGCCCGGCGAGCCGCTGCCGGTGCCCACCTCGCTGCGCGCGCTGGTGCTCAGCCGGCTCGACATGCTCTCCGACGAGGCCCGCCGCACCCTGCTGGTGGCCAGCGCCGGCGCCCGCCCCACGCTGGCCCTGCTGCACGCGGCCGGCCGGGAGAACGCCGAGGCCGAGACCGCCCAGGCGGCCGCGCTGGGGCTGCTGGCGACCGAGTCCGAGGGGCCGGCCGTACGGTTCGCGCACCCGCTGATCTCGGCGGCGCTGTACGCGGAGGCGCCCGCGCAGGATCGCCGGGCCGCGCACGCGGCGCTGTCCACGGCGGCCTCCGATCCGATCGAACGGGCCCGCAACCTGGCGCTGGCGACCACCGGCACCGACCCGGAGGTGGCCGCCCGGCTCGCCGAGGCCGCCGCGCTGGCCCGGGACCGGGGCGCGCCGTCGGTCGCCGCCTCGCTCGGGCTGCTCGCCGCCCGGCACACCCCGCCGGACGGTGCCCCGGCCCCGGACGAGCACCGGCTGCAGGCGGCGGAGGACTCGATCACGGCTGGCGAGGTGGACCTCGCCCGGGACATCGCGCGCGAGGTGCTGACCCGGGCCACCGTGCCCGCCGACCGGATCCGCGCCTGGGAGGTGGTCATCGAGGCCGCCGGGCAGGCCCTCGGCGAGGTCGACTCCGTCTTCCCGCAGGCCCTCGCCGACGCCGGCGACGACCCCCGGCTGCTCGCCCTGGTCCACTACCACCTCGCCTGGCGCAAGCTGATCGTCGAGGGCGACTTCGCCGAGGCACGGCAGGAGGCCGCGCACACCGCGGAGCTGGCCGCCCGGGGCGGTGACCGCCGTACGGAGCTGTTCGCGCTCTCCTTCCAGGCGTCGACGGAGATCCTGATGGGCCATCCGCTCGCGCCGACCACCATCAAACGGGCGCTGAAGGAACCCCAGGACCCGTACGTGGCGTGCCATCACAACGGCGCCGGCATGGCCCGGTTCCGCTGGCTGCTGATGAGCGACCAGCTCCCCGAGGCCCGTTCCACCATCACCGCGCTGCTGCGCGAGGTGCGCCGGCGCGGGATGGTCGAGAGCGAGGTGCACTTCCAGCGGTTCCTCGCCGACACCGAACTGCGTTCCGGGCACTGCGGACGCGCCCTCGACCTGGCCCGCGAGAGCCTGCGGCTGGCCCGGGACTCCGGCATCGGCCTGGGTGCCTCCGCGATGCTCACCTCCCTGGCCGAGGCCTCCGGCGGTGATGTGGACCGGGCGCTGGCGCTGGCCCGGGAGGCCGCCGACCGCGCCGAGGAGGACGGCGACCAGATGTACCTCTCGCGGGCGCTGGCCGCGCTGGGCTACGCCCAGCTGGTGGCCGGGGACGCGGCGGGCACCGTGGCCTCGCTGCGCCGGGTGCGGGAGCTGGAGCAGGGCCTGGGCATCACCGACCCGGCCCGCGGCCGCTGGCAGGGCGACCTCGCCGAGGCGCTGGTCCGGGTGGGCGAGCCGGGCGAGGCGCAGGACGTCATCGACGTCACCCGCGAGCACGCGCTCAGGCTGGGCCGGGAGAGCGTCCTCGCGGTCCTGGACCGTGCGGAGGCCCTGGTGCGGGCGGCGCACGGCGACCACGAGGCCGCGCTGGCCCGGCTGACGTCCGTGCAGGACCGGCTCGCCAAACTGGGCTACGGACTGGAGGAGGCGCGGGCCGCGTTCGCGCAGGCCCGGCTGCGCACCCGGCGGCCGGAGCCGACGTCGTACGACGAGGCGGCGCGGCTGTTCAGGCGGTGCCGGGCGCTGCCCTGGCTGCGCCAGGTGGACGCGGCGGCCCTGGAGGGGTCGGCCGGGCCGGAGCCGGCCGCCCGGCCGGCCCCCGCGGCCGACGCGCTGGAGGGGCTGGCCTCGATGGAGCGTCAGGTCGCCGCGCTGGTCATGGAGGGCGCCACCAACCGGGAGATCGCCGCGCGCCTGTTCATCAGCGTCAAGACGGTCGAGGCGACCCTGACCCGGGTCTACCGGAAGCTGGGGATCCGCTCGCGGGTGGATATTGTCCGACTGGCGGCGGGGCGCCACGCCAAGTGAGCGGGGCGCGGGGTTAACTGCCCTTCGCGGGTCCACTGAGCGCGGACCCGGAGGCACCTGTGGGTCCCCTGGGGGCGACCGAGGGTTTTCCCTGCCCCAACTCCCCTAGGGGGTTCCCTCATTGGGAGGAGGGTGCGCCGGGCCCTAGCGTTCGGGATGTGCCGCTCGCCCGGGCACACGGGGGTCGGTCCCGCGACCCCCGTGCACACCCCCCACACCCGCGCGACCCCCCACCGGCAAATCCCCCACGAGGAGACTCATGTTCGGGCTCTACCGTGCCAAGAAGGCCGCCGCCCTCGTCGCGGCGACCGCCGCGGCGGCCGCGACCGCTCTGCTCAGCGCCCCCACCGCTGTCGCAGCGCCGCAGCCGATCGTCGGCGGCACGACGACCACCACGACCGCGTACCCGTTCATGATGCAGATCACGGACGCCTCGCAGAACCAGTTCTGCGGCGGCACCCTCGTCTCGGCGACCAAGGTCGTCACGGCCGCGCACTGTATGGTCGGCGAGACCACCAGCAGTGTGCGCGTCGTCGGCGGCCGCACGTACCTCAACGGTACGAACGGCACGGTCAGCCGGGTGAGCAAGATCTGGATCCACCCGAGCTACACGGACGCCACCAACGGCGACGACGTGGCCGTCCTGACCCTGTCGACCTCGATGCCGTACACCACGGCGTCGTACGTCTCCTCGTCCCAGACCGGTGTGTACGCGGCCGGCACCACCGCCCGGGTCCTGGGCTGGGGCACCACCTCGGCGAACGGCAGTTCGTCCAACCAGCTGCGGACGGCGACCGTGCCGACGGTGTCCGACTCCAGCTGCAGCAGCTCCTACGGTTCGGACTTCATCCAGTCCGACATGGTTTGCGCCGGATACACCTCCGGCGGCGTAGACACCTGCCAGGGCGACAGCGGCGGTCCCCTGCTCATCGGGGGCGTCCTGGCAGGGATCACTTCATGGGGCGAGGGCTGTGCGCAGGCCGGTTACCCGGGTGTCTACACCCGGCTGACCACCTTCTCCAGCCTGGTCACCACGCAGGTGAACTCATAAGTCACCGCGTGACCCCCCAGCACTCCTGAGCACCCCTCAGGTGACATACCAGGGGGCGCTGCGAGCCTCCACGAGCGGCCCGCAGCGCCCCCTTTCCAATGCCCGCGCCCGGTCGGGCCGGCCGTCAGCTCCGTACGACGGTCCCGAACCGGATGTCGTACGGCTGTCCCGGGTGCAGCGCGGCCAGCATCCGCTCGCCCTCCTCGGTGACCTCCCGCCGCTGCCCCGCGGTGAGGCGCCCGAACGGCTCGACGACCAGCGCGCCCTCCTCGAGCCGCCACACACCCGTCAGGAAGCCGTCGACGAGCAGGGTGCTGTGGGCCTGGTTGCCCTGCCAGGTGCGGCCCCGGTACTCGGGCGGGACGACCCGGGAGCGGTCGGCGTGGGACAGCAGCAGGTTGTCGAACTCAGGCAGGAACCGGGGCGGGGCCGGGGTCGCCGGGTCCGGGCGGGAGGCCTCCGGGAGGTCGAACAGCTCGACGCCGCGCTCGTCCCGGAAGGTGACCAGCCGCGGCCGCAGCCGCTCGAAGGCCTCGCGCAGCCGGGTCAGCCCGGCCCAGGTCTGCATGTCCTTGACGGAGGCCGGGCCGAAGGCGGCGAGATAGCGCAGGACGACGTCCTCCGGCGCCGGGGCCGGTGCGGCGGGCCGCCCGAGCCAGTGCTCGGCGGTCGTCAGGGCGACCTGTCCGCTCCTCCCCCACAGCCCGCGCGGGGTGACCTGGACCAGCGGCAGCCGACAGCGGGCCGCGATCGCGAGGGACTGCGGGTCGGCCTGCGGCCAATGCGTGGACAGCGCCTCGCGCAGCTGCCCCATCGTGCGCGGCTCCGTCTCCACGAGTTCCCTGGCGAGCACGGCGAGCCGGTCCAGATCGACCCCGGCGAGACCCTTGCGGAACGCGTTCAGCTCACGGTCGCGGGCGGGCTGGACCAGCGGCCGCAGGGTGAGGCAGTCGTCGGCGGTGTGGGTGTGGATCGTGGAGCGCATGGTGACGATCCGGACCACCTCGCGGTCGGCCATCAGCGCCGACAGCCGCTCCGGGCCGAACCCGTCGAGGCGGGCCGCGAGCGCGTAGTACGGCGGCCTGACGTTCTGGGCCTGGAGCCCCAGCAGATGTGCCACGGCCTCCTTCGCCGACAGCGCGGAGGGCCGCAGCAGCAACTGCCGGTCGAGGGTCGCGCGGTTGAGGGCGCGGGCGTCGAGCACGGGGGCGGCGGAGGTCGTCTTCGTCATGTACAGGAAAATATCGGGGCTTGCGGACACGTTCTGTCCGCAACGCGGGGCGAGTGGGGGGAGGGAGGCGGATCGGGGTGACCCTCCGGGGGTCGTATGCCCGGTATATCCTGCACCGTGATCAAGCGGACGTAGGCTCGACCGACCCGACGGAGAGGCAGCCGCGATGCCCGAGCGCCCCAGTCCCCGGAAGCCCGGCTGGCGCCGCACGCCGCCCCCGCCGCCCTCGGCACCGGCGAGCCCGCCCGCCCCGCAGGACCCCGAGCCGCCGGAGGGCGGCGAGGTCGCCAGCGTCGTGCAGGCGGTGCTCTACCGCGACGGCGTCCGCGTCCTGGCGCCCGACACCCTCGCGGAGACCTTCCGGGCACTGCGCGAGCAGCCGGCCGGCATGGCCTGGATCGGCCTGGCCCGCCCGACGGAGAGCGAACTGCACTCCCTGGCCGGGGAGTTCGACCTGCACCCGCTCGCCGTCGAGGACGCGAAGGAGGCCCACCAGCGCCCCAAGCTGGAACGGTACGGCGACACCCTCTTCGTCGTGCTGCGCGCCGCCCGCTACCTCGACGCGCCGGAGGAGATCGACTTCGCCGAGCTGCACGTGTTCGTGGGCCCCGACTTCGTCATCACGGTCCGCCACGGAGCGGCGCCGGACCTGTCGGCGGTGCGCCGCCGTATGGAGGCGACCCCGGAGCTGCTGAGACTGGGCCCCGAGGCGGTGCTGTACGCGATCCTGGACGCGGTGGTCGACGACTACGCGCCGGTCGTCTACGGCGTCCAGAACGACATCGACGAGATCGAGACGGAGGTCTTCCGCGGCGACCCGGAGGTCTCCCGCCGCATCTACGAACTCTCCCGCGAGATGGTCGAGTTCCAGCGCGCCACCCGCCCCCTGGTCGGCATGCTGCACGGCCTGATGGCCGGCTTCTCCAAGTACGGCACGGACGAGGAACTCCAGCGCTACCTGCGGGACGTCGCCGACCACGTCACCCACACCAGCGAACGCGTCGACAGCTTCCGCCTGGCCCTCACCGAGATCCTCACCGTCAACGCCACCCTCGTCACCCAGCAACAGAACGCGGAGATGCGGGCGTTGGCGGAGGCGGGCTTCGCCCAGAACGAGGAGATCAAGAAGATCTCCTCCTGGGCGGCCATTCTGTTCGCCCCGACGCTGGTCGGGACGATCTACGGGATGAACTTCGAGCACATGCCGGAGTTGCACTGGGTGATGGGATACCCCTTCGCCATCCTCCTGATGGCGGTGGTGTGCACCAGTTTGTACGTCATCTTCAAGAGGCGGGACTGGCTTTGAGCAGCCAGCCACATCGCTGACGCGCTGCGGCGCCCGTGGACCACGGGTCCGGTCGTCCGGCTCCCGCCCCGTACGGGTGCGGGGCACCGTCGAGCCCGCGTCCCCCGAGCAGAGCGCCGCCGACCTGCTCGCGCGTGCGCCCTCAGCCCGCGCCGCGGTGCTGCTGGGCCGCCGGAGCGAGCACCTGGAAGGCCCCGAGGAGCGCGACCGGGCCTTCCGTGCGGCGCCGGCCCGCATCGAGTCGAAGCCCGCTCTGGTCAGCCCCGAATGGACGCTCCACACCCTCGTTCCGGTCGAGATCGAGTTCTGGCGGGCGGACAAGGGCCGCCTCCACAACCGGCTGCGCTACGAACGCCCTGACCGTCACAGCGCGTGGGAACGCCACATGCTGTGGCCGTAGCTCCACGGGGGGGAGGAAGAGCCGCGCACCCATCGCCGTGTGCGGCGGCCTCTCGGCAGGGCACTGCACCAGCGGGCTCCGGGAGGCCCTTGGCGTCCGCTGTACAGGCCTCGATACTTTGCACGGTGACGTCGGGAGAATCAGGCACGCTGGGGGCGGTGGGCCGGCTGCTGCGTTACCCGGTGAAGTCGATGCTCGGCGAGGAGCTCGCCGCCGTCGATGTCACAGAGCGGGGCCTCGCCCGCGACCGGCGCTTCGCTCTGACGGACCGGGACACCGGCAAGGTCGCCAGCGCCAAGCATCCGCGTCTGTGGCGCCAACTGCTCGCCCTCACCGCACGGGCCGAAGACTGCGCGGTACGCATCGCCGCTCCAGGGGGCAAGGAGCTGTGGTCGACCGATCCGGGGGTCGACGACGCGCTGTCGGAGGTCGTCGGCCGCCGCGTCTCGCTCACCGACACCCCTCCGCACGAGGCGACACTCGACCGCGCCGACCCCGAGGACGTCCTGCGTAACGTCTCCGAGCTGCCGGTGAGCGCACGAGAGGGGCGGCTGGGCGGCGGTTCTCCGGAGGGAACGTTCTTCGACTACGCGCCCGTCCATCTCCTCACGACCTCGACGGTCGCCCGCATCGCCGCCCTCGCCCCGACCGGCACGGCCGCGGCGGAGCGCTACCGCCCCAACATCGTGATCCGTACCCCTCTCGGACCGGGCTTCGCGGAGAACGACTGGACCGGCCGGGCCCTCCGTATCGGTGCCGACCTCACCCTGCGCGTCATCGCCCGCACCCCGCGCTGCGCCGTTCCCACCCTGGCGCACGGCGCTCTCCCCCCGGACACCGCCGCGCTCCGGGTCCTGGCGGACCACAACCGGGTCATCCCGTTGGAGTCGATGGGACCGCAGCCGTGCGCCGGCGTCTACGCCCAGGTGCTCCGGCCGGGGCTGATCCAGCTCGGCGACCAGGTCCGCTGGGCCTGACCTGGCGGCGTCCTCTCCGAGTTCGAGCAGTGCCGCCGCCGTGGCCGCCTCGTCCGTGACCGGACCTACTCGGGCCGGCCCGAGCCGAGGCGGTCCTGGACCCAGGCGTGGAACTCGCCGATGTGGTGCTCGCTGGGCACCAGGACGCCGCCCTTGGCGTACAGGCGCGAGCTCATCGCCGGCTGGCAGCGCTCGCAGGCGTCGAAGTCCTGCCGGTTGACCCGGTCGAACAGCTCCACCGACCGGCTGACGTCCCGGCCGCTCTCCACCACGCCCTTCAGGTACAGCCAGTCGCACTCGACGATCGTCCGGTCGACGGCCACCGGGTACATCCGGTGGAAGATCACATGGTCGGGGACCAGGTTGACGAACACCTGCGGCCGTACCGTGATCGCGTAGTACCGGCGGTCCTGCTCCTCGGAGACCGTGGGAATACGGTCCAGGCCCGCCGAGCCGTCGACGGTGAACCCCTGGACGTCCGCGCCGAATTCGGCACCGTGGCCCACGTAGTACTGCGCGGCGTAGCCGTCGGCGAACTCCGGGAGCACCTCGGTCAGTTCCGGGTGGATCGTCGCGCAGTGGTAGCACTCCATGAAGTTCTCGATGATCAGCTTCCAGTTCGCCTTCACGTCGTAGACGATCCGCCTGCCGACCTCCAGGCTCTCGATGTCGTACCGGTCGATGGACTCCACGTCGCCCAGGCGCGCCACCACATCCGCGATCACCGACTGCTCGAACGGGGGCGGGTTCTCGGCCAGGCACACCCACACATAGCCCAGCCACTCGCGCACCGGCACGCTCGCCAGGCCGTACTCGGTACGGCCCACGTCCGGCATCTTCGTCAGGTTCGGAGCCGCGACGAGCTTGCCGTCGAGGTCGTAGGTCCAGGCGTGATAGGGGCACTGGAACGCCCGCTTCACCTCACCGGACTCCTCCGTGCACAGCTTCGCGCCCCGGTGCCGGCACACGTTGAAGAAGGCGCGGACGGACCTGTCCCGGGACCTGGTCACCAGCACGCTCTCCCGCCCCACGTCCACGGTCTTGAACGCGCCCGGCTTCGCCAGCTCCGAGGAGCGTGCCACGCAGAACCACATGGACTCGAAGATGCGCTCCTGCTCCAGACGGAAGATCTCCGGGTCGGTGTAGTGATCACCGGGGAGAGTCGCGATCAGGCTGTCGGGCAGGCCGGTCGTGGTCATGGTTCACCTCGGAGGAAAGCGTCTCGGGCAGGAACCGCTGAAGTTGCTTCATATGCAACCTGTATCGACTTACGCAACAAACAGTGCAGCCCGCCCGGATCACTGTCAAGAGGTCTCCCGAGGGCCGCCGAAGTCGCGCCGCCCCGAGGGAGGCGGCGTCAGGTGCGGCCCCTTGACCGCGGGGCACCACAACCAGGACCATGTTGCGTATCAATCCCACTGTTGCGTAATGCGCACTCTCCGGGAGGACTCAGTGTCTCTTCGACCGCACCCCGACCGTGAGTTCGTCCTCACCCTCTCCTGCCCGGACCGCTCCGGCCTCGTCCACGCCGTCACCGGCTTCCTCGTCCGGCACTCCGGGAACATCCAGGAGAGTCAGCAGTTCGACGACCGGCTGCAGGACCTCTTCTTCATGCGGGTGCACTTCGACGTCTCGGACCCGAGCACGTCACTGGAGGACCTGCGGTCCGGCTTCGCCCCGGTGGCGGAGGCGTACCGGATCTCCTGGCAGCTGCACAACGCGTCGACCCCGACCCGCACCCTGATCATGGTGTCGAAGTTCGGACACTGCCTGAACGACCTGCTCTTCCGCCGACGCACCGGCGCGCTGAACATCGAGGTGCCGGCGATCGTCTCCAACCACCGGGACTTCGAACCGCTCGCCGAGAGCTACGGGATCCCCTTCCACCACGTTCCCGTGACCCGGGAGACGAAGGCCGACGCGGAGGCGAGGCTGCTGAAGCTCGTCGACGAGCTCGACATCGACCTCGTGGTCCTCGCCCGCTACATGCAGATCCTGTCGAACGACCTGTGCAAGCAGCTCGAAGGCCGGGCGATCAACATCCACCACTCGTTCCTGCCGAGCTTCAAGGGCGCGCGGCCCTACGTCCAGGCGCACGAGCGCGGCGTCAAGCTCGTCGGGGCCACGGCGCACTACGTCACCCCGGACCTCGACGAGGGGCCCATCATCGAGCAGGACGTCATCCGCGTGAACCACGCTCAGAGCCCCGAGAGTCTGGTCACCCTGGGGCGCGACGTCGAGGCGCAGGTCCTCGCCCGGGCCGTGGAGTGGCACAGCCAGAGCCGGATCATGATCAACGGCAATCGCACGGTCGTCTTCCGCTGACCAGTGCTGACCTGTTCGCCTATTGTTTCGCCATGAACAGCTACGGCACCGAGTCCGCGGGCACGTCCAGTGGCGGTGTGCAGTCCGTCGACCGGGCTGTCACCGTGCTGGAGATCCTGGCCCAGCGCGGCGAGGCAGGCGTCAGTGAAGTGGCCGAGGCGATCGACGTCCACAAGTCCACCGCGTTTCGCCTGCTCGGCGCGCTGGAGGCACATGGGATGGTCGAGCAGGAGGGCGAGCGCGGGAAGTACCGCCTCGGCTTCGGGATCGTGCGCCTCGCCGGTGCGGTCACGGGCCGCATCGACGTCACCAAGCACGGGCGGGGGATCTGCGAGCGTCTCGCCGAGGTCCTGGGCGAGACGATGAACATCGCGGTGCTCGAAGGCCACCACGTGATCAACCTCGACCAGGTGCGCGGCCAGTCCGCCATCACCGCGCAGAACTGGGTCGGACGGCAGACGCCGATGCACTGCACATCGAGCGGCAAGATTCTCCTGGCCCACCTCACGCCCGAGCACCGGGACCAGCTCATCGCCGCGGCCGGGCTCGACCGCATGACGGCGCGCACGCTGACCTCCAGGGAGAAGCTGGAGGCGGATCTGGCCGAGGCCCGCGAGCGGGGCTACGCCATGACGGTGGAGGAGTACGAGGAGGGCCTCAACGCCATCGCCGCTCCCGTCCGTTCGGCCGACGGCGAGACCGTCGCCGCCCTCTCCGCCTCGGGGCCCGCCTTCCGCCTCACCGAGCAGCGGATGCACGACATCGCACCGGTGCTGATCGAGGGCGCGGACGAACTCAGCCGCCGGCTCGGCCACCTGGGCTGACGCCCCGCCCACGGCTCCGCCTCTCCCCACCGGCAGGCAGGCAGGACGGACGGCGGCCGGTGATCGATTCTCTGGATCACCGGCCGCCGTCCGCGCGCTCACCCGGATCTCAGGCCCGCCACTCCACAGCCGCGTCCAGCAGCCAGTCCGTGAGGTAGCCGGCGAAGGACGAACGGACCAGCACCCAGAATCCGGCCCGGGGTTCGTCACGGGCGACCAGCACGACCTGGGTGCGGCCCAGGGTGGTCTGGGCGCAGCGTCCGGCACCGAAGGACCGCGGGTGCAGGTCCAGCGCGCAGCCGTGGGCCAGCAGGTCGCGGGCGCGCGGGCCCGTGACCAGGAGGGTGGTGCGCTGGGCGGAGACGTCGGTGACGGACACGTGCTCGTCACCGGCCGCCTCACGGATCCGGCCCTCCAGGTCCTGCCGGCGGCCCGGCGGGCCGACCACGAGCCACTCGTCGGGGCCGAGCCACAGCGCGGTCAGCTCCCCGGCGCGTACGACGGTGCCGGGTTCGACGGGCAGGGGGAGGCCCAGCGCCCGCCCGACGGCGTCCGCCGCCGTGCCCTTGGGGTCGAGGCGCACGTCGATCTGGGTGAGGAAGGGCAGTTCGGCCAGCCGGATCGCACCCCCGGACGTGCGTGTCGCGGCGGCCAGGCGGTCCGCGACGTGCGACAGAGGGCTGCGGAGCGGGGCGGTAAGGGCGGTGTCAGCCATCGCGGCGGGCTCCCTCGGGGTCGTAGAGGACGGGGCTCGCGACGGTCACCGGGACCAGCCGGTCGCCCACGGGGGCGTAGAGCCGCTCGCCGATGCGGTCCCGGCCGCCCTTGATCAGGGCGAGCGCGAAGGTCCGGCCGAGGGCGGCACTGCGGTAGCTGGACGTGACATGGCCGAGCATCGGGACCGGCGGGGCGGGCAGCACCCGGTCCGCGACCAGGTGCGTGCCCTCGGGCAGGAAGGTGCCCGGGTCGTCGGGAAGCAGGCCGACCAGGTGCTTGCGGTCGGGGCGGACGGCGTCGGCGCGGGCGTGGGAACGCTTGCCGATGAAGTCCGGCTTCTTCTTCGACACCACCCAGCTCATGCCGAGATCCTGCGGCGTCACCGTGCCGTCGGCGTCCTGGCCGACGATCGGATAGCCCTTCTCCGCCCGCAGGACGTGCATGGTCTCGGTTCCGTACGGGGTGATGCCGTACGGGGCGCCGGCCTCGTACAGCGCCTCCCACAGGGCGCGGGCCTCCCACGGTGACACGTTGATCTCGTAGGCGAGTTCGCCGGAGAAACTGATCCGGCACACGCGCGCGTCGATGCCGGCGACGGTCGTGTCCCGCCAGGCCATGAACGGGAAGTCCTCGTTGGCGACGGCCAGTCGGGGTGCCAGCGAGCCGAGGACCTCGCGGGAGCGCGGGCCGACCAGGGCCACGGTGGCCCACTGCTCGGTCACAGAGGTGCAGTGGACGCGCAGGTCGGGCCACTCCGTCTGGAGCCACTCCTCCATCCAGTCCAGTACGGCGGCCGCGTTGCCCGTCGTGGTGGTGACCAGGAAGCGGTCCTGGGCGAGGCGGATGACGGTGCCGTCGTCGAACACCATGCCGTCCGGGCGGCACATCACGCCGTAGCGGATCATGCCGACCTTCAGGGTGCCCATCATGTTGGTGTAGAGCAGATCGAGGAACGCGCCGGCGTCCGGGCCCTGGACGTCGATCTTGCCGAGGGTGGAGGCGTCCATGAAGGCGACGCCCTCGCGGGCGGCCGCGCACTCGCGCAGCACGGCCGACTCCATGTCCTCGCCGTCCTGCGGGTAGTACCAGGGGCGCTTCCACTGGCCGACGTTCTCGAAGAGCGCGCCGTGCGCGACATGCCAGGCGTGCAGGGCCGTCGTACGGATCGGGTCGTGCAGCGCGCCGCGGTCGCGGCCGGCGAGGGTGGCGAAGGAGACGGGGGTGTACGGCGGCCGGAACGTGGTCGTGCCGAGCGCCGAGATGTCCACGCCCAGCAGTTCGGCGACGGCGCCGCTGGCCAGGACGCCGGAGGTCTTGCCCTGGTCGTTGGCGGTGCCGGCCGTGGTGTAGCGCTTGGTGTGCTCGACCGAGCGCATTCCGGCGCCGGTCGCGCGGGCCAGGTCGTCGACGGTGACGTCGCGTTGGAGGTCGACGAAGCGCGGGGCGCCCTCGCGGCCCGGGACGGTGAAGACCCGCATGGGGGGTGTCTCGGGCTGTACGGGCACCCGCGGGAGGCGGGGCGTCTCGGACGTGTAGCCCTCGGCCTCGATCGCGCGGGCTCCGGCAGCGGCCCCCTGTGCGAGGACCCGGGCCAGGTCGAGGACACCGCTCGCGCTGCCCGCGACCTCGACCGGCTGGCGGGAGGCGTCGGGAACGAAGGTGCCGAGCTCCTCGTCGTGGCGCAGGGTGCCGCCCGCCTGGCTGAACAGGTGCGCGACGGGGTTCCAGCCGCCGGACACCAGCAGCAGGTCGGCGGCGAACTCCCGCTGCCCCGCGGACTCTCCGTACGGGGCCACGGTCACGGAGGTGAGCCGCGGGGCGCCTTCCGTGCCGGTGACGGCATGGCCGGACAGCACCTCGATGCCGGCCTGCCGGGCACGCTCCGCCCACTCCCCCGGCTCGGTGCGCGTGTCGACGATCGCCGCGACGGCCACGCCCGCCGCGGTGAGGTCCAGCGCGGCCGCGTAGGCACTGTCGTTGGTGGTGAGGACGACCGCGTGGCGGCCGGGCAGGACGCCGTGGCGGTTGACGTAGGCACGCGCGGAGGCGGCCAGCATCACGCCGGGGCGGTCGTTGTCCGCGAAGGCGAGCGAGCGCTCGTGGGCGCCGGTGGCGAGGACGACGCGACGGGCGCGGATACGCCACACGCGTTCGCGGGAGACGTTCTGCGGGGCCTCGGCACCGAGGTGGTTGGTGCGGCGCTCCACGGCCAGGAGATGGTTGTCGTCGTAGTAGCCGAAGACGGTGGTGCGGCGCAGGACGCGGACGTCGGGGGCCGCGTCGAGCCGGGTGCCGGTCTCGTCGACCCAGTCGAGGAGTTCGCCGGTGCCGAGGAGGCTGCCGCCGAGTTCCGGCCGGTCGTCGGCGAGGATGACGCGTGCGCCGCTCTTCGCCGCCGCCGCTGCGGCTGCGAGGCCGGCCGGCCCGGCTCCGACGACCAGCAGGTCGCAGTGCGCGTGTACGGCGTCGTAGCGGGACGGGTCCGCGGTGGTGGCGAGGCGGCCCTGGCCGGGGAGGCTGCTCGCGACCAGGCCGTCGTACAGCTCGACGGTCGTCGCGGGGAGCATCGGCTCGGGGAAGGGTTCCTCGATCTGGACGACCGCGTTGGGCTCCTCGACGCCGGCCGAGAAGATGCCTCGGGGGCGGCCGAGCTTGATGCTGGTGCCGGTCTGGATGACGCCGTTGGCGAGGAGGGCGGAGGCGAGGGTGTCGCCTCGGTAGCCCTGGTATGCGGTGCCGTCGAAAGTGAAGGTCAGGGGATGGTTGCGGTCGACGCGGCCGCCGGTGGGCAGGCGGAACGGCTGGTTCTCTCCCACCCCGCCCCTTCCCGAATCCAGGGGTCCACCCCTGGACCCCGCTGGGGGCTCCGCCCCCAGACCCCCGTTCGGCCCTGAAAGGGCCTCGGCCTCGAACTCCCCCAGAGGGGGTACCCCCAGACGGGCTGGATGGACCGGACGCGGCTCAGCAGTTGCCGGACGCGGCTCACCCGCCCGGTACACCGCCAGCAGCTCATTCGTCGCCGTGTCCCGCACCGCGTTGAACCAGCGGCGGCAGCCCGCCGTATGGTTCCAGCGCTCGGCGAACGGGCCCTTCGGGTTGTCGCGGAAGAAGAGGTAGCGGGCCCATTCCTCGTCGGTCAGGGCCGCCGGGTCCTCCGGATACGGCACGTGGGCCTGGCCGCCGTAGTGGAATTCGGCCTCGTCTCGGGGCCCGCACCACGGGCAGGGGATCAACAGCATGGTTCGGCTCCCTAGTGGGCCACCGCGGCCGCGCCGTGCTCGTCGACGAGCGCGCCGGTGGTGAAACGGTCGAGCGAGAAGGGGGCGTTGAGGGGGTGAGGGGTGTCGTGGGCGATGGTGTGGGCGTAGACCCAGCCGACGCCCGGGGTGGCCTTGAAGCCGCCGGTGCCCCAGCCGCAGTTGAGGTAGAGGTTGTCGACCGGGGTGAGGCCGATGATCGGTGAGGCGTCGGGGCTGACGTCGACGATGCCGCCCCAGGTGCGCAGCACGTGGGCGCGGGCGAAGACCGGGAAGAGCTCCAGGGCCGCCGACATCTGTTCCTCGATGATGTGGAACGCGCCGCGCTGGGTGTAGGAGTTGTACGAGTCGATGCCCGCGCCCATCACCAGCTCGCCCTTGTGCGCCTGGCTGACGTACACATGGACCGCGTTGGACATGACGACCGTCGGGTGCACCGGCTCCAGGAGTTCGGAGACGAGCGCCTGCAACGGGTGGCTCTGGAGCGGGAGTTCGATGCCCGCCATGGCGGCGAGGACCGAGGTGTGGCCCGCCGAGCAGAGGGCCACCTTGCCGGCCGCGATCGGGCCCAGGCTCGTCTGCACTCCGACCACCCGGCCGCCGACCACGTCCAGTCCCGTGACTTCGCAGTTCTGGATGATGTCGATTCCGGCGGCGTCGGCCGAGCGGGCCAGGCCCCAGGCGACGTGGTCGTGCTTGGCAATGCCGGCGCGGGGCTGGTAGGTGGCGCCGAGGACCGGATAGCGCACGTCCGGGGAGATGTTGACGATCGGGCAGACCTCCGCGACCCGCTCGGCGTCGAGCCATTCGGCGTCCACGCCGTTGAGGCGGTTCGCCTCGACCCGGCGCACGCTGTCGCGGACGTCCTGGAGGCTGTGGGCGAGGTTCAGTACGCCGCGCTGGGAGAAGAGGATCGGGTAGTCCAGCTCGTCCGCCAGGCCCTCCCACAGCTTGAGCGCGTGCTCGTAGATGCCGGCGCTCTCGTCCCAGAGGTAGTTGGAGCGGATGATCGTGGTGTTGCGGGCCATGTTGCCGCCCGCCAGCCAGCCCTTCTCCAGCACGGCGACGTTGGTGATGCCGTGGTTCTTCGCCAGGTAGTGGGCGGTGGCGAGGCCGTGGCCGCCGCCGCCCACGACGATCACGTCGTAGGAGCGCTTGGGCTCCGGTGTGCGCCACAGCCAGTCGGGGTGTTCGGGGAGCTCGGCGCCGGGGGTGCGGGGGCTCATCGGGCGTCTCCGGCTTCTGTTTCTGTCTGTGACAGGTGCGGGTAGAGCGGGTGCTCGGCGGCCAGTGCCTCGGTGCGGGCGCGCAGGGCGACGGTGTCCGGTTCGGGCTGGAGGGCCAGCGCGATCACGTCGGCGACCTCGGCGAAGTCCTCCTCGGTGAAGCCACGGGTGGCCAGCGCCGGGGTGCCGATGCGCAGGCCCGAGGTGACCATGGGCGGGCGCGGGTCGAAGGGCACGGCGTTGCGGTTGACGGTGATGCCGATCTCGTGGAGGAGGTCCTCGGCCTGGCGGCCGTCCAGCGCCGAGTCGCGCAGGTCGACCAGGACCAGGTGGACGTCCGTGCCGCCGGTCAGCACCCGGACCCCTGCCGCCGCCGCGTCGGGCCGGGTGAGGCGCTCGGCCAGGATGCGGGCGCCGGCCAGCGTGCGGGCCTGGCGCTCCGCGAACTCCGGTGACGCCGCCACCTTGAAGGAGACCGCCTTCGCGGCGATGACGTGCTCCAGCGGGCCGCCCTGCATGCCGGGGAACACCGCCGAGTTGATCTTCTTGGCGAGGTCGGCCTCGTTGGTGAGGATGACTCCGCCGCGCGGGCCGCCGAGTGTCTTGTGGGTCGTCGTGGTCGTCACGTGCGCGTGCGGGACGGGGTTCGGGTGCAGCCCTGCCGCGACGAGGCCGGCGAAGTGCGCCATGTCGACCATCAGCAGGGCGCCCACGTCGTCGGCGATCCGGCGGAAGGCCGCGAAGTCCAGCTGCCTGGGGTACGCCGACCAGCCCGCGATGATCATCTTGGGGCGGTGTTCCTTGGCGAGCCGCTCGACCTCCTCCATGTCGACGAGGTGGTCCGCCTCGGACACGTGGTACGGCACGATGTCGAGCATCTTGCCGCTGTAGTTGAGGCGCATGCCGTGGGTGAGATGGCCGCCGTGCGCGAGGTCGAGGCCGAGGACGGTGTCGCCGGGCTGGAGAAGGGCGAAGAAGACGGCGGTGTTGGCCTGGGCACCGGAATGCGGCTGGACGTTGGCGAACCCGGCGCCGAAGAGGGCCTTGATCCGCTCGATGGCCAGGCGCTCGGTGACGTCGACGTGTTCGCAGCCGCCGTAGTAGCGGCGGCCGGGGTAGCCCTCGGCGTACTTGTTGGTCGCGACCGAGCCCTGGGCCTCCATCACGGCGGTGGGCGCGAAGTTCTCGGAGGCGATCATCTCCAGGGTGGACTGCTGGCGGTGCAGTTCGGCGCGGAGGGCTGCGTGGACCTCGGGGTCCAGCTCCGCCAGGGGGGTGTTCAGCGCGTTCATACGGCGTTCGCGTTCCTCTCGGCGGCCTCGACGACATTGGCGAGCAGCATGGCTCGGGTCATGGGGCCCACGCCCCCGGGCATCGGCGCGAGCCATCCGGCGACCTCGGCGGCCTCCGGGTGCACATCGCCGACCAGGCCCTGGTCGGTGCGGGTGATGCCGACGTCCAGGACGGCCGCGCCGGGGCGCAGCATGGACTTGGTGATCAGTCCGGGCGAGCCGGCGGCCGCGATGACGATGTCCGCCTCGCGTACGTGCCAGGCCAGGCCCTTCGTCCCGGTGTGGCAGAGGGTGACGGTGGCGTTCTCGGATCTGCGGGTGAGGAGCAGTCCGACGGGGCGTCCCACGGTGACGCCGCGTCCGATCACGCACACGCGCGCTCCCGCGAGCGGGACGTCGTACCGGCGCAGGAGTTCGACGATGCCTCGCGGGGTGCAGGGCAGCGGGGCCTCGACGCCGAGGACGAGCCGGCCGAGGTTGACGGGGTGCAGGCCGTCGGCATCCTTGGCCGGGTCGATGCGTTCCAGTACGGCGCCCGCGTCCAGGTGGCCCGGGAGCGGGAGCTGGACGATGTACCCGGTGCAGGCGGGATCGGCGTTGAGTTCGTCGATGACGTCCTCGACCCGCTGCTGGGAGGCGTCGGCGGGCAGGTCGCGGCGGAGGGACGCGATGCCCACCTGCGCGCAGTCCCGGTGCTTGCCGGCGACGTAGGCGCGGCTGCCGGGGTCGTCGCCGACGAGCACCGTGCCGAGCCCCGGCGGGCGGCCGCCGTCGGCGGTCGACTTGGCCACGCGCTCGGCGAGTTCGCGGCGGATGCCGGCGGCGGTCGCCTTGCCGTCGAGGAGTTGTGCGGTCACCGGCGTGTTCCTTCCCTACGGTCAGCCACGGAGGCGGGACATGGTCGGGTCGAACAGGGGCTCCTCGGCGACGACCGCCTCGACGCGCTGGTCGAAGTAGCCGATGTGCACGGTGGTGCCGGGGGTGGAGAGGTCCGTGGGCAGCCAGGCGTAGGCGATGCCCTTGCCGATCGTGTAGCCGAAGGCGGCGCTGGTGACGTAGCCGACCGGGCGGTCGCCGTCGTACACCGGTTCCTTGCCCAGGACGACGGCCCGCGGGTCGTCGATCGTGAGGCAGGTCAGCTTGCGTCGCACGTCCGCCCTGCGGCGCTCCAGGGCGGCCTTGCCGATGAAGTCGTCCTTGTCGGGCTTGACGGCGAAGCCGACGCCGGCCTCGTACGGGTCGTGTTCGTAGGTCATGTCGGTGCCGAAGGAGCGGTACCCCTTCTCGAGGCGGAGGCTGTTGAAGGCGCCTCGGCCGGCCGCGATGCCGCCCAGCGGCTCGGCCGCCCGCCACAGGGTGTCCCACAGCTTCCGGCCGAGGTCGGCGGTGGTGTACAGCTCCCAGCCCAGCTCACCGACGTAACTCAGGCGCATCGCGGTGACGGGGACGGAGCCTATGTGGGCGCGCTGGGCGCGGAAGTATTTCAGGCCGGTCGCCGAGAAGTCCGTGTCGGTGAGCGGCTGGAGGACATCGCGGGCGAGGGGTCCCCACAGGCCGATGCAGCAGGTGCCGGGGGTGATGTCACGGACCTGGACGGTGCCGTCGGCGGGGAGGTGGCGGGTGAACCAGTCGAGGTCCAGGTTGCCGTTGGCGCCGACCTGGAAGAGGTCGGTGGCCAGCCGGGCGACGGTGATGTCGCTGCGGATGCCGCCGTCGTGGTCGAGGAGCAGGGTGTAGGTCACCGAGCCGACGGACTTGGCGACCTTGCCGGTGCACAGCCGCTCCAGGAACTCGGCGGATCCGCGCCCGCTGACCTCGAGCCGTTTGAGGGCCGTCATGTCGTACATCGCGACGGTCTCGCGGGTGGTCTGGGCCTCCGCGCCGACGACGGGCGACCAGTACCGCGCGGCCCAGTCGTTGGGGGTGACGAGGGAACGGCCTTCGACCAGGCCCGCGTTGGCCTCGTACCACTGCGGGCGCTCCCAGCCGTTCGCCTCCAGGAAGAAGGCGCCCAGCTCCTGCTGGCGGGCGTGGAACGGGCTCGTGCGGATCGGGCGCGGATCCCCCGACGGCTGGAGGGGGTGGAGGATGTCGTAGACCTCGACGAAGTTCTGGCAGTCGCGGGCCAGCACGTACTCGGGGGAGAGCTGGTGCGGCTCGAAGCGGTTGACGTCGCACTCGTGCAGGTCGAAGGACGAGCAGTGTCCGTCGACGAGCCATTCGGCCACGGCTCGTCCCACGCCCGCGGAGTGGGTGACCCAGACGGCCTCGGCGACCCAGAAGCCCTTGACGTCCGGGGACTCGCCGAGGAGGGGCAGGCCGTCGGTGGTGAAGGAGAACAGGCCGTTGATGCCTTCCTCGACCTTGGCCTCCCGGGTGGCCGGGAGCAGTGACCGGGTCTCGGTCCAGGCGTCCGCGAAGTCCTCCTCGGTGAACTTCAGGACGGACGGCATCGCGTCGGCCTCGTCCACGGACAGGATGTCGTCGGCGGAGACCGGCATCGGGCGGTGGCCGTAGAAGCCGATGCCCAGGCCGTCGAAGCGGTCGCGGTAGTAGAGGTCGGCGTCCTGGTGGCGCAGGATCGGGCGCACCGCCTCCTGGGTCTGGCCCGCCAGCGCCGGTACCGGGCCGGTCCAGGCCAGTTGGTGGGCGAGCGGGGTGAGCGGGAGGTTCATGCCGACCATGCGGGCGATCTTCGGGCCCCAGATGCCGGCGCAGCACACGACGATGTCGGCGGGGATGTCGCCCTGGTCGGTGCGGACGCCGGTGACTTCGCCGTCGGCCTGCAGGACGTCCAGTACTTCGTGGCGGGCGAGGAAGCGCACGCCGCGCTCGGTGGCCCGGCGGATCTGCGCCTCGACGGCGAGGACGGCCTTGGCGAGGCCGTCCGTCGGGACGAGAAGGCCGCCGAGGACCCTGTCCGGGTTGACGAGCGGGTGCTGTTCGACGCATTCCTCCGGGCTCAGCAGCCGGCTCTCGATGCCCCAGGAGGTGAGCCAGCCCTGGCGGCGGTGGAGTTCCGTGACGCGCTCCGGGGTGGTCGCCACTTCGAGTCCGCCGACCTGGAGGAAGCAGGGCCGGCCGTCGACGTCGAGCGAGCAGAACTTCTCGACCGTGTAGCGGGCCAGCTCGGTCATGGTCTTGGAGGAGTTCGCCTGGAAGACCAGACCCGGGGCGTGCGACGACGATCCCCCGGTGGCGGGGAGCGGTCCCTGGTCGACCACGGTCACTTCGGTCCAGCCTCGTGCGGAGATCTCGTCGGCGAGCGCCGCCCCCACGACGCCCGCTCCGATGATGACCACCCGGGGTCCCGCCATCGCCGCACCTCCGACTCGAAAGCGATCCAGTTGCCGTATGCGCAACATGGTTCAGGTTGCGCAACTCAATGTGCCCGTCGCGGGGATGGGTGTCAAGAGGTCCGTGACGTCGGGGAACCACCCCGGACACGACGCGGGGACCACCCCGGACGCGACGCGGCCCGGCAGGCTGACGGTGCAGCCTGCCGGGCCCTCGCGGCGGGATTCTCGGGGCGGTCGCGCGCCCTGCTCGATGGTCGTGCGGCCTGCTCGACGGCCGTGCGCCCTACTTGATCCAGGCGTCGACCTTCGCCCGGTTGGCGTCGACCCACTTCTTCGCCGCCGCTTCGGGTGACATCTTGTCCACCGCGATGTACTTGGCCACCGTGTTCTGGTCGTCGTTCGCCCAGCTGAAGTTCTTCACCAGGTCATAGGCCGGGCTGCCCGACTTGGCGAACTTCGCGCTGACGATCTTGTCCAGCTTGTACACGGGATAGTCACAGGCCACCTTCGCCGCGTCGGCGTCACAGCCCTGCGTGTACTCGGGCAGCTTGACCTTGACCAGGGGCACCTCGGACAAGAACCACTGCGGCTCGTAGAAGTACCCGATCACCCATTCCTTGTTCTTCTCGGCGTTCCTGAAGGCCTGGATGAGCGCGGTCTCGCTGCCCGCGTACACCACCTTGTAGTCCAGTTTCAGGTTCTTCACCAGCGCCTCGTCGTTGGTGACGAACGACGGGTCGCCGTCGAGGAGCTGGCCCTTGCCGCCCGACTCCGAGGTCTTGAACTCGGACGCGTAGGTGTCGAGGTTCTTCCAGTCCGTGATGTCGGGGTGGGCCTTCGCCAGCCACGGCGGCACGTACCAGCCGATGAGGCCTTCGTTGCCGGTCGGCCCCGCGTCGACGGCGGTCTTCTGGTCGGTGATGTACTTCTTCTTCAGGTCGTCGTGGCCCCAGTTCTCCACGACCGCGTCGACCTCGCCCGTCCCGAAGCCCTGCCAGGCGATCTCTTCCTTCAGGTCCTTCTTGGTGACCTTGCAGCCGAGGTCCTGCTCCGCGACGTACGCGATGACCGCGGCGTTCGCCTCGTAGCCCACCCACGGGTTGACCGCGAGGTTGAAGGTGCCGCAGGTGCCCGAGCTGCCCGAGCCGTCGGCGCTGTCGCCGCCGACCTTCGCGCCACCGCAGGCCGTGAGGGTGAGGCCGAGGACCGCCATGCCGGCCGCGCCGGCCCGCCAGTGTCTTGCCATGGTGTCGTGCTCCCTATGCGCTGGTGCGGCGAGCCGCAGCCTGAGTGATCCGGTCGAACATGACTCCGAGCAGGACGATCGCCAGCCCGGCCGCCAGCCCCTTGCCGTACAGCTGGCCCTGCGAGAAGCCGGCCACGACGTCGTAGCCGAGGGCGCCCGCTCCTACCAGGCCGCCCACCACAACCATCGACAGCACGTAGATCAGACCCTGGTTGGTCGCGAGCGTCAGGGCACTGCGTGACATCGGCAGTTGAACCTTGGTGATGATCTGCCAGGTGTTGCACCCGGCGGACGTCGCCGCTTCGACGGTGGTCTCGGGCACTGCCCGCACGCCGTCGGCGATGATCTTGATGGCGACCGGCGCCGCGTAGACGACGGCGGCGACGATGGCCGTGAACCGGGTCGCGCCGAACAGCGCGAGGAACGGCACGAGATAGACGAACGGCGGCATGACCTGCGCCGCGTCCAGGGTGGGCCGCAGCAGCCGGTCCACCAGCGTGCTGCGCCCCATCCACACCCCGAAGACGGCACCGAGCAGCATCACCAGCACCGTCGCGACCGCGGTCGACGCCAGGGTCGTCATGGCGTCCGACCACACCCCCGTACCGACCAGGAGTCCCACGCACACGGCCGTGGTGACCCCCGCGCGCCGGCCACCGAGCACCGTGCCGACGCCGATCAGAGCCGCGCCGACGAGCCACCACGGGGAGTCGGTCAGCAGGGTCTGGAACGGATTGAGCAGGCCGTAGGTGAGGGCGTCACGGAAGGCGTTCGTCAGGCCCGACAGGTTGTCCTGCGCCCAGGTGGTCACGGTGTCCGCGGCCTGCGCGATGGTGCTGCCGGTGCCGCCCTCGCCGGGGAACTCGGCCGCCCACACGTACGTGTGCGACAGATACACCAGCACCGTCGCCGCCACCGCGCCGCCCACCAGCAGCTGCCGGCGCCACCGGAGGAAGCGGTTCGTCGAACGCCGGGCCGCCTCCGCCCGTCCGCTCGCCGCGGTGGTGACCCGGTCCAGCACGATGGCCAGGACGACGATGGCGAGACCGGCGTTGAACGCCGTGCCGACGTCCAGCGACTGCAGGGCCTGGACGACGGTCTTGCCGAGGCCGGGCGCGTCGATCAGGGCCGCGATGGTCACCATGGCCAGGGCGGCCATGATGGTCTGGTTGACGCCCATCACCACGGTCCGCTTGGACATCGGCAGCAGGACCTTGAGCAGTGTCTGGCGGCGCGTGGCCCCCAGGGAGTCGGCCGCCTCGACCGTCGTCCGCGGTACGGAACGGATGGCGTGCGCGGTGATGCGGATCGCCGGCGGTGCCGCATAGATCAGGGTGGCGATCGTGGCGGAGGCGGGGCCGATGAGGAAGAACAGGGTCAGGGGGGCCAGGTAGACGAAGGTCGGCATCGTCTGCATGAAGTCCAGGAACGGCGTCACGATCCTGTTGAACCGGTCCGAGAGCCCCGCCCACACGCCCAGCGGAATCGCGAACAGCAGCGCCACGAAGACCGCGGAGAGGGTCAGCGCCAGCGTGTCCATGCTCTCCTGCCACAGACCCTGCAGCCCCAGGAAGGTGAAGCCGGCCACGGCCAGGAGCGCGACGCGCCAGTTGCCCACGGCCCAGGAGACGTACCCGGTGAGGCCGACGACGCCGAGCCAGCCGATCTGCGGCACCGGCCGGTCGCCGGACGGCTGGGAGATCAGCTCCTGGACGAAGGTGACCAGGGTGTCGATGACCAGGCGGATCTCGTTGAAGAAGTACAGGAAGAGCGGGTTGGAGTTGCGGTCGGCACCGATCGCGTCGTTGACGTCGTTGAACCAGCGGTGCAGATCGGTGAGGTCGGCCGCGGCCAGCGTCAGGGTCTGCTTTCCCCGCAGTACCGCGAAGAGCACCAGCCAGACGACCAGGATCGCGGCCAGGACCATGCGCCGGCTGACCCCGCGCCCGCCGGCGACGGGCGGGGCGGCCCGCTCCACCGGCCGCGCCTTCTCCGGATTCTCCGGTTTCTCCGGTTTCTCCATGACGACGGTCATCACATGCCGCCTTCCCGCCCGGCGACCACGGCGAGGATCTCCTCGTCGCCGACGATGCCGATCAGCTTGCCGTCCTCGACGACCTTGACCGGCTTCTCGGCCGCGAGCACCGCCCGGGTGGCCTCCCGCACGACGACGTCCGGGCCCAGCTCGGGCCCGTCCAGCGGGTCGTCGGGCTGGGCGGGACGCATGATCCACCGCAGCGTCAGTACGTCACCGCGTGCCACGTCCTTGACGAAGTCGCGTACGTAGTCGTCGGCGGGGGCGCCGACCAGTTCGTCTCCGGTGCCGCACTGGACCATCTTGCCGTCGCGCATGATGAGGATGCGGTCGCCCAGTTTGAGCGCCTCGGAGAGGTCGTGGGTGATGAACACCATCGTCTTGCCGACCTCGTGGTGCAGCCGGACGACCTCGCTCTGCATGTCACGGCGGATCAGCGGGTCGAGCGCCGAGAAGGGCTCGTCGAAGAGGAGCACGTCCGGATCGCCGGCCAGTGCGCGGGCGAGACCGACGCGCTGCTGCATCCCGCCGGAGAGCTGGTCGGGGTAGGAGTTCTCGTAGCCGGAGAGGCCGACGAGTTCGACGACCTCCAGCGCCCGCCTGGTGCGCTCGGCCCTGCCCATGCCGCGGATCTCCAGCCCGAACGCCACGTTGTCGACGACGCGGCGGTGGGGCAGCAGCCCGAAGTGCTGGAAGACCATGGAGAACTTGCTGCGCCGCAGTTCGCGCAGCCGCTTGTCGTCGGCGTCCCGGATGTCCTCGCCCTCGAAGACGATCTCACCGGCGGTGGGTTCGATCAGCCGGGTCAGACAGCGCACCAGGGTGGACTTGCCGGAGCCGGACAGGCCCATGACGACGAAGACCTCGCCGGGCGCGACCTCGAAGTTCACGTCGCGCACGGCGGCGGTACACCCGGTGCGGTCCATCAGCTCGCGGCGCGTGAGCCCGCACAGTTCCTCGGAGTCCGGTACCTGGTCCGCCTTCGGCCCGAACACCTTCCACAGCTTGCGCACGGAGATGACCGGCGTGGATGCCGCGTCCTGGGGAGTGCCGCGTCGCCGCGGCGCCTCGGTCTGTGTGGAGGTCATGGTCGCCCTCTTTCGGCGTTCAGCCGCGGAACCAGTGCTGCGGCCGGGGTCGGATGTTCTGCCAGATGTGCTTGGGCTCCCGGTACTCGCCCAGGCCGGTCGGTCCCAGTTCCCGGCCCACGCCGGAATGCCCGAAGCCACCCCATTCCGCCTGCGGCACATAGGGGTGGTAATCGTTGATCCACACCGTGCCGTGGCGCAGCCGCCGGGCGACCCGCTGGGCCTTCCCGGCGTCCTGCGTCCATACGGCGCCGGCGAGTCCGTACTCGGTGTCGTTGGCGATGCGGACGGCGTCGTCCTCGTCGGTGAAGCGCTCCACGGTGAGCACGGGTCCGAAGGACTCCTCGTGCACCACCCGCATGTCCTGCCGGCACTCGTCGAGCACGGTGGGCGGGTAGTAGTGGCCGTTCGCCAGGGCCGGATCGGCGGGGCGTTCGCCACCGCAGCGCAGTACGGCGCCCTCGGCGAGCCCGGCCGCGACATACGCCTCGACCTTCGCCAGGTGCTGCGCGGAGATCAGCGCTCCGGTCTCCGCCTGCGGATCGAAGGGGCCGCCGAGCCGGATCCGCCGGGCCCGGCGGACCACCTCGTCGACGAAACGGTCGTGCAGCGAGTCCTCGACGATCAGCCGGGCGCCGGCCGAGCAGACCTGCCCGGAGTGCAGGAAGACGGCCGTGAGCGCGAAGTCCACGGCCGTCTCGAAGTCGGCGTCGGCGAAGACGACGTTGGGGTTCTTGCCGCCCAGCTCCAGCGCGACCTTCTTCACGGTCGCGGCGGCGGTGGCCATGATCCGCCGGCCGGTGTCCAGGCCGCCGGTGAAGGAGACCATGTCGACGGCGGGGTCCTCGGAGAGCGGGGCGCCCACCTCGGGCCCGGCACCCAGGACGAGGTTCGCGGCACCGGCCGGGATCCCGGCCTCGTCGAGCGCCTTCATCAGCAGGATCGAGGTGGAGGGGGTCAGCTCGCTGGGTTTGAGGACGATCGTGTTGCCCGCGAGGAGGGCGGGGGCGACCTTCCAGCTCGCCTGGAGCAGTGGGTAGTTCCAGGGGGTGATCAGTGCGCACACGCCGATCGGCTCGTACACCACACGGCTCACGGCGTCGTCGCGGCCGGTGTCGATCACGCGGCCGGCGTCGGTGCCGCCGAGCCCGCCGTAGTAGCGGAGGCAGGAGACGACGTCGGCGATGTCGTACTCGCTCTCCACCAGCCGCTTGCCGGTGTCCAGCGACTCGGCGCGGGCGAACTCCTTGGCGTCGCGCTC
This sequence comes from Streptomyces sp. NPDC041784, assembly GCF_055591025.1. Lineage (NCBI taxonomy): Bacteria > Bacillati > Actinomycetota > Actinomycetes > Kitasatosporales > Streptomycetaceae > Streptomyces > Streptomyces sp. NPDC041784. Next base: position 67,090 of record NZ_JBVJAB010000034.1, read on the forward strand.
GACGATGTCGGCGGTGCGCAGCAGCAGCGCGCCGCGCTCACGCTCGGGGGTGCTCGGCCAGGGCCCTTCGTCGAAGGCCCGGCGGGCCGCCGCGACGGCGGCCTCGGCGTCGGGGCGGGTCCCCTCGGACACGGTCGCGGAGAGCGTGCCGTCGGCGGGGCAGCGGATGTCCCGATGACCTCCGGCCACCGGATCCCGCCATTCTCCGGCCACATACAGGTCTGCCACGTCGGGAGCCCTTCGAGCGAATTTCGTTGCGCATGACGCATCGCATTGCTTTTGGTGGAACACTCTGGAGAACCCTGGAACCCACGTCAAGTGGTTGGGGGATGTCGGTTTGGCCAAGCGGACGACAGCGAGGACGCCTGGTCCGCAGGCCGGATACGGCTGATTTCCGATCCGAGCGCGAACGGAAAAATCTCTGTTACGGCAGCCGGTCGAGCAGGGCACGGCGCCACCGCTCGGTCTCGGCAATCTGGTTGAAGGTGAACAGGTGCAGGCCGGCCACGCCCGCCGAGGGCGCGGTGAGCGCCTGCGCACCGCGCGCGAGCAGCCGCTCGGGCGCGTAGCCGCCAGGGGTCGCGAAGCGCAGGAACCAGGAGGGGTGCCGGGTCAGGAAGCGGGTCGACTCCCCCACGCCGATCTTCGTCGCCATGGAGAGCAGCTTCGCCCGCTGCACCGGCCCCGCGACGCCCACATGCACGGGCAGCGCGACGTTTCGGCGGCGTATCCGGCCCACCCAGTCGCCCAGCACGCGCGGGTCGAAGCAGAGGTTGCTGACGATGTACGTGGCGTGCGCCCGCTTGTCCCACATCGCCTGGACGGTGAGGTCGTCGTGGATCAGCGGATGGCTCTCGGGGTAGCCGGTGATGCCGACCTCGGCGAAGGGGCTGCCCAGCTCGCCGAGCCTGCGCAGGACCGGCAGCGCCCCGTCGTAGGCTCCGGCGGGCGGATCGGCGTCGCCCGCCGGGACGAAGACGTCGTCGACGCCCGCCCCGCGGAGCCGGTCGACGACGTCCTTGAGGTGGGCGTCGTCCCGCAGCAGCCGCGCGGGCACGTGCGGGACGACACGGTAGCCGTGCGCCGCGAGCCGGGTGGCGAGGCCGAGGGTCGGTTCCAGGCCCTTGACCGGCGACGCCGTCACGGTGACGACGACATCGCGCGGGACATGGGCGAGCACCTTGTCCTCGGTCGCCTTCGCGGGCAGCACCTCGTAACGGACGCTGTCCAGCAGCACGCGGAGGCCTTCGGTGCCCAACGTCTACCCGGCCTGCTGCTGGGCGTCGCGGTACCGGTAGTACGCGGCCTTGGAGGGCGGCAGCGGTTCCTTGCCGAGGATGAGGTCCGCCGCCTTCTCCGCGATCATCATCACCGGCGCGTAGATGTTGCCGTTGGTGACATAGGGCATCACGGACGCGTCGACGACCCGCAGGCCCTCCACGCCGTGCACGCGCATGCTGGTGGGGTCCACGACGGACATCTCGTCGGTGCCCATCTTGCAGGTGCACGAGGGATGCAGGGCGGTCTCGCCGTCCTTGGCGACCCAGGCGAGAATCTCCTCGTCGGTCTCGACGGACGGTCCGGGCGAGATCTCCCCGTCGCTGTACGGGGCCAGGGCGGGCTGGTTGAGCAGCTTGCGGGCGACCCGGATCGCCTCGACCCACTCGCGGCGGTCCTGTTCGGTGGACAGGTAGTTGAAGCGCAGCGCCGGGTGCTCGTTCGGATCCTTGCTCTTGATCTTCACCGAGCCGATGGCGTCGGAGTACATGGGCCCGACGTGGACCTGGTAGCCGTGTCCGCCGGCGGGCACGGAGCCGTCGTAGCGCACCGCGATGGGCAGGAAGTGGAACATCAGGTTGGGGTAGTCCACGTCCTCGTTGCTGCGGGCGAAGCCGCCCGCCTCGAAGTGGTTGGTCGAGGCCGGGCCCTTGCGGAAGAGCCACTGCAGGCCGATGAACGGGGCGCGCCACTTCGCCAGGTACGGCTGCATGGAGACGGGCTGCTTGCAGGCGTACTGGATGTACACCTCCAGGTGGTCCTGCATGTTCTCGCCGACGCCCGGCAGGTCGTGGACGACGTCGATGCCGAGCGCGGCCAGTTCCTCGGCGTTGCCGACGCCGGAGAGCTGAAGCAGCTGCGGGGAGTTGATCGCGCCGCCGCAGAGGACGACCTCGCGGGCGCGCACCTGCTGGGGCGCGCCGCGGCCGCGCCGGTACTCGACGCCGACGGCACGCTTGCCCTCGAACAGGACGCGGGTGACCAGGGCGCGCGTCCTGACCGTGAGGTTGGGGCGCTTTCCGGCGGGCTTGAGGTACGCCTTCGAGGCCGACAGCCGACGTCCGCGGTGGACGTTGCGGTCGAACCTGGCGAAGCCTTCCTGCCGGTAGCCGTTGACGTCGTCGGTGGGGGCGTAGCCCGCCTCCTCGGTGGCCTTGAGGAAGGCCTCGAAGAGCGGGTTGGTGGCCGGGCCGCGTTCGAGGACGAGGGGGCCGTCGTGGCCACGGAACTCGTCGTCCGGGTCGGCCGCGAGACAGTTCTCCATCCGCCGGAAGTACGGCAGGCAGTGCGCGTAGTCCCAGGTCTCCATGCCGGGATCGGCGGCCCAGCGCTCATAGTCCATGGGATTGCCGCGCTGGAAGATCATGCCGTTGATGCTGCTGGAGCCGCCCAGCACCTTGCCGCGTGCGTGGTAGATGCGCCGGCCGCCCATGTGGGGCTCGGGTTCGGACTCGTACTTCCAGTCGTAGAAGCGGCTGCCGATCGGGTAGGTCAGCGCCGCGGGCATGTGGATGAAGACGTCCCACGGGTAGTCGGGCCGGCCGGCCTCCAGCACCAGCACCCGGTTGCCCGGGTCCGCGGAGAGCCGGTTGGCCAGTGCGCTGCCGGCCGATCCACCACCGACGATGACGAAGTCGTACTGCTGAGGAGCCATGGTGCCTCGTCTCGCTCGCGCCGTAGATTTGCGCGGAATGTTAGTACGAGTATCGCTATACGCACCAGGTTGCGAGCAACGCAACTTGTAAAGCGCAGGCGTCGATCCTGTGACATGGACCGCTGCCCTTGTTCTTTACTGCGCGTATAGTTTCGCTGTGAGCAACTTCAGTCCAGATAACGAAACGACAGGTTCACCGGCCGGCGGGGTGCAGTCCGTCGACCGCGCGATCAACGTGCTCGAGATCCTGGCCCAGCGCGGCGAGGCCGGCGTCAGTGAGGTCGCCGCCGAGATCGACGTGCACAAGTCCACCGCGTTCCGGCTGCTCGGCGCCCTGGAGGCGCGCGGCCTGGTCGAGCAGGCGGGCGAGCGCGGCAAGTACCGGCTCGGTTTCGGGATCGTACGCCTGGCCGGCGCGGTCACCGGACGGATCGACATCACCCAGCAGAGCCGCCCGGTCTGCGAGCGTCTCGCCGAGGAGATCGGCGAGACCGTGAACCTCGCCGTGATGCAGGAGCACTACGCGATCAACCTCTACCAGGTGCGCGGCCCGGGTGCCGTCACCGCGCACAACTGGGTCGGCCAGCTGACCCCGCTGCACGCCACCTCGAGCGGCAAGATCCTGCTGGCCCACATGCCCGTCCAGGAGCGCACGGCCCTGCTCTCCGAGACCGGGCTGAAGAAGATGACCCCGCGCACCCTGACCGCGAAGACGAAGCTCGAGAAGAATCTCGCCGAGGCCCGGGAGCGCGGCTACTCCTGGACCCTGGAGGAGCTGGAGCTGGGGCTGCACGCCATGGCGGCGCCGGTCCGCAACCGCGACGGAGAGGTCATCGCGGCCCTCAGCGCCTCCGGACCCGCCTACCGGCTCACCGAGGAACGTATGCACGCACTCGCTCCGGTGCTGGTCAAGGGCGCGCACGAGGTCAGCCATCGCATGGGCTACCTGGGCTGAGCTACCGCGACGGCGCCGCCCCCAGACGCGCCTGGACGAAGGCGTGGAACTCGCCGATGTGGTGCTCGCTGGGCACCAGGACGCCCCCCTTGGCGTACAGCCGGGAGCTCATCGCGGGCTGGCAGCGCTCGCAGGCGTCGAAGTCCTGCCGGTTGACGCGGTCGAACAGCTCCACCGACCGGCTGACGTCCTTGCCGCTCTCGACGACGTGCTTGAGGTAGAGCCAGTCGCACTCGACGATCGTGCGGTCCGCGGCGACCGGGTACATCCGGTGGAAGATCACGTGGTCGGGCACGAGGTTGATGAACACCTGCGGCCTGACGGTGATCGCGTAGTAGCGGCGGTCCTGATCCTCGGTGACCCCTGGAATGCGGTCCAGCCCCTCGGAGCCGTCGACCGTGAAGCCCTTGATGTCGGTGCCGAACTCCGCGCCGTGCCCCACGTAGTACTGAGCGGCGTATCCGTCGGCGAACTCGGGGAGCACCTCGGTGAGTTCGGGGTGGATCGTCGCGCAGTGGTAGCACTCCATGAAGTTCTCGACGATGAGCTTCCAGTTCGCCTTGACGTCGTAGACGATCCGCCTGCCGACCTCGAGGTTGTCGATGTCGTAGCGCTGGATCGACTCGGTGTCGCCGAGCCGTACGATCACGTCCTGCACGACCTCGTCGAAGGGGGGCGGGTCCTCCGCGAGGCACACCCACACGTAGCCGAGCCACTCCCGCGTCGCGACGCTCACCAGGCCGTACTCCGTGCGACCGACGTCGGGCATCTTGGTGAGGTTGGGCGCCGCGACGAGTTTGCCCGTCAGGTCGTACGTCCAGGCGTGGTAGGGGCACTGGAAGGCGCGCTTGACCTCGCCGGCCTCCTCCGTGCAGAGCTTGGCCCCGCGATGCCGGCAGACGTTGAAGTAGGCCCGTATGGAGTTGTCCCGTGCGCGGGTGATCAGGATGCTCTCGCGGCCCACCTCGACGGTCCGGAAGGCACCGGGCCTGGCCAGCTCGGAGGCGCGTACGGCGCAGAACCACATCGCTTCGAAGATGCGCTCCTGCTCCTGCGCGAAGATTCCGGGATCCGTGTAGGAGGAGCCGGGGAGGGTGGCGATCAGGCTGTCCGGAAGGCCGGGAGAGGTCACAGTGCACTCCTCGGGGAACGTCGTGGATCGGTCATTCGCACGCCGGGAAGAGCGACACCGGGCGTCGTTTCACATGGGGCAATACGGTGTGGTGCAGGCAGCGACGGCAGGAGATACCGCGCTGCAACGGTCACGACGGCGCGGCCGCGAGCTGCTTGCGCCACCGCGTGAACAGCCGTGGCTGGTTCATCCCGAGCACGGCGACCGGATGCCCGGCACGCCGGTAGACGGCCAGGACGTCGCGGTCGTCCGGGGCGCCTTCCTCGATCGTCACGCTGTCGGCGCCGGCCGCGTGACCGGCGAACTGGATCTTCACCCCGTACTGGTCCGACCAGAAGTACGGCGGACGGGGCACGCCCGGCTGCGCCGCACCCGAGGACAGCAGGGCGGTCACCGCCGCGTCGGGCCGCTCCCGCGCGCCCGTCCAGTGCTCGACGCGGCGATGGGCGCCGGCACGCGGGTCGTACCAGTTGGCGCAGTCACCGACCGCGACCACACCCGCCAGGCCGGTGCGGCCGTCCGCACCGCAGGTGACGCCGTTGTCGAGGGCGACGCCGGATCCCTCCAGCCAGTCGACGCAGGGGCGGGCGCCGACGCCCACGACGACGATGTCGGCGGGGACCGTGCGGCCGTCCTCCAGCAGGACACCGTCGACCCGGCGCTCACCGCTCAGCGCCTTGACGCCCACGCCGCACAACAGCCGTACGCCGTGATCCGCGTGGAGGGCGGAGACGATGCCGCCCATGGTCTCGCCGAGCGGTCCGGCCAGCGGCGTGGGCGCGGCCTCGACGACCGTCACGTCCAGTCCGAGAGCGCGGGCGGTGGAGGCGACCTCGGCGCCGATGAATCCGCCGCCGATCACGACCAGCCGTCCGCCCAGGGCCAGTTCGTTCTTCAGGGCGCGGGCGTCGTCCAGGGTGCGCAGGGTGTGCACACCGGCCAGACCGTCCGTACCCGGCAGCGTGCGCGCGGTCGCGCCGGTCGCTATGACGATGCCGTCGGCCCGGACCTCGCGGCCGTCGGCGAGCCGCACGGCGCGGTACGCGCCGTCGAGTCCGGTGGCGCGGGCGCCGAGCAGCCACTCCGCCCGCAGGTCCTCGTCGTCGGACTCCAGCGCGAGGTCGGCCTCGGCCATGTCGCCGGCCAGGAACTCCTTGGACAACGGCGGCCTGTCGTAGGGGCGGTGGGGCTCGTCGCCGATGATGACGAGGCGTCCGTCGTAACCCTGCCCGCGCAGTGAGCGGGCGGCGGACAGTCCGGCGAGCGAGGCGCCGACCACGGCCACGGTCTTCACGCGGGGCCTCCGGCGAGCCGGGCCGCGACGCACGGCGGCAGGTTGGGCGCGTCGGCCGACAGCCGGACGTGGATCATGCCGTCCTCGACGACGACCTGATGGGTGCGCACCGCACGCCTGGCCGGCGGGGCGTCCACGGCCCCGGTCCGCAGATCGAACTTCGAGGCGTGCAGCGGGCATTCCACCTCACACCCCTCCAGCCAGCCGTCGGCGAGCGAGGCGTCCTGGTGGGTACAGGTGTCATCGATGGCGTACACCTCGCCGTCGTCGGTGTGGAACACCGAGACCGGCGGATCGATGTCGAGCCGGAAGGCCTCACCTCGCGGCAGATCCACGAGACGACACACGGGAATCATCATGACACCTCGGTGCGTATAGCGAAACGGATTGCGGTGAACGCAACGTCAGTTTGAGGGCGGCCCTGACCCCTGTCAAGGCATCCAGAGGACAGGCCGCCCTGTAACTCGGCGTTGTCCGGAGCGAAACATCGCGCACGCCGGACCACGCGTCGCACCCGGGAGTCCGAGGCGCCGAACGGGGCTCGTTCGCCCTGGTCAGGAGGGCCGTCGGCGGATGCGCGCCGGACTCACGGGCACGAGGGGACCTCGCGCGGCGGTCAGAACCCGCGGTCGATCCACTCCTGGAGATGCGGGGCCTCGGCGGCGATGGTGGTCGTCTCTCCGTGGCCGGTATGCACGACCGTGTCGCCCGGCAGCGTCAGGAGCCGGTCCCGGATCGACTCGACGATGGTGCCGAAGTCGCTGTACGACCTTCCCGTGGCCCCCGGCCCGCCCGCGAAGAGCGTGTCACCGCCGAAGAGCGCCTTCAGGGCCGGCGCGTACAGACAGACCGCCCCGGGGGCGTGGCCGGGTGTGTGCACCACGGTCAGCTCGACACCCGCCACCGTGACGACCTGCCCGTCGGCCAGTTCGCCGTCGGGTGCCCGCTCGGGGTGGGTCTGCTTCCACAACGGCAGGTCGTCCGCGTGGAGCAGGACGGGAGCACCGGTGCGTGCGGAGAGTTCGGGCGCGGCGTCGATGTGGTCGTTGTGGGCGTGGGTGCACACGATGGCCCGCAGGGTGCGTCCGCGGAGCGCCGCGGCGATGGCCTCGGCGTCGTGTGCGGCGTCGACGACGACGGCCTCGCGGTCGTCACCGATGATCCACACGTTGTTGTCGACGTCCCAGGTGCCACCGTCCAGGGAGAAGGTGCCCGAGGTGACGAGGTGCTCGATACGGGCCCCCGCCATCAGAGGACCACCACCGAACGCAGCACGTCGCCGCCGTGCATCCGCTCGAAGGCCTTCTCGACGTCGTCGAGGGCGATGGTCTCCGTCACGAACGCGTCCAGGTCCAGCCGGCCCTGCAGATACAGGTCGATGAGCATCGGGAAGTCACGGGAGGGCAGGCAGTCGCCGTACCAGGAGGACTTCAGCGCGCCGCCCCGCCCGAAGACGTCCAGCAGCGGGAGTTCGAGCTTCATCTCGGGCGTCGGCACGCCGACGAGGACGACCGTGCCGGCCAGGTCGCGGGCGTAGAAGGCCTGTTCGTACGTCTCCGGACGGCCGACCGCCTCGATCACCACGTCGGCGCCGAAGCCGCCGGTCAGCTCGCGTACGGCCGCCACGGGATCGACCTGCCGGGAGTTGACCGTGTGGGTCGCTCCGAGCCGCGTCGCGGTGTCGAGTTTCCGGTCGTCGATGTCGACAGCGATGATCTTCGCGGCTCCGGCGAGCCGGGCGCCGGCGATCGCCGCGTCTCCCACCCCGCCGCAGCCGATGACCGCCACCGTGTCACCGCGTCCGACGCCGCCCGTGTTGATGGCGGCGCCGATGCCCGCCATCACTCCGCATCCGAGCAGGCCGGCCGCGGCCGCCGAGGCCGCCGGGTCGACCTTGGTGCACTGTCCCGCCGCCACCAGCGTCTTCTCCGCGAACGCGCCGATGCCCAGGGCGGGAGACAGCTCGGTGCCGTCGGTCAGGGTCATCCTCTGCTTCGCGTTGTGGGTGGCGAAGCAGTACTGCGGCCGCCCCCGCCGGCAGGCCCGGCACTGGCCGCAGACGGCACGCCAGTTGAGGATCACGAAGTCCCCCGGGGCGACGTCGGTGACGCCGTCCCCCACCGACTCCACGACACCCGCGGCCTCGTGGCCCAGCAGGAAGGGGAAGTCGTCGTTGATGCCGCCCTCGCGGTAGTGCAGATCGGTGTGGCACACCCCGCACGCCTCGACCTTCACCAGCGCCTCACCCGGACCCGGGTCAGGGACGACGATCGTCTCCAGACTGACGGGGGCACCCTTCCCCCGTGCGACGACAGCGCGGACCTGGTGAGCCATGGCTCCTCCTCAGCTGGGTCGAGACCCACGTCGAATGTTTCTCATTGCGATACGCATCTCATGTGTCGCAACAAAGCATCAGGGCGGGGCGAGCGGCGGTCAAGGTTGTCGCCGCTTGAATCAGGACCGTCCGCGGGGCCGGGGCAGCGACTGCGCGGCCACGGTCTTCACGCGGGGCCTCCGGCGAGCCGGGCCGCGACGCACGGCGGCAGGTTGGGCGCATCGGCCGACAGCCGGACGTGGATCATGCCGTCCTCGACGACGACCTGATGGGTGCGCACCGCACGCCTGGCCGGCGGGGCGTCCACGGCCCCGGTCCGCAGATCGAACTTCGAGGCGTGCAGCGGGCATTCCACCTCACACCCCTCCAGCCAGCCGTCGGCGAGCGAGGCGTCCTGGTGGGTACAGGTGTCATCGATGGCGTACACCTCGCCGTCGTCGGTGTGGAACACCGAGACCGGCGGATCGATGTCGAGCCGGAAGGCCTCACCTCGCGGCAGATCCACGAGACGACACACGGGAATCATCATGACACCTCGTTGCGCATAGAAGAACACGCTTCAATTTACGCAACGAGTCTGCGGGCGGTTCCGGAGCCCTGTCAAGGCGCCGGACAGTCGGCGAACGGCAACGGCCCGACCCCCTTATGACAGTCGCTATAAATCCGGGCTAGAGTCGATCTATAACGACCGTTATAGGAGGCAGTCGATGACCGTCATCACCGTGAACACCCCGCAGGGGCGCCTGAGCCTCGAGCAGCGCCGCACCCTGGCCGAGAGCCTGACCGACGCGGTGCTCGTGCCCGAGGTCGGCCAGTTCGCGCCGCCCGCGCGGGCCGGGTTCCAGGTGCACTTCGTCGAGCGTGAACCGGACATGATGGCCATCGGCGGCCGGCTGCTGGCGGACGCCGGTGAGGGCCTCGACGTCATGGTGATCGACGTGGCCGTCATGGACGGCGACTGGCGCCAGGAGGTCCGGACCGAGGTCATCGAGCGCATCCTGGCCGCTCTGGCCGAAGCCTGCGGACTGGCGAAGCCGTCGCCGGCCTGGTGGGTCACCTTCCGGGTCATCGACGAAGGCAGCTGGGGCTCCGGCGGCGGAGTCCTCTCCATCCTCTCCCTGCTGGACAGCGGCGTGTTCACCGAGGAGAAGATCAAGGCGATCCGGACCGCGATCGAGTCCTGACCCCCGGGGGCCCCTCGGGCAGGGCGGCGGAGCGTCGGCGATCAGGTCTGCGAGCCGCCGCCCTTGCCGGTGGCGTGGAGACCGCGCCTGCTGATCATGTCGGCGGCACCGGCCACGATGCGCTCGCGCGACGACGTGCCGGCGTGCCGGATGCGGCCATGACCGCACCCCTCCCTGGCTATAACGATCGTCATAGCCTAGCGTGACCTTCGCTTATAACGACTGTCATAGACCGTCTGTGCGGCGCGCTGTGCCGCGCCGCCGAAGGGAGACTTCGTCATGCCGTTGATCCGCCTCACCGTCCCGTCGGGTGCGCTGACCGAGGAGGGCCGGGGGACCGTCCAGCGCGACCTGGCCGCCGTCCTGTTGCGCTGGGAGGGAGCGCCCGACACGGCGTTCTTCCGCGCCCAGGCGTGGAGTCACCTCGTCGAGCTGCCGGAGGGGGCGCAGACCACGGCCGAGGACGACGAGCCCCGCTTCCTCGTGGACGTGACGGTTCCCCAAGGCGCGCTGTCCGAGCGGCGCAGGGCCGGCCTGGTCGAGGACGCCACCAAGACCGTGCTCGCCGCCGCGGGGCTCTCGCCCGACGACATCCTGCGGGTGTGGGTGCTGGTGCACGAGCAGCCCGACGGCACCTGGGGTGCCGGCGGCTCGGTCGTCCGCCACGCCGACCTCGTGGCCCTGGCGAAAGGGCAGCGGACCGATGCGTGAACTGACCTACGTCGCCCGGAACACCGTCGAATGGCGCGAGGCGCCCGATCCCTGGCGTTAGGTGCGCTACCACCGACCCGTCCCCCTGGAGACACCCCTGCGGGTCCACGCCCGGGTCACGGGCACCGAGGGCCGCAAGGTCTTCGTGGCCGGTTCGATCAGCACCGAGGAGGATCCGTCGGCCGTCGCGGTCACCGCGGACGGCGTCTTCGTCTCACCCGACCCCGACCGCACCCGCGCCCTGTTCCCGACCGCCCGCTGAGCCCTGGCGCCGCCACGGCCGGCGGCAGGAGAACGCCGACGGGCGGCGTACGCCGACGTGGTGTCGGGGTACGCCGCCCTGGGGTGGGACGAGCTGCCGGCCGGTGCTTCTCCCGGCGGACAGGCCCTAGCTCCAATGCTGGTGACTTAGGCAGCTGTGTCTCGTTGTCTTGTGTGTGGCGAGGGTGGGGCAGGTCAGGGCGCCTGCGGGTGAGCGGCTGTCGGAC
>NZ_JBVJAB010000035.1:0-44990 GCF_055591025.1 Streptomyces sp. NPDC041784
TCGCGTATTCCGCGTACATGTAGTCGCGTTCTTCGTCCGTGACCATTTCGAGGGTGAGTTCGTCGTGGTTGCGGAGGAAGATGCCCCATTGGCACTTGGCGGGGATGGCGGGGGTCTTGGCGAGGATTTCCGACACCGGGTAGCGGGACTCGCGGCGGACGGCCATGAAGATGCGGGGCATGACGGGGAAGTGGAAGGCCATGTGGCATTCGTCGCCGCCGGAGGCGTAGTCGCCGAAGTAGTCGACCACGTCCTCGGGCCACTGGTTGGCCTCCGCCAGGATCACCGTGTCCGGGTAGTGCGAGTCGATCTCCTTGCGGACCCGTTTGAGGAACTCATGGGTTGCCGGAAGGTTTTCGCAGTTGGTGCCCTCCTGCGCGTACAGGTACGGCACCGCGTCCAGCCGGAACCCGTCGATGCCCAGGTCCAGCCAGAACCGCAGCGCGGAGATCATCTCCTCCTGCACGGCCGGGTTCTCGTAGTTGAGGTCGGGCTGGTGGGCGAAGAACCGGTGGAAGAAGTACTGCTTGCGGACCGGGTCGAAGGTCCAGTTGGAGACCTCGGTGTCGACGAAGATGATCCGGGCGTCGCCGTACTGTTTGTCGTCGTCGGCCCACATGTAGTAGTCGCCGTAGGGCCCGTCGGGGTCCTTGCGTGACTCCTGGAACCACGGGTGCTGGTCGCTGGTGTGGTTCATCACGAAGTCGATGATCACGCGCATGCCGCGCTGGTGGGCGGCGTCGACGAATTCCACGAAGTCGGCCAGGTCACCGAATTCGGGGAGCACGGAGGTGTAGTCGGAGACGTCGTATCCGCCGTCGCGGAGCGGTGATTTGAAGAACGGGGGAAGCCAGAGGCAGTCGACGCCCAGCCACTGGAGATAGTCGAGTTTGGCGGTGATGCCCTTGAGGTCGCCTACGCCGTCGCCGTTGCTGTCCTGGAAGGAACGGACGAGGACTTCGTAGAACACGGCGCGCTTGAACCACTCGGGGTCGCGGTCCCCTGCGGGGGTGTCCTCGAAGGTGTCCGGAACGGGTTCGTTGACGATCATCGTGTGGGTGACCCTCCGATCTGCGGGTTGGACGGTCGCAGGACGGTGAGGACGTGCGCGGGCCGGGTGCCCGGTTCGAGGCGCACGTAGTTGGCCCTGCCCCAGTGATAGGTCTCGCCGGTGAGCTGGTCGCGCACCGGTACCGACTCGTGCCAGTCCAGGCCGAGTTGCGGCATGTCCAACGAGACCGTCGCTTCCTGGGTGTGGTGGGGGTCGAGGTTGACGACCACCAGAACCGTGTTCGACCCGCTCCGCTTCGAGTAGACGATCACCGCTTCCTGGTCGGCGTGATGGAAGTGCAGATTGCGCAGCCGGTGCAGCGCGGGGTTGCCCCGCCGGACGGCGTTGAGCCGTGTGATCAGCGGGGCGAGGGTGCGGCCCTCGCGTTCGGCCGCGGCCCAGTCGCGGGCTTTGAGCTGGTACTTCTCCGAGTCGAGGTACTCCTCGCCGCCGGGCCGCAGCGGGGTGTTCTCGTACAGTTCGTAGCCGCTGTAGAGGCCCCAGGTGGGGGAGAGGGTGGCGGCGAGGACGGCGCGGATCGCGAAGGCGGGCGGGCCGCCGTCCTGGAGGTACTCGTGCAGGATGTCGGGGGTGTTGGCGAAGAGGTTGGGCCGCATGTAGGAGGCCGTCTCACCGGAAAGTTCGGTGAGGTACTCCGTCAGTTCCTGTTTGGTGTTCCGCCAGGTGAAGTAGGTGTAGGACTGCTGGAAGCCGATCTGGGCGAGGGTGCGCATCATCGCGGGGCGGGTGAAGGCCTCGGCGAGGAAGATGACGTCCGGGTCGGTGCGGCCGATGTCCGCGATGACCCGCTCCCAGAAGACGACCGGCTTGGTGTGCGGGTTGTCGACGCGGAAGATCCGCACGCCGTACGACATCCAGTGCCGCAGGACGCGCAGGGTCTCGGCGACGAGGCCGTCCAGGTCGGCGTCGAAGGCGACGGGGTAGATGTCCTGGTACTTCTTCGGCGGGTTCTCGGCGTAGGCGATGGTGCCGTCGGGCCGGTGGTGGAACCACTCGGGGTGTTTGTCGACCCAGGGGTGGTCGGGGGAGCACTGGAGGGCGAAGTCCAGGGCGATCTCCAGGCCGTGCCGTGCGGCCTCCGTCACGAACCAGGCGAAGTCCTCGATCGTCCCCAGGGCTGGGTGGACGGCGTCGTGGCCGCCCTCGGGGGAGCCGATCGCCCACGGCACGCCCACGTCGTCGGGGGTGGCGTGGAGCGTGTTGTTGCGGCCCTTGCGGAAGGTCGTGCCGATGGGGTGGACCGGCGGGAGGTAGACGACGTCGAAGCCCATCGCGGCGATGGCGGGCAGCCGGCGGGCGGCGGTCCGGAACGTGCCGTGCGGCTGCTGCGCGGTCCCTTCGGAGCGCGGGAAGAACTCGTACCAGGCGCCGTACAGGGCGCGTTCGCGTTCGACGAGCAGGGGCAGCGGGTCGGAGGCGGTGACCAGGTCCCGCAGCGGATGGCGGGCCAGGACCGCGTCCACCTCCGGCGTCAACGCCGCCGCGAGCCGGGCGGCGGGCGGACGGGTCTCGTCGCGCAGGGCGTCGGCCGCGGCGAGGAGGACGGCCCGGTCCCCCTCGCGCTCGGGGGTGCCGGCCGCCGCCCGCTCGTGGAGGCGGGCGCCCTCCTCCAGGACCAGCTCCGTGTCCATCCCGGCCGGGATCTTGATCTTGGCGTGATGCCGCCAGGTGCCGACCGGATCGCTCCAGGCCTCGACCGTGTACGTCCAGTGCCCCGGCGCGTCCGGGGTGACGTCGGCGCCCCAGCGGTCGGTGCCGGGGGCGAGTTCGCGCATCGGGGTCCAGGGGCCGGGGCGGCCGTGCGGATCCTTGAGGACGACGTTGGCGGCGACGGCGTCGTGTCCTTCGCGGAACACGGTCGCCGAGACCTCGAACGTCTCACCGGTGACCGCCTTGGCGGGCCGGCGTCCCTGCTGGACGACGGGACGGACGTCGAGGACCGGAATGCGTCCGACGGCGGTGGCGGCCGCGCCGGTGGAGGATCGCTCCGCGGCGGGCGGGCCGGTGTCGGTGGGACGCACGGGGCGCGTGTCGGTCGTTTCGGTTGCTTTGGTGCGGGATGTCGGGGGTGCTGACGAGTGGTGCGTGGCGGGCATGACCGCTCCTGTCCGCTTCAACGGGGGTGGGCGGAGGGATGTGGGGTCGAGTACCGAGGGAGCCTTCCCACCCTGAACGGGTGAGCATTCCGGCACTTTGTTAACTACTCGCGCGTATGTCTACGCACAAGACCGGCCCCGTTCAGGACAAACGGGGCCGGTCACGGGGGGCCGCCGCCAGGACTCCCTAGAACGGCGGCACTTGCAGGATTTTGTTCGGTGAACCATCGCCCCGACCAAAAACCTTGCCGTTCGCCGCCCCCGCGACGAGTGCCCGGGAGACCTGGGCCGGCGTGGCCTTCGGGTGGTCGGCCAGATAGAGCGCGGCCGCGCCCGCCGCGTGCGGCGCCGCCATCGACGTACCCGAGTAGGTGGCGCGTGCGGTGTCGCTCCGGTGCGAGGCGGAGGTGATCGACACGCCCGGCGCGAACAGGTCGAGGGCGGAGCCGTAGTTGGAGGAGGCCGCCCGGGTGTCCGTGCGGTCGGTGGCGCCGACGGTGACGGCCTCCTTGACGTCGGCGGGGGACTGGAGGGCCGCCGGCCGGCCCTCGTTGCCGGCCGCCACCGTGTAGGTGACACCGGATCGGATGGAGGTGCGGACGGCCGCGTCGAGCTGTGCGTTGTAGCCGCCGCCCAGGCTGAGGTTGGCGACCGCGGGCTTGCGGGCGTTCCGGGTGACCCAGTCGATGCCCGCGATGGCCTGCGCGGTGGTGCCCGCGCCGGCGTCGTCGAGCACGCGGACGGAGACCACCTTCGCCCTCTTGGCCACGCCGAACGAGGTGCCCGCGACGGTGGCGGCGACATGGGTGCCGTGGCCGTTGCCGTCGGCGGCGGTGCGATCGCCGCCGACGAAGTCCCAGCCGTGGCTCGCCCGGCCGCCGAACTCCTTGTGCGTCACCCGGATGCCGGTGTCGATGACGTACACCGTCACCCCGGCGCCCGCCGACTTCGGCCAGGAGTAGCCGCCGTCCAGCGGCCGGCCGGGCTGGTCCACCCGGTCCAGGCCCCAGGACGGCGGGTTGCGCACCGCGCCGTCCACGGTGACCCGGGTGTCCTGGACGACCGAGGCGACGAGCGGGTCGGCCGCCAGCCGCCGGGCCTGTCTCTCGTCGGCCTCGACCGCGAAGCCGTTGAGGACCGTGTCGTAGGTGTGGCTGATTCTCGCTCCGTACGCCCCGACCAGGCCCCGTCCGGCCGCGGAGGACGCCTGTGTGCCCCCCTTCAGCGTCACCAGATAGCTTCCGCCGACGGAGCCGGGCCGACCGGCGCCGAGTATCTTCCCCTCCGGTACGGCGTGCGCGGGCAGGGTGACGGCCGACAGGACCACGGTCGTGACGACCGCGGTCAGGCCCCCCGCCCCGCGCAGACGCCGGGTACGCGTCCGTGCCATGGTTCGAGTTCCCCTCCTCGACTCAAGAGGCAGCCTCTCGTGCGGGGTGAAGTGCCACAAGGTGGCCTGTGTGAGTGGAATCAGCCATATCGCTGGAATGCGTGATTCTGACCCATCGGGGAAAGCCTCCCCCAGGTGTCGGGGCAACACCGGTACGGTTCTGAGTCACCGGACGTACAGAGCCGTGCGTCCATCCAGCGAACGCGCAACGCCGAGGTGGAATGTGAAGGCGATCCGTCGATTCACCGTCCGACCCCTTCTCCCCGAACCCCTCCGGCCGCTCAGTGACCTGGCCCGCAATCTGCGCTGGTCCTGGCACGCGGACACCCGTGAACTCTTCCAGGCCGTCGACCCCGAACGCTGGGCCGTCTCGGACGGCGACCCGGTGCGGCTGCTCGGCGGGGTGCTCCCCGAGCGGCTCGCCGAGCTGGCCGAGGACCGCCGCTTCCTGCGCCGGCTGACCGCGGCCACCGACGACCTGCACGACTACATGACCGGCGAACGCTGGTACCAGACGCAGGCCCGCACCACCGAACTCCCGGCCGCCGTCGCCTACTTCTCCCCGGAGTTCGGCATCACGGCCGCCCTGCCCCAGTACTCCGGCGGCCTGGGCATCCTCGCCGGCGACCATCTGAAGGCCGCCAGCGACCTGGGCGTCCCGCTGATCGGCGTGGGGCTGCTCTACCGGCACGGCTACTTCCGCCAGACCCTCTCCCGCGACGGCTGGCAGCAGGAGCACTACCCCGTCCTCGACCCCAACGAGCTGCCGCTCACCCCGCTGCGGGAGGACGACGGCACCCCCGCCCGGGTCTCCCTCGCGCTGCCCGCCGGCAAGCAGCTGCACGCCCGGATCTGGCTGGCCCAGGTCGGCCGGGTCCCCCTCCTCATGCTCGACTCCGACGTCGAGGAGAACGACCTCGGCGAACGCGGGGTGACCGACCGGCTCTACGGCGGCGGCAGCGAGCACCGGCTGCTCCAGGAGATGCTGCTCGGCATAGGAGGTGTCCGGGCGGTACGGACGTACTGCCGGCTCACCGGGCACGCCCTGCCGGAGGTGTTCCACACCAACGAGGGCCACGCCGGATTCCTGGGCCTGGAGCGGATCGCGGAACTCTGCGACGACGGGCTGGACTTCGACTCGGCGCTGGAGGCGGTCCGAGCGGGCACGGTGTTCACCACCCACACGCCCGTCCCGGCGGGCATCGACCGCTTCGACCGCGAGCTGGTCGCCCGGCACTTCGGCCCCGACGCCGAACTCCCGCGCATCGACGTCGACCGCGTCCTGCGGCTGGGCATGGAGACCTACCCGGGAGGCGAGCCGAACCTCTTCAACATGGCGGTGATGGGCCTGCGCCTGGCCCAGCGCGCCAACGGCGTGTCGCTGCTGCACGGCCAGGTCAGCCGGGGGATGTTCGCCGGCCTGTGGCCGGGGTTCGACGCGGAGGAGGTGCCGATCACCTCCGTCACCAACGGGGTCCACGCGCCGACCTGGGTCGCCCCCGAGGTACTGCGGCTCGGCGCCCGCCAGGTCGGCGCCCAGCGCGCCGAGGACGCGCTGACCGTCGGCGACAACGAACGCTGGGACGCGGTCGCGGGCATCGCCGACCAGGACGTCTGGGAGCTGCGGCGGCTGCTGCGCGAACAGCTGGTGGTCGAGGTGCGCCGGCGGCTGACGGCGTCCTGGCGGCAGCGGGGCGCGGGGACGGCGGAGCTGGGCTGGATCGACGGCGTGCTGGACCCCGACGTCCTCACCATCGGGTTCGCGCGCCGGGTCCCCTCGTACAAGCGGCTGACGCTGATGCTCCGGGACCGTGACCGGCTGATGGAGCTGCTGCTGCACCCGGAGCGGCCGATCCAGATCGTGGTGGCGGGCAAGGCGCATCCGGCGGACGACGGCGGCAAGCGGCTGGTGCAGGAGCTGGTCCGGTTCGCCGACGACCCGCGCGTGCGCCACCGGATCGTCTTCCTGCCCGACTACGGCATGGGGATGGCGCAGAAGCTGTACCCCGGCTGCGACATCTGGCTGAACAACCCGCTGCGTCCCCTGGAGGCGTGCGGCACGTCCGGCATGAAGGCGGCGCTCAACGGCTGCCTCAACCTCTCCGTCCTGGACGGCTGGTGGGACGAGTGGTTCCAGCCCGACTTCGGCTGGGCGATCCCCACGGCGGACGGCTTCGGCACGGACCCCGACCACCGGGACGACATCGAGGCGGCGGCCCTCTACGACCTCCTGGAGCAACGCATCACCCCCCGCTTCTACGAGCGGGGCCGGGCGGGGCTGCCCGACCGCTGGATCGAGATGGTCCGCCAGACGCTGTCGCTGCTCGGCCCCAAGGTGCTGGCCGGCCGGATGGTCCGCGAGTACGTGGAACGCCTCTACACCCCGGCCGCGCAGGCCCACCGGGCGATGGACCCGGACACCGCGCGCGACCTGGCCGCCTGGAAGGGGAGGGTGCGGTCCGCCTGGCACGCGGTGACGGTCGACCACGTGGAGACCTCGGTCGTCACGACCACCGCCGAACTGGGCACGACACTCGCGCTGCGGGTCCGCGTCGGCCTCGGTGACCTCGCCCCCGAGGACGTCGAGGTGCAGGCCGTCTCCGGCCGCGTCGACGAGGAGGACCGCATCACGGACGCGACGACGGTCCCCCTGAAACCGGCGGGCGGCCCGGATCTGGAGGGGCGGTGGATGTATGAGGGCCCGCTGTCACTGGACCGCACAGGCCCCTTCGGCTACACGGTCCGCATCCTCCCCGCCCACGCCCTGCTGGCGTCGACGGCGGAGGTGGGGGTGGTGGCGGTGCCTTCGGAGGAACTGGCGGAGGTGGCGGGGGTGTTGATGCGGTAGCGCTCCGCTGATCCTGGATCAGGAAACAGCCCCACGCCCCTGGCGGGTGTGGGGCTGTGTGCGTGGTCTGCTTCCGCCGCTGTCAGTGAGCGGTCATCGGGTGATCCTTCAGGCCGCGTATCAGCGCCCGCAAGCGGGCCGGTGTCGTGGTGAGGATGACGTCCGGCTCGTCGCTTTCGCGGAGGTGGAGGGTGCCCGTGGGCCCGGCGGCGATGGTCACACAGTTGGCAGCCTCGGCGCTGTAGGTGGACTTCTGCCAGGTGAGGTTGGGCATGGCGGGGCTCCTCAGAGGTCGCTGGAGATGCGGTGGATGAGGTCTCGGGACTTGGGTTCCGGGAGGGCGCAGGATTCCATGCGGTCCAGTACGGAGCGATAGCGGTCCAACTGGGCCTCCGCGTCGAGGAATTCGCAACCGTGGTCGGTGTCCAGGACGACGGTGTCGAGCTGGGAGACAGGTCCGGTCGCGAAGGTGATCGGTTGGCCCGAGGCCGGGAAGCCGGTCTGGCCGAAGGGGATCACCAGGACGGTGATCGTGGGATGTTCGCCCATTTCCAAGAGGTGGTCGAGCTGGGTGCGGGCGATGTCCGGGCCGCCGAAGCCCATGCGCAGGGCTGCCTCGTGAACGATGGCCGTGTACGACGTCGGGGTGCCCTCGAACAGTACGGCCTGGCGCTTCACCCGGTACGAGACGCGGTGCTCGATTTCGTACGGACGCAAGGGCGGGACCGCCTCTCGCATCGTGGCGCGGGCGTGTTCGGACGTTTGTAGAAGTCCTGGCATGTGGACCGTCACGGACACTCGCAACGCCGTCGCGTGGTGTTCCAGTTCCGCGAGATCGAGCAGACCGGACGGGAGGTTGTCCCGGTACTCCTCCCACCAGCCCCGTTTGCGACCACCCGTCATCGCGGCCAGGGCATCGACGTAGGCATCGTCGGCGCAGCTGTAGTTGCGCGCGAGTGTGCGGACGCGATCGGCGCTTACGGCGTACCGCCCCGCTTCGATGTTGCTGATCCGGGCCTGCGGTCCGCCGAGGAGTGCGGCAGCCGCGGTCGAGGTGAGCCCGGCGCGTTCACGGAGCTTGCGCAGCTCGGTTCCGAGGCGCTGCTGGCGCAGGGTCGCGCTGAGGGCGGGTGGCATGGCGGTCGCTTCTCTCTCGGCATGGGCCTTCGTATCACCCACACGGATGGTGATTGGTAGATCTTCGCTGATCCAATGGAATACCTTCCACTGGTGACGCTACGTTGTGCAACGCAAGCCGCTCAACAGCCCGCGCCCATAAGCCGGAAGCGCACCGACCAGGCACTGCCACCGTCCGGCGCGGTCGTGAGCGAGTTGTCCCAGTCTCCCTTCCTCCCGGAGGTCTTCGTGGTCACCGTAGCCCCGCCCGACACCTGGACGTACGCCCTCCGTCTGCCGCATGACCCCAGGGCCGCACGTGTCGCACGTATGACCGTGCGGGCGGCGCTCGGTGGGCACGGTATGGGGGAAGTGCTCGATGTTGTCGAGTTGTTGACGTCCGAGCTGGTCACCAACGCCTACCGGCACACCAAGGGCCCCGCCTCGCTGCGACTCACCGCTCTGGGTGACGGGCGGCTTCGGGTGGGGGTCTGGGACAGCCACCCCTACGTCCCCGCACCCTTTGCCGAGCCTCCCGGAGGCCGGCCGGGCGTCGCCCCGCTCGACGGTGAGAACGGGCGCGGGCTGCACCTCGTGCGGGAGTACGCGGACCGGTGGGGCGGCCTGCCGCTCGGGCGCGGTGCCGGGAAGCTCCTGTGGTTCGAGACCGGTGGTCGGCCGAGGGTTCTCGGGACCGGGTGAGCGCGGTCGCCTACACCTTGTCGCTCTCGCTCAGCTGGCGCAGCACCACCCCGCACCGCCGCGCATACGCCTGCTGCAACCCCCGTGTCGCCGGGCCGCCCGCCCGCGCGTACCACTTCGCGCCGCGGCTGAACGCCGACACCGTGAGCCAGACCGTGCCGTCGCCCGTGCGGTCGACGACGAAGGACTCCTCGCCGCATTCGGGGTGGCCGGGGAGGGTGCCGTAGGCCCAGCCGGCGCGGCGGGGCTCCTCGGCCGTCCAGACCACGCGGCAGGGGGCCTTGATGAGGCCGGCCAGGGTGACCGTGACGTCGACGTCGGGGGCCGCCCGCTCGGCGGTCGCGGCTATGCCCACGCCCAGGGCGCGGTGCATCTCCCAGGTCATCACCGCCTCCGCGGCGCGGCGGAAGACGTCGTGGCCCTCGCCGATGCGGGTGCGCTCGTGCAGGGGGTGGAAGCCGGGCGGGCAGAAGCCGGGCTCGCGGGTGGCGCCGACATCGTCGTAGGTGAAGGACATGGGAGCCAAGAGTAGGGCGGCACCCGGGGATGCCTTCGTCCCGGGTGCCGCCCTGTTCTCCCGCGGAGCGACTAGCTGACGTTGACCGCCGTCCAGGCCGCCGCGACCGCCTTGTACTCGGTGCTGGTGGAGCCGTACAGGGCCGCCGCCGCGCTCAGGGTGCCGGTGCGGGCGCCCGCGTACGTGGTGGTGGACGTGAAGTACTCGGTCAGCGCCTTGTACCAGATCTGGACCGCCTTGGCGCGGCCGATGCCGGTGAGGGTGGAGCTGTTGTAGGTGGGGGAGTTGTAGGTCACCCCGTTGATCGTCTTCGAGCCGCTGCCTTCGGAGAGGAGGAAGAAGAAGTGGTTCGCGGGACCGGACGAGTAGTGCACGTCCAGGTTCTTCAGCGACGACGACCAGTAGTTGGCCGACGCGCCGTCCTTGCTCGGCTGGTCCATGTAGCGCAGCGGGGTGCCGTCGCCGTTGATGTCGATCTTCTCGCCGATGAGGTAGTCACCGACGTCGGAGGAGTTCGCCGCGTAGAACTCGACCGCCGTGCCGAAGATGTCGGAGGTGGCCTCGTTCAGGCCGCCGGACTCACCGCTGTAGTTGAGGCCCGCCGTGTTCGAGGTGACGCCGTGGGTCATCTCGTGGCCGGCCACGTCCAGCGAGGTCAGCGGGTGGGTGTTGCTCGTGCCGTCGCCGTAGGTCATGCAGAAGCAGCTGTCGTCCCAGAAGGCGTTGACGTACGCGTTGCCGTAGTGGACGCGGGAGTAGGCGGCGACGCCGTTGTTCTTGATGCCGTTGCGGCCGAAGGTGTTCTTGTAGAAGTCCCAGGTGGTCTGCGCGCCGTAGGCGGCGTCGACGGCCGGGGTCTGCGAGGTGGAGGAGCTGGTGGTGGAGCCGGTGCCCCACGTGTCGTCCGCGTCGGTGAACAGCGTGCCCGCCGAGGAGCTGGTGGCGCGCGCCTTGTTGTACGTCTTGTGGCCGCCGCGCGTGGTGTCGTACAGCTGGTACGTCGAGCCGGAGAGGTAGGTGCCGAGCGTCACCGTGCCGGAGTACTGGCTCTTGCCGGTGCCGGTCTCGATGCCCTGGTACTCGTACAGCTTCTTGCCGGTGGCCGCGTCGGTGATGACGTGCAGCTCGTTCGGGGTGCCGTCCTCCTGGAGGCCGCCGACGACCGTCTCGTAGGCGAGGGTCGGCTTGCTGCCGTTGCCCGCCCAGATCACCTTGCGGGGCGCGGCGTCGGCCTCGGTCTTGGCGGAGCCGGCGTCCTTGGCGAGGGTGAGGGCCTGCTTCTCGGCCTTGGCGGCGGCGATGACCGGCTTGACGGAGGCGACCTTGATGGTGGCCTTCGTCGCCTTGGTGACGCCCTTGTTCGCGCCCGCGGCCGACTCGTGGACGACGAGGTCGCCGCCGAGGACCGGCAGGCCCGCGTAGGTCCGCTCGTAGCGCGTGTGGAGCGTGCCGTCCGCGTCCTTGACGACGTCCCGGACGACCAGCTTCTCCTTGGCGCCGAGGCCTATCTCCTGCGCGGTCGCGGTGGCGTCGGCCTGCTTGTCCTGGATCAGGGCGGTGCGGGCGGCCGGGGCCAGCGCGGTCGGGACGGCGAGCGGCTTGGCGGTGGTGGAGTCCGCCGGGGTCTGGGCGGCGGCGGTACCGGTGGTCAGACCGGTGGTGACCAGCGCACCGGCCGCGACGGCGGTGGCGATGGTCAGGGTGGTGCGCTTGTGACGCGCGTAGAGGGAGGTCACACAAGCTCCTTGGATGTGGGGGTGCCCGGCCGGCGTGGGGTGGCCGGCCGTGACGGCTGTGAAGTTGTGCGGCGGATGTGGGGAAGCCTCGCATCAAGGTCGCGTACATGTCAGGACCCCTATGTGATGTTGGCTGAAAATCGACCAGCGGGTGAACATTGCTGGAATGTAAACCCAGTTGACCTGGGTAAAGGGCCAACAGGACATAGGCAATCGGCTGGCAAAAAGAGGGCGCCGCCCCGGAGGAGTGACCTCCGGGGCGGCGCCCTGCGCAGTCGTCGGACCTACGGGAAGGTCAGCTTCCAGCTGTTGATGTAGCCGGTGTCCACGGCCGCGTTGTCCTGGACCCTCAGCTGCCAGACGCCGTTGGCGACCTCGGAGGAGGCGTTCACCGTGTACGTGGTGTTGAGGTTGTCCGTGCTCCCGCCGGTGCCGTACGCCTTCAGCGTGTACGCCGTGCCGTCGGGGGCGACCAGCTGCACCTGGAGGTCACCGATGTAGGTGTGGACGATGTCCACCGCCACCGCGAGGTTCGACGGTGCGTTGCCCGTCCGCCCGGAGACGGTGATCGGCGAGGTGACCGCCGCACCGTTGTCCGGAATCGACACGTCGGTGGTGCTCTCGAAGGAGGTGCCTCCGCCGCCCCCGCCGCCGGGGCGCGAGCCGACCGCGATGGCCGCCCAGGCGTGCTGCACCGCCGTGTACTCGGCGCTCGTCGTGCCGTACAGCTCACCCGCCGCCGCGAGGGTGCCGGTGCGGGCGCCCGCGTAGTTGGTGGTCGAGGTGAACTTCGTGGTCAGCGCGCGGAACCAGATCTTCTCCGCCTTGTCGCGGCCGATGCCGGTGACCGGAAGGCCGTCCGAGGTGGACGAGTTGTACGTGACACCGTTGATGGTCTTGGTGCCGCTGCCCTCGCTCAGCAGGTAGAAGAAGTGGTTCGCGGGGCCCGAGGAGTAGTGCACGTCGATCGAGCCGATGCCGGAGTACCAGCTGTCCTTGGACGAGCCGTCCTTGCTCGGCTTGTCCATGTAACGCAACGGGGTGCCGTCGCCGTTGATGTTGATCTCCTCGCCGATGAGGTAGTCACCGACGTCGGAGGGGTTGTTGGCGTAGAACTCGACGGTCGAGCCGAAGATGTCCGAGGTCGCCTCGTTGAGGCCGCCCGACTCGCCGGAGTAGTTGAGCCCGGCCGTGTTCGAGGTGAGACCGTGGGTCATCTCGTGCGCGGCCACGTCGATCGACGTCAGCGGGTTGGCGTTGCCCGAGCCGTCGCCGTACGTCATGCAGAAGCAGCTGTCGGACCAGAACGCGTTGACGTAGTTGTTGCCGTAGTGGACGCGCGAGTACGCGCCGACGCCGTCGCCGCGGATGCCGGAGCGGCCGTGCACGTTCTTGTAGTAGTCCCAGGTCAGCTGCGCGCCGTAGTGGGCGTCGGCGCCGGCCGACTCCAGGTTCGACGGGGTGCCGTTGCCCCAGATGTCGTCGGCGCCGGAGAAGAGGGTGCCGGTGCCGGAGGTGCCGCGGTTGAGGTTGTACGTCTTGTGACCGCCGCGCGCGCCGTCGGTCAGGTTGTACGTCGACCCGGACTGCGTGGTGGTGAGCGCGACCTGGCCGCTGTACACCGTGTTGCCGGTGCCGGTCTCGATCGCCTCCCACTCGAACAGCTTCGCGCCCGTGGTGGCGTCCGTGACGACGTGCAGTTCCTGCGGGGTGCCGTCGTGCTGGAACCCGCCGACGACCGTCTCGTACGCCACGGTCGGCGTGCCGCTCGCGGCCCAGATCACCTTGCGCGGCGCCCGGTTGACGTCGGGGCTCTTGGCGTCCTCCGCCTTCGCGGCGGACAGCGCCTGCGCCTCGGCCTTGGCGGCGGGCACGGCGGCCGCGGTGGTGGCCGGCGCGATCTTCGCGCGGGTGGCCTTCACGACGGCCTCGGTCGCGTCGGCCTTCGTGGACTCGACGACCAGGTCGCCGCCGAGGACCGGCAGCCCGTCGTAGGTGCGCTCGTAGCGGGTGTGCACGGTGCCGTCGCCGTCCTTGAGGACGTCCCGGACGACCAGCTTCTCCTTGGCGCCCAGGCCCAGTTCCTTGGCGGTCCGGGCCTTGCCGGCGTCGGCCGCGCGGATCAGCTCGGCACGCTGGGCGGGGGTGAGCTTGACCGACTCGGCGCCCGGGAGGACCTGACCCGCGGCCGACGGTGCCTTCTTTGGTGCCGCGGTGGCGGCGCCGGTCTGCACGGCGGCGGCGATGAGCGCGGAGACGCCGACCAGGGCGACGGCCGCGACCTTGCGGGAGGGGCTGTGGGAGGTGCGTCTGCGAGAGGAACTGCTTCTCAACACTGACTCCTTCTGCGCGGCCGCGGATCACGCGGCCAGGGGAGACCCGACGGCGGGTGGGCCGGCCGGGCACGACAAAGGCGGTACGCAGAACGTGAAGCTGTGGGGTTGCTGTGAAGTAGCAGAGGGAAGAGTGGCAGGGGATTGCGCTATCTGTCAGGAGCGCGTCAGAAACTTGGCCGGAAACCCTCCGTTGTCCGGTAATTCATGTTCGATATGCGGAGCAACGGGTGTTTCTCAGACCCCCTCGGGCTCCCCGTGCCACGTCCGCCACAGCGCGGCGTACGCCCCGCCCGCCGCCACCAGTTCCTCGTGCGTGCCGAGTTCGGTGACCCGCCCGTCCTCCATCACCGCCACCCGGTCCGCGTCGTGCGCGGTGTGCAGCCGGTGCGCGACGGCGATGACGGTACGGCCCTTCAGCACGGCCGCCAGGGCCCGCTCGGTGTGCCGGGCGGTCGTCGGATCCAGCAGCGCCGTCGCCTCGTCCAGGATCAGCGTGTGCGGGTCGGCCAGCACCACCCGGGCCAGCGCGAGCTGCTGCGCCCGCGAACCGTCCGGACGGCACCCCGAACCGCCCAGCGGGGCGTCGAGGCCGCCGGGCAGCTCCCGTACCCAGCCCGCCGCACCCACCGCGCCCAGCGCCGCCCACAGCTCGTCGTCGGACGCGGCCGGTTCGGCGATCAGCAGGTTGTCGCGGACCGTCCCCAGGAACACATGGTGCTCCTGCGTCACCAGCACGACCTGCCGGCGCAGCGTCTCCGGCGCCAGATCCGCGACCGGCACCCCGCCCACCGTCACCGTGCCCGCGCTCGGCGCGTCCACCCCCGCCATCAGCCGGCTCAGCGTGGTCTTGCCCGCGCCGGACGGCCCGACCACCGCCAGCCGCTCCCCGGGCCGTACGGTCAGATCGACCCCGCGCAGCACCTCGCCGCCCCGCGCGTAGGCGTAGCGCACGTCCCGGACGTCGATCCGGTCGTCCACCGGAACCGGGGCATCCTCCCGCCCGCGAGCGCGCGGTGCCGCCGCCAGGCCCTCCACCCGGGCGAACGAGGCACCGCTGGACTGGAGTTGCTCCACCCGCACCAGGATCTGGTCCAGCGGATCGGCGAACTGGCGCAGATACAGCGCCGCCGCCACCACCGCCCCCAGACTCGTCACACCCCGCGCGTGCAGCGCCCCGCCCACCAGCAGCACGCCCGCCACCGGCAGCGTGTACGACACCTCGACCACCGGGAAGAACACGCTGCGCAGATACAGGGTGTGGAAGCGGGCCCGGCGCGCGCGCTCCAGCGACTCCCGGCTCACCGCCGTCCGCCGCTCCTCGAGCCGGAACGCCTCGACCGTCCGCGCCCCGGCCGCCGTCGCGGCCAGGACCTCGGCGACGTCCGAGTCCGCCGCCCCCTGCGCGAGATAGCCGGAGCGGGCCCGGCGCAGATACCAGCGCAGCACGCACCAGATCGGCGTCAGCCCGAGCACCCCCACCGCGCCGAGCAGCGGGTCGATCACGAACACCGCCGCGAGCGCGAGCAGCGCCTGCACCGAGGAGACCAGCAGCTCGGGCCCGGCGTCCCGCAGGGTCGTGCCGACCGCCGCCACGTCGGCGGTGCCGCGCGTGGCCAGGTCACCGGTGCCGGCCCGCTCCACGACCGACGCCGGCAGCGCCAGCGCCCGCCCGACGAACTCCTCCCGCACCCGCGCCAGCGTCCGCTCCCCGAACCGGTGTCCCGCGTACCGCGCCCAGCGGGCCAGCAGCAGCTGTGCCACCGCGCACACCAGGATCACCGGCGCCAGCCGGTCCACGGCCCCCACGCCGTCCCCGGCCCGCACCGCGTCGACGATCCGCCCCAGCAGCCAGGGCCCGGCGAGACTCGCCCCGGCGGCGAGCACGTTGAGCAGCAGCACCCAGGCGAAGGCCCGCCCGTCGGCCCGCACCAGCCGTACGGCCGCGCGCCGCACCTGAGCGGCCCCGGCGACGGGAAGCCGGCCCGACGGGGTCTCCTCCGGCGTCATCCCACAGCCTCTTCCTCTTCGCCTTCCTCTTCGTCTTCGCCGTTCTCCGCTCCTTCCTCTTCCGCGTCCCGTGCCACCAGCGCCCGGTACCCCGGTTCCCGGGCCAGCAGCGCACGGTGGCCGCCGCTCGCCGCGACCTTCCCGCCGACCAGGTAGAGCACGGTGTCCGCGTGATCGAGGACCAGCGGCGAGGTGGTCGTGACGAGCGTGGTCCGGCCGGTCCGGGCCGCTCGCAGCCGCTCGGCCACCACCGCCTCCGTATGGGCGTCCAGCGCCGACGTCGGTTCCACGGCCAGCAGCACCTCGGGGTCGGCCAGCAGCGCCCGCACCAGCCGGACGCGCTGGCGCTGGCCCCCGGAGAGACTGCGGCCCTGCGCGGCCACCGGCGCGTCGAGGCCCTCCGCCAGCCCCTGCACCACGTCCTCGGCGGCAGCCGCCCGGACCGCCGCCCGCACCCGCGCCGCAGGGTGCTCCCGCCGGCCGCACACCACCTCGCGCAGGCTGCCCGCGAACAGGTCGGCCTCGTTGTCCGCGACCAGGATCGAGGCCCTGACCCGGGACAGCGCGATCGCGTCGAGCCGGGTCCCGCCCCAGGTGACATCGGTCGGACCGTACCGGCCGAGCCGGTCGACGACGGCGGCCGGCTCGGCCGGGCGCGCCCCGACCAGCGCGGTCAGCCGGCCCGGCGCCACCCGCACGCCGGACGCGGGGTCGTACAGCTCCGCCGGTCCGGCGGGCGCGTCGGCGGTGCCGGTGTCAGGGTCGGGCTCCAGCCGCAGCAGCCCCACGACCCGCCGGGCCGAGACCACACCCCGGCTCAGCTCGTACCCCATGTCGACGAGGAAGGCCACCGGGCCCACCAGCACGGCGACATAGCCGTACACCGACACCAGCTGCCCCACCGTCATGTCCCCCTGGGCCGCCAGCCGGGCCGCCAGCCAGGTCACCACGG
This sequence comes from Streptomyces sp. NPDC041784, assembly GCF_055591025.1. Taxonomy (NCBI): domain Bacteria; kingdom Bacillati; phylum Actinomycetota; class Actinomycetes; order Kitasatosporales; family Streptomycetaceae; genus Streptomyces; species Streptomyces sp. NPDC041784. The sequence continues at coordinate 16,773 of NZ_JBVJAB010000035.1, forward strand.
CGAGGAACAGCGTCGGCAGGCCCATGCCGAGGGCCTGCATCCAGCTGGTGACCGCGCCCACCCGGTAGCCCTGCTCCCGCAGCCGCGTCGAGTCCCGCCGGAACGCGTCCGCGAACAGGTCCTTGCCGCCCAGTCCGCCCAGCACCCGCAGCCCGCCCGCGAGATCGCCGATCCGCGAGGTGAGCACCCCCTGCCGCTCCCGGTACTCGCTCTCCGCGCCCTGGAGCCGAGCCATCAGCGGCCCGACGAGCACGGCGATCACCGGCATCCCCAGCAGCACGACCGCCGTCAGCAGCGGTGAGACGGACAGCAGCAGCCCGGCGACGAAGACGTACACGACGACCGAGCCGACGCCCGGCCCGATCACCGTCAGCGCGTTCGCGATGGTGTGGACGTCGCCCACCCCGATCGTGACGACCTCCCCGGTGCCGATCCGGCGCGGCAGCGCGTCGCCCAGCCGCACCGCCTGCCCGACGACCACCTTGACGGTGCGGAAGTAGGCGTCCATGCGCAGCCGGGTCATCGTGCGGTGGCGCACGATGCTCACCCAGGAGTTGGCCGCCCCGACCACGAACAGCGCGGTCGTCCAGCCGGCCAGCGCGGCCGGGTCCCCGGGCTCCAGCCCGTCGTCCACCGCCCGCGACAGCAGATACGGCGCCATCGCCAGCAGCACCATCCAGGTGCTGGCCAGCACCGCCCCGGCCACCGCCCGGCCCGGCTGGCACCGCACCAGCCAGGCCAGATACGCCCAGCCGCCCCGCCGGTCGGGCATCCCGGGATCCTCGTACGCGTCGACCACAAGCCCCCCTGCAGGTTTCGCGTGATCGCTGGCACTGGCCCCTGTGGAAACCCGGAAATCCGGGCGTCGTGGGCACTGACCGTTTCGGTTCATGGTGAACAATCCGGTCCCTGGTGGTCGGCGAGGGCGGTTGCTTTCCGTTGTGCCACCGGGTTTCGTCCTGGGAACTTCAACAGCCGGGGTTATGACGACGGGGCGCTGGTGTGTCCCAGGAACGCTGTGGTGGTCGCCACGAACCGGTCGGCGTCGTCGAGCCACGGGTAGTGTCCGGCGCTGGGCTGGACGACGAGTTCGGCGTTCGGGAAGAGGTCCGCGAACTCGGCCATGGTGCGAGGAGGGGCTCCCAGGTCGGCTTCACCGGCCAGGAGGAGGACGGGCGGGGTGAACCGGGCGAGTGCGGTGCGGGTGGTGTCCGGGGCGAAAGCGCCTTCGGCGCCGAAGGCAGCGACGATCTCCGTGTTCATCCGCTCGTTCCCGGCGGCCTGATGCGCCTGGGCCGTCTCGTCCCAGCGGCCGTAGGAGAAGGGTGCGACGGCGTTCCAGCTGTCGGCGGTGGCCTTGCCTGCCACGATCGCCTCCAGGGCCGCGAACGCCTCCGGGAACCAGGGTTCGTCCCGGCGGAGTTGTGCGGTCTCCAGCCGGAGCTCTCCTGGGATCGTGAGGCCCACGGCCCTGACGCTTGGCGTGATCAGCGCGAGCATGCTGACCTTTTCGGGGTGGCGGCTCACGTAGAGCGCGGCCAGATTGGCGCCGGCGCAATGCGCGAGCAGGTCCATCCGGTCGAGGCCGAGGTGCTTGCGCAGGGCCTCGACGTCGTCGACGAGTCGGTCACAGCGGTAGGAGGCGGTGTCCCGTGGTGTCGCGGACTGGCCGGTGCCCCGGAGGTCCAGCCTGATCAACCGCCGGTGGGCGGAGAGGCCGCCGAGGCCGCCGAGGTATGCGGAATCCGTCGGGCCTCCGGGCAGGCAGACCAGCGGAGGGCCGTCTCCGAACACGTGGTAGGCGAGCTTGGTCCCGTCGTGCGCGGAGAAGGTAGGCATGGTCGAGACCATGTCAGCGGCGTTTGGGCGGGGCAACTGGTTTCCCCGGTGTGCTGGGTGTTGTGGTCGTCGAGGAGGGAGAGGAGACGAGTGGCTTCGTCAAGGATGTCCAGCCTCGTCGCTGTCCATGTCGCATGGACAGTGTCCATCAGAATGCGGAACCTACACCCCGGATCGTCAGGCCAGACTGTCCCGCCAGGCCCGGTGCAGATCCGCGAACCGGCCGGTGCCGGCGATGAGGTCGGCCGGAGGGCCGTCCTCGACGATCCGGCCCCGCTCCATGACCAGCACCCGGTCGGCGATCTCCACCGTCGACAGCCGGTGCGCGATCACCACCGCCGTACGGCCCTTCAGCACCGTCGCCATCGCCGCCTGCACGGCACGCTCCCCGGGCACGTCCAGCGAGCTGGTCGCCTCGTCCAGGATCAGCACCGCCGGATCGGCCAGCAACGCCCGGGCGAACGCGACGAGTTGCCGCTGCCCGGCGGAGATACGGCCGCCGCGCTTGCGGACGTCCGTGTCGTAGCCGTCGGGCAGGGCGCTGATGAACTCGTGCGCGCCGATCGCCTTCGCCGCCCGCTCGATCTCCTCCCGGGTGGCCTCCGGCCGCCCGATGGCGATGTTCTCGGCGACCGTCCCGGAGAACAGGAACGCCTCCTGCGTCACCATCACCACCCCGCGCCGCAGCTCGGGCACCGACAGCTCGCGCAGGTCGACGCCGTCGAGCAGCACCCGGCCCCGCGTCGGGTCGTAGAACCGGGCGAGCAGCTTGGCCAGCGTCGACTTGCCCGCGCCGGTCGAGCCGACGACGGCGACGGTCTGCCCGGCCGGCAGGGTGAGGTCGAAGCGGGGGAGCACCTCGCCGCCGGTGCGGTAGCCGAAGGAGACCCCGTCGAACACGACCTCGCGGCCGGGGAGTTCGCCCGGCAGCGCGGGCAGTTCCCTGGGCACGGACGGCTCCGGCACGGACGGCGTCTGCGCGAGCAGCCCGGCGATCTTCTCCAGGGAGGCGGCCGCCGACTGGTAGGAGTTGAGGAACATGCCGAGCCGGTCGATCGGGTCGTACAGCCGCCGCAGGTACAGCACGGCGGCCGCCAGCACACCCAGCTCCAGGGTGCCGTCCGTGACCCGGTGGGCGCCCCACAGCACGATCGCCGCGACCGCCGTGTTGGCGACCAGCCGGGAGCCGACCACGTACCGGGCCATCTCCAGGAGCGCGTCGCCGTTGGTGCGCTCGTGCCGCCGGTTCAGCACCCCGAAGTCGGCGTCGTTGACGGCCTCCCGGCGGAAGGCGCGCACCGGGCGGATGCCGTTCATCGTCTCCACGAACTTCACGATCACGGCCGCGATCGCCGTGGAGCGCGCCGTGAACACCCGCGCGGCGCGCCGCCGGTAGGACCGCACCAGCAGGTACAGCGGCACGAAGGAGGCCACCGCGACGGCGCCCAGGCCCAGGTCCAGCCAGAGCAGCATCGCCGAGATGTAGAGGAACGACAGGACGACGGTCACCAGCTCCTGGAGACCCTCGTTGAGCAGCTCGCGCAGGGACTCCACGTCCGTGGTGGAGCGGGAGATGAGCCGGCCCGAGGTGTAGCGCTCGTGGAAGTCGACGCTCAGCGCCTGCGCGTGCCGGAAGATCCGGCCGCGCAGATCGAGCAGCACGTCCTGGTTGACGCGGGCGGCCGCGAGCAGGAACGCGTACTGGAGGCCGCCGGAGACCAGCGCGCACAGCAGATAGCCGACTCCCACCGCGATCAGCGGCCCGTGGTCGTCGGCGCGGAACGCCGGTACGGCCCGGTCGATCGCGTACGCCACCAGCAGCGGGCCCGCCTGCACGGCCGCCTGCTGGAGCAGCAGCAGAAGGGTGGTCAGCGCCACCCGCGCCCTCATGGGGGCGAGCAGGGAGCGCAGCAGCGCGCCCGTGGCACCCGGCGGGGTGGGCAGGACGTCGTGGTCGAAGGGGTCCTCGGCGGCCCGCGGGCGCAGGTCGTCCGGCTCGTCGTCGGTCGTGGGGGTGGTGGGGGTGGTGGGGGTGGTGGGGGAGGAGGCGGTGGGGGCGGTCATCGGTCGTCCTCCTGGCGGCCGGTTCCGGACATGAGGTGGGCGTACTCGGTGTTGCCGCGCAGCAGTTCCTGATGAGTGCCGACGGCGGTGATCCGGCCGCCGGAGAGCAGGGCGACCCGGTCCGCCAGCAGCACGGTCGACGGGCGGTGGGCGACGATCAGCGCGGTGGTGCCGACGAGGACCTGGCGCAGCGCGGCCTCCACGGCGGCCTCCGTGTGGACGTCCAGCGCGGAGAGCGGGTCGTCGAGCACGAGGAAGGGCGGCCGTCCGACGACCGCCCGGGCCAGTGCGAGCCGCTGCCGCTGGCCGCCGGAGAGACTGAGCCCCTGTTCGCCGACCTGCGTCGAGGTGCCCTGCGGCAGCTGGTGCGCGAAGCCGGCCTGCGCGACCTCGAGGGCCCGCTCCAGCTCGGCGGCGCCCGCCGTGTCGTCCGCGCCCATCAGCACGTTCTCCCCGACGCTCGCGGAGAACAGGGTCGGCTCCTCGAAGGCGACGGCGACTCTCGCCCGCAGCTCGGCGCGCGACATCGCGGTGATGTCCTCGCCGTCGAGCGTGATCCGCCCGGCGGTCGCCTCGTGCAGCCGGGGCACGAGCGCGGTGAGCGTGGTCTTCCCGCTGCCGGTGGCCCCGACCAGGGCCATGGACTCGCCGGGCCGGATGTGCAGGTCGACGCGGTCGAGGGTGGGCGGGGAGCCGGGATCGGCGTCCGGGTAACGGAAGACGACGCCGTCGAAGCGGAGCCCGTCGCCGTCCCGCGCGGCGCCCGTGGGCGAGGGCGAGGGCGCGAGCGAGGGCGCGGGCGTCTCCTCCTCCGGCCGCTCGTCCATCACCTCGAAGTACCGCTCGGTCGCCGTGGCCGCCTCCTGGCTCATCGCGAGCAGGAAGCCGATCGAGTCCACCGGCCAGCGCAGCGCGAGGGCCGTCGACAGGAACGCGACCAGCGTGCCCGCGGACAGCTCGCCGTCCGCCACCTGCACCGCGCCCAGTACCAGGGCCGCGCCGATCGCCACCTCCGGCAGCGTCACGATCACGGCCCAGATGGTCGCGAGCAGCCGCGCCTTGCGCAGCTCGGTGCCGCGCAGCGTGGCCGACAGTTCGCGGAAGGCGCGGGCCTGGCTGCGGTGCCGGCCGAAGCCCTTGATGATCCTGATCCCGAGCACGCTCTCCTCGACGACCGTCGTCAGATCGCCGACCTGGTCCTGCGCGCGCCGGGCCACGACCGCGTACCGGTGCTCGAAGACCACGCACATCACCATCACCGGCACGGCCGGCCCGAGGATCACCAGGCCGAGCGTGAAGTCCTGGAGCAGCATGATGATCACGCCGACGACGATCGTGACGCCGTTGACCAGCAGGAACGTCAGCGGAAAGGCGAGGAACATGCGCACCAGCATCAGATCCGTCGTCCCCCGGGACAGCAGCTGCCCCGAGGCCCAGCGGTCGTGGAAGGCCACCGGGAGCCGCTGGAGATGCCGGTACAGTCCCGCCCGCATCTCCGCCTCGACATGCGACAGCGGCCGCGCCACCAGCCACCGCCGCAGCCCGAACAGCCCCGCCTCCACGAACCCGAGCAGCAGCAGGTACAGCGCGCCGAGCCAGACGCCCGCCGTGTCCCCGTCGGCGACCGGCCCGTCCACCATCCACTTCAGGACGAGCGGGATCACCAGCCCCGTACATGAGGCGACGACCGCGACGAACGCGGCGGTGAACAGGCGCGCCCGCACCGGCCGCACATACGGCCACAGACGCAGCAACGTCCGCACCGCGGACCGGTCCTTGGTGGTTACAGGAGTCGTGGACATCAGCAGCGAGCCTACGGATCGCCACTGACATCGCCCACCGAGTTTCGGCCGGGCCTCCCTCGGGCCTTGGTCCTACGACCTGCGCGTTCGACCGGTCGTCCCCCCTCGTCACTCCTTCAGGTGATTCAGCCGGAGCTACTCCACCACCCGCAGCAGCAGCACCGCCCGGGCCGGCACCGTCACCGCCGAGCCCGCCCGGTGCCGGACCGCGGGCGGGGCCGCCTGGTCCTCGTGGGAGGTGTCCACGACCACCTCGTAGCGCTCCGCCCACGGCGGGCCCGGCAGGACGAAGCTCACCGGGCGGTCGCCGGCGTGCAGGACGGCGAGGAAGCTGTCGTCGGTGATCGGCGCGCCCCGCTCGTCCCGGCCCGGGATGTCCCGGCCGGAGAGGTACATGCCGAGCGTGGCGGCGGGCGCGTACCAGTCCCCCTCCGTCATCTCCGTGCCCCGTGCCGTGAACCACGCCAGGTCGCGCAGCCCGTCCGCGGAGTGCGCGCGGCCGGAGAAGAACGCGCGCCGGCGCAGCACCGGGTGGCGGTGGCGCAGCGCGATCAGCCGGGCCGTGAGGTCGAACAGGGCCTGCCAGCCCGGATCCGCGAGCAGCTCCCAGTCCACCCAGCCGATCTCGTTGTCCTGGCAGTACGCGTTGTTGTTGCCCCCTTGGGTGCGGCCCATCTCGTCGCCCGCGACCAGCATCGGCACGCCCGTCGACAGCAGCAGGGTGGTCAGCAGGTTGCGCAGCTGCCGGCGCCGCAGGGCCCGTACCCGCTCGTCGTCCGTCTCGCCCTCCGCCCCGCCGTTCCAGGCGCGGTTGTCGTCCGTGCCGTCCCGGTTGCCCTCGCCGTTCGCCTCGTTGTGCTTGCGCTCGTACGACACCAGGTCGCGCAGGGTGAAACCGTCGTGCGCGGTCACGAAGTTCACCGACGCGTACGGCCGCCGCCCGCCCCAGGCGTACAGGTCGCTGGAGCCCGACAGCCGGTAGCCCATCTCCCGGACGTCCGGCAGCGCGCCCCGCCAGAAGTCCCGCACGGCGTTGCGGTAGCGGTCGTTCCACTCCGTCCACAGGGGCGGGAAGGCACCCACCTGGTAGCCGCCCGAGCCCACGTCCCAGGGCTCGGCGATCAGCTTCACCCGCCGCAGCACCGGATCCTGCGCGATCACCGCGAGGAACGGCGACAGCATGTCCACGTCGTGCATGGAGCGGGCCAGGGCGGCGGCCAGGTCGAAGCGGAAGCCGTCCACGCCCATCTCGGTCACCCAGTAGCGCAGCGAGTCCGTGATCAGCCGCAGCACGTGCGGCTGCACCACGTGCAGGGTGTTCCCGCAGCCCGTGTAGTCCGCGTACCGCCGGGCGTCCGACTGGAGCCGGTAGTAGCCCCGGTTGTCGATGCCCTTCAGGGACAGCGTCGGCCCCAGCTCGCCCGCCTCCGCCGTGTGGTTGTAGACCACGTCGAGGATGACCTCGATGCCCGCCGCGTGCAGCGCCCGCACCATCCGCTTGAACTCGCCGACCTGCTCGCCCCGGGTACCGCCGGAGGCGTAGCCGGCGTGCGGGGCGAAATAGCCGATGGAGTTGTAGCCCCAGTAGTTCCGCAGGCCGCGGCGCAGCAGATGGTCCTCGTGCGCGAACTGGTGGACCGGCAACAGCTCCACCGCCGTCACCCCCAGCTTCACCAGGTGCTCGACCGCCGCCGGATGCGCCAGTCCGGCGTAGGTGCCGCGCAGCTCCTCCGGGATCCCCGGGTGGCGTTGGGTGAAGCCCTTGACGTGCACCTCGTAGATCACCGAGTCCGCCCACGGCGTCTTCGGCCGGCGGTCGTCGGCCCAGTCGTCGTCATCATGGACGACGACGCCCTTCGGGACGTACGGCGCCGAGTCGCGTTCGTCGCGCACGGTGTCCGCGACCTGCTGCTGGGGCCAGTCGCGCACATGCCCGTACACCTCCGGCGGCAGCGTGAACTCGCCGTCCACCGCGCGGGCGTACGGGTCGAGGAGCAGCTTCGCCGGGTTCCAGCGGCCGCCGGTCCACGGGTCCCAGCGGCCGTGCACCCGGTAGCCGTAGCGCTGGCCCGGCATGACCCCCGGCACGAAGCCGTGCCAGATCTCGTGGGTCAGCTCGGTGAGCCGGGCCCGGGTCTCCTTCCCCGACGCGTCGAACAGGCACAGCTCGACCGCCTCCGCCCCGCCCGCCCACAGCGCGAAGTTGGTCCCCGCCACCCCGTCCGGACCGGCCCGGAACCGGGCGCCGAGCGGCATGGGCGCACCCGGCCACACGGGCACGCCGGGCGTCCTGTGCGACGCACCGTTCACGACGGCGGCGGGCGCGACGCGCCCCTTCGCCACCGCCTCCTGCTCGGCTGCGCTGGACACCGTTCAGCCTCCCGCGGCTCGTGGAACGACGTGGGCAAAGGGCATACGGCGTCCCGGCCACTGCTCCCGTCGCGTCGTCCTCCCCCCTGTTCTGCCCAGAGCGTGCCTCGCACTCACGTTTCCCCGGAGCGTGCCCGGTCGTTGGGCACCCCGTGAGGCACGTACATGGGCGCGCACGGCGCGCGAGGGTCGCAGTGGCCGCCGTAGTGACTTGGGCAGGACTGCTGGCCGGGGCGTCCGGCTGCACCGGGGAGGGCGGCGGCGGGCTCGACCGGATGCTGGGCAAGGCTCCGGCCGCCGAGGACGTCATCCGGGTCACCCCGGACGACGGCGCGAAGGGCGTCCGCCCGGGGAGTGGGCTGCGGGTCCGGGTGCCGGACGGGCGGCTGGAGTCGGTGCGGGTCGTCCGCTCCCAGGACGCCCAGGAGACGAGGGTGCCCGGCCGGATCTCCGCCGACGGACTGTCCTGGCGGCCCGACGACGACACGCTCGCCCTCGCCGCCCGCTACACCGTCGACGCCGTGGCCCTCGACGGCGACGGAGACCGCTCCGCCCGCCACACCACCTTCACCACGTACGTCCCCGAGGAGCGCTTCATCGGGTACGTCGCCCCGGAGAACCGCGCCACCGTCGGCACCGGGATGATCGTCTCCCTGGAGTTCAACCGGGAGATCGAGAACCGGGCGGCCGTGGAACGCGCCATCCATGTCACCGCCGACCCGGCCGTCGAGGTCCGGCCGCACTGGTTCGGCGCCGGCCGTCTCGACTTCCGCCCCCGGCGCTACTGGAAGCCCGGCACCCGGGTCACCGTCGCGCTGCGGCTGCGCGACGTCGAGGCCGCGCCCGGCGTCTACGGCCTCCAGGACAAGACGTTCACCTTCACCGTCGGCCGCAGCCAGGTCTCCGTCGTCGACGTGGCCCGGCACACGATGAAGGTGCGGCGCGACGGCGAGCTGATCGCCACCGTCCCCATCACGGCCGGGGCCCCGAAGACGACGACGTACAACGGCAAGATGGTTGTCACCGAGATGCTCGAGCTGACCCGGATGAACGGCGCCACGGTCGGCTTCACGAAGAAGAACGGCAAGGCCGAGTACGACGTCCCGGACGTGCCGCACGCCATGCGGCTCACCGAATCCGGCACCTTCCTGCACGGCAACTACTGGGCGGACGGCGCCTTCGGGCGGGTCAACATCAGTCACGGCTGCGTGGGGCTCAGGGACGTGAAGGGCGGCGGCTCGGACACGCCCGCGGGCTGGTTCTTCGACCGCTCGCTCGTCGGGGACGTGATCGAGGTCGTCCGCAGCAAGGACAAGGAAGTCGCCCCCGACAACGGGCTCGGCGGCTGGAACATGGGCTGGCAGGAGTGGACGGAGGGCAGCGCGATCGGCTGACCTTCGCCCCCCGGTGCAACCATCCCACCGCTCGATGGTCCAAGTTGCGACGGAACGGTGACATTGACCTGACACGAAGCTCAAAACCGTGCGGTTAATATGCGCCAGTGATCGCGCGGGATGCGCTGGGGTGGGGGCCTGACCAGGCCTTGCGAGGGGAGAAGGACTTGAACGTGCGACCGATATCGGGGGCGTCGGCGGGTGGACGCTCACGCGGCCGCAACAAGCGGTGGGCGGTGATCGTCGGCGGTGCGCTGCTGGCCGTCACGGCCTGCGGCGGAGGCGGGGGCTCGGACTCCGGGTCCGATGCGAAGGACAAGGACGGCAAGGGCAGCTCCGCTGCCGAGAGCAAGCAGTCGGTGGCGGTCGTGACCATCGCGCCGAAGGCCGGCGCCAAGGACGTGAACACCAGCGGCACCCTCAAGGTCAGCGCCGACAAGGGCAAGCTGACCGAGGTGACCGTCAAGGACGACGACGGCACGAAGATCGACGGCACGATCTCGGCCGACGGCAGCGGCTGGACGCCCGCCACGCACCTGGCCGCGTCGACCGAGTACCAGGTGCACGCGGTGGCGAAGGACTCCGAGGGCCGCACGGCCGCCGAGGACTCGTCCTTCACCACCCTGAGCCCGCAGAACACCTTCACCGGCAACTTCACGCCCGAGGACGGCTCCACCGTCGGCGTCGGCATGCCGTTCTCGGTCCGCTTCACGCGCGGCATCACCAAGCCGGAGGACGTCGAGAAGGCCATCAAGATCACGACCGTGCCGGCCGTCGACGTCCAGGGTCACTGGTTCGGCAACGACCGCCTCGACTTCCGGCCCGAGAAGTACTGGAAGGCCGGTACCAAGGTCACGGTGAAGCTGAACCTCGACGGCGTCGAGGGCCGCAAGGGCGTCTACGGCAAGCAGGCCAAGACCGTCTCCTTCACCATCGGCCGTGACCAGGTGTCCGTCGTGGACGCCAAGAAGCAAACCATGAAGGTCATGCGCGAGGGCAAGGTCGTCAAGACCATCCCGGTCACCACCGGCAAGCCCGGCTACGCCACCTGGAACGGCGCGATGGTCATCAGCGAGAAGTTCACGGTGACCCGGATGAACGGCGACACCGTCGGCTACGACGGCGAGTACGACATCAAGGACGTCCCGCACGCCATGCGCCTGACCAACTCCGGCACCTTCGTGCACGGCAACTACTGGGGCGGCGGCGCCTTCGGCAACTACAACGCCAGCCACGGCTGCATCGGCCTGCGGGACGTGCGCGGCGGCTATGACAGCTCCGTGCCGGCCGCGTGGTTCTTCAACCAGTCGATGGTCGGTGACGTGGTGGTCGTGAAGAACTCCACCGACCCGGTGGTCGACCCCGCCAACGGCCTCAACGGCTGGAACCTGTCGTGGGCGGAGTGGACGAAGTAGTTCCGCCGCTCTGAGGCGGGCCCGGTGCTGTGACCCACGGCACCGGGCCCGTTGTCGTTAGTCATGGTTAACCTGCTGCCATGACCGTGAATCTCGAAGTCGCCGAGGGCGTCGGCACGATCCGTCTCGACCGCCCGCCGATGAACGCCCTGGACATCGCCACCCAGGACCGGCTGAAGGAAGTGGCCGAGGAGGCGGCCCGTCGTGACGACGTACGGGCCGTCGTCGTGTACGGCGGGGAGAAGGTGTTCGCGGCCGGCGCGGACATCAAGGAGATGCAGGCCATGGACCACACGGCGATGGTCCTGCGCGCCCGTGCCCTCCAGGACGCCTTCACGGCCGTCGCCCGGATCCCCAAGCCGGTCGTCGCGGCCGTGACGGGGTACGCGCTGGGCGGCGGCTGCGAGCTGGCGCTGTGCGCGGACTTCCGGATCGCGGGCGAGAACACCAAGCTCGGCCAGCCGGAGATCCTGCTCGGCCTGATCCCCGGCGCGGGCGGCACCCAGCGCCTGGCCCGGCTGGTGGGCCCCTCCAAGGCGAAGGACCTCATCTTCACCGGCCGGATGGTCAAGGCGGACGAGGCGCTGACCCTCGGCCTGGTGGACCGGGTGGTACCCGCCGACGAGGTGTACACGCAGGCGCACGCCTGGGCCGCGAAGCTGGCCCAGGGCCCGGCGCTCGCGCTGCGGGCCGCGAAGGAGTCGATCGACACGGGTCTGGAGACGGACATCGACACCGGCCTCGCGGTCGAACGGAACTGGTTCGCGGGTCTGTTCGCGACCGCCGACCGGGAGATCGGCATGCGCAGCTTCGTGGAGGAGGGCCCGGGCAAGGCCAAGTTCCTGTGAGGCACGTCTCTGTGAATCCGGCCGGAATCACTTGCAATTGACAAGGTGTCTGATCCGGGTCCCTCGAAGGGGCGGTTTATGGGAACCTTAAGGCGCCCTTAAGCCTGCCTTGTCGAGGGATCCCGTCGACTGTCCTCGGGCGAGTCTTCACCGCAGGTCGGTGGGGTTCCGTACGGCTCCGAACGGCCTCTGGCATATGCCGATCGGATCGTGTGGAACGGGGGCGTGCGGGGGGCGTATTCCCCCGGAACGGCCCCGGAGGAGGCGCCAGGCGGCCATGATGGGGGCATGGCGGGGCTGGAGGGTGTCGAACAGCCGCGGGGGCACGGGCGCGTGGCCGCGGCGCGGTGGTCGCCTGCGGTCGAGGACGAACGGGCACTCAAGGCGCTGGAATTGTTCGGCAATCCGACGGAGGGCGAGGTTCCGCTGCCGTCCCGGCCCGAGTCCGCCGCCACGGCCCGCCGGCTCACCCAGGTCGTCGTCCTGCGTCACTGGGGCCTCAGCCCCCGGATGGCCGAGGACGCGGTGCTCCTCGTCTCCGAACTCGTCGGCAACGCCGTACGGCACACCGGGGCCCGGGTGTTCGGCCTCCGGATGCGCCGGAGGCGCGGCTGGATCCGCATCGAGGTCCGCGATCCGTCCCGCGGGCTGCCCTGTCTGATGCCGGTGCAGGAGATGGACATCAGCGGCCGCGGCCTCTTCCTCGTCGACAAGCTCTCCGACCGCTGGGGCGTGGACCTGCTGCCGCGCGGGAAGACGACGTGGTTCGAGATGCGGGTGGCGGACCGGTAGCGGTTCGGGGTTCGCCGTTCGAGGTTCGGGGCTCGCCTTGCCGTCCGCCGTCCGCCGTCCGCGGTTCGCCGTTTGCGGTCCGTCGGGGCACGCCAACCGGCCGCCGATCGGACCAATCGCCCGATTTACTCCACAACCCGCCTTAAATGGTGCGGGTGACCACGACTGACCGCCGGACGGCCCTGCGTACGGCCGCCGGACTCGCCGCCACGGGCGCGTTCGCCGCGGGGTGCGCCACCACCGGCGCCGTCGCACACCCCGCGCCCGACGCCACGCGCCCGACCCCGCCGCCCTCACCACCACCTCCCCGTCCCGCCCCGTCCCCCCGCCGCTTCCCCGGGCAGCCGGTGCAGCTCACCCACGGCCCCCGCACCCGCCCCCGGGTCGCCCTCACGTTCCACGGGCACGGGGATCCGGCCACCGCCCGCGCGCTGCTCGGCGAGGCCGAGCGGCACGGGGCCCGGGTCACCGTGCTCGCCGTCGGTACCTGGCTCGACGAACACCCGGACATGGCCCGTCGGATCCTCGACGGCGGCCACGACCTCGGCAACCACACCCACCGCCACCTCGACATCAACGCCATGTCCGAGGCGGAGGCGGCCCGGGAGATCGACGAGTGCGCCGCCCGCCTGAAGCGGCTCACCGGGTCCGTCGGCACCTGGTTCCGCCCCTCCCGTGCCGCACGCGCCTCCCCCCTCGTCGAGACCCTGGCTCGCCGGGCCGGCTATCCCCACGTCCTCTCCTACGACGTCGACTCCCTCGACTTCACCTCGCCCGGCGCGCCCGCCGTCGCCCGCGCCGTCCTCGGCGAGGTCCGAGGGGGGTCCGTCGTGAGCCTGCACTTCGGGTACGCGGACACGGTCGCCGCGCTCCCCGCCGTCCTGGACGAACTGCACCGCCGCGGACTGCGCGCGGTCACCACCACGGAGCTGCTCAGCTGATGCACCCCACACTCGTGAAGCGCACACTCGTCAAGCGCACACTCCTCGAGCGCGCCCTGCTCACCGGGACCGCCCTCACCGTCGTCACCGCCCTCGCCGCCTGCGGCAGCGAGTCCGGCGACGACGCCCACCAGCCCACCAAGGCCGCCGCCCCCGCGCCGGCGCACAAGCCGAAGAAGACGGCCGTCCAGGGGCTGCCCGGCATGCCGCCGCTCCTCGACCCCAAGGACGTCTACGCCGCCGACCGTCCGAACCGGCTTTCCCCGGTGGTCAAGGACTTCCCGTCCCGGGTCTACGTGCCCAACACCGAGTCCGACACCGTCTCCGTCATCGACCCGAAGACCTACAAGGTCGTCGAGACGCTCCACGTGGGCCACCAGCCGCAGCACGTCGTGCCCTCCTGGGACCTGAAGACGCTCTGGGTCAACAACAACCGCGGGCACACCCTCACCCCCGTCGACCCCAAGACCGGCAGGGCGGGGAAGGAGGTCGAGGTGCACGACCCGTACAACCTCTACTTCACGCCCAACGGCAAGTACGCGATCGTCATGGCCTCCCTGGACCGCGAACTCGTCTTCCGCGACCCGCACACCATGAAGCGCGTCAAGACCGAACCCGTCACCTGCTACGGGGTCAACCACGCCGACTTCTCCCGCGACGGCCGCTACTTCATCGTCTCCTGCGAGTTCAGCGGCGAGCTGCTGAAGGTCGACACCGAGCGGATGAAGGTCGTCGGACAGCAGAAACTGCCCTTCGAGGGTGCCATGCCGCAGGACGTGAAGGTCTCGCCGGACGGCAAGCGGTTCTACATCGCCGACATGATGGCCGACGGGATGTGGGTGATCGACGGCGACACGTTCGGCAAGCCGACCCTGCTGCCCACCGGCAAGGGCTGCCACGGGCTGTACGTCAGCCGCGACTCCCGCGAGATGTACGTCTCCAACCGCGGTGAGGGCTCCGTCTCCATCTTCGACTTCGCCGAGGACAAGGTCACCAAGAAGTGGCACCTGCCCGACGGCGGCAGCCCCGACATGGGCGGCGTCTCGGCGGACGGCAAGGTCCTGTGGCTGTCCGGGCGCTACGACGCCGAGGTGTACGCCATCGACACCCGCACCGGCCAGCAGCTCGCCCGCATCCCCGTCGGCAGCGGCCCGCACGGCCTCGCCGTCTACCCCCAGCCCGGCCGCTACTCCCTCGGCCACACCGGCATCTTCCGCTAGACCTGTTCGGCGCCGGCCGTCAGCAGGATCTCCGCCCCCACGGGGACGTACCCCGCCGCCTGGAACGCCCGCACGCTGCGGGCGTTCCCCGGGGCGATCTGGGCCCATACCGGCTCCGTGGCGAGGTGGCGCGCGGCGGCCACCAGCAGCCGCCCGAGCCCCCGGTGCCGTACCGTCTCGTCGACCTCGACCGAGACCTCCAGCCGCCCGCCGATCCCGCGCCCCGTCACCAGCACCCCGCCGTCCGCCGACCATGCCCGCACGTCGTCGCGTCGGCGGCGCGCGTAGCGGATCCGGGGATGGCCGTGGTCCTCGATCTCCGTCAGCGCCACCGGCGGCCGGCCCGGCAGCGGGGCGGCCACCAGCATCGCGTCGATCGTCTCGGCCGTCCGCCCCGTGCGTTCCAGCAGTTCGGCCAGGAACCGCGGGTTCATCGTCGCGGACAGCGGATCGCAGTCGACACCGCCCAGCACCTCGTACACCCACGCCGGATCCTCGTCCGTGAAGACGACCGAGTGTGCGGTGAAGGCGAGGACACCGGCGTCCCGGGGCGACATCTGCGGCACCACCGTCGTCCGGCCGTCCGCCGGTGGGAGGACACCTCTTGCTGCCGCGTCGAGAATGTCCCGCAAGGTCTCCACCCCGTAGCCCCTCCGCGCCCTTGAGTCTCCACCCACTGGAAGGCCCAGACTCACACACATGATCGACGACGGCACCGGACTTCTCACCATCGGCGAGCTGGCCCGCGCCACCGGACTGACCGTGCGCACCATCCGCTACTGGTCCGACGAGGGCGTCCTGACCCCGGTGGCCCGTTCCACCGGGGGCTACCGGCTCTACGACGCCGAATCGGCCGCCCGCCTGGAACTGATCCGAACCCTGCGCGAGCTGGGCCTCGGCCTGGCCGATGTGCGCCGGGTGCTGGCGGGGGAGCGGTCGGTGGCGGAGGTCGCGGCGGCGCACGTGTCCGCGCTGGACGCGCAGATCCGGTCGCTGAAGGTGACCCGTGCGGTGCTGTCGTCCGTGGCGCGACGCGGTGCGAGTGCGGAGGAGATGACCTTGATGAACAAGCTGGCCCGGCTGTCGGCGGCCGAGCGGGGGCGGATCCTGGAGGAGTTCGTGGACGAGATGTTCCACGGGCTTCAGACGGCGGACCCGGTGATCCGGGAGCGGATGCGGTCCACCGTCGTGGACCTGCCGGACGATCCGACGCCCGAGCAGGTGGACGCCTGGGTGGAGCTGGCCGAGCTGCTCCAGGACCCGGAGTTCCGGGCGCAGATGCGCAAGGCGGCCGAGTTCAACGCGGCGGACCGGGGGCCGGACGTGCCGGCCGGGGCGTCGATGTGGTTCGCCCGGCGGATGGTGCAGCTGGCGGCGCAGGCGCGCGAGCGGGGGATCGCCCCCGACTCCCCGGAGGCGGGGGAGGTGCTGCGGGAGCTGCTCGGGGACGCCGATCCGGCCGCGGTCCTCGAACGTCTCACCTCCCACACGAACAACCAGGTCGCCCGCTACCGGGAGTTGCTGGTGATCGTGAACGGCCATGGGCCCGCGGCGGCCCACCGGGAGGAGTTCGCCTGGGTGGTCGCCGCGCTGGAGACTCGCGCGGGCGGTTAATCTGACCTGCGTCAGTACGACGGCAAGCATGGCTAGCAACGAAAAAAGGGGCGGATCGGTGGCCGACATCGAAGAAGCACGCAAGCAGTTCCAGCGCATCGACACGGACGGGGACGGCTTCATCACCGCCGCCGAGTTCAAGACCGCCCTGGCGCAGGAGGGCGACTGGAACGTGACCGAGTCGGTCGCCGAGGCCCTCATCAAGTCCCGCGACCTGAACGGGGACAAGGTCCTCTCGTTCGAGGAGTTCTGGGGCTACCTGAACAAGTAGTGCGAGGAGGAGGGGGCGTCCGACGGGTCTTCCGCCGGGCGCCCCCTCTCTCTGGACCCCTTCGACCCGATAGGCGCCCCGACCCATGAGCAAGGCAGAGAGCAGCCCCGCACCCCGGCCCCTTCCCCGCCTCGACGGCCGAAAAGTACTCATCACCGGAGCGTCCAGGGACTTCGGGCGAACCCTCGCCATCCGCTTCGCGCAGTGCGGAGCCGAGGTCTTCCTCTCCGCGCGGTCGGTGGACGCCGCCCGGCAGGTGGCCGACGAGATCCGTGCCCTGGGCCACGACCAGGTGCGCACGTTCGCCTGTGACCTGTCCGACCCCGCTTCCGTACAGGCCTTCGCCAAGGACGTCGCGGCCGTGACCGGCCATGTCGACATCCTGGTCAACAACGGAGCCCGCTGGCTGGCCGGCACCGATCTGCTGTCGGCCACCGACGACGAGGTGGTGGACACCCTGGCCTCGGGCGCCGCCGGGACGGTCCTGATGGTGAAGAACTTCCTTCCGCTGCTGCGTGCCTCGCGACAGCCGGACGTGGTCAACATGATCTCCACCGCCGGCGTCCCGGGCCACCATCGGTCCGACGCCCACTCGGCCTTCTACGCCGCCAAGAGCGCCCAGGCCGGATTCGCGGACATCCTCTCCAAGCGGCTGCGCCCCGAAGGGGTGCGGGTCATCTCCCTGTACCCGCCGGACTTCGAGAACCCCGACCCGCTCTCCCCCGACTGGGAGAACACCCCGCGCGAGACGGGCGACCCGCTGACCGCGCACTCCCTCGTCGACTGTGTGCTGTTCGCCGTGTCCCAGCCACGGGACTGCTTCATCCGCGCCATCCACTTCGAACAGCCCGCCTGAGCAAGGAGTGTGCGGACTCCCTCAGCACTCGATGATGTTCACCGCAAGCCCGCCCCGCGCCGTCTCCTTGTACTTGACGCTCATGTCCGCGCCGGTGTCCTTCATGGTCTTGATGACCTTGTCGAGGGACACCTTGTGGGAGCCGTCGCCGCGCATGGCCATGCGGGCGGCGGTGACGGCCTTGACCGCGGCCATGCCGTTGCGTTCGATGCAGGGGATCTGGACGAGGCCGCCGACGGGGTCGCAGGTGAGGCCGAGGTTGTGTTCCATGCCGATCTCGGCGGCGTTCTCGACCTGCTCCGGGCTGCCGCCCAGGACCTCGGCCAGCGCTCCCGCCGCCATCGAGCAGGCGGAGCCGACCTCGCCCTGACAGCCGACCTCGGCGCCGGAGATGGAGGCGTTCTCCTTGAAGAGCATGCCGATCGCGCCGGCGGCGAGCAGGAAGCGGACGACGCCGTCCTCGTCCGCGCCGGGGACGAAGTTGACGTAGTAGTGGAGGACGGCGGGGATGATGCCGGCCGCGCCGTTCGTGGGGGCGGTGACGACCCGGCCGCCCGCCGCGTTCTCCTCGTTCACCGCCATCGCGTAGAGGGTGATCCACTCCATGGCGTGCGCCAGCGGGTCGCCCTCGGCGCGGAGCTGACGGGCCGTCATCGCCGCGCGGCGGCGCACGCGCAGGCCGCCCGGCAGGATGCCCTCGCGGGACATGCCCCGGGAGACACAGGCCCGCATCACCCCCCAGATGTCGAGCAGACCCTCGCGGATCTCCTCCTCCGTGCGCCAGGCGCGCTCGTTCTCCAGCATGAGCGAGGAGATCGACAGGCCCGTCTCCTTCGTCAGGCGCAGCAGCTCGTCGCCCGTGCGGAAGGGGTACTTCAGGACCGTGTCGTCGAGCTTGATGCGGTCCGCGCCCACGGCGTCCTCGTCGACCACGAATCCGCCGCCGACCGAGTAGTACGTCTTCGACAGCAGCTCCGCGCCGGAGGCGTCGTACGCCCACAGCGTCATGCCGTTCGCGTGGTACGGGAGCGCCTTGCGGCGGTGCAGGACCAGGTCGTCGTCGAAGGAGAACGGGATCTCCCGCTCGCCGAGCAGGTTCAGCCGGCCCGACTCCTTGATCCGCTCCACCCGCTCGTCCGCGGTCTCCACGTCCACCGTGCGCGGCGAGGCTCCCTCCAGACCGAGCAGGACCGCCTTCGGCGTGCCGTGGCCGTGGCCGGTGGCGCCCAGGGAGCCGTACAGCTCGGAGCGGACCGAGGCGACGGCGGGCAGCAGGTCCTCGTTGCGCAGCCGCAGGGCGAACAGGCGCGCCGCGCGCATCGGGCCGACCGTGTGGGAGCTGGACGGGCCGATGCCGATCGAGAACAGGTCGAAGACCGAGATGGCCACGGGTACTCCTCAGGGCAGGGGTGGTGCAGAAGGGTTCTCGCCGGGTGCCCCGCCCACCCGTACCTCTACCGAGTGTGCGGGGCGTCCGGCGAAAAGGAACTACTTGTTCAGACCGGGGTACAGCGGGTGCTTGCCGGCCAGGGCCTCGACCCGGGCCTTCAGGGCCTGCGCGTCCGCCCCCGTGAAGGGGGAGGGCGCCTTGAGCGCCTCGGCGATCACGTCCGCGACCTCGGCGAAGTCCTCGGCCGTGAAGCCGCGGGTGGCCAGGGCGGGCGTGCCGATCCGCAGACCCGAGGTGACCATCGGGGGGCGCGGGTCGTTCGGGACCGCGTTGCGGTTGACCGTGATGCCGACCTCGTGGAGACGGTCCTCGGCCTGCTGGCCGTCCAGCTCGGAGTCGCGCAGGTCGACCAGGATCAGGTGCACGTCCGTGCCGCCGGACAGGACGTTGATCCCGGCCTCACGGGCGTCCGCCGCCGTCAGCCGCTCGGCGAGGATCCGCGCGCCGTCGACCGTACGGCGCTGGCGCTCCTTGAAGTCCTCCGAGGCCGCGACCTTGAAGGAGACCGCCTTCGCCGCGATCACGTGCTCCAGCGGACCGCCCTGGAAGCCCGGGAAGACGGAGGAGTTCAGCTTCTTCGCGAACTCCTTCTTCGCCAGGATGATGCCGCCGCGCGGGCCGCCCAGCGTCTTGTGGGTGGTCGAGGTGACCACGTCCGCGTACGGCACCGGGTTGGCGTGCAGACCGGCCGCGACCAGGCCCGCGAAGTGCGCCATGTCGACCCACAGGTACGCCTCGACCTCGTCGGCGATCCGGCGGAACTCCGCGAAGTCCAGCTCGCGCGGGTACGCCGACCAGCCCGCGATGATCACCTTCGGGCGGTGCTCCTTGGCGAGCCGCTCCAGCTCGGCCATGTCGACCAGACCGGTCTCGGCGTCCACGTGGTAGGCCACCACGTCGAACTGCTTGCCAGAGAAGTTCAGCCGCATCCCGTGGGTCAGGTGGCCGCCGTGCGCCAGGTCCAGGCCCAGGATGGTGTCCCCGGGCTGGGCCAGCGCGAACAGGGCGGCCTGGTTGGCGGAGGCGCCCGAGTGCGGCTGGACGTTGGCGTACTCGGCGCCGAACAGCTCCTTGATCCGGTCGATCGCGATCTGCTCGGCCACGTCGACGTGCTCGCAGCCGCCGTAGTAGCGGCGGCCCGGGTAGCCCTCGGCGTACTTGTTGGTCAGGACCGAGCCCTGCGCCTCCATGACCGCGAGCGGAGCGAAGTTCTCCGACGCGATCATCTCGAGCGTGGACTGCTGGCGGTTCAGCTCGGCGTCGACCGCGGCGGCGATCTCCGGGTCGAGCTCGTGCAGGGGCGTGTTCAGGACGGACATGCGTCTACGACTCCTCAGCCGGCGGTGTAGGCGGTGTACTCGTCGGCGGACAGCAGTTCCTCCTGCTCGCCCGTCGCGCGTACCTTGAACAGCCACCCGCCCTCGAAGGGGGCGGAGTTCACCAGCGACGGGTCGTCGGCGACGTCCTGGTTGACCTCGACGATCTCGCCGTCGACCGGCGAGTACAGCTCGCTGACCGACTTGGTCGACTCCAGCTCACCGCAGGACTCGCCCGCGGTCACCGAGGCACCGACCTCCGGGAGCTGGACGAAGACCACGTCGCCGAGCGCGTTGGCCGCGTGTTCCGTGATGCCGACCGTCGAGACGCCGTCCTCGGCGACCGACAGCCACTCGTGCTCCTTGCTGTAGCGCAGCTGCTGGGGGTTGCTCATGGCCTGAATTCTCCTGTACGCGGGGGAGTGCTGGTGAATGGGGGACTGCTGGAAACGTGCGTGAGCAGCGTAAATGTGCGCAGTGTCACCTGCGCGCGGCGCGCGGTGGCTACTTCTGGCGCTGGTAGAAGGGCAGCGCCACGACCTCGTACGGCTCGTGGCTGCCCCGGATGTCCACGCCGACGCCCGGGGTGCCCGGCGCGGCGTGCGCGGCGTCGACGTAGGCCATGGCGATCGGCTTGCCCAGCGTCGGGGAGGGCGCGCCGGAGGTGACCTCGCCGATCACCTCGCCGCCCGCGACGACCGCGAACCCGGCCCGCGGGACCCGGCGGCCCTCGGCGACCAGGCCGACCAGGACACGCGGCGGCTTCGCGGCGGCCCGCTCGGCGGCCTCCAGGAGGGCCTCGCGGCCGACGAAGTCGCCCTCCTTCTCGAACTTCACCACGCGCCCGAGGCCCGCGTCGAAGGGGGTCAGCGCGGTCGACAGCTCATGCCCGTACAGCGGCATGCCCGCCTCCAGGCGCAGGGTGTCCCGGCAGGACAGACCGCACGGGACCAGCCCGACGCCCGCGCCGGCCTCGGTCAGCGCCTCCCACAGCCGCACGGCGTGCTCCGGCTTCACGAACAGCTCGAAGCCGTCCTCGCCGGTGTAGCCGGTGCGCGCGATCAGCGCGGGGACGCCGGCGACCGTGCCCGGCAGGCCCGCGTAGTACTTCAGACCGTCGAGATCGGCGTCGGTGAGGGCCTTGACGATCCCCGGGGACTCGGGCCCCTGGACGGCGATCAGGGCGTACGCGTCGCGGTCGTCGCGCACCTCGGCGTCGAAGCCGGCCGCCCGCTCCACCAGCGCGTCCAGCACGGTCTGGGCGTTGGAGGCGTTGGCGACCACCATGTACTCGGTCTCGGCGAGCCGGTAGACGATCAGGTCGTCGAGGATGCCGCCGTCGGCCCGGCAGATCATGGTGTAGCGGGCCCGGCCGGGCCGCACGCCCCCGATGTTGCCCACCAGGGCGTGGTCGAGCAGGGCCGCGGCCTGCGGGCCGGTGACGGTGATCTCGCCCATGTGCGACAGGTCGAAGAGCCCGGCCCGCGTGCGCACGGCGGTGTGCTCGTCGCGTTCGGAGCCGTAGCGCAGGGGCATGTCCCAGCCGGCGAAGTCGGTCATCGTCGCGCCGAGCGAGCGATGCAGGGCATCGAGCGCGGTGTGACGGAGTTCTTGCGTACTGCTCACGGTCGGTCGTCTCCCAAGGCATGACAGGCGAGGTCGTTCCTCCCCATCTGTCATCGGAACCTGAGAGGTTCGCCATGACCGCCCGCTGCGCGCGGAAACGGGTCATGGTTTGCACCTTGGGTGGGACCACCGGCGACGGTGGCCCGCTTTTCAGATGTGCCTCGCCCGCGCGGTAACGGTGCCTGAGAGATTCAAGGGAGGGACTTGCTCCTTCGGCGCCCCAGCGAAAGGCTGCTGCTGGGAACTCTCCCGCGCGGATTCAAACGGCCGGTATGCAGTTGGCGCGGACATCATTGCACGGCACCCCCCGGTCGCGGCAGGCCGCATCTGTAACCGGCTTGTGGCGGTACGCGCACGAAAACGCGAGACATCACGGATTACCTTCTCTTTACGTTCGATGGGGAGAAGACTTACCTGACCCCAGGGGAAGGACGATCACGGTGAACAGGACCTCGGCGAGGACCAGGGCATTCGCGACCACCTCGGCGCTCGCGCTGCCCGCGCAGCCGGCGGCCCCGGCCAGGGTGGCGTCCCGGGCGCGGCCCGCCCCCGTCGTCCGCGATCTGCGCGACCGCTCCGGCCGCAGCCCGCACGGCCTGCTGTTCGGCCCCCACGACCTGGTGGTGGTCACCGGCCTGCCCGGCAGTGGCAAGTCCACGCTCATGAAGCGCGCGGTCACCGGCCTGCGCATCGACTCCCAGGACACCCGCGACCGCTGGGACGCCCGCGCGCCCCGCTTCCTGCCCTACGCCCTCTACCGCCCCCTGGTCCGTCTCGCCCACTACGCCGGACTGCGCCGCGCCCTGCGCACCGGCGAGGGCGTCGTCGTCCACGACTGCGGTACGCAGGCCTGGGTGCGCGACTGGCTGGCCCGCGAGGCCCGCCGCCGCGGCGGCACCCTGCACCTGCTCCTCCTCGACGTCACCCCGGGCGCGGCGCTGGAGGGCCAGCGCGAGCGCGGCCGCGGTGTCTCGCGGTACGCGTTCCTGCGCCACCGCACGGCGGCCGCCCGGCTGCTGCGCTCGGTGGAGCGCGGCCGGCTGCCCGCCGGCGTCGGCGCGGCGATCCTCCTCGACCGCGACGCGGCGAACACCCTGCGCCGGATCGGCTTCACCGGCTGAGCCGAGGGGCCGGGCGGCTCCCGGGGGCGTCGGCGGGCCTCCGAGGCTTCCCCTCCGCTTTCGTCGGGCCGGGGAAAGTGCCCCTTGTACCCGTTAGCCTTTCAGCCAGACCAGTGGTTCCCAGCAGGCGGTAGGTAGATGGACTTCCCACCGGCGGACTTCCCGACGGCATTCCCGGCACAGGCACACCCCCACCCGCACGGCGGATGGCCCGGCAACGAACTGGAGGAGGTGCTCTCCGCCTCCCTCGGCGTCCCCGGTGCCGGCGGGCGCATCGTGGAGGTGCTCGGCCGCAGCTTCGTCTGGGTCCCGCTGCCCGCCGGCGGCGGGCCCGACAGCGTCCCGCTCGACCTGCCCGCCATCGAGCTGGAGGGCCAGGCCTACGTGCCCGTGTTCAGCTCCGAGGAGCAGCTCCGTCAGGTCGCGGGCGCGCACATGTCGTACACGATCGCCCCGGCCGTGGAGTTCGCGCGCGGGCTGCCCCCGCAGGTCGGCATGTTCGTGAACCCGGAGGGCGTGGTCGGCGTCCCGCTGCCGCCGCCCGCCGTCGCCGAGCTGTGCCGGGCCGGCCGCACCCCGCTGGACGGCCCCGCGAGCGGCGGCCGCGTCCGCCTCTTCGAGCCCGACTGGCAGGACGACCCGGTGGACTTCCTCGCCGCGGCCTCGGCCGAGTTCGACGCCACGGGCGTGGTCCGCACGGCCCGCCGCTGCCTGGCCGCGATCGAGACCGCCGACCCGGTGATGTTCGTCGGCGTCGAGCTCTCCCACCTGGACGCCGACGTCCGCGAACTCCCCCTGGACGCCCTCGGGCGCGCCATGGGCCGCACCCCGGTCCGGTGGCCCGTCAACCTGATCCTCCTGGACGTGGCGCAGGACCCGGTGGGGGAGTGGATGAAGGAGCAGGTCCGCCCCTTCTACCAGCGCTAGGGGCACCACCCGAGGCGCGCGGGCGGCCGCCCGACGAGCCACGACGCACCGGCACCCGCGCACGCACAACAGGTGCCGGGCTCCTGGGCGCTTAAGCTGTTCTCATACGCGGGGCAACTCAAAAAAGAAGGGGCGGTACAGGTGAGCGCCAGCGGCATCGCGGCCGGACAGGTCGAGCACATGCTGCGCCAGGTCACGCCCGGGCGCTACGACGCCTACGAGGCGCTCCTGCGCGCCCTCGCCACCCCCGCCTCCGGCCAGGTCTGGATGCTCCTGTGGCACGGTCAGTCGGGCTCCCCGGACGCCCAGTACGGGAACATGGAGGTGGACGGCCACGGCTACGCCCCCTGCGTCACCTCCGCCCAGGAGCTCTCGGCGAGCGGCTGGAACCGCTCGTACGAGGTGGTCGACGGAATCGACGTGGCCCGCACGCTCTACCCCGACCACTACGGCCTCTGGCTCAACCCGCACGCTCCCGGCGGCGGCGTCGGCATTCCCTGGCTGGATCTGCGCCGTATCGCGACCGGCCTGGACCGCCAGCCCGCCGGACCGCTGAGACTCTCCGAACCCGGCATCGAGATCCCGCAGTTCTACGCCCTGCTCGCGCAGAACGCCCACCGTACCCCGGCCGTCCGCGCCCTGCGCCGCGCCTGGGTGCAGCCGGCCCTGGGCGCGCCCTACCTGGCCATCGGCCTCGACGTGTACGACTCCTCGCCGCCGGCCGTGGACGCCGTACGGGCGATGATGCAGCAGTCCATCGGTGCGGTGCCGGACGGACTGCCGGTGTCGACGGTCGCCATGACCGACGAGTACGACCCCGTGGTGATGTGGATGCGGGCCGGCGCCCGGCCGTTCTACGACCGTGAGGCGCACGCCCCCGCCGCCCCGGCCCAGGCCCCCGCGGCGGGCGGCTACGGCTACCCGCCCACCGGCCGTTACTGACCTCCCGGACCCCGGCGCGCCCTTGGGCGGCCGGCCCGGTTTTTTCGCTTCATGCCACCCGCGCACAGGCTCCTCATGGGGTCTGCGCGCGTAGATGAGACCCATTAGTCCGATTCTCGTATGATCTGTCCCCAATTGGTGGGCGTCCGACGGACGTTACCCGCCGTCCGGATAACGGAACCCACCTACCCGGATCACGTTTACGCATCCATTCACTGCCAAGTCTGGCTACAGATCGCCAAAGCGTTGAAGACTCCCGCTCCAGGGGACTTCGTCCCTGTGTACGACGGACGGATCAGCCGCTACAGCGGCAAGTGCGGGCCGGCTACCGCCGGTTGAGAGGGGTCCCTGCCAGATGACGGCACCATTGCACGAGCCGACCGCGGAAGCGGCCCCGAGCGCGGCCGACGAAGCGGCGGTCGCCACCGGCGGCGCCAAGGCCGTCCAGGGCCGTTCCCTGGGCCGGATCGCCTGGGAGCGCCTCAAGCGGGACAAGCTCGCCCTGACGGGCGGCATCGTCGTGCTCTTCCTCGTCCTGGTCGCGCTGTTCGCCCCGGTCATCACGGGCCTGCTCGGGCAGGACCCGAACGAGTATCACGAGAACCTCATCGACCCGCTGTTCGGCACCCCGACGGGTTCCCTGGGCGGCATGAGCGGCGACCACCTGCTGGGCGTCGAGCCGGTCAACGGCCGCGACATCCTCGCCCGCATCCTCTACGGGGCCCGGATCTCGCTGCTGGTCGGCTTCCTGTCCGCCGTCGTCGCCGTGATCCTCGGAACGATCCTGGGCATCCTCGCCGGCTTCTTCGGCGGCTGGGTCGACTCGCTCATCAGCCGGATCATGGACGGTCTGCTCGCCTTCCCGCAGCTGCTGTTCATCATCGCGCTGGTCTCCGTCATGCCGAACAACATGCTCGGCCTGACCGGATCGAGCGTGCGCGTCTTCCTGATGATCGTGGTCATCGGCTTCTTCGGCTGGCCCTACATCGGCCGCGTGGTGCGCGGCCAGACGCTGTCGCTGCGTGAGCGCGAGTACGTCGAGGCCGCCCGGTCGCTGGGCGCGGGCCGGCTGTACATCCTCTTCAAGGAACTGCTGCCCAACCTGGTCGCCCCGATCGTCGTGTACACGACGATGATGATCCCCACCAACATCCTCACCGAGGCCGCACTCAGCTTCCTGGGCGTGGGCGTCAAGCCGCCCACCGCCTCGTGGGGGCAGATGCTCTCGAGCGCCATCGACTACTACGAGTCCGACCCCATGTTCATGGTGGTCCCGGGCGTGGCGATCTTCATCACCGTGCTGGCGTTCAACCTCTTCGGCGACGGCGTCCGGGACGCGCTCGACCCGAAGGCGTCCCGTTGAACCGCCGCACCGCGGCCGCCCCACAAATGTCCCGTGGCACTGACACGGGGGCTCTCATCAAATCCGGAGGATCCGAGATCGTGACTACCGAACGCACCTCAGGGCGGCGGAAGCAGGCATTTGCCGCTGCCGCCGCGGTCGCCGCGCTGCTGACCACGGCGGCGTGCGGCGGCGGCAGCGACGACGACAGCGGCAAGGGTTCCAGCACCGGTGCCGCCGGCTTCGACGCCGCGAACAACAAGGTCGCCCAGGCGTCCCTCGCCAAGAAGGGCGGCACGCTGAAGTTCGGTGCCGCTCAGGACGCCGACTCGTGGGACACCACGCGTGGTTACTACGGCATGATGTGGAACTTCGCGCGCTACTACAGCCGTCAGCTCGTCACGAACAAGACGGAGCCGGGCGCGGCCGGTGCGGAGATCACCCCGGACCTCGCGACCTCGACCGCCAAGGTCACGGACGACGGCAAGACCTACACGTACACCCTGCGTGACGGCATCACGTGGGAGGACGGCAAGCCGATCACGTCCCAGGACGTGAAGTACGGCATCGAGCGCGTGTGGGCGCAGGACGTGCTGGCCGGCGGTCCGACGTACCTGAAGGACGTGCTCGACCCCAAGGGCGCGTACAAGGGTCCGTACAAGGACACCTCCAAGGACAAGCTCGGTCTGAAGGCCATCGAGACGCCGGACGAGAAGACCATCGTCTTCAAGCTCCCGCAGGCCAACTCGGACTTCGAGGAGATGCTGGCGCTCGTCTCGGCCTCCCCGGTCCGCCAGGACATGGACACCAAGTCCAAGTACGGCCTGAAGCCGTTCTCGTCCGGCCCGTACAAGTTCGAGTCCTACGCCCCGGGCAAGGACCTCACCCTGGTCCGCAACGACAAGTGGGACCAGGCCTCGGACCCGATCCGCAAGGCCTACCCGGACAAGATCACGATCCAGTTCTTCTCGGACGCCAACCAGCTCGACCAGCGTCTGCTCAACGGTGACCTGGACCTGGACCTCAACCAGACCGGTATGTCGCCGCAGGGCCGCACCACCGCCCTGAAGGAGCACAAGGGCAACCTGGACAACCCGGTCACGGGTTACGTCCGGTACGCGGTCTTCCCGCAGAGCGTCGCGCCGTTCGACAACATCGAGTGCCGCAAGGCCGTGATCTACGGCGCCGACCACGTCTCGCTGCAGACGGCGCGCGGTGGCCCGGTCGCCGGTGGCGACATCGGCACCAACATGCTGCCGCCGTCCGTCCCGGGCGCCGAGGGCCAGAAGTACGACCCGTACGAGATCTCCGGTGCCAACAAGAGCGGCAACGAGGCCAAGGCCAAGGAGGCCCTGAAGGCCTGCGGTCAGCCGAACGGCTTCAAGACCACCATCGCGGTCCGCAACAACAAGCCGGTCGAGGTGGCCACCGCCCAGTCGCTCCAGGCGTCGCTGAAGAAGGTCGGCATCACCGCCGAGATCGACCAGTACGACGGCTCGCAGACCGCCGGCATCATCGGCAGCCCCTCGAACGTGAAGAAGAAGGGCTACGGCATCATCATCATGGGCTGGGGTCCGGACTTCCCGTCCGTCCAGGGCTTCGGTCTGCCGCTGTGGAGCAGCAAGTACATCTCGGAGAGCGGTAACAACAACTACGCGCTCATCAAGGACAAGACCATCGACGGTCTGTTCGACCAGTACGTCACCACCCTGGACGACGCCGGCAAGACCAAGATCTCCACGGAGATCAACCACAAGGTGATGGAGGGCGCGTACTACCTGCCCTTCGTCTTCGAGCGGTTCATCAACTGGCGCTCGGACAACCTGGCGAACGTCTACACGACCGACGGCTACAGCGGTCAGTACGACTTCGTCAACCTCGGTCTGAAGAACCCGAAGAAGTAAACCCCGGCACACCCGCCGAACGGCACGAAAGGCAGGTGAAGGCCGGCGCGGCGTGGGGGGGGGGGGGGGGGGGGGGGGGGGGGGGGGGGAGGGGGGTTGGGGGGGGGGGGGGGGGGGGGGGGTGTTCGCTTCCTGGTTTTGTCTCTGCTGCATCGGTGAGGGTT
>NZ_JBVJAB010000035.1:45000-75082 GCF_055591025.1 Streptomyces sp. NPDC041784
ACAAACCCACAAAAAAAAACCCCCCCCCCCCCCCCCGCCTCCCCCCCCCCCCCCCCCCCCCCCCCCCCCCCCCCCCCCCCCGGTCCGCGGCGGGCCGAGAGCTGTGCTCGCTTACCTCATCAGGCGGTTCTTCGCCGCCGCAGTGATGCTTGTGGTCATCGTCATGGTGGTCTTCGGCATCTTCTTCCTCATCCCCAAGTGGGCCGGCGTCGACATCGCCTTGAGCTTCGTGGGCAAGCAGGCCGACCCTGCCGCCGTCGAGGGTGTGCGCGAGAAGCTGGGCCTGGGCGACCCGATCTACGCCCAGGTCTGGGAGTTCTTCAAGGGAATCTTCGCCGGTCGCACCTACACCGGCGGCGGCGACACCATCCACTGTGCCGCGCCGTGCTTCGGCTACTCCTTCCGCAGTGAGCAGGCCGTCTGGCCGGTGCTGACCGACCGCTTCCCGGTGACCCTGGCGCTCGCGCTCGGTGCCGCCGTGCTGTGGCTGATCATGGGTGTCTCGGCCGGTGTGCTCTCCGCGCTCAAGCGGGGCAGCCTGTGGGACCGCGGCGCGATGGTGATCGCGCTCTCGGGTGTCTCCCTCCCGATCTACTTCACCGGCATGGTCGCGCTGTCGATCTTCGTCTACGGACTGGACCTGTTCGACGGGCAGTTCGTCCCCCTGGAGGACGGCTTCAGCGGCTGGTTCGGCGGCATGATCCTGCCGTGGGTCACCCTGGCCTTCCTGTACGCGGCGATGTACGCGCGCATCACCCGGGCCACCATGCTCGAGATCCTCGGCGAGGACTACATCCGCACCGCCCGCGCCAAGGGCCTCAAGGAGCAGACCGTCATCGGCAAGCACGCCATGCGCTCCACGATGACGCCCCTGCTGACCATGCTCGGCATGGACCTCGGTGCCCTCATCGGCGGTGCGATCCTGACCGAGACGGCGTTCAGCCTGCCCGGCCTCGGCCAGGCCGTGCTCAACGCCATCAAGAACCAGGACCTGCCCATCATCCTGGGCGTCACCCTGGTGACTTCCGTAGCGGTGCTCGTCGCCAACCTCGTGGTGGACATCCTGTACGCCGTGATCGACCCCCGAGTGAGGCTCGCATGACCGAACTGAGCAAGAGCGGAGCGGCCGTGGGCGAGCCCACCCCCGCCTCGCCCGCGCCGACCGCCTTCCTTGAGGTACGCGACCTCAAGGTGCACTTCCCGACGGACGACGGTCTGGTCAAGTCCGTCGACGGGCTCAGCTTCCAGCTGGAGAAGGGCAAGACCCTCGGCATCGTGGGCGAGTCCGGCTCCGGCAAGTCGGTGACCTCGCTCGGCATCATGGGCCTGCACACCGCCGGCCAGTACGGCAAGCGCAAGGCGCAGATCTCCGGCGAGATCTGGCTGGACGGCACCGAGCTGCTCTCCGCCGACCCGGACCACGTGCGCAAGCTGCGCGGCCGCGAGATGGCGATGATCTTCCAGGATCCGCTGTCGGCGCTGCACCCGTACTACACGATCGGCCAGCAGATCGTGGAGGCGTACCGGATCCACCACGACGTCGACAAGAAGACCGCGAAGCGACGCGCGGTCGAGATGCTCGACCGGGTGGGCATCCCGCAGCCGGACAAGCGCGTGGACAGCTACCCGCACGAGTTCTCCGGCGGTATGCGCCAGCGCGCGATGATCGCGATGTCGCTGGTCAACAACCCCGAGCTGCTGATCGCGGACGAGCCGACGACCGCCCTCGACGTGACCGTCCAGGCGCAGATCCTCGACCTGATCCGCGACCTGCAGAAGGAGTTCGGCTCCGCGGTCATCGTCATCACCCACGACCTGGGTGTGGTGGCCGAACTGGCCGACGACATCCTGGTGATGTACGGCGGCCGCTGCGTGGAGCGGGGCCCGGCGGAGAAGGTGTTCTACGAGCCCCGCCACCCCTACACCTGGGGTCTGCTCGGCTCGATGCCGCGTCTCGACCGCGACCAGCAGGAGCGTCTGATCCCGGTCAAGGGCTCCCCGCCCTCCCTGATCAACATCCCGTCCGGCTGCGCCTTCAACCCGCGCTGCCCGTACGCGGACCTCCCGAAGGACAACGTCACCCGCACCGTCCGGCCCGAGCTGGCCGAGGTCGGCAGCCGTCACTGGGCGGCCTGCCACATGGACACGGAGCAGCGGGAGCGTATCTGGACCGAAGAGATTGCGCCGAAGCTGTGAGTGACGAGAAAGCGGTGACGATTCCCGCGCAGAGCACGGGCCCGGGCCGGACCGACGGCGAGGTCCTGCTGAAGGTCACCGGGCTCCAGAAGCACTTCCCCATCAAGAAGGGCCTGCTCCAGCGGCAGGTCGGGGCGGTGCACGCGGTCGACGGCCTGGACTTCGAGGTCCGCTCCGGCGAGACGCTCGGCGTCGTGGGCGAGTCCGGCTGCGGCAAGTCGACAATGGGCCGGCTGATCACCCGGCTGCTCGAGCCGACCGGCGGCACGATCGAGTTCCAGGGCAAGGACATCACGCACCTCGGCGTCGGCGGCATGCGTCCGCTGCGCCGCGATGTGCAGATGATCTTCCAGGACCCGTACTCGTCGCTGAACCCGCGCCACACCATCGGCACGATCATCGGCGCTCCCTTCAAGCTCCAGGGCGTGACGCCCGAGGGCGGCATCAAGAAGGAAGTGCAGCGGCTGCTGTCGGTCGTGGGGCTCAACCCCGAGCACTACAACCGCTACCCGCACGAGTTCTCCGGCGGTCAGCGTCAGCGCATCGGCATCGCCCGCGCGCTCGCGCTGAACCCGAAGCTGGTCGTGGCCGACGAGCCGGTGTCCGCGCTGGACGTGTCGATCCAGGCCCAGGTCGTGAACCTGCTGGACGACCTCCAGCAGGAACTCGGTCTGACGTACGTGATCATCGCGCACGACCTCTCGGTCGTCCGGCACGTCTCGGACCGGATCGCGGTGATGTACCTCGGCAAGATCGTGGAGCTGGCCGACCGCGAGCAGCTCTACAAGTCGCCGATGCACCCGTACACCAAGGCGCTCATGTCGGCGGTTCCGATCCCGGACCCGAGGCGCAAGAACGCCAAGAGCGAGCGGATCCTGCTCAAGGGTGACGTGCCCTCGCCGATCTCGCCGCCGAGCGGCTGCCGCTTCCACACCCGGTGCTGGAAGGCCACGGAGATCTGCAAGACCACCGAGCCGAAGCTGATCGAGCTGCGGACCGGCCAGCAGGTCGCCTGCCACCACCCGGAGAACTTCGCGGACCAGGCCCCGCAGGACACCGTCCTGCTGACCGCCGCGAAGGAGGCGGCGGAGCTGGTGGCCGACGAGGTGCTCGCGGAGTCGGCGGAGACGTCGGCGGCGGTGGCGGCGGAGGTGGCCGCCACGGAGGCGACCACGACGGAGGCGACCACGACGGAGGCGACCACGACGGAGGAGGCCACCACGGAGGAGGCCGCCCCGGAGGCGACCGAGCCCGCCACGGACGAGGCCCCCGCCGAGGAGACCGAGGCCGCTGCGGAGACCGAGGCCCCCGCGGAGACCAAGGTCGCCAAGGAAACCGGCGACAAGTAACCCAACACAGAGCCCCCGCCTTGCAATGTAAGGCGGGGGCTCTGTGTTGCGTCACAATGTAAGGGTGATGCAGCAGATTTTCAGCCCGTCCGTCCAGCACACGCTCGACCTGATCGGCATCTTCGTGTTCGCCATCTCGGGCGCGCTGCTGGCCGTCCGCAAGAACTTCGACGTCTTCGGCATCGCCGTCCTCGCCGAGGTCACCGCGCTGGGCGGCGGGCTGTTCCGGGACATGGTCATCGGCGCCGTGCCCCCGGCCGCCTTCACCGACCTCGGGTACTTCCTCACCCCGCTGCTCGCCGCCTTGCTGGTGATCTTCCTCCACCCGCAGGTGGAGCGGATCCAGACGGGCGTGAACGTCTTCGACGCGGCCGGCCTCGGTCTGTTCTGTGTCACGGGCACGACGAAGGCGTACGACTACGGCCTCAACCTCACCGCGTCGGCGGCACTGGGCCTGGCCACCGCCGTCGGCGGCGGTGTGCTGCGGGACGTACTGGCCAACGAGGTGCCCTCGCTGCTGCGCTGGGACCGCGACCTCTACGCGGTCCCGGCGATCGTGGGCGCCACCATGGTGGTGATCTGTATCCACTACGACGTTCTCACCCCCCTGGCCAGCGGTTTCGCCGCCGTCACGGCCTTCGTGCTGCGGCTGCTCGCGATGCGGTACCACTGGCGGGCGCCTCGCGCGTGGAACCGGCGCTCGACGGTGCGCGAGGAGTAGTCGCGCGGGCGCGCGGGCGGGCCGTGATCCGGCGCCGCTGTCGGGCTGTAGCGGAGGCTACGACAAAAGCTACCGCTTAGTAATGAGCTGTTGTACCGTTCAGGCATGTCAGAAGCAGCAACCGCGGTGGCCGCGCGGGCCATCACAGGCGACAGCGAGTTCGACCGGGACACCGCGCTGACCCGGCGCGCACCCGGCGTCTACGACATCGACCTCTCGGCCGGCTGGACGATCATCAGCGCCGTCAACGGCGGCTATCTGCTCGCCGTCCTCGGCCGCGCCCTCGCGGACGCCCTGCCCCACCAGGACCCGTTCACGATCTCGGCGCACTACCTCACCGCCTCCCAGCCGGGCCCGGCCGTCGTCCGCACGGACGTGGTCCGCACCGGCCGCACCCTCTCCACCGGCCAGGCCTCGCTCCTCCAGTACGACGAGGAGGGCAACGAGGTCGAGCGGATCCGTGTCCTCGCCTCCTACGGCGACCTGGACGCCCTGCCCGACGACGTGCGGACGACGGCGAAGCCGCCCGCGATCCCGCCGATCGAGCAGTGCTTCGGCCCCGAGGACGGACCGGCGCCGGTCGACGGCAGCTCCGCGATCGCCGACCGGCTGATGCTCAAGCTCGACCCCTCGACCCTGGGCTGGGCGCTCGGACAGCCCACCGGCAAGGGCGAGATGCGGGCCTGGTTCGGGCTGAAGGACGGCCGCGACCCCGACCCGCTCTCCCTCCTCCTCGCGGTGGACGCGCTGCCGCCGACCGCCTTCGAGATCGGTCTGCGCGGCTGGGTCCCCACGGTCGAACTCACCGTCCACGTCCGCGCCCGCCCCGCCCCGGGCCCGCTGCGCGTCTCCATCACCACCCGCAACCTCGCCGGCGGCTTCCTGGAGGAGGACGCGGAGGTCTGGGACAGCCAGGACCGCCTCGTGGCCCAGTCCCGGCAGCTGGCGCGGGTCAGGCTCGGCTGAGCGGCGCGCGCCCCAGCCAGGCGGCCAGCCGCTCGTAACTGTCCGCCCCTTCGGGGGCGGGCAGCGCGGGCTCGAACGGCCGCCCCTCGCGCGGGCCGTCGGGCAGGGCCTCGTGCGCGGCAGCGAGGGAGAACTCGGCCAGTTCCGGGTCGAGTTCCAGCGGCCGCCCGAGGCCCTCGGAGAGGTCCCAGGTGTGCGCCACGATCTCCATGACGTACGCCGACAGGGCGTCCCGGCCGCTGATCTCGCCCCACGGCACCCGCACCGGCCGTGCCATGCGCTCGTCGTCCGCCCAGGCCGCCAGGGCCCTGGTCCGGACCTCGTCGTACGCCCGCGGCCAGCCGTCGTCCGGCACCCGGTCGACGAACATCCGTACGGCCGGCCCGTCGCCGCCCTCGCCGTAGACCACGATCCGCCGCGTGCCGCCCACGATATGGCTGAGCAGCGTGCGGACGTCGTACTCGGCGCACGGCGTGGGGCCGTCCAGCTGCTCGGGCCGTACGGTCCTGATCAGCTCGGCGGCCTGCGCGGTGGCCCGGGTGTACAGGGGGCGGGGGTCGGTCATGACGGTGCCTCTCTGCGAGCGGTTTGCTCCCCGGAGACTTCCCGGAAAACCTGACATCCGCCGTCATGCATTGCCGTCCTGACCCGAACGGCGGGATCCTGGCGCGGTGAAGTCCGACCGCCTTCTGTCGATCCTGCTGCTCCTCCAGACCCGGGGCCGGGTTCCCGCCCCCGAACTCGCCGAGCGGCTCGAGGTGTCGGTGCGCACCGTCTACCGGGACGTGGAGGCGCTGTCCGCCGCCGGCGTCCCGGTCTACGCCGAACGCGGCCGGCACGGCGGCATCGAGCTGCTCCCCGGCTACCGCACGGACGTCACCGGTCTGACCGCCGACGAGTCCCGCGCCCTGTTCGTCCTCGCCGCGCAGGGCGCGCACGCCGCCCTCGGCCTGGACGCGGCGCTCGGCTCCGCGCTGCGCAAGGTGATGGCCGCGCTGCCGGCCCCGCACCGCCCGGCCGCCGAGGTGACCAGCCGCCGGATCCTGGTCGACGCCACCCGCTGGAAGGGCGGCCCCCGGCCGGCCGTCGACCTGGAGACCCTGCGGGACGCCGTCTTCACCGACCGGCGGCTGCGGCTGAGCTACCGGCACAGCGGCGCGCCCGAGCCGCGCACGTACACCGTCGACCCGTACGGCCTCGTCGCCAAGGCGGGGGTCTGGTACCTGGTCGCCGACCGGCGCGGGAGACCGCGGCTGTTCCGTGCCGACCGGGTGCGCTCGGCCAGGGTGCTGGACGAACCCGTACGGCGGCGGCCGGGCGTCGAACTCGCCGACGCCTGGGAGGTGGTGTGCCGCGAGGTCGAGGAGCGTCCCGGCGGCGTCGACGTCACCGTGCGGGTGCGGCGCGACCGGCTCGACCTGTTCCTGCGCCTGAACGCCGCCCGGCTCGTCGAACTCCCCGACGAACAGGGGGAGGAGGACCGGGTGACCGCCCGGCTGTCGTACCGAGCCGTCGGCGAGGCGCGTCAACTCCTCGCGTTCTCCGACGAGGTGGAGGTCCTCGCGCCGACCGAGGTGCGCGAGGAGCTGCGCGCGGTGGCCGCCCGTGTCACGGAGCTGTACCAGCGCGCGACCGGGCCCCAGGGCTGAACTCCCAGGTCGGAGAGGTTTCTTGAGGCGCGCTTTACCCGATTGACAGGCGGCCGACAGAGGAGGCCCAAGGAAGCCCAGGTCGGCGTTGTCACAGTTCCCGCCTCAGGACTCCCTCATCTCGCTTGGAGCTGTTTCTCATGAAGCGTGTGCCGATGCCGAAGCGTCTCGTCCCCGCGGTGACGCTGCTGGCGCTCTCGCCCCTCGCCCTCGCGGCCTGCGGCTCGGGCGACTCGTCGTCCTCGAACAGCGGCACCTCCGGCCGGCAGACCTGCCAGCCGCCCTCGGGCATGCCCAGCGGGGCGCCGAGCGGGGCGCCCAGCGGTGCTCCGTCGGGCGCGCCGAGCGGAGCCGCCTCGGGGCAGCCCACGGGCACTCCGACGGGCACGCCCACCGGTGTCCCGTCGGGCATGCCGAGCGGCGCTCCCGGCGGCGGCCAGGGCGGTCCGGGCGGTGGCCAGGGCGGCGGCTGCGGCGGGCCGGGCGGCGGTCAGCAGGGGCAGGGCCAGCAGGCGCAGCAGCAGGGCTGACCGGCGAACCCACCTCGTTCGGCACCTCGTTCAGGGGCGGCGCACTCGGAAGCGGGTGCGCCGCCCCTGCGCGTGCGGGCGCCCGCGCCCCTCAGTCGAGCCAGTGGTGGCGGCCGATGCTGATCAGCCGCATCTGGCGGGTGACGAGCTGGGTGACGCGCGCCTGCTCCTCCTCCGGGGTCTCCAGGGACTCCAGGAAGAGCGAGGCCGTGACGAGCATCTGGTCGACGAAGAGGTGCGCCAGCATCAGCAGGTCCTCCTCGCTCCAGCCCGCCGATTCGGGGTCCTTGGCCAGCTCGGCCTTCACCTCCTCGGCGAACCGGCCCAGTTGGCTGCGGATCGCCTCGCGCACGGGCTGCACCCCGCCGTGCCGCTCCCGCGCGATGAACCGGACATGGGCCGGCTGGGTGTGCACATGATGGGAGATCAGCTCGACGGCCCGGGTGATGCGTTCCTCGCTGGTGCGGGCGCCGGCCACGGTGTTCTGGATCATCGGGTGCAGGCTGCCCAGCGCCTCCTCGACCAGCGCCACACCGAGGTCCGCGGTGGAGCGGAAGTGCCGGTAGAAGGCGGTCGGGGCGACCCCGACGGCACGGGTGACCTCGCGCAGGCCCAGGCTGCTCAGACTCTGCTCCTCCAGCAGGCCGAGCGCCGCGTCCAGGAGTGCCTGCCGGGTCTTCTGTTTCTGGGCCTGCCGGATGCCGACGGTGTGACTCATGTCATCCAGTTAACAACTGTTCTCCGTAATTGAAAAGTCGTCGGACGCGCTAGACTCAAGAGTCAGTGAACAAGTGTTACTACAACTGTTCACCGAAACGTAACGAGAGACGGCCGGTAAGGCCGTCCGGAGGGGGTTTCATCCCGTGCTGTTCCTCGTCGCCGCACTTCTGCTGCTCGGCGTCGTCATGGGCACCGTGGCCCACGCGCCGTTCACCTTCACCCTCGTCGCCGCCACCGTGATCGCCGCCTGGCTCGGCATCTTCGCGCTGCGCGAGCGCCACGGCCGCCGCCGGCACACCTCGACCCACTGACCCGCGCACCGCGCATCCACAGGAGCTGACCCGCCATGCACCTCACCGCACCGGCCACCCCGCGCACCGCCGCCCGCGACGCCGACGGCATGGCCGTCGCGTCGTTCGTCCTGGGCCTGCTGGGCCTGCTCGTCCTCAACGTATTCCTCGGCCCCGTCGCCATCGTCCTGGCGGCCGTCGCCCTCTGGCGCGGTACGGCCCGCCGCGGCCGCGCCTTCCTCGGTCTCGCCCTGGGCGTCGCTGACCTGCTGGTCCTGTTCGCCTTCATGCAGGCGGACTCGACGATCTCGTGGAGCTTCTGACCGCCGCGCACCCATGAGGCCCCCGCACGGCCGACCATGCGGCGAGGCCCGCCACCGGGCCCCGTAGAATCGGGGTCACCATGGCTTACCTCGACCACGCCGCGACCACCCCGATGCTCCCGGAGGCGGTCGAGGCACTCGCCGCGCACCTGAGCGTCACCGGCAATGCCTCCTCCCTGCACGCGTCCGGCCGCAAGGCCCGCCGTACGGTCGAGGAAGCCCGCGAAACCCTCGCGGAAGCGCTCGGCGCCCGCCCGAGCGAGGTCGTGTTCACCTCCGGCGGCACCGAGGCCGACAACCTCGCCGTCAAGGGCCTGTACTGGTCGCGCCGAGACGCCGACCCGGCCCGCACCCGCGTCCTGGCCAGCCCCGTCGAGCATCACGCGGTCCTCGACGCCGTGCACTGGCTGGGCGAGCACGAGGGCGCCACGGTCGAGTACCTCCCGGTCGACGGATACGGCCGCGTCCACCCCGAAGCGCTGCGCGCGGCGATCGCCCGCAACCCCGACGACGTCGCCCTGGCCACCGTCATGTGGGCCAACAACGAGATCGGCACGGTCCTGCCGGTCCATGAACTCGCCGACGTCGCCGCCGAGTTCGGCGTCCCGCTGCACGCCGACGCCGTCCAGGCCTTCGGTCAGCTCCCGGTCGACTTCGCCGCCTCCGGCCTCGCCGCGATGACCGTCTCCGGCCACAAGGTCGGCGGCCCCTACGGCATCGGCGCGCTGCTGCTGGGCCGCGAGTACAGCCCCGTACCCGTCCTGCACGGCGGCGGCCAGGAACGCCACGTCCGCTCCGGCACCCTCGACGTCCCCGCGATCGCCTCCTTCGCGGTCGCCGGCCGGCTCGCCGCCGAACAGCGCGAGTGGTTCGCCCGCGAGATCGGCGCCCTGCGCGACGCCCTGGTCACCGCGGTCCGTACGGCCGTCCCGGACGCGATCCTCGGCGGGGACCCGGCACCGGGGGGCCGCCTCCCGGCCAACGCCCACTTCACCTTCCCCGGCTGCGAGGGAGACTCGCTGCTGCTGCTGCTCGACGCCCAGGGCATCGAGTGCTCCACCGGCTCCGCCTGCACCGCCGGTGTCGCCCAGCCCAGCCACGTCCTGCTCGCCACCGGCACCGACCCGGACCTGGCCCGCGGCACCCTCCGCTTCTCCCTCGGCCACACCTCCACCGAGGCCGACGTCGAGGCCGTCGCCAAGGCCATAGGCCCGGCGGTGGAACGGGCCCGCGCGGCCGGCCTGACCTGACCCCGCGCGCCGCGGGCGAAACCGGCTTGCCCCTCCGGGACGGGGCTGGTTAGCGTCGCCACTCGTGACCCCGACGCTGCGCACCGCCCGGCTGCTCCTGGACCCCTACGTCCCGCGGGACGAGGAGAGCTTCGTCGCCCTGTTCCAGGACCCGAGGGTGTCCCGGTGGATGGGTGACGGACCCTCCTCCGAGGCGGACGACCGCGCCCTGTTCCGACGGGTGTTCACCAAGGTCTACGCCCAGGACCTGTTCGACGTCTGGGCGGTGCGCCGGGACGGGCGGCTGATCGGGCACGCGGAGATCAAACCGACCGAGGCAGCCGCGGGCCACGAGATCGTCTACGCCCTGCTCCCCGAGGTCTGGGGCGGCGGCCTGGGGACCGAACTGGCGGAGCGACTCGTCGCCCACGGCTTCGACACCCTCGGGCTGTCCGCGGTGCACGCCACCGTGGCCGCGGAGAACGAGGGCTCGCTGACCCTGCTGGGCCGGATCGGCTTCGAGCACGTCCGGGACATCCTGGAGGACGACGGCGGTGTCACCCGTCTGCTGACCCGCCGCCGTCCTGACCGCGAGGCGGACAGACCCTAGGTGTACTCGGCCAAGAGGTTGGTGACTCGCGTCGGTAGTTGATCAAGAGAAGACCTCCGGGCGTAGTGGAGATGCCTGTCTTCACCACAACCGGAGGTCTCGGTGACTCACGCTAATGCCCGGCTGACCTATCACGGCAGATGTCTTCTGGTGCGCCGTGTCGTGCATGACCTGCGTCCGGTGGCACACGTGGCCAAGGAGCTGGGAGTGTCGCGCCAGTGTGCGGGTGTAGGTGGTGGTGCCGTCGGAGGCTGTGCCCTCCAGCAGGTCCGGGATGGTGAGGGTGCCGGTGGCGTCCGCGGCGGACGCCTTGTTGGCGTTGCCGCCGCTGAGCAGGGAGAAGGTCGCTCCCGCCGCGCCGGCCGCGCCCAGTCCGACCCCGGCCATCCCGCCGAGGAACCTCCGCCGGTGCAGGCCCTTGCCGCCCTTGCGCTGCCGTTCCGCGCCGGAGGCGGGTTCTGTGGTGTGCGTCATGGGCGTGGAGCTTGGGGCTAAGGGCTATGTAAAGACTGGGGTGAAATTAGGAGCGAGCCCGGGAGGCTGTGCGGTCGGCTTCCCCGCCAACTCCCTTGAAAGAAAGTAGAGTTGGCGTGCCGCAGGTCATGCCCGGAGCGCGGGACATGTCGGACGGGCTGTCCTGGTGCGGGTTCACATGATTGAGGGTGTGTGACCTGCGTCACGCGCTGCCCGTCATGCTTCTCGCCTCACGCCTCACGCTTCTCGCCTCACGCCTCACGCCTCACGCCTCACGCCTCACGCTTCTCGCCTCACGCCTCACGCCTCACGCCTCACGCCTCACGCTTCTCGCCTCACGCCTCACGCCTCACGCTTCTCGCCTCACGCCTCACGCCTCACGCTTCTCGCCTCACGCCTCACGCCTCACGCCTCACGCGGAGGCGGTGTGCGCCTCCTCGACGAGCTTCATGTACCGGTCCCAGTCCCAGTGTTCGCCGGGGTCGGTGTGGTCCGTCCCCGGGACCTCCACATGCCCGACGATGTGCTCGCGGTCGACGGGTATGCCGTACCGCCGGCAGACACCGGCCGCGAGCCGCGCGGAGGCGGCGTACATCGCGTCGGTGAAGTCCTCCGGCCGGTCCACGAACCCCTCGTGCTCGATGCCGACACTGCGCTCGTTGTACCCGCGGTTGCCCGCGTGGTAGGCCACGTCCAGCTCCCGGATCATCTGCGTGACCCGGCCGTCCTGCCCCACGATGTAGTGCGCGGCCGCCTGGTGGCCGGGGTCCTGGAACGCCTTCACCGCGCTCGCCAGACCGCCCTGGGTGACATGCACGACGATCATGTCGATCCCGTAGTCGTCCGGCCGGTCCGCCCAGCGGAAGTTCGCCTCCGAGGCAGACACCCAGCGCGCGCCCCGGAAGTCGACCGCACCCTCCACCCGCGGCTTGCGCACACCCGGCAGCCGCCAGTACAGCTCCGCCAGCTCCTCCCGCGCCAGCACCGCCGAGCCCACGGCGGCCGCCGCCCCGCCGATCAGCAGAGCCCGCCGGCCGATCCGCCGGTCGGAGTCGCGCTTTCTCGCCCCCATCGCCTGCCCTTCCTCGCCCTCGTGGTCGTCAACGGATATGCGCGGGCTCCGGTTCCCGGCGCCCCGTACCCTGGAAGGGTTATGACTGAGACCTCGCGCCCCCGCCCCCTCCGCGTACTCGCCGCCATGTCCGGCGGGGTCGACTCCGCCGTCGCCGCCGCCCGCGCCGCCGAAGCCGGCCATGACGTGACGGGTGTCCACCTCGCGCTCTCCGCGAACCCGCAGTC
The DNA here is from genome assembly GCF_055591025.1 of Streptomyces sp. NPDC041784. Classification (NCBI taxonomy): domain Bacteria; kingdom Bacillati; phylum Actinomycetota; class Actinomycetes; order Kitasatosporales; family Streptomycetaceae; genus Streptomyces; species Streptomyces sp. NPDC041784. Next base: position 57,357 of record NZ_JBVJAB010000035.1, read on the forward strand.
CTTCCGCACGGGCGCGCGTGGCTGCTGCACCATCGAGGACTCCCGCGACGCCCGCCGTGCCGCCGACGTCATCGGCATCCCGTTCTACGTCTGGGACCTCGCCGACCGCTTCCGCGAGGACGTCGTCGAGGACTTCGTCGCCGAGTACGAGGCCGGCCGCACCCCCAACCCCTGCCTGCGCTGCAACGAGAAGATCAAGTTCGCCGCCCTGCTCGACAAGGCGCTGGCGCTCGGCTTCGACGCGGTGTGCACCGGCCACTACGCGCAGATCGTCCTCGGCGAGGACGGCACGCGCGAACTGCACCGCGCCTCCGACATGGCCAAGGACCAGTCGTACGTCCTCGGCGTCCTCGACGAGAAGCAGCTCGCCCACGCGCTGTTCCCGCTCGGCGACACCGTCACCACCAAGGACGAGATCCGCGCGGAGGCCGAGCGCCGGGGCCTGGCCGTCGCCAAGAAGCCCGACTCCCACGACATCTGCTTCATCGCCGACGGCGACACGCAGGGTTTCCTGGCCAAGCGCCTCGGCAAGGCCGAGGGTGACATCGTCGACGAGTCGGGAGCCACCATCGGCACCCACGAGGGCGCGTACGGCTTCACCATCGGCCAGCGCAAGGGGCTGCGGATCGGCACCCCGGCCGCCGACGGCAAGCCGCGCTACGTCCTCGACATCTCCCCGGTGGACAACACCGTGACGGTCGGCCCGGCCGCCTCCCTGGACGTCAGCGGCCTGACCGCCATCAAGCCCCGCTGGTGCGGCACCGCACCCACCGGCCCCGGCACCTACACCGCCCAGCTGCGCGCCCACGGCGGCGAGACCGAGGTCACCGCCGAACTGGTCGACGGCTCCCTCGAGGTCACCTTCGCGGAGCCCGTCCGGGGCGTGGCCCCCGGCCAGGCGATCGTCCTGTACGACGGCACGCGCGTGGTGGGCTCGGCGACGATCGCGTCCACGGTGCGGGCGACGGCCGGGGTGGCGTGACGCGGTAGGAGCTGTCCCAGGGCCGCTGTTCTTACGTGAGGAACTCTGCCAGGACCGGCGCCAGGACGTTCGGATCCACCATGTGGGTCTGGCCCTCCAGGATCCGGTACGCGCCGTCCGGTGCCGCCTCCGCGACCTCGTGTGCGGCCTCCCGCAGCCACCGCGGGCTGTCCCCGCCCGCCACCGCGAGCACCGGTACGCCGACCTCGGCCAGCCGCTCCCGGGGCACCGCGCCGCCAGCCATCACCGCGTCGTCGTAGGCCAGGGTGGGCGCGATGGCCTCCATGCCGGCCCACATCGGCGACTGGCGGGCCCGCTGGATCATCTCCTCGGCCAGACCCGTCAGCCGCAGGAACAGCTCCACGGCGTCCCCCCGTCGGCCCCGGTCGAGGGCCTCGGTGAGGTGCGCGGTGTACGCCGCGCGCTCGCGCGCCGCCTCCTCGTCGAGCGCGAACGGCGTCTCGTACACCGCCACCCGCCGCACCGGCAGCCCGCTCGCGGCCGCCTGAAGGGCCAGCGCGCCGCCCGAGGAGATCCCGTACAGCGCCGCCTCGCCGCCCGCCGCGTCGATCAGCGCCGCCAGGTCCTCGACCTCGCGTTCCACCGCGTACGGCGCCGTGTCGCCGCTCTCGCCCCGGCCCCGGCGGTCGTACCAGAGGACGGTGGCACGCCGCGCCAGCAGCCCGGCCAACGGCGCCACGGTGCCGCCCGTGGACATCGCCCCGCTCACCAGGATCACCGCGGGACCCTGCCCCGCACGCGCGTAGGCGAGTTCGGTGCCGTCGCGCGAAATGGTCTTCTTGTCCATGTCAGAGCAGACTGCCGCACGGCACGCCGGTCATGGCACTACGACACTTCCACTTCGTAGAAGCAGAGGTGGTTCCTGATCGCCGCGACGTCCGGCTTGGGGTCGGGATACGACCAGACGAGGTCGGGCGCGTCCGGCAGCGACCAGTACGACGCCGTGCCCTTGAAGGGGCAGTACGTGTGGGTGTCGGACGGGGTCAGGAGATCCATGCGCACGTCCGCGTCCGGAATGTAGTACCGCACCGGACAGCCGGTCTCGCGCAGTGCGAGCGCCCGGTCGGTCTCGGCGAGCACCTGGTTGCCGTGGACGACCCTGACGTGCCGGGTGTCCTGCTCGATGGTGATCGTGTGTCCTTGGGCCATACCTGGAAAAGCGCTCGCGGGCCCCCGGTTCTTCCCCCGTACGGTGGGGACATGCGTATCTGTGTCTTCCTCTCCGCCGCCGACCTCGACGACCGCTACACCCGGCCCGCGCGCGAGTTCGCCGAACTGCTCGGCAAGGGCGGGCACACGCTCGTGTGGGGCGGCTCCGACGTCGGCCTGATGAAGGTCGTCGCGGACGGCGTGCAGGAGACCGGCGGGCGGCTCTGCGGGGTCTCCGTGGGCTTCCTCGCCGCCAGGGCCCGTGCGGGTGCCGACGAGATGGTGATCGCCAAGGACCTCGCCGAACGCAAGAAGCTGCTGCTGGAGAAGGCCGACGCGGTGGTGATCATGGTCGGCGGCGCCGGCACGCTGGACGAGGCCACCGAGATCCTGGAGCTGAAGAAGCACGGGCACACCGACAAGCCGGTCGTGCTGCTCAACACCGCGGGCTTCTACGACGGCCTCAAGACGCAGTTCCGGCGCATGGAGGACGAGGGCTTCCTGCCGCGCCCCCTGGCCGACCTGGTGTTCTTCGCGGAGGAGCCGGCCGGCGCGCTCGCCTACCTGGAGGCTGAGACTCCGGCGGCTCCCGCGGCGGACCAGGGCATCGCCTGACCTCGCGGTGATGCGAGCATGGCGGGCATGGCTACTCATGTGATCACCGGGGCAGGCTCCGGCATCGGCGCGGCGGTCGCCCGCCGCCTCCACGCGCGCGGGGACGAACTCGTGCTGCACGCGCGCGACGCGGGCCGGGCGAAGGAACTGGCGGCCGAGTTCCCCGGGGCGCGCACCCTCGTCGGCGACCTGGCCGACCCCGACCGGCTGAGCTGGGCCTTCTCCCACCAGACCCTGCCGGACCGGGTGGACTCGCTGCTGCACATCGCCGGAGTGGTCGACCTCGGCCCGGTCGGCGACCTGACCCCCAAGGCCTGGCGCCACCAGCTCAACGTCAACCTGATCGCCCCCGCCGAGCTGACCCGCCACTTCCTGCCCCAACTGCGCACCGCGCGCGGGCACGTGGTCTTCGTCAACTCCGGCGCGGGCCTGCGGGCGAGCGCCGACTGGTCCGCGTACGCCGCCTCCAAGCACGGCCTCAAGGCCCTCGCGGACGCGCTGCGCCACGAGGAGCACGGCAACGGCGTCCGCGTCACCTCCGTCTACCCCGGCCGCACCGCCAGCCCCATGCAGGCCAAGGTCCACCAGCAGGAGGGCAAGGAGTACGACCCCGCCGAGTGGATCGACCCCGAGTCGGTCGCCACGACCATCCTGATGGCCCTCGACCTGCCCGCCGACGCGGAGGTCAACGACCTCACCGTGCGGCCCGGGCGGTGATGCGGACATGACGGACGGTGAGGAGATCCGGGCCTGGCTGGACGAGGTCTGGACCCGCACCGAGGCCGCGGTCGTCCTGGCCGGCGGAGACGGCGGCGGTCCGCTCGCCGCACGCCGTGTGCTCGCCGAGGTGTACGACGACGACGCCCTGGCCGAACTGCGGGAGCTGACCACGTCCGGCGCCTTCACCGGGGACATCTGCCGCTGCCACGGCAGCCTGACCGTGGCCCTGCTGGACGCCCGCGGCGACTTCGTCGGCAGCGGCAGCCACCACGGCCGGACCGACATCTCCTGGGAACGCGGCCGGTTCCGCAACAACCTGGAGGTCGCCGACCCGGAGGCGCTGGAGGCCTTCTTCCGGCGGCTCGACGTGTACGGGCGTCCCCCGGACGTTACGTAGGCTTCCGGGGTGAGCGAAAACAGCCAGTTCAGGTTCGGCCCCGCCACCGGCGTCGGCTCCCTCCCCGGCGGGGACGCGCGGGAGGCCGCCAAGACCGCCACCGGGTCCTTCGAGGACTTCCCGTTCTTGCCCGAGCTGCCGGCCCGCGGCCCCGGCGCGGACATGATCGGGCGGACCGCCGGGATGCTCGTCGAGCTGTACGCGCGCGTGGAGCCCAGCGGCTGGCGGATCGGCGACCGGCCCGGCCGGGACACCAAACGGGCCAGGTCGTGGCTGGGGGAGGACCTCGACGCCCTGGAGGAGCACACCCAGGACTACGAGGGCCCGTTGAAGGTGCAGGCCGTCGGGCCCTGGACGCTCGCCGCCGCCCTGGAGCTGAGGAACGGCGAGGCCGCCCTCTCCGACCCCGGCGCCTGCCGCGACCTCGCCGCCTCCCTCGCCGAGGGCCTGCGGCTGCATCTCGAAGAGGTCCGCCGACGCGTACCCGGCGCCACGCTCGTGCTCCAGCTCGACGAACCGTCCCTCACCGCCGTCCTGCGCGGCCACGTGCGCAGCGCCAGCGGCTACCGCACCCACCGCGCCGTGGACCGCCAGCTCGTCGAGGCCACGCTCCGGGGCGTCGTCGGGGTGCACGGCGACGGACCCGTCGTGGTCCACTCGTGCGCGCCCGACGTGCCGTTCGCCCTGCTGCGCCGGGCCGGCGTCGCCGGGATCTCCTTCGACTTCTCGCTGCTCACCGAGCGTGACGAGGACGCGATCGGCGAGGCGGTCGAAGGGGGGACCCGGCTCCTCGCCGGTGTCGTGCCCGGCACGGATGCCGCATTGTCCGACCCTGCCGGTAGCGTCATGGGTGTCAGGACGCTGTGGCGCAGGCTGGGGCTGCGACCGGGGCTGCTCGCGGAGGCGGTCACGATCACCCCGGCGTGCGGCCTCGCGGGGGCTTCCCCGGCGTACGCCCGCCAGGCCCTCGCCCACTGCGCCCGGGCGGCGAGATCCCTCGCCGACAACCCAGAGTAACGGGAGGACAACACGGTGGCCGGCGACAAGCAAGCGGAGACGACGGTGCCCACCGAGGCACGGGAGCAGCACGCGCAGCTCGCTGAGCAGATCGAGGAGCACCGCTTCCGGTACTACGTGAAGGACGCTCCCGTCATCAGCGACGCGGAGTTCGACCGCCTGCTGCGCGCCCTGGAGGCACTGGAGGAGCAGTACGACGAGCTGCGCACGCCCGACTCGCCCACCCAGAAGGTCGCGGGCGCGTACGAGACGGAGTTCACGGCCGTCCAGCACCGCGAGCGCATGCTCTCGCTGGACAACGCCTTCGACGACCTGGAGCTGGCCGCCTGGGCGGAGCGCGTCCACAAGGACGTGGGTGCCTCCGCGTACCACTTCCTGTGCGAGCTGAAGGTCGACGGACTCGCCGTCAACCTCACCTACGAGAACGGCCGCCTCACGCGCGCGGCGACCCGCGGCGACGGCCGCACCGGCGAGGACATCACGCCCAACGTGCGCACCATCGCTGAGATCCCGGACCGGCTGGCGGGCCACGGGGTGCCCACACTCGTGGAGATCCGCGGCGAGGTCTACTTCCCGATGGAGAAGTTCGAGGAGCTGAACGCCCGTCTGGTGCAGGCCGGCGACAAGCCCTTCGCCAACCCGCGCAACGCGGCGGCCGGTTCGCTGCGCCAGAAGGACCCGCGCGTCACCGCGACCCGCCCGCTGCACATGGTCGTCCACGGCATCGGCGCCCTGGAGGGCTACGAGGGCATGGGCCGCCTCTCCGAGGCGTACGGCCTGCTGAAGTCCTGGGGGCTGCCCACTTCCCCGCACAACAGGGTGGTGGACGACCTCGACGGCGTACGGCGGTTCATCACGCACTACGGCGAGAACCGGCACTCGGTGGAGCACGAGATCGACGGGGTCGTCGTCAAGCTCGACGAGATCCGGCTCCAGGGCCGGCTCGGCTCCACGGCCCGCGCGCCGCGCTGGGCCATCGCGTACAAGTACGCGCCGGAGGAGGTCAACACCAAGCTCGTCGACATCAAGGTGGGCGTCGGCCGCACCGGCCGCGTCACGCCGTACGCCCAGGTCGAGCCGGTGCACGTGGCCGGATCCGAGGTCGAGTTCGCGACCCTGCACAACCAGGAGGTGGTCAAGGCCAAGGGCGTGCTGATCGGCGACACCGTGGTGCTGCGCAAGGCCGGTGACGTGATCCCCGAGATCCTCGGGCCCGTGGCGGACCTGCGGGACGGCACCGAGCGCGAGTTCGTGATGCCGGCCGAGTGCCCCGAGTGCGGTACGCCGCTGAAGGCCATGAAGGAGGGCGACATCGACCTCCGCTGCCCCAACGCACGTACCTGCCCGGCGCAGTTGAGAGAGCGGGTCTCCTACCTCGCGGGCCGCGAGTGCCTGGACATCGAGCACTTCGGTGACGTCGTCGCGGCCGCCCTCACCCGCCCGCTGGAGCCGGCCGACCCGCCGCTGGTGGACGAGGGGCACCTCTTCGACCTCACCGTCGAGCAACTGCTGCCCATCAAGGCGTACGTGCTCGACAAGGACAGCGGCCTGCCCAAGCGCGATCCCCGGACGGGCGAGGAGAAGGTCGTCACGGTCTTCGCCAACCAGCAGGGCGAGCCGAAGAAGAACACGCTGGCCCTGCTGGAGAACATCGAGGCGGCCAGGACACGTCCGCTGGCCCGCTTCATCAACGGCCTCTCCATCCGGCACGTCGGCCCGGTCGCGGCGGAGGCGCTCGCCCGCAACTTCCGTTCGATCGACCGGATCGACGAGGCCACCGAGGAGGAGCTGAGGAACACCGACGGTGTCGGCCCGATCGTGGCCGCCGCGGTCAAGCAGTGGTTCGCCGAGGACTGGCACCGCGAGATCATCCGAAGGTGGAAGGAAGCCGGGGTCGCCCTCGTGGAGGAGGGCACCGGGGAGGACGAAGGCCCCCGCCCCCTCGAAGGCCTGACGGTCGTCGTGACCGGCACCCTCGAACACTTCACCCGAGACGGCGCCAAGGACGCGCTCCAGAGCCGAGGGGCGAAGGTGACCGGTTCGGTGTCGAAGAAGACGTCGTTCGTGGTCGTGGGGGACAACCCCGGTTCGAAGTACGACAAGGCGATGCAGCTCAAGGTGCCCGTGCTGAACGAGGACGGCTTCACGGTCCTGCTCGAACAGGGCCCCGAGGCAGCCGCCGAAGTCGCCCTTCAGGCCGAGGAGTAGCGAGGAACGGCGGTTGAAGGCCACCCGATCGGCGCATATCAGATGCATACGGGTGGCCGGGGCGCATTCGGGCAACCGTCGACGACCGCTGCCCGTGGAAGCCTTCTGCGGCCTACTGTTGAGATGTGCGCCTGCCGTGCCCAGCTGCGGTCGGGGCATCCCCGAGCTTCTGACGAGCGAGGGGGAGGGTTTTACCGACGCGGCGCCGTTGACGGTTGTCGGGCAACGGGCCGCGTGGCGTGGGCACCGCCGGCTGTGAGAGGGACGGGAATGGAACCGACCGAGAGCGCCGCCCCTGACTCACGGCTGCGCCGGGTCACCGGCGTCTGGTGGGGAAGCCTGTGGGGGCCACGCTCCGGGCGACATCCGGGCGCGGCGGGGCAGCCGCCGCACACCGCTCTCGACACCCGCGCCCCCGCACTGCCCACCGGGACCTCCGCCGGCCCGCACGGCACTCCCGGCCTGCACGGCACCTACGGCCCGCACGGCACCTACGGCCCGCACGGCACCTACGGCCCGCACGGCACCCACGGCCTGCTCGGCGCCCCCGGGCTGTCCGGCGCCGCGGGACCGCCCGGACCCTCCGGGCTGACCGGTGCCTCCGGGCTGGCCGACGCCTCGGGACTGCCCGGCACGGTGTCCGACCGGCACCTGTCCTGGCCCGCACTGCCCGCCGCGGTCGTCGCGGCGGCCGGGTTCGTCCTCGGTGCCGGGTTCTACCGCGCCTTCACCGGTGGCCACGCGCTCTTCCCGTCCGGCACGGTCGGCTGGTCGCTGGCCGTCCTGACCGGCGTGATCGTCGCCCACCTCGTGCTGCTCGGCCGCGCCCGCTGGTGGGGCGGCACCGGCTCCGGCGCCGCCCTCACCCTCGCCGTCCTGCTGCTGTACGGCTGGGTACCGGCCGGCATGGTCAGCCTCACCGTCGTCGTCCTGGTCGGCATAGCCAGGCGCCACCGCTGGCGGCAGGGCGCCCTGCACGGCGCGGTGGACATCCTCGGCATCGGCGCGGGCGCGCTGCTGCTCGCCGCGTGCGGGCGGGTGCCGTCCGTCGAACGGCCCTGGTACCCCGACAGCTGGACGGTCTACACCGCCCCGCAGGTGGTCCTGGTCGCCGTCGCCTACCTCGCGGTCACCCGCGTCCTGCTCTGGTACCTGCACGCGCCGCGCTCCGGCGGACTGCCGACGGTCGCCCGCACCGCCCTGGTCAGACAGGGCCTGGTCGCGGTCGCCCTGCTCGGCATCGCCCCGCTGGTCTGCGTGGTGGCGGTGGCCAAGCCGATCCTGCTGCCCCTGTTCGCGATCCCGCTGATCGCCCTCGACTCCACCCTGTGGATAGCCCGGGCCCGCGCCGAGGAGCAGCTGCGCGACCCGCTGACCGGACTGCCCAACCGGCAGTGGCTGCTGGAGCGGATCTGGACCGCCCTGGACGACGCCGAGCGCATCGGCGCCCGGTCGGCGCTGATGCTGATCGACCTCGACCGGTTCCGCTCGGTCAACGACACCCTCGGACACCTGGCCGGTGACCGGCTCCTCCTCCAGATAGCCGAACGGCTGCGCAACGCGCTGCCGCGCGGGGCGGAGGTCGCGCGGCTCGGCGGTGACGAGTTCGCCGTCTTACTGCCCGTCGCCGACTCCACGACCTCCGCGACCCGCGTCGCCCGCGGGCTCGTCTCCATGCTCAGCTCACCGCTCGACCTCGACGGACTCACCCTCGTGCTGGAGGCCAGCGCCGGGGTCGCCGTCTTCCCCGACCACGCGCTCGACGCGGAGGGGATGCTGCGCCGGGCCGATGTGGCGATGTACCAGGCCAAACGGGACCGTACGGGGGTCGAGGTGTACGAGTCCAAGCGGGACTCCAACACCCCCGACCGGCTCGGGCTGCTCGGCGATCTGCGGCGGGCGCTCGACGCGCACGAGGTGCAGCTGCACTACCAGCCGAAGGTCCGCTTCGACGGGCAGGTGGCGGGGCTCGAGGCGCTGGTCCGGTGGGTGCACCCGGAGCGCGGGAAGGTGCCGCCGGACGAGTTCATAGCGATCGCCGAGTCCTCCGGGCTGATGCCCCACCTCACGGACTACGTGCTGGAGACGGCGCTCGGGCAGGTCGCCGCGTGGCGGGCGCAGGGGCTGTTCGTCCCGGTCGCGGTCAACGTCTCCCCGCGTGACGTCCACACCCCCGGCTTCGCCGGCTCCGTCGCCGCCCGGCTGGCCCGGCACGGAGTGCCCGCGGGAGCGCTCCAACTGGAGATAACGGAACACGTCCTGCTGGAGGACCCGCAGCGGGCCGCCGACACGCTCAACGGTCTGACCGGGCACGGTGTGAAGATGTCGCTGGACGACTTCGGCACCGGCTACTCCTCCCTGGTGCACCTGCGGCGCCTTCCCGTGAGCGAGCTGAAGATCGACCGCTCCTTCGTGGCGCGGCTGGCGGTCGACACGGAGGACGCGGAGATCGTGCGCTGCACCGTGGACCTGGCCCATTCCCTCGGGCTCCTGGTCGTCGCGGAGGGCGTGGAGGACGACGAGACCTGGGAACGCCTGCGCGACCTGGGCTGTGACGCGGTCCAGGGCTGGCTGGTGGCCGCGGCGATGCCCCCCGACGAGACGACGGCGTGGCTGCGCGCCCGCGGCTCACGCGGCTGGCAACGCCCGGCCGCCGCCCTGCCCGCGGCCGCCACCGACGACTGACCACTCCTGGCCGACGGCTGCCGGGCGGCCCGACCGCCCGCCTGCCCGGTCGCCGGGCCGCCCGCTCACCCGTTCGGCCCAGACGAAGGGGTGAGCGGCCGTGCTGCCTGCTTCGGCGACGTCCGCGGCGGCCGGGAGAGCCGAGGCGGGGGCCCGCCGGGCAAACCGTTTCACGGGCATCACGCCCCGCCCCCTAGGATTGGGCCCAAACCACATTTTCACTCACCCCAGAGGAACGCTGCATGCCTGGCATCACGCGCGAGGAGGTCGCCCACCTCGCCCGGCTGGCGCGTCTGGAGCTGAAGCCCGAAGAGCTCGACCACTTCGCGGGACAGCTGGACGACATCATCGGCGCGGTCGCCCGCGTCAGCGAGGTCGCCGACCAAGACGTACCGCCGACCTCGCACCCGCTCCCGCTGACGAACGTCATGCGGGCGGACGAGGTCCGTCCGTCGCTCACCCCCGAGCAGGCGCTCTCCGGCGCCCCGGCCCAGGAGCAGCAGCGTTTCAAGGTGCCGCAGATCCTGGGGGAGGACTAACCGCCATGACGGACAACGTCAACATCATCAAGCTCACCGCCGCCGAGACCGCCGCGAGGATCGCCTCCGGCGAGCTCACGGCCGTCCAGGTCACCGAGGCCCACCTCGCCCGGATCGAGGCCGTCGACGAGAAGGTGCACGCCTTCCTGCACGTCGACCGCGAGGGCGCGCTGGCGCAGGCCCGTGCCGTGGACGAGAAGCGGGAGCGGGGCGAGAAGCTCGGCCCGCTGGCCGGTGTCCCCCTCGCGCTCAAGGACATCTTCACCACCGAGGGCATCCCGACCACCGTCGGCTCCAAGATCCTCGAAGGCTGGATCCCGCCGTACGACGCGACGCTCACCAAGCGGCTGAAGGCCGCCGACGTCGTCATCCTCGGCAAGACCAACATGGACGAGTTCGCCATGGGGTCCTCCACCGAGAACAGCGCGTACGGGCCGACCGGCAACCCCTGGGACCTCACCAAGATCCCCGGCGGCTCCGGCGGCGGCTCCTCCGCCGCGCTCGCCTCCTTCCAGGCGCCCCTCGCCATCGGCACCGACACCGGCGGCTCCATCCGCCAGCCGGCCGCCGTCACCGGCACGGTCGGCGTGAAGCCGACGTACGGGGCGGTCTCCCGCTACGGCATGGTGGCGTTCTCGTCCTCCCTCGACCAGGGCGGCCCCTGCGCCCGTACGGTCCTGGACGCGGCGCTCCTGCACGAGGTGATCGCCGGGCACGACCCGCTCGACTCCACGTCGATCGACGCCCCGGTCCCGCCGGTCGTCGAGGCCGCCCGCAACGGCAGCGTCGCCGGGATGCGCGTCGGTGTCGTCAAGCAGTTCCGCGGCGAGGGCTACCAGGCCGGCGTCATCCAGCGGTTCGACGAGTCCGTCGCGCTGCTGAAGGAGCTGGGCGCGGAGATCGTCGAGCTGGACTGCCCGTCCTTCGACCTCGCCCTGTCGGCGTACTACCTCATCGCGCCGTCCGAGTGCTCCTCCAACCTCGCCCGCTTCGACGGCCTGCGCTACGGCGCGCGGACCGGCGACGACGGCACCCACTCGGCCGAGGAGGTCACCTCCCTCACCCGTGAGGCGGGCTTCGGCCCCGAGGTCAAGCGCCGCATCATGCTGGGCACCTACGCCCTGTCGAGCGGCTACTACGACGCCTACTACGGCTCCGCCCAGAAGGTCCGCACGCTCATCACGCGCGACTTCGAGAAGGCCTTCGAGCAGGTCGACGTGATCGTCTCGCCGACGACCCCGACCACCGCCTTCGCGATCGGCGAGCGCGCCGACGACCCGATGGCGATGTACCTGGCCGACCTGTGCACCATCCCGACCAACCTGGCGGGCAACGCGGCCATGTCGCTGCCCTGCGGTCTCGCGCCGGAGGACAACCTCCCGGTCGGCCTCCAGATCATCGCCCCGGCGCTGAAGGACGACCGTCTCTACAAGGTCGGCGCCGCCGTCGAGGCCGCCTTCGTGGAAAGGTGGGGTCACCCGCTCCTCGAGGAGGCTCCGTCGCTGTGAGTGCACTGACCAAGGCCAAGGGCTTCAAGAAGTCCAAGTCCGGTACGTACCTGTCCATCGCCGGGACCGCGTTCGGCGCGATCGGTGTCGCCAAGCGGCTCAAGAAGGCCCGCGCCGAGAAGGACACGCTGGTCCTGATCGACGCCACCGTGTCCGCCGTCGCCATCGTCACCGGCCTCGCCATCCTGTACCGCGAGCTGAAGCGGCTGGGCGACGACGACGTCCTGCTGGGCTGAGAGGGAAGTTTCACCGTGACCACCACGACCGACCTGGTGTCGTACGAGGACGCTCTCGCGTCGTACGACCCCGTCATGGGCCTCGAGGTCCATGTCGAACTCGGCACCAAGACCAAGATGTTCTGCGGCTGTTCGACCGAACTCGGTCAGGACGCCAACACGCAGACCTGCCCCACCTGCCTCGGCCTGCCCGGCGCGCTCCCGGTCGTCAACGCGATCGGCATCGAGTCGGCGATCAAGATCGGTCTCGCGCTGAACTGCGAGATCGCCGAGTGGTGCCGCTTCGCCCGGAAGAACTACTTCTATCCGGACATGCCGAAGAACTTCCAGACCTCCCAGTACGACGAGCCGATCGCCTTCAACGGCTACCTCGACGTGCAGCTGGAGGACGGCGAGACCTTCCGCGTGGAGATCGAGCGCGCCCACATGGAGGAGGACACCGGCAAGTCGACGCACGTCGGCGGCGCCACCGGCCGTATCCACGGCGCGTCCCACTCCCTGCTGGACTACAACCGCGCCGGCATCCCGCTCATCGAGATCGTCACCAAGCCGATCGAGGGTGCGGGCGAGCGCGCTCCCGAGGTGGCGAAGGCGTACGTCCGCGAGCTGCGCGAGGTCATCAAGGCGCTCGGTGTCTCCGAGGCCCGGATGGAGATGGGCCAGATGCGCTGCGACGTGAACCTGTCGCTGCGCCCGAACGGCACCGAGAAGTTCGGTACCCGCTCGGAGACGAAGAACGTGAACTCGCTGCGGTCCGTGGAGCGCGCGGCCCGCTTCGAGATCCAGCGGCACGCGGCCGTGCTGTCCTCCGGCGGGACGATCATCCAGGAGACCCGCCACTTCCACGAGGACACCGGGTCGACGACCTCGGGCCGCGTGAAGGAGGAGGCCGAGGACTACCGGTACTTCCCCGAGCCGGACCTGGTGCCGGTCGCTCCGTCCCGTGAGTGGGTCGAGGAGATCCGCGCCGGGCTGCCCGAGCTGCCGCTGGCACGCCGCAACCGCCTCCTCGCCGAGTGGGGCATCTCCGCCACCGACATGCAGGCGATCCTCAACGCCGGCGCCCTGGACCCGATCGTCGCCACGATCGACGCCGGTGCCGACGCGGCCTCCGCCCGCAAGTGGTGGATGGGCGAACTGGCCCGCAGCGCCAACGAGTCGGGCACCTCGCTCGACGAGCTGGCGATCACGCCGGAGCAGGTCGCCCGGGTCACCGCGCTGGTGAACTCCGGCGATCTGAACGACAAGCTGGCCCGTCAGGTCATCGAGGGCGTCCTCGCGGGCGAGGGCACCCCGGACGAGGTCGTCGACCGGCGCGGTCTGAAGGTCGTCTCCGACGACTCGGCGCTCGGCACGGCGGTCGACGAGGCCATCGCCGGCAACCCGGGCATCGCCGACAAGATCCGCGGCGGCAAGGTGGCCGCGGCCGGTGCTCTGGTCGGCGCCGTGATGAAGGCCACGCGCGGCCAGGCCGACGCGGCCCGCGTCAAGGAGCTCATCCTGGAGAAGTTGGGGGTCAGCGAGGGCTGACCTCGGCAGATCCGCAGGAGGGGGTGCGCCCGGTAACGGCGCACCCCCTCTCGGTCTCTCAGCCGAAGGCGCTACGCTCGCCCGCCATGAGTGCACGAACCGACTCAGACTCCCAGGACGACATAGGCGACGAGGACGAGGAGTACGGCCCCGACGACGCCCGCCGGGCCCGCTGGACGGCGACCGGCACCGGCGCCCTGCTCACCCTCGCCGGCCTCGCGGCCTCCCTGCTGCGCCTCACCGGCCCCGCCCCGGCCCTCGTCCCGGTGGCCTACGCCCTGGGCGCGGCCGTCTGTGCCCTCGCCGCGTTCCTGGGCTCCCGGGGCCGTACCCGGCGCGCGCTGTGGCTGCTCATCGTCGGCGTGATGGTGATGGCGTTCGGCGACCAGGCCGACTGACGTGCCCTGACACAGCCGCCGTTATTGTCCTGTGATCTGCCTCCCACTCTTGTGAAAAGGCCCACGATCGAGGCAAACGATCTCGTGCGCCTGCAAGAGTGACCCCAGATCCCTCATACGTTCTTTGCGGGCTGTTTCCCGGTCAAAGATCCACAATTCACCCCCGGGAGCACGTCAGTGGCAGCCCTCGCACGATGGTGTGTCCGCAACCGCCTGATCGCGGTTGTGCTCTGGCTCCTCGCCCTCGTCGGCACCGCCACGGCCGCCGTCGCCACCGGCTCCGCGTACTCCAACGACTACGAGGTCCCCGGCACCGAGTCAGGACGCGCCACCCAGCTGCTCACCGAGGGTTTCCCGCGACTCGGCGGCGACAGCGACACCGTCGTCTGGCACACCGCCTCCGGCACCGTCCGCGCCGCCGACGTCGAACAGACCATGACCGACACCCTGGAGCGGATCGCCGGCCTGCCCGGCGTGGCCTCCATCGCCGGCCCCTACGACGACCAGGGCGCCGCGCAGATCAGCGAGGACGGCCACACGGCCTACGCCACCGTGACCTTCGAGGACCGCGTCGAGGACATCGACCGGGGCGAGGCCCGGGCCGTCGTCGAGACCGCCAAGGGCGCCGAGTCCGACGGGCTCCAGGTGGAGCTGGGCGGCAGCGCGATCGCCCTCACCAAGTCCTCCGGCGGCCACCTCGCCGAGGTCGTCGGCGTGGCCGTCGCCGCGGTCGTGCTCTTGCTCGCCTTCGGCTCGCTCGCCGCCTCGCTGCTGCCCATCGCCACCGCCCTGGTCGGCGTCGGCACCGCTTACGCCGGGATCGTGCTGCTCGGGCACGCCATGACCGTCGCCGACTTCGCGCCCATGCTCGGCATGCTCGTCGGGCTCGGCGTCGGCATCGACTACGCGCTGTTCATCGTCACCCGGCACCGGCGCGGCCTGAAACGCGGGCTCACGGTCACCGAGGCCGCCACCGACGCCGTGGCGACCACCGGACGCGCGGTGGTCTTCGCGGGCGCCACGGTCTGCATAGCCCTGCTCGGGATGCTGATCCTGCGCCTGGACTTCCTCAACGGCGTCGCGATCGCCGCGTCCCTGACCGTCGTCCTCACGGTCGCCGCCTCCGTGACCCTGCTGCCCGCCCTGCTGTCCTTCATCGGCCCGCGCGCCCTCAGCCGCCGCGAACGGCGCCGGCTCGCCGAGCACGGACCCGAGCCGGAGCTGCCGACCGGCCTCGCCGCCCGCTGGTCGGCGTTCGTGGAGCGCCACCCCAAACTGCTCGGCACCGTCGCCCTCGTGGTGATCGCCGTCCTCGCCCTGCCGACGTTCTCCCTCCGCCTGGGCACCTCCGACCAGGGCAACGACCCGCGGTCGGCCACCACCCGCCAGGCCTACGACCTCCTGTCCGACGGCTTCGGCGCCGGCGTCAACGGCCCGCTGACCCTGGTGACCCGCGTCGCCGGCGCCGAGGACCGGCTCGCCCTCGACCACCTCGACGCCACCCTGCGCGCCACCGAGGGCGTGGCCTCCGTGACCCCGGTGACCTTCGACTCCGCCGGGCACACCGCGTACCTCACCGTCGTACCGGAGTCCGCCCCGCAGTCCCAGCGCACCAGCGAACTCGTCGACCGGCTGCGCGACGAGGTGCTGCCCCGGGCCGAGGCCGGCACCTCCCTCGACGTCCAGGTCGGCGGGGTGACGGCGGGCTACGACGACTTCGCGGAGGTCATCGTCGGCAAGCTGCCGCTGTTCGTCGGCGTCGTCATCGGGCTGGGCTGTCTGCTGCTCCTGCTCGCCTTCCGGTCCGTGGGCATCCCGCTCAAGGCCGCCGTGATGAACGTGGCCGCCGTGGCCGCCGCCTTCGGGGTCGTCGTCGCGATCTTCCAGTGGGGCTGGGGCAGCGAGCTGCTCGGGCTCGGCCGGGCCGGGCCGATCGAACCCTTCCTCCCCGTGATCATGGTGTCGGTCCTCTTCGGCCTCTCCATGGACTACCAGGTCTTCCTGGTCAGCCGGATGTACGAGGAGTGGCTGGAGACCGGCGACAACCGGCGGGCCGTCCGGGTCGGGCTCGCCGAGACCAGCCGGGTGATCAACTCCGCCGCGGTCATCATGATCTCGGTCTTCCTCGCCTTCGTCCTCAGCGGCGACCGCGTGATCGCCATGTTCGGCATCGCGCTCGCCGCCGCCGTCGCCCTGGACGCCTTCGTCCTGCGCACCCTGCTGGTGCCCGCGCTGATGCACCTGCTGGGCGGCGCCAACTGGTGGCTGCCGCGTCGGCTCGACAAACACCTGCCGCGCATCAGCATCGAGCCGCCCGAGTCCCGCGCGGTCCATGAGAGGCTCACCGAGGCCCCCGAGGTGGTCGAGGCGGCCGAGGCGCTGGAGAAGGAGCGGGAACCGGATGTACGCGATATCGCTGGGTGACGACGGAGCCGAGCTGCGGCCCCTGGACCCGTGGAACGCCGAGGAGTTCCTCGCCCACCTGGAGCGCGGCCGCGACTTCATCAACGAGTTCATCCCGTTCGCCTCCAAGGCCGTCGACGTGGCCGGCTCCCGCGAGGTGCTCCAGCGGTACGCCGACATGCGCGCCGCCGACACCGGTTCGCTGCACGGCATCTGGCTGGACGGCGAACTGGTCGGCGGAGTGCTCTTCCTGAACTTCGACGCCGAACAGGCCAACTGCGAGGTCGGCTGCTGGCTGGAACCCGCCGGCACCGGGCGCGGCCTCGTCACCCGGGCCATGCGGGAGCTGATCGACTTCGCCGTCGAGCGGCGCGGCATCCACCGCGTGGAGTGGGTCGCCTCGGCGGGCAACACCAACAGCCTGAACGTCGCCCGTCGGCTCGGGTTCACCCGCGACGGTGTGCGCCGGGAGGCCTACCCCTATCGTGGGGTGCGGCACGACCTCGAAGTGTGGTCCGTGCTCGCCCAGGAGTGGCGCACCGCACGCGCGCGTGCCGCTCACAACGATCATTAAGGGACCTCTCAGAGAGCGTCCGTACGGTGCGAGGTATGGGAACCAAGACTGTTGACGAGCCCGGCACCGAGCCCGGCACCGAGGCCAAGAGCGACGACCAGGCGGTGGACATCACCAAGACCGACGCGTCCGAGGACGTGACCGAGGCCGTGACCGGGGCCGACGACGACCTTGAGGACGGTGCCGAGCCGGCCGCCGAGGACGGTGACACCACGGCGGACGGCCCCACCGGTGTCGGCCAGGGCGCGGGCGCCGTGGTCTCCGCCGCGCTCGGCTTCGTGTCGCTCACCGGCAGCTGGATCGGCACGGTCGCGGGCGCCCGCCAGACCCTCGTCGGCCAGCTGGAGACCTCCACGTCCGCGAGCGTCGCCCAGCAGATCCAGTCCGTCTACGGCGACGCCTGGCAGACCACCGCGCTGTGGGCCGGCCTGTTCGCGCTGGCCGCGCTGGTCACCGGCGTCGTCGTGCTGGCCCGCCCCGCCTTCGGCGGCTCGACCCGGCCGCAGGCCCCCTGGATCAAGTCCGTCGCCTGGGCGGGCGTCGCCCTCGGTGTCATCGGCCTGCTCCTGGCCGTCCTGAAGTACACCGACGCACTGCTCGGCCTGCCCTCCGCCGGCTGAGTCACCGCAGGTCACGAGGGGTCTTAGGACCAATGCTGGTGACTTAGGCAGCTGTGTCTCGTTGTCTTGTGTGTGGCGAGGGTGGGGCAGGTCAGGGCGCCTGCGGGTGAGCGGCTGTCGGACC
>NZ_JBVJAB010000036.1:0-15362 GCF_055591025.1 Streptomyces sp. NPDC041784
CCCCCCACCCCCCCCCCCCCCCCCCCCCCCCCCCCCCCCCCCCCCCCCCCCCCCCCCCCCCCCCCCCCCCCCCCCCCCCCCCCCCCCCCCCCCCCGCCACGGCTGAGGGACCTCGCTTCGTCCTGCATGGGCTTCTGGCGCCGGGGTGTCCGGGCGATGCGCGAGGCGACGCCTTGGCCGCGACGATCCTCGACGACGCGCTCGACCAGTCGGCCCCTCGCTGAACCGTCAGGCGCCGGGTGCCCGGTACTCCACCTTCTCGCGGACCGCCTCGTCGATCTCCTCAGGCGTCAGCAGCACGACCGTGCTCGTGCGAACGCCACCCGCCGCCGACGTGACCAGACCCATGGCCGCGGCGGAGGTGTTGCCCGGCAGCTCCACCGTGACGTAGGCGTCCTCCTCGCCGAACCCCCAGTACATCGATTCGAGCTGACCTCCGAGGCTCTGCACCATGCGTTCCACCACCTCGCGGCGCGCGGTGGCGCCCTCCTTGAGCAGGCCGTTCAGCCCGTCCACGGTCAACTTGACCATGAAGAGGTACTTCGCCATCGTCTGCCACCTTTCGCCTATGTCTGTGCAATCACCCTTGCCCGCATCCTCCTTCCACTCCGCATCCCCCGTCGCGGGGACCGCCGCCATACGGCTTACGTCCGGCAGATCCGGTCCAACATCGCCTCTCCCGGCTTCCCGGGGCCGAACCGGGCGGTGAACCGCCTACCGTTGTCCGTCAGCACCTCTTCCGGCACTCCGAACCGCAGCAGCGCCTCCCCGAAAGCCAGACACACCGCGCGGACCGTGGCCCGCTGCACCACCTTCGCGATCACCACGAACCGCGAATGGTCGTCGATCCCGGTGGCCATCTTGCACTCGCCGCCACCGGCCGGCAGCACACCGCCGGCGATGCCCATCTGCCACAACTCCATCGCGGCCGACCGCTCCCACGCAGCCGCAGCCCGTGCCGCTCGACGAAGGGCCCGTGCCATTCGCGTGCCAGATCCTGCGGGGGACCACGGGGAGCGGTGAGGGCCGGCCCCGGGCACAACCAGGCTCCAACACCACTCCGCTCACCCGCTCCATGCGAAACCCCAGGTCAATGGCCTGGAGTTTGTCCTTTCTCCGTGTCCGTGGCGAGTCGGTCAGGTAGTTGCGGGGGATCGCGCCGGCGGGGGACGGGGCCATGGCGACAGCGGTCGCGCCCGTCAGCTTCCGTGCGCCGTGATGGCGTAGCCCTCGGGACCCGTGAAAGTGAACGTGCGGCCGAAGGGGCTGTCCTTGAGTGGGCTGGTGATGGGCACCCCCGCGGCGGCGAGCTGATCGTGCAGCTTCAGGGCGTCAGTGGTGCGGAACCACAGGGCCACCCCGAGACCGGGCCGAGCGGCGGCGTCGAGATCCACGCCGGGGAGCGGCTCCCGAACGGCGAAGGGGATCGGTTCGGTGGCGAACACCACTGCGCCGGGAGGCGAGGCCGGTGCCCGTCGCAGTCCCAGGTGCTTTTCCCAGAAGGCGGCGGCCGCCTCGACGTCGCGCACCTGCAGAGCGATGAAGTCAGGGCCTTCGGCGGCGACACTCATGGGTTCATCCTCGCTTCTTCAATGTCAGGACTTTGACATGCGTGACTGTACGCACAGCGAGTACCTATGTCAAAATCCTGACATGGAAAACCCGAAGCCCGTGGAACCGCCCCATCCCGCTCAGGACGTCACCGAGCATGTGGGATACCGCCTCAAACGCTCCGCCGCGGCGCTGCGCGGCGCCATGGACAAAGCGCTGCGCGAGCACGGCCTGACGGTGCCGCAGTACGCATGTCTCGAGCTCCTGGACCAGCAGCCCGGCCTGTCCAACGCCGAGCTGGCCCGCGGCACGTTCGTCACCCGACAGTCCATGAACGTCGTCCTCCGCGGTCTCCAGGACGCGGACCTGATCTCCCGACCGGCCACCACCGACCACGGCCGCGCCCTTCCCGCCCACCTCACCGCGGACGGTCGTCGCCGTCTCGACGCGGCCCGGTCCGCCGTCTACGCCATCGAACGGCAGATGATCGACGCGATCCCGCAGCGGCGCCTGGCCGCCCTCCTCACCGACCTCGACCGCATGGCGGCGGCCCTCGGCGGATAACCCGCCGACCCGCCCCAGGCCCAGTGGCAAGCGGCAAGCGGTCCGAGTACAGCGGACGTCATGCGGAGGCTGCCCAATCCCCCACGGAGCACGAGGCCGCGGTCAGCCCGGTCGAGGGTACGACCATGTAGGAGAAGCGGCCCCAGCGCCCGGTCCTTCGCAGTGCCAGTCCGAGGCGGCCGAGGTGTGGTTCCAGCCTCGGCATACGCGCACGGAGGGCGGCCCTGGTCAGCGGCTGCTCGGCCGAGCCCAGCAGACGGGTCAGCTCGTGGCAGCACCAAGGCCGCGGACCGGCGAGGACCAGCGCCAGAAGGACTCTCTGCGAAGCTTGCCGGGGAAGCGGCCCGGGCGGTGTCGGGTTCTGCTCCTGGGTCCGGGGCTCCTGTGCCGTGTCCCTGGCGGCCCACCGCTGGTCCGCCATCAGCCGGGCAGCCAGTTCCTCGATCGGCATGCTGCGATCGAGGACGTTGGTGGCTCCCGCTTCGAGCAGCGCCGCGGAACAGGTGCCTTCGGGAGCGAGGACCGTCACCGGGGCCAGCCGCCGCAGAATGCACACACGCCGGACCAGCTCCTGCGCGTATCCCTCGTCCGGCACGTCCAGAACGGCCAGCGGGCGTGGCCGTCGGGCCAGTAGATCGCCATAGGCGTGCAGCGCCCCCCAGGGGTTGACCATCGCCGGCAGCAGTTGCGTTCTGCGTGCTTCCCTCAGCAGGCGACCGCTCCGCTCCCGGGCAAGGGAGATCACCACACACGGCACAGCGGGGGTGTCAGCTCCGGCGGCATCGGCCTGGTCGGCCTGGTCGGCCGGATCGGCCCGTCCGCACGGTTCGTCCTCGATCGCGGGATGCAAGGCGAGTGTCCGCGGGAAGCGTCGTACGGCATCTCCGTGTTCTTCCATCTTCTCGCGTGATTCCTCGTTCTTCTCAGGGGTCAGGGCGAGCCTTCTCCGCGTGCGCGAGGCCAGGGGTCAGCGGCTGACGCGTATCTTCGACTGGCCGTGCGGGCGTTCCTCCCAGTCGTCCATGAAGCAGGCATGCAGACCGTGTTTGCGGGCCAGGGCCAGGAGGGTCTCGGTGCGGTAGTAGAAGTCCTCGCGCAGCACCTGGTGTTCGGTGCCCTCGGTGCGGTCGAAGGTGAAATCGAAGAACCCGGTGTCGGTCAGCACGCGGCCGACGTGGGCGAGGCACTCCTCGATGACGTCCAACGGCGAGTGGGAGAAGACGCTGTGCGCGTGGATGACGTCGAAGTGGTCGCTGGGCAGGAAGTCCAGGGTGAGGTCGCCGGTGATGGTCAGGTGCGGCAGCTTGTCCTGGAGGTGGCGCTCGGCGAGGGTCCTCTTGGCGGCCATCAGGATGTCGGGCGAGATGTCGATGCCGTAGTAGTGGCCGGTGTCGAGGTGGTCGATGAAGCGCCAGCCGCCGCGCAGGTTGCCGCAGCCGATGTCGAGCATGCGGTGTTCGGGGCGCAGCCCGTGCTCGACGAGGTAGTCGAACTGCATCTGCCCGAGCGCCAGCCAGCGGTCGTGGGTCTGGCTGCCGACCGCGGCCTCCGGGTTGCGGCGGGTGTCCGAGGCCATCACGGCCCGGTAGTAGCCGACGTGGTCGGGGTGCTTCAGGCGCAGCCAGGCGTCCCGGCCGGCCCGGCTGAGGTATGGGGCGACGCGGCCGGGGTGGCGCAGGGCGTAGCCGACCTTGTGGGTGAGGGCGGCGCGGTTGTTGCGCAGTTTCTTCGGTGACTTGGCGTCGGCGGGCATGGCGAAGCGACCTCCGTGCGAAGGGGGCCCCGGGTGAGGGGATGAAGGGGTATGGAACGAAAGGGATAGGGGGTGTTACAGGTGGCGCGGCGTGGTCAGACGCGGCGGCGCAGGAGCAGCATGGTGACGGCCGTGAGCAGGAGGGCGAGGCCGCCGAGAAGGGCGGTGTCGGTCCATTGGAAGGTCCAGTAGTCGCCGGCCGGGTTGGCCTCGTAGAAGCGGGCGACGTACCCGTGCCGGTCCATGCACTCCTTGAGCTCGGCGCTCGACGGGAAGGGGCACTTCAGCACGTCGTCGTGGCGGCCCGAGGCCGTGATCAGGCCGTAGTTGCCGGTCGACCACTTCTCGCCCATGGGCGGCTTGGGGATGCTGCCGGCGCTGGTGTAGGTGTGCGGCGGGACCAGCAGGCGGGTCCTGTGTGTCCACTGCAGCAGGAGGGTCGTCGCCCCGGTCACCAGGAGGGTCAGGCCCATCGAGGCCAGCACCCGGCGGGCCAGCAGACCCAGCAGTGTGCCGGCCGCCAGGCCGAACAGGGCGGCTGCGACGACACGCGGGCCCGAGCCGCTCAGGGCGGTGTTCTCGTACCAGAACAGACCGTAGCTCCGGTCCGCGGCCGGTCTCCACCACCACGCGAACACCCCCGCGAGCGCGCCGGAGACGGCCATCGTGGTCACCGCGGCGAGCGCCATCCGGGAGGCGAACCACTGGCCGCGGCTCACGCCCTGGGCGAGGACCATGCGGTGCGTGCCCAGTTCCCGGTCGCGGCCCAGCAGGGGCGCGCCCCAGAAGACGCCGATGACGACGGGCAAAGCGATGTTCAGTGCGCCGAGGTACTTCAGCGGCTCGACGTCCAGCAGCAGGGGCAGGCCGGTGTCGGAGCTCGTGCAGTTCAGCGGCCCGCGATCGCAGTGGTCGAACAGCCCGCTGCGCAGGGCGTCCAGCATGCCCGAGCGGGAGTACGCGGCGAGCGCCGCAGCGGTGGCCAGTACGGCCGCGGCAATGCCGACCAGCACTCGCTGCTGACGCCAGGCGAGCCAGAGGGAACCGTTCCAGAGGGAGCCTTTCACGCCGCCGCCTCCGTCCGCTCGGAGTCGGCCGGGCGCACCGTGTCGCCGGCCTGGAGGTAGCCGCTCAGGATGTCCTCCAGCCTGGGCCGTTCGACGTGCCAGTCGCCGCGCAGCGGTCCGCGCTGCCGTATCAGGGCGGTCAGCTGTCGGCCACTGACCCGGCGGTGCACGACGGTGTGTGGTCCGGTCAGGGTGTCGTCCTGGTCGGCGTGTCCGGTCAGCACGGCGTGGCTCTCGCGCAGCGCGTCGGCGTCCTCGCTCAGCTCGACGCGGCCGTCCCGCATAACCAGCACCCAGTCGCAGGTCTGCTCCAGTTCGGGCAGGACGTGCGAGGACAGCACGATGCTCGTGCCGCGCTCGGCGGCCTCGGTCATCAGCGCCGCCATGATCTCGCCCCGTGCCACGGGGTCGAGGTCGGCCATCGGCTCGTCGAGCAGCAGCAGTTCGGGCCGCTTGCCGAGCGCCAGAGCGAGCGCGACGCGGGTGCGCTGCCCGGGGGACAGCTCGCCGACGCGGGCGGAAAGCGGGATGCCGCCCTCACTGATGGTCCGCTCGGCGGCCGCCCGGTCCCACGAGGAGTTGAGCTTCTCGCCCATCCGCAGCGTGTCCGCCACGGTGAAGCGGGGGTAGAGCGGCTTGTCCTGGGTGAGCAGAGCCACCCGGGTGCGGGCCTCGGGTGTGCCCGGTGCGGCGTCCAGTACCCGCAGTTGCCCGGTGTCGGCGCGCAGCAGGCCGCCGGCCAGGTGCAACAGGGTGCTCTTGCCTGCTCCGTTGCGTCCCACGAGAGCGGTGATGCGGCCGCTGGGCACGGTGAACCCACAGTCCCGCAAGGTCCAACCGCCCCGCGCCCGGTACCGGAATCCGAGTCCCGTGGCGCACAGCGCAGCCGGCGCGTCAGGCCCGGTCATGCGTCCTCCTCTTTCCCCTCCCGGTCGCCCGGGGAGTGCTCGTGTTGAACGTGTTGCTTGCTGTCGTGGGCGTCCAGGGCGGCTGCGACCAGGGCCAGGATGTCGGCCCGTTCTAAACCCGCCGCCCGTGCGCGTGCCGTCCAGTCGGTGAGTTCCGCGCGCAGGGGCGAGTCGTCCTCCGCGCCGGGCCGGGCGAGCGACCGCGTCACGAAGGTGCCCCGCCCGCGACGCAGTTCGACCAGGCCGGCCTGCTCCATGTCGCGGTAGGCGCGGAGCACGGTGTTGGGGTTGATGGCGGTGGCCGCCACCACCTCCTTGGCCGTGGGCAGCTTGTCCCCGACCTTCAACGTGCCCATCCGGAGCGCCCGTTCGGTCTGCTCGACGATCTGCACGTAGGCCGGCACGCCGCTGCCACGGTCGATCCGGTACTCGACCACGTCACCTCCCACGGTTTCAGTGTGCTTCCATTAATGAATTAGCACAAGCATGGTGGAGGCGTGGCAGGGATGTCAATCAGGAGCACTACCCGAGCGGCCCTCGTCGTCGCCGTCGCGCTGACCCTCGCCGCGGTGACCCAGCAGCTCCTGCTGCTCGTGGGCCTGGGCGGCCTGCTGCCCGGCCGGCAGCCCTGGCCCTTCCTGCTGGGCGCGGCCCCCGCCTGGTGGCTCGCGCTCCCCCGGTGGCGGCGGGCGGACCCACCCCGGCCGCTGACACTGGCGATACGCGCGCTGCGCCGCATACCGGGCCCCGCGTACCTCGTGAGCGTGCTGGCACTGGCGGCCGGAATCTGGGCCGTGCTCCAGGAACATGAGCCGTACCTGGGACACGAGGAGGCCGTATACGCGAACAAGGCCCGCTCCTGGGCCGGCGACACCCCCGACGCGGGCTGGGGCCCCTATCGCCCCCTCGGCCTCCCCGCACTGGGGCGCCTGGCGCTCGCCGTCCACGACGACGTGGGCAGCCTGCGCGCGGTGGCCCTGCTGCTCACGCTCTTCACCCTCACCGCGACCTACGTCGTCGCGGCCCGCTGGACCACGCCCCGCCGCGCCGTGGTGGTCGTCCTTCTCCTACTCTCCGGCCTCGGATTCCTGCGCCGCGTACCGGAGTTCCTCAACGACATAGGCACCACCGGCCTGCTGCTGATCGTCGTCTTCCTCCTCACGCGCGCCCAGGAAGTACGGCGCTCCCACGCCCTGCCCGTCGCGGCCGCCGTGGCGGTGGGCGCCTTCTACCTGCGCTACGGCAGCGTGGGCAACCTCCTGGCGATAGTCCTGGCCGCGCTGTTCGCCTACGGCCCGCGCGCCTGGCTCGCCCAGGGCCGCCGTCTCGCCGCCGCGCTGGCCGTCTTCGCCCTCGGCCTGCTGCCGCACTTCGTCCACGCCACGCAGGTCACCGGATCGCCGCTCGGCCTGATCCTGTGGGCCGGCTCCCAGGCCAACCGCGCATACGTGGGCGACGGCCTCGCCTACTACCTCGCGATCTTCCCCTACCGCCTGGCCGGAGACCTGGGAGCGGTCGTGATGACCGGCGGGCTGCTCCTGGCGGCACGCGCCCTGCGCGGCGGAGACGGTGGGGCGCGCGCCACACGCCGTGTGTTCCTGGGCTCGACGTCCGTCCTCGTCTTCGTCGCCCTCGGTCTGGTGACGGACGGAGAACCGCGGTTCGTCTACCTCCCGGTCATCCTGCTCACCCTCCTGGGGGTCGAGGCCCTGGCGGAACTGACCGGGCGCAAGAACAGGGGCCTGCTCGCCGCCGTCGCCGGACTGGCCGGCCTGACCACCGTCGGCACGGCCCAAGTGGTGGCCCACGGAGCGATGCCCGGCCCCGACCGCCTCAGCCGCTCCACCGTCCCGGTCGCCGAGCGGCTCGCGACGGACGGTCCCTGCCTCCTGGTCACCGGCTACGAACCGGAGATGGGCTGGTACTCGGGCTGCGACGCGGTCACCTACGCCCAGTACCGCCGCACGACCCCGCCCCCGGGAACCCACGTGACCCTGGTCCTCTTCGAGCACGGCCGCCTGCAACCGGACGACGCCGCCCTGGCCCGCCTCATCGGCGACCGCGGCACCACCGTGCGCACGACTCCCACGGACGGCGCGCTGGGCACGGCGACAACGATCACGCTGACTCCCGCGTGACGCCGGTGGGGACGGTGGGACCCCTGCCGTCGTACCGGAGCTTCCGGAGCCCTCGCGTATGACGGGGATCACACCAAGGGGAAAACCTGCCGTACGAGCCGGACGTCTAGCGGGTGTGAGATCAGTCAGGAAGGCACCGGGGGAGATGGACGAGGAGCGTCTCGTCCGGCTGGTGGCCAGGGGTGACCGGGCGGCGTTCGAGGAGCTGTACCGGCGCACCGCGCCGTGGATGGCGGTGCGGCTGCGCCGTCGCTGCGCGGACGAGCAGGTCGTCGCCGAGGTCATGCAGGAGACGTATCTGGCGGTGTGGCGCGCGGCGGGCGCGTTCGCGGGGTCCTCGGTGGGCGGGACGGCCGTCGGCTGGCTGTGGACGATCGCGGCGCGCCGCCTCGTCGACGCCTTCCGGCGGAGGGCCCACCACGCCGAGCCGCCGCCGGCCGCCGCTCTCCCCGACGCGGCGCCCGCCGCCGAGGAGGAGGCGCTCGCGGCAACCGTCGGCGGTGACGTCGGCGACGCGCTGCGGCGCCTCGCGCCGGAACTCAGACAGGTACTGCAGGCCATGGTGCTCGACGGGCTGTCCGTCCGGGAGACCGCCGTCCTGCTGGGGTTGCCCGAGGGCACGGTCAAGACACGTGCCCGCCGGGCCCGGATCGCGATGCGAAAGGCGCTGGCATGAGCGTGGAACACGCGTCGATGCGGATCATCGACGGCTACGTGCGCGGCAACACGGACCTCGCCGCCGACGAGGTGTGGGCCTTGGAGGCCCATCTGGAGGCGTGCGGAACGTGCCGTGACCGGATGTCGGCCGCCGTTGCGGCGCAGGCGCCGGCCGTGGCGACACTGGTCGACACCGTGTGGTCCGACCTCGAACCCCACCTGGCCGCCACCGCCACCATGCCGCGCCGACGGCGCTGGTCGGCGCGGCTGTCGAGGTGGATGACGCCCACGATGGTGCCGTGGCTGGCCATGGTCGTGAGCGTGACACTGCTCGCGCTCCTGCTCGACCTGGTCGACACCGGCTCCGGCGAGGTGTCGCTGGTGCTGCTGCTCGCCCCGGTCCTGCCCGTGCTCGGCGTCGCGGCGTCCTGGTCGCGCGGCTTGGACCCGGCGTACGAGCTGACGGCCTCGGTGCCCAGGGCCGGGCTCTACCTGGTACTGCGGCGCACCGCGTCCGTGCTCGCCGTGGTCGTCCCCGCGCTGCTGGTGGGCGGATGGGTGACGGGGGTGACGGCCGCCCAGTGGCTGCTGCCCTGTCTTGCCTTCACCTCGACGACCCTGGCGCTCGGCGGTGTCGTCGGCGTGACCCGCGCCGCAGCCGCGCTGGCGGCCGTATGGGCCACCGTGATCGTGGCGCCGACCCTGGCCGCCGGCCGTACGACGTTCGCCCTGCAGACGGACGGTCTGCCCGTGTGGGCGCTGATCCTCGCGCTCGGCATCGCTGTCGTGATCGCCCGCAGGGGCGCG
Source organism: Streptomyces sp. NPDC041784 (assembly GCF_055591025.1). Classification (NCBI taxonomy): domain Bacteria; kingdom Bacillati; phylum Actinomycetota; class Actinomycetes; order Kitasatosporales; family Streptomycetaceae; genus Streptomyces; species Streptomyces sp. NPDC041784. The sequence goes on from NZ_JBVJAB010000036.1 coordinate 9,446, forward strand.
TACTCCGGGCTGGGAGCCCATCGATGACCATCGGAAAGGAACACCACATGACGTCCGCGGTGAGCGCGGCCGACATCGCACCGACGGCCTACGCCTGGGAGATCCAGGCCACGGGGCTGAAGGTCAGGGTCGGCAGGAAACGGATGGCCGTCGACGGGCTCGACCTGTCGCTGGGCACCGGCGTGCACGGTCTGCTCGGACCCAACGGGGCGGGCAAGACCACTCTCATCCGGGCACTGGCCACCGTACTGCGCCCCGCCGAGGGCACCCTGGAGCTGCTCGGCGAGTCCGCGGGGGGCCTGGGCGAGCATCGTGCGCTGCGGCGCCGGATCGGCTACCTGCCGCAGGAGTTCGGCTACTACAAGCGCTTCACCGTGCGCGAGTTCGTCGAGTACATGGCGTGGCTGAAGGAGGTGCCCAAGGCGGACATCCCGGCGGCGGTGCAGCGCGCCGTGGAGCGGGTGGGTCTGGCGGACCGCGCCGACGAGAAGATGAAGGCCCTGTCGGGCGGCATGGTGCGGCGGGTCGGCATCGCCCAGGCCATCGTCAACGACCCGACGATCCTGCTGCTGGACGAACCGACGGTCGGCCTGGACCCGGCGCAGCGGCTGCGCTTCCGCGGGCTGCTGCAGGAGCTGGGTATGGACACCTGCGTGCTCGTCTCCACCCATCTGGTGGAGGACGTCGCCGCCGCCTGCACCGACGTGGTGCTCTTCGCCGAGGGCCGGCTGGTCTTCCAGGGCACCCCGGACGAGCTGGCCGCGGCGGGCGGCCCCGAGCACGTGGGCGACAGCCCGCTGGAGCGCGGCTACTCGGCGCTGCTGCTCAACCCCGAGCAGGGAAGGGGCACCTGGTGAACGTCCGTGTCCTGCGCATCGAGCTGAGGCGCTCCGTCGCCCCTTGGGCCGGGGCGGTGGTCCTGACGACCGCGCTGGGGTTCCTGTACCTGCTGAGCGGCCCGTGGTGGAAGGGCACCGCCCTGTGGACGGCCCAGTGGACGTCCATGGCCCTGTGGACGCGCTCCCTGCTGTTCTACCTGTGGCCGCTCACCGTGGGGCTCGGGGCGCTCCAGGGCCTGCGCGACCACCGCTCGAAGATGTCCGAGCTGCTGACGAGCACACCGCGGCCCGCCCGGCACCGCGCGGCCACGCTGGCGGGCACGACGGCGATCACGCTGGCCTCGGCCTTCGCGCTCCTCGTCCTCGTGGGTGGGGTCCAAGTGCTCGCCAACACCGAGTACACGCACCTCGGGTGGCTGCCGATCTCGCTGGTGGGGGCACTGTCTCTCGTCGCGGGGGCCGTGCTGGGCATGGGGGCCGGGCGGGCCCTGCCGTCCGTGCTCACCCCGCCCGCGCTGGCCATGGGCGCCTTCGTGTTCACGGCCCTCATGCACATGTCGTTGGGCCGGACGGAGACGACCACGGCGACGGGGATCCCGCTCACGGAGCCGAACCGGGTCTCGCTGCTGTCACCGGCGGTGCAGGAGGTGCGCGATGTGCTCGTCACGCTCTCGGCCTCCGTGCACGTCGGGCAGACGATCTGGCTGCTCGGCATGGCCGCGACCGGCTTCGCACTGCTGGTCGCCGCGACCCCGCGCGCCCGGCTGATCGCCCTGACGCCCGTCCTGGCGGGCGCGGTGATCGCCCTGCTGGTCCTCCCCTCCGACCCGCGCCGGATGTATGTCGTCGACGAGGCCGCCGCGGAGCTGGTGTGCGACGGCCCGGTGTGCGTGACGAAGACGCAGCAGGCACGACTCGCCGACCTCGCGGGTCCCGGTAAGGAGGCGCTGCGCCTGCTGCACGGCGCCCTGGACGGCCAGGCGCCGGTCTCGGTCCGGGAGAACACCGCCGTACTGCCGGAAGGCACCACGCCGCAGTGGTCCCGCAAGACCGTGCTCTTCGACTTCGACGACGACATCATCGCCGCCGCGAAGGGCGAGGAGCTGACCTGGGCCCTGATCGCCAAAGGCATGGTGCCAGGGTGCACCCCCGTCGGCTGGAGCGGCTTCGGGGGAGATGAATTCGCGCAGACCGTCGCGGTGGGATGGGTCCTCGGGGACCTCAGGCCGCTTCCCGGCACCTTGTCAGCTGGTTTGCGCCGCGAGGTCGACGCCGAGACCCGCCCGGTGTGGGAGGAACTCAAGGCGCTTCCGCGGGCCGAGCAGCTCTCGCGGATCAACGCGATGCGCGCCGCCGCGCTGTCCTGCAAGGGCGACGCGTTCGACGCTCTGAAAGGCGGTGGGTCCCGGTGAGATGGCTGACGCTGTACGCGCGCTCGCGTCAGGTACCCGTGTCGCTCGCCGCGGTGGTGATCAGCGCGGTGGCGGTGTGGGCACTCGCCCGGGGCTGGGGCGAGGGGTCCGGTGATCCGCGGCCGCCCGTGCTCGTCCTCGCCACGGGGGCGATGGCGGCCTCGATCGGGCTCAGCGGGCAGGACCTCGCGCTGGACCGGACGGCCGCGATCCGCTGGGTGCCCCGCAGAGCGGCGCACGTGCTGCTCGCCGGCGCGGTCGTCGGCACGGTGCTGCTGACAGTGCAGACAATGGGCGAGTCCATGGCCACCACCGCGTTCGTCGTCCGGGACAGCGCGGGCCTGATGGGACTGGTCGCCCTGGGCGCGGCGCTCTCGAGCGGCCAGTACGCATGGACGCTGCCGTTCGCCTGGCTCTCGTTCTCGTTCTTCGCCCCGCCCCCGACGAGTACGCCGATGCGGGTGGCGACCTGGATGCTGCTGCCGCCCGGCACGCCAGCGGGCACCTGGACGGCTCTGGTCCTCGCGGTCGCCGGCACCGCGGCCTACGCCTTCGCGGGACCGAGACGGTAGCCGGTCCGGGCCACCGGACCGGGGCACGGCCGTGATCGTGTGCGGATCCGTCCCCGTGAGCGCCGCGGCGGACCACTACTCGGCAAAACGTCGGACAAGTCCAGCCAATGGGACAGCGGCCGCACCACCAACCTGTCGAGCACGGTCCCGGCGGGACCGGCCGGCGGGGCACGCCGGGCCGTGTCGTGGCGGCCGTGCAGGAACAGCGCCAGCGGCCGGCGTCCCGTGGCTCCGGTCGGTGCCACCACGATCGCGCTCAGCAGACACACCGGCGGCAGCGGACTGGGCCTGTCCATCGTCCGCCAGCTGGTCGAGGAACACGGCGGAACCGTCACCGCCGACAGTCGGCCCGGCAACGGAACCGTGTTCACCATCTGGCTTCCCCACGCCGAGCAACCCGACGGCCCGACGGAATGAAAGGCGCGATGTCCGGGTCGCGCGCCGGTGGGCGGACGAGGCGTTCCATCCGCCGCGACCGTGGCAGCGGTCGCTGAGGCAGCAGTCCGCTCGGCGGCGGGTGCGCCGGGGGTGGACGAGGACCACAGCTGCCGGCATCCGTCCCGGCGCTCGGCCGGTATCCCCGGGGTGCTGCCGAACCTCGAAGTCACGCCGGACGTCGGCCCGCGTCGAACGGCTCAGCGTTCCTGGGGGCCGCCCGAACGGGCGCCGCTTGTGCGGCGGCGCGCGGGCCGGTCGAGGTGACGGGGGTCGGGTCCACCGGGCGTCCGGCCGCCTGCCTCAGGCGGTCTCCCATCCCGGACAGGCATCCCAGGCTTCGTTGTTTCCGCAGGTTGTCGGGGGTGGGATCGCCCCACCGTTGCAGGATGGGTGGTGGCTGTTGTCCCAGGCCCGCGAGGCATCCGATGCTACGGCTGTCGCACCGGCTGAAGCGGCCGACCGCCCGGCAGCGCCACGACACCCCGGCTCACCCGTCCACTGGGACACCCATCTCTTCGGGCGCTCGGCACGCACCTCGATCCGCAGTGCCGGGCCGCGGCCGCGTGCGACTTCATACCGATCAGAAAAGGAACACGCATATGAACGTGAAGTCCCTTACGGGCCGCCGTGCGGCCGTGGCCGCGGGTCTCGTCCTGGCTCTCGGGTGTGGTGTGTCGGCACAGGCCTCCGCCACCGGGCCGCTGACGATCGGCGGGAAGGCCGATGACGCGGTGACGCACCGCTCGGGCGGCAGCGGCGACAAGGGCACCGTCGCCACCTGCTCCCAGGAGGTCCTCGGGGTGTCCGCCACGAAGGAGCCCGCGGACAGCGAGGACGCCAGGCACCTCCTCCTCACCGTCCAGAACGCCGGCGACAAGAAGTGCAACCTCTACCGCTACCCTCTCGTGCGGCTCGGCAACGGTCGGACCACAGCCCCCGTCATCAAGGAGAGCGACCCGCACCCGGGGGTGCCCGTCACCCTCGCTCCGGGTGAGGAGGCCTATGCCGGTCTGCTCGTCAACGGCCCCATGGACGAGTACGAGGCGAAGAGCATCACCCTCAGCCTCCAGGGTCGTAAGCCCGGCAGCAGCGCGGGCAAGCCGATCGATGTCCCCATGCCCGTCGAGACGTTGTACGCCAACGACTATCAGCGGGTCACCTACTGGACGACCGCTCCCGGTTTCGCCCTGGATTTCATCATGTCGAAGTGACGGACCTCGATCGGGACCGCTTCCCGGCGGCCGGCCAGAAGGCCCACATGGCCTGCTGAACACCGGCTGAAGTCGGCCGATGGCCCGGCAGCACCACGACGAACAATTACCGATTCTTGGAGGTTTGATGAAGCCCGTCATCCGGAAGGTCGCAAGCTTCGCGGGCGTGAGCGTGGCCGTCGCGGCCATGTCCGTGACCGGTGCATCCGCAGCCCACGCGGAGTCCCCCACCCAGGGCTGCCCGTACCCCTACGTCTGCTTCTACGTGGACAACAACGCCTTGATCGCGGGCAGGCCGCTCTCGAAGTACAAGGACGTCACCAGCGGCTATCAGGCGGTCACGCCCCGGCCGCACTACGGGGTCCTGAACACCCGGAACGACGACGTGGTGTACCTGCGGCTCCAGAGCGGGGGCTCGATCTGCCTCGAGCCGAACACCCAGACCGTGTTCGCCAACGCGTACGTCGTCAACGGGATAAAGATCTCCAGCAGCTCCACGTGCTGAATCCGCCGGAACGGCCGGCGGGCGCGCGTGATCGCGCCCGCCGGGCGACGGGCAGGGTCGCGTGAGGGCCCCCGGCGGCCCGGCCAAGCGGTTCGTCCATCCCATCCCTGTTGACCTGTGGAAACAGGGAGTTCCCGGGATGCGGAGACGAGCTCGCCGTGTCGGCCGACCACCGGATACGGCCGGCCGACAGGCACACGGCCCACGGTCTCGTCCGCTCCGGCCTGCAACGCTGTTTTGCCTGTTGCTTCGTCAGTCGCCGGTTTCCGCCTCGTCGTAGGCAGTGGTCATGGGGACCCAGCCAGCGGGGTTGCGGTACCAGTAGTGCGGCAGCCCCTTGATGTCGGTGGTGCGGAACGGGCGGCCGTGGTCGTCGATGCGCACCGTGCCGGTCTTGCCCTGTGAGGACCAGTCGAGGTCGAGGTACCAGTCGCAGGTGCAGGACTCGGTGCGCGCGGAGAGCAGCAGGACCTCCGGCTCCTGCAGGGACACCTGATAGGGGAAGTCGACCGCGGGGTCCGGTCTGTCCGGGTCGTTGCCGGGAACCGAACGGGCAAGGGGTCGGTGCGCGTCGAGGTTCACGGAGAAGTGGCGGGGGATGAGGATGGCGCCGCAGCCTTCGTACATGGAGTAGGCGATGCCCCGGGCGGCGGGGGTGGTGCGGTTGACCACGCGCACATGCAGTGCCTCCAGGACGACGGCGGCGGAGCCGCGTCCCTGCACCGAGATCCGCAGATGGGTGGTGCGCCCGTGCACCGCCCCCAGGGACGCGGCCCACGCCGCGGCGTCCTGCGGGGCCGGCGGCGGCGGGACCTGCTGCGGTGGCTTGGCGATGACGTAGTCGTGGTCGCATTCGGGTCGCCAGAGGTGGGAGTTGGCCGTCCAGGTGAGCGGGGCCGTCGGGGCGGCCGTGTCGTCGCTCGCCCGGTTCTCCCGCGGG
>NZ_JBVJAB010000036.1:15460-47052 GCF_055591025.1 Streptomyces sp. NPDC041784
GGCTGCCGCCGTTGTGCGTGGCCGATGCCGAGGGTTTCGGTGTGGTGCCGGCGGAGGCCGACGACTCACCGCCACCGGAGGGGGGTCCGGCAGCGGGTTGCGGGCTGCCGCCGTTGTGCGTGGCCGATGCCGAGGGTTTCGGTGTGGTGCCGGCGGAGGCCGACGACTCACCGCCACCGGAGGGGGGTCCGGCAGCGGATGTGGTGAGGCCGGCGAGCGCGACGGCGAGCGAGACCGCCAGTGCTAGCGATCGCACGGGCCGTCGTCGCGGGCGCCCGGCGTGGTGCCGCCGGTCGGCCGGCGAGGTCGGCCCCGGGCGCGGTTCGGCCGGCAAGATCGGCTCGGGCACCTCGTCCGCCGGCAACGTCAGCTCGGGTACCTCGTCCGCCGGCGAGGTCGGCTCGGGCGCCTCGTCCGCGGGGCTGCTGTGGCTCGCGGGTGCGGCCGATGCCACGGTGCTCGTGGTGTCTTGGGGCGTCGGTGCCCGCCGGGCAGCGGGTGGGCGGGTTCGCTTCCGTGCCGCGACTGCCAGGATCCACCGGCGGTGCAACTCCACGCGTTCCTCGGGGGAGGCTCCGCAGAGTGCGGCGAACCGCTCGATCCCCGTGAAGTCCAGGGGAACCGCCTCTCCGGCGCAGTAGCGGTGCAGTGTGGAGGCGTTCATGCCCAGACGGCGGGCCAGCGCCGCGTAGCTGCGGTCTGTGCGCTCCTTCAGACGCGTCAGCAGCAACGCGAACTCCGCTACATCATCGTGGATTGCATCCATATGGCCCGTACTCGCATCCATCCATCGGCCTGTGCAGTCATGTCCCGATCCGGGACGGCATCCCAGGCACTGCCCCGTACCTGTACGTCCATACGGCTGGGATGGTTTCAGGGTTGAGCCGTTGCGCCATCCCTCTTTCTCCGCAGGTGACGTCTCTGACCTGGTTCTCAGCCCGTCGTGCCGGACGGCGTCTCGGTCTCCGTCTCCGCGGGTGTGTCCCCGGTGCTGCCGGGGGCGAGGCCGCAGGTGGCGGAGTTCGATGCCCCGTCCTGTCCCGTCAGCTGCACGACGACCTGGCCGTCGACGTCCTCGCTGTAGGCGATCGTGCAGGTCAGCTGACGTAGAGCGGTGCTGTCCAGGCCCTCCAGGGCAAAGGGCAGGCGGATCGTGACCCTGCCGCCCGAGGAGGGCTCGACCTCGACGGTCCCGCCGGGGCGGGCGGTGGGAAGGGAGGTGCCCAGGCCGGCGGCCCGGTCTTCCTTCCCCGGACCGCCGAGCAACGCCATGACGACCTTCTCCGTCGGCACCGTCCCCGCCCTGTCTTCGGCGCCCGCCTCGACGTATGCGCCGCCGAACCCGCGCGAGGACACGGTCTCCCGGAACACGGGGATCACCTCTCCGTCGGGGGTACGGAAGAAGAGCAACATGTCGTACTCGCGGTTGATGAACGCCTGGACGGTGGCAGGGCCGCCCGCCTCGATGACGTCGGTCTCCTGGATACCGCAGCCGCTGAGCAGCGGTACGGCGGCCGCGAAGGCGCAGGCGACAGCCGACACACGTCGCCTCATCCGCCGGCCTCATCCGCGTGAAGGGGGATCTCGACGGTGAAGACGGCACCGCCTTCGGGGCGGTTCCCCGCGCGGATCGTGCCGCCGTGCAGCTTCACGTTCTCCAGGGTGATCGCCAGTCCCAGGCCGCTGCCCGCCGAGCGGGTGCGGGCGGCGTCGGCCTTGTAGAAGCGGTCGAAGATGTGCGGGAGCGATTCGGGGCGGATGCCGGGTCCGCTGTCCGCGACCTCGGTGATCAGCACGGGCGTGCCCGGGGAGCGTGCCTCGGTGCGCAGGCGTACCGTGACGGGCGCGCCGCCGTGCCGCAGGGCGTTGCCGACGAGGTTGGCGATCACGACGTCGAAGCGGCGCGGGTCGAGCCGGGCCCGGATGCCGTCGGGGAGTTCGACGCGGACCCGGTCGTCGGTCCAGTGCCGGTTGTGGAGGGTCTTGCGGATGGCCTCGGCCACGTCGACCTCGTCGGCGTTCAGCTCGGCCGCGCGGGCGTCGAAGCGGGAGATCTCCATCAGGTCCTCGACGAGCACGGCGAGCTTTCCGGTCTCCGCGCTGACCAGCCGGACCGCCCGGGCGGTGTCGGCGTCCAGGCCGTCAGCGTCCTCGTCGAGGACCTCTGTGACGGCGAGCATTCCGGCGAGGGGGGTGCGCAGTTCGTGCGAGACGTCGGAGGCGAAGCGGCGCGCGCGTTCCTCGGCCTCGCGCAGTTCCCGTACGGACCGCTCCAGTTGGCCCGCCGACGCGTTGAAGGTGCGTGCCAGGTCCGCCAGTTCGTCGCTGCCGCGCACCGGAATCCTGGTGTCGAGTCTGCCGCTGCCCATGTTCAGGGCCGCCTCGCGCAGCTTCCGCACCGGGCGCAGCACGCTGCGCGCGGCGATCAGGCCGGGTATCAGCGCGACGGCGAGGCCGGGCAGGGCGCCGTCCCGGCCGGCCATGAGGAGGGCGTCGACGTTGACCTGCTCATCGGTCAGCCGCATGACGGCGTACAGGACGAGTCCGCTGGGCAGCACGCTGTTCGGGCTTGCCTTGAAGACGGTGGGCATGGCCATCGTCAGGTAGGGAACGCCGTCCTTGACGACCCGTTCGAAGCTGCCGTGGGGGTCGGCCCGCGCGGCGCGGCGCAGTTCGGGTGTGATGACGGTGGAGACGGGGTTCTCGCCCGAGGAGGCGCGGAGCGAACCGTACTCGGCGAACACCACCCAGGGGTGGGGCTTGCCCTTGCGGGCGATGTCACGCAGGACTTCCTCCAGGCCCTCCTCCCGCACGGGCAGGGTGAAGCCCGTCTGCTGGACGTGGTCACGGAACGAGGAGACCGCCGTGTCCTGGGCGGTCTCCAGCAGCGCGTTGCGGGCCTCGCGGTAGGTCAGCGCGGCCGTCGTGCCGGCGCTGACGGCGGCGACCAGCAGGAAGGCGAGCAGCAGCCGGGTACGCAGCCCGAACGCCCTGCCCCGCGACCGCTCGCCGGTGGTCACAGCGGCCCGAAGCGGTAGCCGAAGCCCCGCAGTGTCTGGACGTAGCGGGGGCTGCCGGCCTCGTCCTCGATCTTGCCGCGCAGCCGGGCGACGCATGCGTCGACCAGTCGGGCGTCGGCGTGGAAGGTGTGCTCCCAGACGTGTTCAAGGAGTTGCTGCCTGCTGAACACCTGCTCGGGGGCGGCGGAGAGGTGCAGCAGGAGCTTGAGCTCCGAGGGCGCGAGCGCGAGCGGCCGGCCGGCTTTGGTGACGGTCAGTCCGACCCGGTCGATGGTGAGTTCGCCGTAGACCTCGATGGCCGGGCGGCCCGATCCGCTGTCGTCGATGCGGCGCAGTACGGCACGGATCCGGGCCTCGATCACCTCGGGGCGGGCGGGTTTGACGATGTAGTCGTCGGCACCGGCTTCCAGGCCGATGACCACGTCGAAGTCGTCGCCGCGCGCGGTGAGCATGATGATCGGCAGCTGGCTGTGGTCGCGGACCTGCCGGCAGACCTGTACGCCGTTCATTCCGGGCAGCATCAGGTCCAGCAGCAGCAGGTCGGGGCGGAATTCGGCCAGCGCGGCGAGGCCGGCCTCGCCGGTCGCGGCCGCCCGTACCTCGTGGCCGCGGCGGCGCAGACCGAGTTCGACCCCCTCGCGTACGGAGGGATCGTCCTCGATGAGGAGCACGCGGGGCATCGGCAGTTCTCCCTCGGTGATGGTCAGGTCAGGTCCGGGTCCGGGTCCGTCGCCGGCGTACGCCGGAGAGCAGCGCGTCGAGTTCGGCGAGTCGCAGCGGACGGGTGAGCAGGGCGAAGGTGAGGACGACGACGGCCGCGCCGGCAGTTGCGGCGGCCAGGGCCCCCGCCCGTGCCGCGCCCAGGGCCGCGAGGTGGCCAAGGGCGGTGGCGGGGACGGCGGCGAGCAGCAGCCGCGCGTGCGCGCCGACGGCGGACGAGCGCAGGGGGCGGGCGACGGCGAGCCGGCGGCTCAGCACCAGCCCGGTCAGCGCCCAGCCGGCGCACAGTGCCAGGGAGTACGCCGCCGCCATGCCCGTCACGGCCCAGCGGGCCGGCAGCAGGTGTGCGGCGGCCAGGGACAGTCCCGCGTTGAGGGCGACGATCACGAGGTTGAGCAGGAACGGCGTACGGGTGTCGGAGAGCGCGTAGAAGGCGCGGGACAGGACGTACTGGCCTGACAGGGCGACGAGTCCCGGCGCGAAGGCCATCAGGATCCCGGCCATGGCGGCCGTGTCGTCGGCGCCGGTCCTGCCGTACCCGAAGACGAGGGCCATCACCGGCTGGGCGAGGGCGAACAGCGCGCAGGCGGCGGGGACGACGGCGGACGCGCAGACGCGCAGGGCGTGGGAGACGTCGCGCCGCACGGCGTCGGTGTCCCCGTCGGCGGCGGACGCGCTCATCCGGGGCATCAGCGCGGTCACCACGGAGACCGTGATGATGCCGTGCGGTACGACCCACAGGGCATAGGCGTTGTTGTACGCGCCGTATCCGGGGCCGCCGTCGAGGCCCGCGGTGGTGGCCAGCCGGGTGGTGACCCAGTAGGCGGCCTGGTTCGCCAGGACCAGCAGGACCAGCCAGCCGGCCGCGCGCAGGGGGCGGGTCAGTCCGCTGCCGCGCCAGTCGAAGCGGGGCCGCCAGTGGAAGCGGGCCGCGCGCAGCGCGGGGACGAGGGCGAGTGCCTGGACGGCGATACCGGCGGTCGTGCCCCAGCCGAGCACGGCGGTCTCGGTCGCGGTGAGCGTGTCGCCGCCGCCCATGGCCAGCGCCAGGTACAGGCCGAAGACGGTCATGACGACGAGGTTGTTGAGCACCGGCGCCCACATCATCGCGCCGAACCGGCCCCGTGCGTTGAGTACTTGTCCGAGCAGCGTGAACAGTCCGAGGAAGAAGATCTGGGGCAGGCAGTAGCGGGCGAGCGCGGTGGTCATGGCGGCCTGCGGGCCGGTGTAGTCGGTGTACGCGTCGACGATCGCGGGAGCCGCCCATACCGCGCTCGCGGTGATCGCCAGCAGGGCGACGACGCAGACGGTGACGAGACGGTCGGTGTACGCGGCGCCCCCGTCGTCGTGCTCCTTGGCGGCCTTGACCAGTTCGGGCACGAAGACGGCGTTCAGCGCGCCGCCGAGGAGCAGCATGTAGACGATGGTGGGAAGGGCGTTGCCGACCGCGTAGCCGTCGGCGGTCGGCCCGATGGTGCCCAGCGCTGCCGCGACCACGGCGGACCGGGCGAACCCGGTGGCCCGGGAGACGATGGATCCGGTGGCCATGACGGCACTGCCGCGGGCCGTACTGCTGCGTGCCGTGGAGGCCGCCTTCGTCGCTTCCGCGCTGTCCGTGCCGGCCGGTGTCGTATGGGTCATCGGCGGTTCAGGTACGCCTGGAAGGCGCGGTAGAGCGCGTGGTTGGCGCTGCCGCCCAATGGTCTCTCCCATTCCCCCAACGTCTCGACGACCTGTCCTCCGGTGCCGAGCTTCCACCGCAGCAGTCCGTACGCACGTTCCTCAGGATCGAGTGTGGAGGGTACCCCGCGCATGTCGTAGACGTCGGCGCCCATGGCGTGGGCGTCCAGCAGCATCCGCCACTGCAGGGCGTTGGAGGGCCGGACCTCGCGACGGTGGTCGGCCGAGGCGCCGGTCTGGTACCAGGCCCTGCGGCCCACCGTGATCAACGTGTGGGCGGCCAGGATCTCTCCTCCGTGACGGGCGAGGTACAGCTTCATCCGACCCGGTTCCTCGGCGTTGAGCGCCGCGTACTGACGCTCGTAGTAGGCGAGCGAGCGGCCGAGCCGGAAACCGTCGCGTCGCTCGGTGATGCCGAGCAGCCGGTGGAACTCGGGGAGTTCCGCCGCACTGCCCACCACCACCTCCACGCCCTCCTTCCGGGCCCGGCGCACATTGCGGCGCCACTCCTGGTTGAGCCCGGACCACAGATCCTCCGTGGTGCGTCCGGCGAGCGGCACCTGGAAGACGTGCCGGGGCTGGGCGTCCCCGTCCCCGTCCGCTCCGGTCCCGTCACCACCGCAGCGGCGCCAGCCGCGGGCCCGCAGCCGCTCGGCGACTGCGGTGCCGAGCGGGTCGACCTCACTGGCGAGGACGTCGCCCAGGCGCCGGCCCGGTCCGGTGAGCGGCTTGAGCAGCGCGGCGTCCCAGCGTCGGTAGGCGGGCGACGGGCCGATGCGCACGGCGAACGCGCCCGCGCGGCGCAGGTGTTCCAGCAACAGACCGAGCCAGCCGTCGACGTCGGGGTCGTTCCAGTCGGCGACGGGCCCTTCGGGAAGGTAGGCGAAGTACTTGCGGGTGCCGGGGAACTGCCGCAGCAGCACCAGGGCCACGCCGGTCAGTTCGTCTGCCTCCGGATCCGGGCCCCAGCCGAGCAGTTGGGCGCGCCAGCCCTCCTTGACGTCGGCCCAGGACGGGCACTGCAGGAATCCGGCGCCGAGGGCGGCGCCGTCGGGGGACGCGAGAAAGGCGCGGTAGGTCTCCGCGGGGATGGTTCGCAGGGCCACGCCCCGGTTCCGTGCCTGGGGCACGCGGCTGGGCGGCACGAGCAGCGCTGACACAGTCTGAACCTCTCCTTCTCCCCGGGCCTGTCGCGGGGACGCAAAGGATGCTCACAGCGGACCATGACCGCTCCGCGCGGCGAATGTGACCGGACCATGACCGTTCCTCACCAGTCGCCGTCACATTGCTCCATAGCGGCTGACCTCGGGTTTTCCGGCTCTACAGTCACGACATCGGCTACTCGCCCACCCCGTTCTCGTCCCTCCCGGAGGTCCTGTTGCCCCGCACACGCGTACTCGCCCATGCCCGGGTCCGGGCCGCCGTCGTGGCCGCCGCCATGGCCGCCCTGCTGGCGCCGCTCGCCGCCTGCTCGTCGGGCGCCTCCTCCGCCACCCGGGACACCGAGGGGACGCCGGGCGCCGACGACCGCCCGGTCGAGGTCACCGTCACGCCGACGGGAGAACAGGTCCCGGCGGGCAAGCCCGTGCGGGTCACGGCCACGGGCGGCAGGCTCACCTCGGTGACCGTCGCCGACGCCGAGGGCCACAAGCTCGCCGGCAAGGTCGCCGCCGACGGCCGGTCGTGGGTCTCCGACCGCAAGGCCGCACCGGGCGCGGCGTACACGGTGACGGCGGCGACCCGGACCGAGGGCGGAACCTCCGGCAGCGCCAAGGCCGCCTTCACCACGGCTCCGGCGGACAAGGTCAACAAGGTCGACTGGCGACCGGGCACCGACGCCACCGTCGGCATCGCCCAGCCGATCTCCCTGGTCTTCGACAACCCGGTGAAGAACCGGGCCGAGGTCGAGAAGCAGCTGCGGATCACCACCTCGAACAACACCGAGGGCTCCTGGGGCTGGATAACCGACTACTCGGGCAGGGACCGGGTGGACTGGCGGCCCAAGGAGTACTGGAAGCCCGGAACCAAGGTCACGCTGAACGCCGAGTTGAACGGCACCGACTCGGGCGCGGACGGCGGCTGGTTCGTACGCGACTACACGAGCACCTTCACCATCGGCGCCCAGCAGATCGTCAAGGTCGACCTCGACAGCCACCACCTCACGCTCGTACGTGACGGCGAGACGGTCCGGCGCATACCGGTCTCCGGCGGCACGCCCGGCGGTGACAAGCGCTCCTGGCGCGGAACCGCCGTGCTCATGGCCAAGGAGGGCACGATCAACATGAACTCCGAGACGGTGGGCCTGGGCAACGCCTACGACAAGATGGTCGACTACTCGATGCGACTGACCTGGTCGGGCATGTACACGCACGCCGCCCCGTGGAACGCCCGCTACTTCGGCAACGCCAACCAGAGTTCCGGATGCATAGGAATGAGCGACGCGAACGCGGCCTGGTTCTATGCGCAGGTGCGGCCGGGCGACCCGTTCGAGATCACCGGCAAGGACACCAAGGGCGTGGTCGCGCCCGGGAACGGCTTCGGCGCGTGGAACCTCTCGTGGACCGAGTGGCAGCAGAAGAGCGCGCTGCGCTGAGAAGCGGTCCGCCTTCTGAGTCGCGGTCCTGAGTCACGGTCCTGAGTCGTCCAGCCCGATCGGGAGATCAGTTCTCCGACACACGGAACCATTCGGTGCCGCCGAGCAGGTGCTCGTAGACGGGACGGCCCCGGCTGCCGCTGGTGCGGAACGGAATTCCGTGGTCGTCGATCCGTATGGTTCCCTGCCGGCCGCCGCTCGACCACAGCAGCTCCACGTACCAGGTCACATCGTGGGCACTGGCATGGGCGGTGATGTACAGCACCTCGGGATCGGACCGGCTGACCTTGTAGGGGACACCGCGCTGGCCGGCCCTCGGCACGACGGCGGGGTGACCGGCGTCGAGGTCCGTGACGAACGACCTCGTCTCCACGCCTCCGCCGCAGCCCGACGACCCCAGGTAGGCGTTCCAGGCCGGGGGCACGTTCGAGTCGACCACCCGGACGTGCAGGGACTCGATGACGACGGTGTCGTCCCCGGTGCCCTGAACGGTCAACGCCACCCGCTGCCCGTCGGCGGCGACGGCGCCGTGCGACGTCACCCAGCCCGGCAGGTCCTGCCCCATCACCGGCGGCGAGACTTCGCCGGGAGGCCGGTCGATCAGGTACTTCCCCTCGCACTGCGGGTCCTCCCAGGCATAGGTGCGGGTGGTCACCGTCAGCGGGACCTCATCGGCGTCCTGGGCGCGGCCCGTGTCGGCGCTGCCTGCCGACGGCTTGGCGTCGGGCGTCCCGGGGGCCGGGGCCGGGGAGCCGCTCGGGCGCGCGGAGGGGGACACGGACGCCGATGGGTGCGTCGTGGAGGAGGCGGAGGGCTGTCGTCCGGCGGAGGTCACGGTGCCGGCCGGCCGGCCGTTCTCCGCCGGGTCCGTCCCCCCGCCCTTCAGGTCGACCGTGATCGCGGTGGTCACGGCGACGACGACGGCGGTGCTCGCGGCGATCAGGGCCCACCGCCTGCGGGCGGTCCGCAGGAGCATCGGCGTACGGCGGGCGGGTGCGGCCGTCTCCGGCGACGGTTCGGCGACGGATCCGGGAGGGTCTCCGTCCCCGGGCTCGCTCATGCGGGCCTGCGCGGAGCGTGGTTCCGGGCCCGAGCCGGAGGCGGACGCTCCGGCCCGGTCCGCGGAGTCCGGTCCCGCGTCCGCCGCGGCCCGCCGGACTCGTTCCCGCGCCGCGTCCGCCAGGACCCAGCGCCGGTGTAACTCGGTCAGTTCCTCGGGAGTCGCCCTGCACACCCGGGCGAAGCGGGAGAGGGCCGCGTTGTCGGCCGGTACTCCTTCCCCCTTGCAGTACCGGTGCAGCGTCGAGGTGCTCATGTGCGCCCGCTTCGCCAGAGCCTCGTAACTCAGCCCGGACCGCTGCTTCAACTCACGCAGCAGCGCCGCGAATTCAGCGATCTCCTCAGCCGTCCCCACCGGTCCCCCATTCCGTTCGACATCCCGAGAAGGTCACGTTTCCCCAGGTCAGAGCCGGTACGCGCATCCCGGCGTCCCGAAACTCCGGATGGAATGGCGGAGGGGACGCCGCATGGCACAGGCTTGGGCCATCCAAGCACGGCGCCTCGCCGGACACGGTGATCGGCCCGCTCGACTCCGCTGTCACGGCCCGCACTTCCGGCGCGCCCACGCACCCGTGCAGCACGACCAGGACCGTGCGGCACGACCAGGACAAGACCGACCGACACAGTTCACAACTGGAAGATCATCTTCCTGATGTTCAGAGAAAGCAGTCCCTTCATGCGTAGCAGCACCCGTCTCGCCTCCCGCACGGCCGCCTCCTCCATGGTCGTCGCCGCCCTCGCGCTCGTCGGCTTCCAGGCCGCCGGGGCGACCGCCTCCGCCGCCACCACGAAGGCGTCCTCGGTCGTCACCTGCACCACGGCGAACACCGAGCTGACGGTCTCCGAGGTGTCCCGCCCGATCAACCACCTGCTGCTCAAGGCCACCAACACCGGCACCAAGCCGTGCTACGCCTACAGCGCCCCCTTCCTGAGGGCCGGCGCCGACGCCCAGGCCCCGCTGCCGTGGGCCGAGGAGACCACGCCGCAGGCCGTGCTGACGCTCAAGCCGGGCCAGTCCGCGTACGCGGGCATCACGACCTACTCCCCCGACGGCGAAGGCGGCAGCACCACGAAGACCCTGGGCGTGTTCCTCGCCGACAAGAACGGCGGCGCGACCGGCACGGAGAAGACCCTGAAGCTGCCGAACGGCGGTGTCTTCTTCAACAGCGCCGCCGTCGTCACCTACTGGCAGGACAACGCCGCGGACGCACTCTCCTGGTAGCCGCCCCGGCGGCCCGCACGACACAGCCACGAGGCCCCCGCCGATCTCCCGGCGGGGGCCTCGTGCGGTGCCTCGTACAGGGCCTCGTACTGGGGCCTCGTACTGGGACCTCAGGTCCTGACCGTGAAGTAGAGCCAGCCGCTCCACGTGCTCAGGTTGGAGGTGTCCTGCGTGCCGCGCTCGTACTGGGAGCGGACCCGGAACTTCTGGTTGAGCGCGTTGGTGAGGGTCAGCTGGGTCTTCGCGGTGCTGTTCGAGGCCAGGGTGAAGCAGCCCGACGTGGTGAGCGTGTGCCAGGCTCCGCTGTAGTACTGCTGGACCTGGAAGCGCTGGCACTGACCCGCCTTGTTCGGCGTCACGGTCGCGGTCACCGTCGGCTTCACCGTGCGGTGGTAGACGCGGTAGGTGAGGCCGCTGTACGTGGTGCTGGTGTAGTAGCCACCGAGCGTCGTCGCGACCTTCGCATAGGCGTTGACGGCACGGGTGACCGCCGCCGGCGCGTAGCGGTGGTCGCCCGCGAAGGACGCCGTGAAGGTCGTCCTGCGGTTGACCTTGTACGTGGCCGTCAGGTTGCCCTTGGCGTCCACGGTCCCCGTCTTGACCAGCGTCTTCGTACCACCGTAGGGCGTGGCGTAGATCGAGACCGTACGGCTGTTGTACGTCGTGCCGAGGTGCGCGGTGACGGTGGCCGTCGCGCCGTACGTGTACGAGGTCGCGTTGGTGGTGACGGACATGGCCGTCGCCGCGCGGGACACCTGGACGATCGCGGAGGTGGTGGCCGCCCGGTGGGAGGCGTCGCCCGGGTAGCTGACCGTGTAGGTGTTGGCGCCGCCGATGGACGGCGTGTCCTTCACGGTGATCGTGCCGTCGGCGGCCACGGGCGCGGTCCACTTCACCGGCGTCGTGGTGTGGGCGGCGTCCGTGCGGGAGACGGTGACCGTCTGGCCGCTGCCGTACGGGGCGTCACCGAGCTTGCCGCCGAAGGACAGGGCGGCCCCTCGGGTCGCGGTCGCCGGGGCCTTCAGCGTCAGGACCGGGGCGTACAGGGAGACCACCAGGCCCATGCCGGCGGTCGTCGGCTGGTGGGTGGCGTCACCCTCGTACGACAGGATGTACGTGAACTGTCCGGCGGTGCCCGGGGCGTCGGTGACCGTGAACCGGGTGGTGTCCGGGTCGACCGGGACGGACGGGAGCCGCACCGTCTCATGAGACACGCAGGCCGGACCTTAACCCTTGGCAGTGACATGCCGTCCCGCGGGTCCCCTCGTGCTCCCCTCACGCTCAGCGCAGGCGTCGCGGACCGCTCTCCCGCTTCCGGGAACCGGGTGCGGGCGCCTCGGCCTCCCGCAGACCGGGGGTCGCGGCGAGCGCGGCGTCGTACCAGTCGCCGTAGCGGCCGGCGAGGAACGAGGCCGACATCCCGTGCAACAGGACACTGAGGCCGATGGTGACCGCGATGACCCGGCCCAGCAGCCCGATCCCGGGCACGTGTTCCTCCACCAGAAGGAGGCCGAAGACGACGGAGGCCAGGCCACGGGGGCCGAACCAGCCGACGTAGGCCACGGTGGGCGGCCGCAGGCCGGCGCCGGTCAGCGCGAGGGCCACCGGAAGCATTCTGACCACGGTCAGGCTGAGCACCGCGTACGTGACGATCCGCCAGTCCAGGTGCTCGAGCGCCGGGCCGAGCAGGACCGCGCCGAAGACCAGGAAGCTCAGTGTGCCGAGCAATCCGCCCAGGTAGTCGGCCAGGTCGGCGGTGTGCGCCTTGGTCGGCCTCGGGCCCGCCGGCTCACCCTTGCGCAGTGCGAGGCCGAAGGCGAAGCCCCCCGTCCAGGCGGCGATGAAGCCGCTTCCGTCCACGGCCGTTGCCACGCTGTAGACACAGAAGGCCACCGCCAGGACGACGATCTGCTGCCATTCGTCCGTCGCCCAGCCACGGGCTCTCGCGACGGTCAACAGCCGTCCGCCGAGGCCCCCGAGGGCCAGGCCGAGCACGGTGCTGAGCACCAGTGCCCGCCAGAACACGCCGGCCGCGCCCTCCTCGGAGGTGACCGTGCCCGGGACGGCGGCGAGGAACAGGATGAAGAACGGCAGTACCAGACCGTCGTTCAGGCCGCTCTCCACGTTGAGCCCGTGGCGCACGAGGGGCGGGACCCGGGGGCTGAAACTGGCGACCTTGCCGAGTGCCGCGTCGGTGGGGGCGAGGATCGCGCCGAGCAACGCGAGCTCCCACAGCGTCAGCCCCGGAAAGAGGGGCCAGGCCAGCAGCCAGCCCGCTCCGATGCTCAGCGGCAGGCCGACGGCCAGCAGGCGCCGCGGCAGGAAGCCGCCCGTGCGAAGGTCCCTTCGCCGCACGGTCATCGCGTCGGTGAAGAGCAGGAGCGTCAGCGCGGCCTCGACCAACGCCAGCACCCGGCCGGCATCGTGCCCCAGGTCGAGAACGTCCAGACCGATCGGACCGATCGCCACCCCGAAGCCGGTGAACACCATCGGCGCCGAGACTGGCGTCGAGGCCAGACGGCGGGAGAACAGCGCGTAGCCCGCGGTGACGGCCGCGATCGCCGCCCCGGTCCAAGCGCTGCCACCACTCATGACGTCCCCATCGGAGATCAGTGTCACGCCAGGACGAATGCCGAAGACGGCACCGACACGCGTGGGCGGACAGCTATGGACAGTGCCGTCCTGGCTCATGCAGAACCTCACCGATGACCACCTGCACGCCCGGAGCATCCGCGAGGAGGGGACGATCCTGACCGCCGCGGGCGAGGCGTGGCCACGCGGAACAGGCGCACGCGGAACGGACGGCACGGCAGCAATGAAGCGGGGGAGCCATGTCCGGGCGGAACCTGGGCCGCCGGGTTCAGTGACCGGCGGTGCCGTCGCGCAATTGCGCTGCCGCTTCCTGGTACGCCTCGGCGGCGCGGGTGAAGTAGTTCGGCGCGGGAGGACATGGACCAGGTGGAGAAGGCGCGGGAGGACTACGACGCGGCGAAGGGCCGCGCCTGAGCGGACCGCGGCTGCCGGACGCGTGAGCCGGCCGCGCACACCGGACGCGGCCGAGCGCCGTCACGGCCCGAGGATGCCGGGCGCCGTCACGGCCCGAGGATGCCGAGCGCCGTCACGGCCCGAGGATGCCGGGCGCCGTCACGGCCCGAGGATCAGGGCGCGGCAGGGTGCCGAGAAAGGTGTGTCCGGGGCGCCTGGGGCGACGGGCCGCCAGCCCCAGGACCGCAGGGCCCGAAGGGTCGTCGCGTCGCCACGGTCCACCAGCGTGACACCGAGCACGGCGGGATCGTCGGCGCATCCGGCCGTGGCGTGGTCGTCCTTGGCGTGGTCGGCGAGGCCGTCGGCTGTGTGGCCGGCGAGTCCGGCGGTGTGGTCGGCGAGTCCGGCGGTGTGGTCGGCGAGTCCGGCGGTGTGGTCGGCGAGCAGCCGCCGTTGCAGGCGCCGGGCGAGGTTCCAGTCACGGCCCTGGTTCTGGGTGCGTACCCGGGAGTGGACCACGAGCCCGGAGATCGCGAAGAGCCTCCCGGAGGCGGCGAGCGGAAGCAGCTCCCTCGGGAGATACCCGTCCAGGCCTCGCCACCACGGCCCGTGCGCCCGGACCGGGAAACCGTAGGCGCATCCCGCCAGTACGACGCCTTCCCCGCGGCTTCCCACGCCGACCACGCGGCCCACGACCCCTTCGCCGTGGCCGGCCCGTTCCTCGAACACGCTCCGCTCCGCGATCAGCAGGGCGAAGCCCGGTCGCTGCACCTCGCCGGCGAGCCGGCGCAGGAACTGCTCGCGGTCGTGGTTCCAGGCCCGTGGATCGCCTCCGGCGGTCTCCGCGTACAGGTCGCCGAGTTCCTCCAGCCGGTCCTCGATCTGCCAGCGCGACAGCGGGCGGATGCGCTCCCCCTCCAGGGGCGACGGCCCCTGCGGGCCCCTCCGGCCGGGCACGTTCACGGTCATGAGGCGAGTCCTGCCCCGGGTCCGGACAGGACCGGCCCGGCGTCGACGTTCGCCGAGAACGGCACCGCGTGGGAGCGGGCGCGCGAAGAGCCCTCGGCACCTTCACCGTACTCCGGCGCACGCGTCCGGCCCGGTCGGCCGGGTCGGCTCGGGAGTACGGTGGACGTATCGGGGGCGGCGGCAGAGGAGTACGCAGTGACGTTTACGCACGCGACGAGTTCCGGCCGCTCCGACGACGTCGACAGCGTCGACAGTTTCCCCGAGGTCCGGGTGACCCCGCCCACGGACGACGGCCTCGCCGAGGTACGCATCATCGCGGCGGACCCCGAAGCCGCCCGGCGGGTCGCCCTCGTCCTGCGCCAGGTGTTCCCCTGTGACGAGCCGCGCAGCTATCCCACGGGCCCGGACGGCCGCGGCACCCTGCTCCACCTGACGGTCGACACCCGCGGCGCCGCCGACGACCCGGCCGCGCCCTCGCCCTGGCTGGACACCAGCCGCTCCCAGGCCCGGCGCACACACACCGACGAACCCGGCTGACGGCTCCCGCCGAACCCGGCTGACGGCTCCCGGCGCGTCCGCCGCCGTCCCGTGTGCCGACCCCTGTACCCCGATGGGGTTTCCCGGCTGTACCCCGATAGGGTTTCCCGCCGGGAAAAAACATGATCGTGACCGGTCGGGCCCGGCCCGCGCAGCGGGAGAAAAGTCTGTCACGGCGAGACCACATCTCCGTGCCCGGCGGAGATAGGGTTGGGGCACGCCCCCGAATCGAAGGTGCTATGCCCGCTGAGAACGTCCCTGTCGCCGGGAACCTCGACGACGACGACTACCCCGCCTACACCATGGGGCGGGCCGCCGACATTCTCGGCACCACCCCCGCCTTCCTCCGGGCCGTAGGCGAAGCCGAGTTGATCACCCCCCTGCGCTCGGAGGGCGGCCACCGCCGGTACTCGCGCCGCCAGTTGCGGATCGCCGCCCGCGCCCGTGAACTCGTCGACCAGGGCACCCCCATCGAGGCCGCGTGCCGCATCGTCTCCCTCGAGGACCAGCTCGACGACGCCCTCCGTCTGAACCGGGACATGCGCCGGATCCTGGACGGACACGGCGCGGATACCTAGTCCGGCCGGTACAGAAATACAGGCTCCAGCCGGCCGAGAATTCCCGGCCGGCCGCAAAAAGACATGGGGGCTTCCACCCGACCTGTGTTAGCGTGATAGCAGTTGCAGTTTTGGTTGCCAGAGATTTGTTTTCTTTGCAGAGCTTTCCGGATCTTTCCGGAGGGGTGATCATCGCGGCGACTCGGATCCGCAAAGTGCGGAGTCCGGCACTGCCCCCCAAGGGAGATTCAATATGGCATCTGGCACCGTGAAGTGGTTCAACGCGGAAAAGGGCTTCGGCTTCATCGAGCAGGACGGCGGCGGCGCTGACGTCTTCGCCCACTACTCGAACATCGCCACCACCGGCTTCCGCGAGCTTCAGGAAGGCCAGAAGGTGACCTTCGACGTCACGCAGGGCCAGAAGGGCCCCCAGGCCGAGAACATCGTTCCCGCCTGACGCTGACGCGAACTTCATGAGACTGGGGCCCGCACTCTAGGGGTGCGGGCCCCAGCTCGTTGTTTTTCCGGACACTTCCCGGACACCTCGGGTGTCCCGGGCCCTTGGGTTTCCCGTGGGTCTCCCGGGTTTCCCGCATTTCTGCCAGCCCCGGCGCGTGTACGCCGTGAGGCTCGGCCTTCGCTTTTCCCTCGGCTCATTCTTGTGAATCCTGGCGCGGCCTCCGGCCGCTGGACGGAATTCCTCGATACGCCGCATCGAGGAAGGTTCCTCCATGAACCGCACCCGCCGTACCGGTAGCGGCTCCGACCGCTCCCGCACCGACCGAAGCTCCACGCGCTCGGCAGGCTCCGCTCGCGGCAGCCGCTTCCGCGCAGCGGAGCCGGGCCGCCAGAGCCCTCGTCCGGGCACCGGGCGAGGCCAGCGGCCCCGCGCCACCACCCGCCGGCAGGAGTTCGCCCCGCCGGTCACCCTCACCGAGCCGCTGCCGGCGGTCGAGACGTTCGCCGAACTGGCCATGCCCGCACGGCTGCTGGCCGCGCTCGGCGCCGAGGGCGTCACCGTGCCCTTCCCGATCCAGGCGGCCACGCTGCCGAACGCGCTGGCCGGCCGGGACGTCCTGGGCCGCGGGCGCACGGGCTCGGGAAAGACCCTCGCCTTCGGCCTGCCCGTACTGGCCCGGCTCGACGGGCAGCGGGCCCAGCCCCGGCAGCCGCTCGCGCTCGTCCTCGTACCCACCCGGGAACTGGCGCAGCAGGTCACCGACGCGCTCACGCCGTACGCCCGCGCCCTGCGGCTGCGGCTCGCCACCGTGGTCGGCGGCATGTCGATCGGCCGCCAGGCGAGCGCGCTGCGCGGCGGCGCCGAGGTCGTCGTGGCGACCCCCGGCCGGCTGAAGGACCTCATCGAGCGCGGCGACTGCCGGCTGGACCAGGTCACCGTCACCGTCCTGGACGAAGCCGACCAGATGGCCGACATGGGCTTCATGCCGCAGGTCACCGAACTGCTCGACCAGGTCGGCCCCGACGGCCAGCGGCTGCTGTTCTCGGCCACCCTGGACCGCAACATCGACCTCCTGGTCCGCCGCTACCTCCACGACCCCGTGGTGCACTCGGTGGACCCGTCCGCGGGTGCCGTCACCACGATGGAGCACCACCTGCTGCACGTGCACGACGACGACAAGCACGCCGCCGCGACCGAGATCGCCGCCCGCGACGGGCGAGTGATCATGTTCCTGGACACCAAGCACGCGGTGGACCGGCTGGCCAAGCACCTGCTGTCCGTCGGCGTGCGGGCCTCGGCCCTGCACGGCGGCAAGTCCCAGCCGCAGCGCAACCGGACGCTCGCCCAGTTCAAGGACGGGCACGTCACGGTCCTGGTGGCCACCAACGTCGCCGCCCGCGGCATCCACGTCGACAACCTCGACCTCGTCGTGAACGTCGACCCGCCCGCCGACCACAAGGACTACCTGCACCGCGGCGGCCGTACCGCCCGGGCCGGCGAGTCGGGCACCGTCGTCACCCTCGTCCTGCCGCACCAGCGTCGCTCGATGGACCGGCTGATGGCCGACGCCGGCATCACGCCGCGTACCGCCCGGGTCCGCCCCGGCGAGGCCGAACTGCACCGCATCACAGGCGCCCAGGCTCCGTCCGGGGTGCCCGTCACCATCCCCGCGCCCGCCGCCGCGCCGTCCGAACGGCGCGACCGCTCGGGAGCCGCCGGCCGCAGCCGCAGGGCACGGGCCGCCGGCCGCGGCGGGAACGGGAACGGGCGGCCCGCCGCCCGGCCCCGCCGCTCCACCCCGAGGGACACCCCGTAACCCGGGGCCGGCACACCCCGACAGCCCAGGGACGACATGCCCCGGGGGCGACCCTCGCCCGTCCTGCCCGCACCGACGAAGAGGAGAAGCCCTTGACGCCGCATCCGCCCCGCGCACGGCAGGCCGGGACCACCGACGGCACGGGCCTGACCGCCCGTGACGCCATGCTGTACGCCCCCGGGCCCCAGGTCGACGACCACATGACCGTCGACGTGGCCCTGTCCGTACTCATCGGCGCCCGCGTCCCGCACCTGCTCCTGCGGGACGAGGACGGCCGGTGCGCGGGCCTGGTCACCCGGGCCCAGCTCGCCGCGCACCGCGGCGGCTCCTGGTACAGCGACCGGACGCGGCTGCGGGACATCCCGCTCGACCGCGGACCGTTCACCGCGTCCATGGCCGTACTCGGCGAGGCGGAAGCCGCCATGCGGGTCCGGACCCTGGACGTCTCCCCCGTGATCGACGAGCACGGCTACGCCCTGGGCGTCCTCGCTCTGCCCCGCTGACCGCCGTCGGGCGGTCGGCCCTCCGGTGTTCCTCTCCCCGAGCCTGTGGAGGCATCCATGCGCTGTGTCATCGCCCGATTCCCCTTCGACCTGATCAAGAGCGAGGTCGAGCAGACGATGAGCGGCATCACGCCCGAACCCCTCTCCGGCCTGTCCGTGACCATCGGCCCCCACGTCTACCCCGTGATGCAGGTGGGGGAAGTGATCACCAGGCAGAACCGCCGCGACTTCACCGCGGGGGAGATGCGCCGGGCGCTGACCCAGCTCGGTTTCGCCTGCCACGAGCCGCGCCCGGTCACGCCGAGCCGGGTCCTGCGCGCCGACGAGGGAGTGCTGGGCTGGTGACGGCTTCGTTCCCGCCGCGCGCCGACACCGGCGGCCGTCGCCGGACTACGCTGTTCCGGTATGACGCACCCTGACGACCTGCTCGTCGCGATCGCGGCGATGGTGGAGTCGCGGCACAGCAGCCAGATGTCCCTGACCGTGGTGGTTCCCGGAGCTGTCATCACGGGACGGCTCGCCCCGGAAGCCCTGTGGAAGGAACGGGTGGCCGAGGTCCTGCGGGACTCCGATCTCCTGGGGCGGTTCGCCGGCGCGTTCACCCCGGGCCAGGGCGGCGGCGACCGCCTGCCGGAGCAGGGTGACGGGCCTCGGCCCACGCACCTGCACTTCCACGTCGCCCGCATCCTCCAGGGCAGCTTCGGCATCCCCGACTCGGGAGGCATGTACCGCGTCGCGCTGGAGGACGTGAGCGCCTGGACGATCGGGGACATCGGCTATTCGGACCAGTGAGGGCCGATGAGGCCCGGCGGGGGCCCGGCGGGCCGATGAGGCCCGGCGGGGCCTCGGCGGGGGCTGGGTGAGGGCTGGTGCGGCCCGGGGAGCCCGGCGTAGGGCTCGTGAGGCCGTTGAGACCCCTGAGGCCCCTCGAGACCCCTCTCAGGCCCCGTGCGGCCCTCGCGCCTCCGTAGTCGCTTCGGGACGGCACAGCCCGCTCCGCCCGACGTACGCTGGTTCCACCGAGAGCATCTCGCGCAGCGCGACCACGGCGGTGCCGTTCCCGGCGAGCGACGGAGACCGGCGGCCCGCGGGCCGCCCAGGACGGGATCGCATGACGGACGTCACCGGAGCGTCGGCCGAGGGTGCATCCCCGGACGGAGCGCGCACCTACCGGATGCCCGTGGCCCGGCTGGCCCTCACCCCGGGGGGCGGCCGCGGCCCGCTCGACGGGGCCTGGTGGCCGCGCTGCGACCTGCTCGAACTGGAGCTGCCCGCACTGCTCGGCTCGCTGCACCCCGGCCTCGGCACCGTCACCCGCGTCACCGTGGACGCCGTCGCCTGGCCCGACGCCCCGCGTACGGTCAGAGCGCCCGGCCGGACAATCGAGGTGGCCCTGTCGGCCGTCGACGCCGAGGCGCACGCCATCGCCCTGGACTGCGGCGCCGTGGGCCGCCGGGAGCTGCTGGTCATCCCGCCCGGCGAGTCGATGGCGGCGGCGGCCTGGCTGCTGACCACGGCCTCCGATCCACGCAACGCCCTGACGGCCGCGCACATGCTGGCGCTGGCCGAGGCCGAATTCGAGGGCGGCGGCGGATGACGCGCCGTTCCCGGGTGTGGAACGCCGAAAGACGTGGCACCCGGCGAAGGAGCGGGCCGCACCGAACCCGCGTCCCGTCGAGGCACGACGGTTCGGCCAAGAGCCGCGAGCCGCACGGGGCCGGCATGGGGCGGACAGGGGCCCGTGCCACCCGGTTGTCGTCGCTCCACGCTGTCCGGCGACAACCGGTACCGCCCTGGTGGAGGTGGCCGTCCGGGGCCTCGGCGGAGATCCGCCGTGGACGGCCGCAGCGAAGGGAGCGCCCGCAGGCGCATACTGGGGGCAATGACTAAGCCTGCTGCACCGAAGCGTCATCTGCCTACGAGCCCCTTCAAGGCCCCGGCCGCCCCGGCACCCAAGCACTTCGCCGTGGGCGACCAGGTCACACACGACATGTACGGCCTCGGCCGGGTCATCGGCATCGAGGACGGAATCGCGGCACTCGTCGATTTCGGCTCGGCGCAGGAACGGATCCTGAGCCCGTACGCCAAGATGACCAAGCTGTAGAACCGGCCGTGGCCGGTCACGGCATACCGGGTCCGATCACGGACCCGTACCGAAACGGAGCCCTCTCATCGATCTGACCTCGCTGTTCTCCGCCCTCGAAGGGGCGCCGCGCTCTTCTCCCACAGCGCTGCCGCCTCCGACGACCAACCCCTTCCAGGCCCCGGACTTCGGGGAGGACGACACCTTCCTCCTCGACGACGCGCAGGGACACGCCTCGGCGATGGGCGCGGCCTGACCCCCGGCAGTCACCTCCCGCGGTGACTGCCGGGGTGTCCCTCTCAGGTCCCTCCTCGGGTCCCCTCTCAGGGCCCTTCTCAAGACCCTTCTCGGGTTCCTCTCAGCCGTTCGCTTCCGCCTCGGCCTCGAGGTCGGCGTCGGCCACCGCGATCGCGATGCCGAGCGCCGCGGTGATGTTGCCCGCTGCCGTCATCACGCGGGCCGTGCCCACGATGGGGGCGACGGCGACCAGCACGTCCTGCAACTGGGCGGCGGTCAGGTTCGCCCTGAGGGCCGGGTCGATGTGGGCGAGGTAGGAGATGGGGGGCGCGTCCGACGCGGCGAGCGCGGCGATACGGGTCAGGATGAGGGTGTCCGGGGGCAGACCGCATCGCTCGAGAGAGTCGACCGTCATGGCCGCGAGGGTGTCCAGGACCGGGGTGTCGGATGCTGTGGACATGCCGAATGGCCTCCTAATGCGCTGACGACGCCGAGTTGGCTCCTTCAACGGTAGGAGTGTTCCGGGCGCGGCGCGCGAGGAGCCGCCGCCCGCCCGTGGGGTGCGATCAGCGGGGCCGGTGGGCCGTCCGCCGCGATCTGTGCCAGATCTGTGCCGCCTCCTCGGCCGCGCCGGGCGCCGCCAGCAGCAACGGCTCGTCGTAGGAGGGGAGTTCGGGCAGCGCGACCGCGCCCGCCTCCTGCGCGATCAGTAGGGCCGGCAGACCGTCGACGTGGTGGAACTCGCCGATCGCCGCCGCGGTGGCCCGGCCCGCCGCCACCTGGGCCAGGGACAGGGCCGTGGAGCCCATCACGCGGACGGTGCAGTGGCGGTCCGCGAGTTCCGCGAGCAGGGCGTCCATACCGGGCCAGTGGGCGTGGGCCGCCCATTCGGTGAGGAAGACGTGGCCGGTGAGGGTGGTGTGATCGGCGGCGCGCACGGGGGTGCCGTTGAGGTGCGCGCCCCGGCCGCGGACCGCGGTGAACGTCTCGCCCCGCCACGGGTCCGCCACCACGCCGAGCAGCGGGGTGCCGTCGGGCGCGGCCAGGCCCAGGGAGAAGGAGCACCAGCCGATGCCGTGCGCGAAGTTCGTCGTGCCGTCGACCGGGTCGATCACCCAGTGCGGGGTGCCGGGGACGCCCTCCGTGGCGCCGTACTCCTCGCCGACGATCCCGTACCCGGGGAAGGCCGCGCCGAGCGCCTCGCGGACGTGCGCCTCCACGCTCTCGTCGGTGTCCGTGACGATGTCGGCGGGGCCGGCCTTCTGCCGTACGGCGGTGGTCCGGGCGGTGGCGCCGGCGCGGCGGACGGCCTCCGACGCCCAGGCCGCCAGCTCCGTGGCGACGGCCAGGGCACGGTCGAGATCCAGGTCCCCCGCCTTCCCGCTCGGGTCCCCGTCCGGTGTCGTGTCAGGCTGCCGCACGGCCCTTCACCAGCCCCTCCGTGTCGTCACGGTGATCGCGTCCGCTTGTCCGCGAGCGTAGCGGCCCGCTCAGTCGTGGATGCGGGCGGTGCCGAGCTGGGTGACGACGGCCGGGTCGCGGTGGTCGAGGAAGAGGGAGCGGCCGGTGTCCAGGGTGGCGATGGCCGCCATCTGCTCGTCGGTGAGCTCGAAGTCGAAGACGTCGATGTTCTCCCTCATCCGGTCGGCGCGGACCGACTTGGGGATGGTGACGACGTCCCGCTGGATCAGCCAGCGGAGCACGACCTGCGCCACGGACTTTCCGTGCTGCTCGGCGATCAGGCTCAGCAGCGGGTGGGTGAACAGGTTGTTGCGGCCCTCGGCGAACCCGCCCCACGACTCGATCTGGACCCCGTGCTCGCGCATGACCTCCTGGTCGGCGGCGCGCTGGAAGAACGGGTGGGTCTCGATCTGGTCGACCGCGGGCGGGATCTCGTGGTGGACGACGAGGTCGACGAGCCGGTCGGGGTGGAAGTTGGAGACGCCGATCGCCCGGACGCGGCCCTCGCGGTTCAGGGCCTCCATGGCCCGCCAGGAGCCGTGGACGTCACCGTAGGGCTGGTGGATCAGGTACAGGTCGAGCCGGTCCAGGCCGAGCTTGCGCAGGGAGGTGTCGAAGGCGCGCC
Organism: Streptomyces sp. NPDC041784; assembly: GCF_055591025.1. Classification (NCBI taxonomy): domain Bacteria; kingdom Bacillati; phylum Actinomycetota; class Actinomycetes; order Kitasatosporales; family Streptomycetaceae; genus Streptomyces; species Streptomyces sp. NPDC041784. The sequence goes on from NZ_JBVJAB010000036.1 coordinate 37,988, forward strand.
TCGTGTTCTCCTCGCCGGTGTCCTGGACCCACACCTTGGTGGTGACGAACAGGTCCTCGCGCGGGATGCCGCTGCTCCTGATCGCCCGGCCGACGGCCTCCTCGTTGCCGTAGGCGGCGGCGGTGTCCAGCAGCCGGTAGCCGGCGGCGAGGGCGTCGGAGACGGCCTGCTCGGTCTGCTCCGGCGGGATCTGGTAGACGCCGAATCCGAGGATCGGCATCTCGACGCCGTTGTTGAGGGTGACGGTCCGCATGGGGTTCCTTTCGATCCGCCCCTGCTGGGGTGCGCGTGTGCGGTCGCACCGACCACACTCGTGGATGGACGACGGTCACGCGCGCCGGACCGGGCGCCGAAAAGCCCCGGGCGGACGGCCCGGGGCTTTCAGGTACGGCATTTCGCGTACGGCGATTCAGGTACGGCGGTTCAGGTACTGCGGGAGAGGTCCGGTCGGCGTCAGCGGACGTCGACGAAGTCACCCGCGGCGGTGGCGGACGTCGTACCGGTGGAACCGGCGAACGTGTACCGCCAGTAGCCGTCCGAGGCGGCCTTCACCGTGGTCTTCAGCTTGCCGGCGCTGTCCGTGGTGACCGTCTTCACGGTCGTGTACGCGGTCGCCCCCTTCTTGCGGAACTGGAGCTTCACCTTCTGGCCGGCGTAGCCGACATAACCGCCGCGCGGCTCCCAGTCCACCGCGGTGAGCGTGCCGGTGATCGTGAGCGTCCTGCCCTTGACCACCGGCTCGGGAGCCGCGTTCACCGTCACGGCAGCCGGGCGCAGCACGGACACCGTCTTGGCGGCGTGCAGGTCGACATGTCCCGTGCCGTCGGCGGACTCGGCCCAGACGGCCACCTTCCAGGGGCCGGCGAGGGAGTTCCGGCCGAGGCTCCAGCGCGGCTCGATGTAGGCGAGCTGCGCCTCACAGGTGGACGTGGTCTCGGTGACCTTGGCGCAGGCCGCCGGCCAGGTGCCGTAGAGGACGGCGTCGGGGGTGGCGTACGACCCCTTGTAGAGGTACAGGTCGCCGCCGGCGATCCCCGACGGGTCGGTGGCCGTGAACTTCGCGCCGAAGTACTGGAGCGGCTGGTCGCTCAGCACCACCGGCTTGCCCCCGTTGACCACGATGTTCGAGACGCGGGTCGCGCCGGCCGTCTCGTCGCCCTGCTGCGCGGGGCCCGCGAACGCCCGGGAGACCGTGCGGCGCAGGCTGCCGCCGCGCTCGTCGGCGGCGGTGACGCGCAGGGAGACGAAGGCGGCGGTGGCGGGAACGTCGAGCGTGGCCGAGCCGTCCGCCCCGACGGCCAGGTCCGTCCAGGTCGCGCCGTCGTCCGTGGAGGAGGCGAGCCCGGTGATCCTGGTGCCGGCCTGCGCCGGGTCCGTGGCGCGGGTGGTGGCGCTCACCTCGATCCGGACCGGTCCGGCGGCCGCGCGGCCGTACCCGTCGAGCCCCGGCACGTTCAACCGGGCGTCGATCAGCGGGAGTTCACGGCCCGAGGCGTAGGCCGAGCGGAACGTCCACTCGGTGCGCACGTCCGTGGACAGCCGGGAGTACGGGACCCGGCGGTGGACGGTCTGCTCCAGGGTGTACGCCGTCTCGGCCGACGGCAGGGCCGACGACGTCACCGTGTCGTACGAGTCGAGGCCGTCGGCCTGGGCGTAGGTGACGCCGGCGGCGGAGGTGAGCCGGTACGCGTACCTCGCGCGGCCGTCGGTTCCCGGGTGGCCGGCCGGGTCCCCGAAGGCGTTCGGCTCGTACAGCCAGATCTTCCCGTAGGTGCGCTGCGAGCCGCCCCACTCCCGGCGCACCGGCTGGAACGGGGCCGCGCCGACGGTCTCGCCCGGGGTGGTCCCGGTGGACAGGGTGCGGTCGGGGAGGTTCAGGCTCAGCTCGCCGGTGCCGTAGCTCAGCGACCGGCCGTAGGTGACGCCCGGAGTGGCGTACTCGCTGAGCGCGCCGGCGACGGGCACGGCGGAGCCGATGTACACGCCCGTCCACTCGCCGAAGGACGGGACGCTCTGGAGGTAGGCGGTCGACCGGGTGCCGGGAGCGCCCACCGTGGTGACGGTCTTCGCCAGGGCGGCCTTGCGGACCGTCGCGACCGGCGTGGCGGGCACGGTGGTGGTGAAGCTGTGGGTGAGGTCGTAGCGGTAGGGGCTGGGCACGCTCGACGAGGAGCCCTTCCGGCCCAGCACCTCGTGCAGCCGCAGCGAGACGCCGCTCACCTTGAACGGGGTGACATACACCTTGTCGGCGGCCGAGCCCGCGAAGCCCGCGAGGTCCCCGCCCGGGACGCTGATCCACGCGGCGGCGGACTGCCGGGTCGCGGTGGTGTCGTCGGTGCGGATCGCGGTCTCCTTCGCCGCGCGCTCGTCGAAGGTGACCGTCTGCGCGGCCGAGGCGACGGTGAAGGTACGGGTGAGCAGATAGCTCGGCCGCTGCCAGTCGTTGTGCAGCGCGACGGAGAAGTAGTCGCCCGGCGGCAGCTTCACCGTCGCCGTGGCGCCCGGGGTGTCGCTGTTGACGGCGTACGACGTCCAGGTGGTGCGGTTCCAGACGTAGAACAGCTTGCTGCGGACGTCGCCGTTCGTGATGCTCAGCTTCACGGCGTACGTCGACGATCCGGCGTACGTCGACCGGGAACCGCTAGGCGTCTCCCCGGTCCCCGCCGCCGACGGGAGCTTCGCGGTCGCGCGGTCGGCCGCGGTCTTCCCGGCGGGGGTCACGGAGACCGTGCCGTCCACCGAGGCGACGGCGTAACGGGAGTCGGCGCCTTCCGCCTCGGCCGTCACCCGGACGTCCCGCCCGTCCACCAGCTCGACGCGCCCGCCGTTCCCCCACGCGGCGCTCGGCCCGCTCGCCGGCGCCTCGCCCTCGGCCGGCGCGACCACTCCCACCGCGGCCGCCCCGCCGTCGGACCCCGCGTCCGTGGCCGAGGCTGCGGGCGCCCACAGCGCCGAGGCGGTCAACGCCGCCCCGCACAACCCGACCACGATCTCTCTTCGAACCCGCCCGCCCCGCGATCCGGACATCACGCGCCCCCCTGACCCTTCCCCTGAGAAACGCTCCCGCTCATCGAGCACAGGAGTCACTCAGCTCACTCTAAAGGGCAACCAGAGAGCGCCAGTTCGAATATCGCCCCGGCCGGGTCGGGAGTCACCTTCTGCGACAAGAGGAAAATCTTGCACGCACGGTGACCGAGCGGATACATTCAGCGCCTTGAGCGACTTGCTCGATGTCCTCGCGTTGTGTGGAACGGCTCCTCGGCCGGAGGCGGTTGGCCGGGTCGAGCAGCCGGGCCGCTTGCCGTACGGGATGCACGACGGCCACGTCCTGCCCGCCCGCAGGCGGTCGGCGTGTGGCTCGAACGGCACCAGACGTCCCGGAGCGACCCAGTCCGCGGACCGACACGGGTGGAGGTCGGCGGCCCGCATGTCCGCGCTCTCGCTCAGTCGGACCCTCGCGTCCGACGGCCAGCGCAGACATGCCGATGCCCAGCATCGGCCCCGGCTTTCCTGGAGTGCCGTTTCATGCCCACCCACCAACCCGACACGGTCCCGATCACCCTCGCGCGCGACGAGATCCGCCTGATCACCGATGTCCTGCGACAGGCCGCGGCGGAATGCTCGGCCGACCCGACCCCGAACACCCGGCTCGACGACGGCGTCACCCTCGGCCGGCTGGCTGTGCACTGGGCCGGCATCGTGGGCGACCGGCCCCACCGGGAACCCGCCGCCCTCGACCCGGGCGACACCCTCCTGGTGACGGTGCCGCAGAACCGCGAGGCCTGGTACCAGGTCCGCGCGGCACTCAGCGACCACGCCGCGCAGGTGTCCCGCACCGCCGAACTCGACGGTCTCGCACCGCGCGAGGCCGTCCGGGAGCAGGCGCACAGCGCCCTGCTCCTGGCGGACCGGATCGCGGAGGCGACCCATGGCTGGTGACGTGGTGAACCCTCGTACCCGGACGGCGGCGGACGCCCCCGGATCCGACCTCGGACCTGGCCTCGGCTCCGCCGGCGACGCCGAGGCCGGCTGGCAGCCCGCGAAGTGGCCGCTGCCCCGCGTCACTGCCGTGGACAACCTGGCCGCCGCACTCACCGACCGGGGATTCAGCGAGGCCGTCGTCCGCGTCCTCTCTCATGCCGCCGTACGACCGGACGAACTGCGGCGGAAGCTGGCCGACCCGGCCGAACTCCGGGTGCAGGGCGGCACCTTGCTCATCGCCGAGACCCGCCTGTGGTCCGCGGCCGTGGTGCCGCACCCGGCCAACCCCCGGGAGTACGGCCGCCGCAGCTACGCCCTCGGCGGGGCCGCCGCGAGTCTTCGCGTGCTGCCTGAGCCGACCACGAGCGGGCACGGTCCGGCCGAGCTGGAGATCCTGGTCGACTCCCCCCACACGCTCGCCCAGCGCCTGGAGGACGCCCAGGGCCGGCTGGCCAAGGAGAACCCGCTCGGCGAGGACGTCGCCGTGGACGGCGTCCTCCAGCCCCTCACCGTCGTCCCCATGACGGTGCGCCACCGCGACGGACACCGGGCGGCCCCCCTGTTGATCGCGGCCGACGGGTCGAGCCGGATCAGCGCGGTGCACGAACTGCTCGCCTACCCGCCGTCGAAGGTCGCCTACGAGTGGAGCAGTGACACCCGGCTGTTCCGCAGGGAGGTCAACCGATGGATCCGGCTGGTGCAGAAGATGGGCTGGGAGAACCTCAGCGACCCGGAGCAGCAGAAGGTCCGCGTCCTCACCGTCCCCGCCCGGGTGGTGATCGGGTTCCGGCCCAACGAACGCACCAACCTCCCCTTCCACACCGCCGTGCGGAACTTCATCGGTCTGACCCACATCCGCCCGCCCAAGCCTTACGGCTCGGCGGTAGAGAACGAGGCGAAGGCCGACGCCGTGCTCGATACCCTGGCGCAGCCCACGCGGACCCGCCCGGCCCGTGTCACCGAGCCCGAGAAGCGGTGGTTCGCGGGGGTGGTCTCCCCGGAGGAGGCCGTCGACGAGGGCTTCAGTCCGCATCGTGACGTCCGGGCCGCCGAAGTCGTCCGCGCAGTGCTGGGCAGCAGCGCCAGACGGCGCGTCAACGACGGCATCCGCTCCCTGACCGCCAAGCAGAAGCCCACCCGTGAGGACCGGGTCGACATCGCCGTCGAACTGATCATCCGCCCGTACCGCACGGAGGTGAACGACCTGCTCCCACTCGTCCGGCCACGCCGTGCGGTCCTCCAGCGCGCCTACCGGCTCAAGGAGATCGACCAGCACCTGACGGCCGGACTTCCGCTGGAAGGGACCGGCGAGGACGGCCCGGCGCTGGAGCGACTGCGCGACGAAGCCCTGGAGGAGGTCGAGTACGGCCTCGGCGACAACGGGGAGCTGGGACCGGCCCAGACCGAACTGGCGGTCAAGGCCTGCTACTACATGGCGCTCGCGGACCCGATGGCCTTGCAGCGCGAGGTGTTCGGCGGGACCGAGGCCGAGGACGACCGCAGCCCGGCGACCGTCCTGCGCGCCATGCTGTCCCGCAGCCGTGGCGTCCACCAGGCGTACGAGGCGGTACGGGCCGGCCGGCTCGGCGAAAACCTCTACGAGGTCGACGAGAAGGGGGCCCCGGTCCTCACGGCGATGGAGGGCCGGCCGCGCGAGTTGACCGACGCGCTGGTGCGCCACACCTATAACGGCGAGTCGGCCGACGACTTCCCCCGAGCCGTGGGCTTCACCGCGGCGAGCCGACACTGGGCGGACATCCGGGCGAAGGTCGAGGAGCTGAAGAAGGCCGTGGACGCCATGGAGGTCGTCCCCGTCGACGAGGGCGGCCGCAGCCTCGTCGAGCGGGACGGCTGGGACGACCGGCAGATCGCGGCACTGCGAAAGAAGCTCGACGTCAGCGACCGCAAACTGGGCTCCTGGGCGGATACGTACGACCTCAACCGGGAGGCCGCCCACGAGCAGGCGGAAGAGGAACAGCGTTAGCGTTCGGGGACGGGATCCCGTGGTGCCGGGAATGGGGTTGGACGTGGGGCCGGGAGCCGAGGCGGGCCCGGCGGTCGGCACGGCGGTCACGTCGGCCGTCGCCGCCCCGGCCCCGGCCCCGGCCGGATCGTTCTCCTCCTCCCACAGCGCCCTGGACGCCTCGATGCGTGCCGCCATCGCCGGTCTGCCGACAGCCGACGCGACCGCCGCCCTGGTACGGGTCGGCGGTACCGACGGTGTCTGGCGCGGCAGTTCGGGTGTCCACGACCTGACGACGAACCGGCCCGCCGACCCGGCCGCCCGCTTCCGCGCCGGTTCCGTCACCAAGATCTTCACGGCGGCCGTCGCCCTGCACCTGGTCGCCGAGGGCACCCTGGACCTGGACCGCACCGCCCGCTCGTACCTGCCGGAGCTGATCCCGCCGTCGTACGAGGGCGTCACCGTGCGCCAGCTGCTCAACCACACGCACGGCATCCCGGCGCCCGACTTCCCCGGGACCACGGTCGAGGAGTGGTACGCGAACCGCTTCCACGTCCACGACCCCGAGGACATGGTCCGCTCGGCGACCGCGCAGGAGCGCGAATTCCCGCCCGGCGAGCGGCAGCACTACCTCAACATCGGCTACACGATCGCCGGTCTGCTGATCGAGCGGGTGACCGGTGACACGTCCGAGGACCAGGTCGCCCGCCGGATCCTGCGGCCGCTCGGGCTGCGCGACACCTACCTCCCGGGGGCGAACCCGCGCATCGTCGGCCCGCACAACCACGGCTACCAGACGATGACGCTGGACGACGGGACGGTCGGGCTGCGCGACGTGTCCGTGTGGGGGACGACGGACGGGTGGGCGGCCGGTGACCTCGTCTCGACCACGGCGGACCTGGAACGGTTCACGCAGGCCCTGTTCCAGGGGCGGGTGGTGCGCGGCGCACTCCTGGAGGAGATGTTCACGCTGCCGAAGGTGACGGACGCCGGGACCGGTGACCCGGCGGCGTACTCCGTGGGCCTGTCGATGAAGCGGCTGGGCGGTCGCGAGGTGTGGGGCAAGACGGGCGGCCGCTGGGGCTACAACGCGGCCATCGCCTCCACCCGGGACGGCTCCCGCACCCTCGTCTACAGCGTGAACTCCACCGACGCCAAGGGCACCGGCATGAACCCGGTCGCCCTGAACCTCATGGTGGCGGTGTTCGGGACGCCGTAGCCCGAACCTGGGACGGCCGGCCCCCGGAGTCCTGAACGCAGCCCCCGCCGGCGGCCTCGGACGGGGAGGGCTCAGGGGCAGTCGTAGCGGTGGGTCCAGGGGTGTCCGGGGCAGGTCCGGCACTCGAAGAAGTACACGCCGCCGAGGTCGCCGAGGACCAGGCCCGCTCCCTCGTAGGGAACGTCCTCGTCCTCCACCGGGGTCCAGGTGAGCCGGGAGTGGGCGTCGGCCTCGGTGCTCTCGATCGTCAGCAGATGGTCCATGCGCCGCCCGCAGCCCCGGCAGTGCGGCCACCGCGGGTCCTGGCACCAGCCGGGGTAGCCGCCCGCCTTCGTACCGGGGGCGGTGGAGAGGTGGAACTGGTAGTCCCAGCCGGTCTCGTCCTCCAACAGGGCGAAGCGTTCCTCCAACGCCTCCCACAGGTCCTGCTCCAGGTCCCAGCTCGGGTACTCGGTCACCCGCTCCGGGTGGACCACGCAGGGCCGGGGCACCCGCCCCGGCCTGGCCCCGGCCGGCACGGGCGGAGCTTCCCGCACCTCCCCGACCGCGGACGCGTCCCGCCGGCGGATCTCCGGGACGACCCACTCCCCGTCGTGCTCCCGGGGGCACCACAGCACCTGGAGCAGGTCGTGCCCCGCCGGAAACGGCACCACGCCCAGCGCGTCGGCCCGGCGCAGCTGGACCACCGGCACCATGGGCGATCCCGTGTGGTCCGGGCACTGCGGCCACGGTTCCGCCACGGGCCACAGCAGCGGGCCGCCCACCGAACTGTCGTGGCACGTGGGCCGGCCGGCCCTCGGATGCAGCCGCACGGTCTCCCGGCGCAGCGGGACGACCTCCGGGAAGTACGCCTCGACGTCCACGGGGCGGGGCGGGGTATGGCGGGTATCACGGGTCACCCACGCGAGGCTACGGACGGCGGCCGGCCGCGACATCCGAAATATCCCGAGCGGCCACCGATGAGTTCTCGCCCGAGCGCCGGTCATAGAGAACGACGACACCGCATCCGACGGGAGACCGCTGCCATGACCGCCGCCGTGAAGGGCCCCGCGAGCTACTTCCCCTCCATCGAGAAGAAGTACGGCCGACCGATCGACGAGTGGAAGGACCTCATCCGCTCCTCGCCGCTGACCCGGCACATGGAGCTGGTGAGCTGGCTCAAGTCCGAGCACGGTCTGGGCCACGGCCACGCCAACGCCCTCGTCGCGCACACGCTCGCGGAACACACCGATGGATGAGGGGCGCGCCCGGCATGCCGTTGTCAGTGCACCGGGCTAGTCTCCGCCCAACTGACCATTTGCACCGTTTCAGGAGGTTTTCATGGCCTCGCGGCTCAATCCGTACATCAGCTTCGGCGGCGACGCCCGGCAGGCGATGGAGTTCTACAAGGAGGTCTTCGGCGGCACGCTGAAGCTCAACACGTACGGCGAGTTCGGCCAGGCGGGCACCGCCGACGCCGAGAAGATCATGCACGGCATGCTGGAGACCCCGAGCGGCTTCACCCTGATGGGGGCCGACTCCCCGCCCGGCATGGAGATGACGGCGGGCAACAACTTCTCCGTGAGCGTGAGCGGCGACGACGACGCCGCCCTGCGCGGCTACTGGGAGAAGCTGTCGGCCGGCGGCACGGTGTCCGTGCCGCTCGACAAGCAGATGTGGGGGGACGTGTTCGGCATGTGCACGGACCGCTTCGGCATCCCGTGGATGATCGACATCGTGCAGCCCCAGAGCTGACGCTCCACCACCAGGACCCCACTCCCAGGACCCCACCCCCGGGGGGAGGGGGGGGGGCGGGGGGGGGGGGGGGGGGGGGGGGGGGGGGGGGGGGGTTTGGGGGGGGGGGGGGGGGGGGGTTCAATTTTCCCCCACGGGGGGGGGGAAGGGGAGACAAGAAGGGGCAGC
>NZ_JBVJAB010000036.1:47062-67835 GCF_055591025.1 Streptomyces sp. NPDC041784
GGAGGGTCTCCCTTCCCCCCCCCACCCCCCCCCCCCCCCCCCCCACCCCCCCCCCCCCCCCCCCCCCCCCCCTCCCCCCCCCCCCCCCCCCCCCCCCCTGGCCCGGTCTGGGTCTCAAGCCGGCTGTCGTGCCCGACGGGCCAGGAGCTTGCCCAGTTCCCACACGGTGAGCAGGGCCAGGGCCGACAGGAGGGTCCAGCCGAACTGGCGGAGGTTGATCGGGGTGGTGCCGAGGATGCGCTGGAAGCCGTCCATCTGGGTCACCAGGACGGCGAGCACGAACTGGGCCAGCGCCACCCAGTTCATCTGCTTGCTGTCGAAGGTCGCCGGGGTCAGCACCGAGTCCGTCTCGCTGCGGCACTCGAACGCGGCGACGACCAGGCAGAGCGAGAACGCCGTGAACGCCATCGACTGGCCGACCGCCTCGCTGTCGTAGCGCGAGGTGCCCAGCTCGATCAGGCCCAGCAGGATCACCGTGATCGCCAGTCCGGCGAGGCCGACCGTCACCATCACGGGCCGGGTGAGCACCGACTCGCCGCGCGGGCGCGGACGGCGCCGCATCAGCCCGGCGCTCTCCTGGTCGAAGCCGAGCGCGAAGCCGAACGAGGCGTTGACGACGAAGTGGATCCACAGCACCTGCGGCGGGGTGAACGGCTCCCCGGCCGCGATGTTGAAGATGGTCGCCCCGAGGAACGTCAGCACGAAGGTGACGAGCAGCAGCAGCACGAACCGGATGTACTTGGTGAGGTTGTCGTAGATCTTCCGGCCCTGCTCGACGGCGTAGACGATCGTCGCGAAGTTGTCGTCGGAGAGGATCATGCGGCCGGCGTTCTTCGCCACGTCCGTGCCGCTGCCCATGGCGATGCCGATGTCGGCGGCCTTGATGGCGGGTGCGTCGTTGACGCCGTCGCCGGTCATCGCCACCACATGGCCCTTCTTCTTGAGCAGGTCGGCCAGCAGCACCTTGTGCTCCGGCGCGACCCGCCCGACGACGCCGATGTCGTCGATCCGGGCCAGCTGCTCCCGCTCCGGCAGCGCGGCGAAGTCGGCGCCGAGCACCGCCTCGCCGGGGATGCCGAGCTGCCGGGCGATGGCGGCGCCCGTGGTGACGTCGTCCCCGGTCACCATCCGGACCCGGATATGGGCGTCCTGGGCGCTCGCCACGGCCGCCCGGGACTCCGCCCGAGGTGGGTCGACCATGCCGACCAGGCTGGTCATCCGCAGCTCGGTGACGAGAGAGAGGAGATCGCCGTCGGGGTCGAAGCCGTCCGGGTCGAGGTCGCGGACGGCGGCCGCCATCACCCGGCGGCCCTCGCCGCCCATGTCCTCGGTCCGCTCCCGCGCGCGCCGGCTCAGCTCCTCGTCCCACGGCACGCTCTCCCCGGCCGCGAGCGCGGTGGTCGCCCGGGCCGTGACCGCCGGGACGGCACCCTTGACGAAGCAGCGCACCACGGGCCGGCCCGCCGCGTCGACGGCCGAGTGGAAGGTCGCCATCAGCTTGTACGTCGGGTCGAAGGGCAGCGTGGCGAGCCTCGGGAACCGCTCCCGGGTGGCGTCGATGTCCAGCCCCGCCTTGTGGCCGAGGACGAGCAGGGCGCCCTCCGTGGGGTCGCCCACCACCTCGCCGTCCACCAGCTGCGCGTCACTGGCGACGACGTACGGCAGGATCGCGTCCTCCACGCCCGCCGAGCGCCCGGCGGCGTGCTGGATCCGGCCGGTGAGCCCGTATCCTGTGCCCGAGACGGTGTAGCGGTCGGTGGGGGTGAGCACCTCGACGACGGTCACCTGGTTCATCGTCAGCGTGCCGGTCTTGTCCGAGTTGATCGCCGAGGTGAACGCCAGCGTCTCGACCGAGGGCAGCTCCTTCACGATCGCGCTGCGCCTGGCCAGGTTGAGGCTGCCGACGGACAGGATCGCCTGGGTCACCGTCGGCAGCGCCTCCGGGATGGCCGCGATGGCGAGCGAGACCGCGCTGACGAACAGCGCGTCCCAGGCCTGGTCGCGGCTGCGGCCCATCGCGAACATCACGATCATGGTGAGTCCGGCGGCGGCCGTGATCCACACGGTCAGGGTGTTGAGCTGCCGGGTGAGCGGCGGCTCCTCCTTGGCGGTGGCGGACAGCATCCCGGCGATCCGGCCCAGCTCCGTGCCCGCGCCCGTGGCGGTGACGACGAGGACGGCACTGCCGTGCGTCACCGGGGAGTTCATGAACGCCATGTCGGTCTGCTCGCCGGGTCCGAGAGCACCGCCGGTGAGCGGCTCGGTGTCCTTCGCGGCGGGCACGCTCTCCCCGGTGAGCGCCGACTCGTCGATCTGGAGGGCGTGGGCCTCGATGATCCGCCCGTCCGCCGGCACCTGGTCGCCGGCGGCGACGAGCACGATGTCGCCCACGACGAGCCCCTCGGCCGGGATCTCCGACTCGGTGCCGTCCCTGCGCACCCGCGCGGTCGCCTTCATCATCGACTTCAGCGCGTTCATGGCGCTCTCGGCCCTGCCCTCCTGACGCAGTCCGACGACCGCGTTCAGCAGGGTCAGCGCGACCAGCAGGATCGCCGTGCTCCACTCCTGGATGGCGAGCGAGACGATCGCGGCGCCCACCAGGACGATCTGCATGTAGCTGCGGTACTGGTCGAGAAAGCGCCGCCAGGCGGGCGGCGGCTTTTCCTCGGGGAGCGCGTTCGGGCCGTGCGCGGCGAGCAGCTCGGCCGTGCGGGCGGAGGAGAGCCCGGCCGCCGGGTCCACTCCGAGGGCCGTGGTCACGTCCTGCGCCGACCGGGCGTACCAGTCCGCACGCTCGGCCGGCTCCTGCCGGGGCGTCGCCATGGCCTAGCCCTCGGCCGGCCGGTGCCGGGCGGCGTAGGGGTCCGCCGCGGCGCCTTCGGGTGCCTCCGCCTCCAGCTCCCGCTTGGCGACGAGCAGGTCCTTCCTGGCCTCCTTCGAGACGGTCGGGTACTGGGGGTCGATGTCCATCAGCGTGTGCGCGAGCACGGCCGCCGTGCAGATCCGCGCGAACCACTTCCGGTCCGCCGGTACGACGTACCAGGGCGCCCACTTGGTGCTGGTGGCGGAGAGCATCTCGGAGAAGGCGAGCTGGTACGCGTCCCAGTGCCGGCGCTCCCGGACGTCGGCCGCGGAGAACTTCCAGTTCTTCTCGGGCAGATCGATCCGCTTCATGAACCGGGTGCGCTGCTCCTCCTTGGAGAGGTTGAGGAAGACCTTCACGACCCGGAACCCGTTGCCGGTCAGATAGCGCTCCCAGTCGTTGATCTCCCGGTAGCGGCGGTCCCAGATCTTCGCCGTCCGCCCGCCGTCCGGCAGCCGCTGCCGGTCGAGGACCTCGGGATGGACCCGTACGACGAGGACCTCCTCGTAGTGCGAGCGGTTGAAGATCGCGATGTCGCCGCGGGCGGGCAGCCGGGCGGCGTAGCGCCACAGGTAGTCGTGGTCGAGTTCCTCGGAAGAGGGCACCTTGAAGCTGCTGACCCGCACACCCTGCGGGTTCACTCCGCTCATGACGTGCCGGATCGTGCCGTCCTTGCCGCCCGCGTCCAGCGCCTGGAGGCACAGCAGCACGCCGTACGTGTCCTGCGCGGCGAGCCGCTGCTGGTACTCGGCGAGCAGGGCGACGCCGGTGCGCAGCAGTTCGACGCCTTCCTTCTTCTTCAGGCGGGCCTTGTACCGGGGGTCGAAGTCCCGGGCCAGATCCACCTCGGAGCCCGGCTTCACGCGCAGCGGTTCGATGAGACGCGCGATGCGTTCGGCCCTGCGATCCGCCATGGCCGACCGCCCTTCTCCCCGAGCACGGGTCAACGGGTCTAGGGGTCTAGGGGTCTAGGGGTCTAGGGGTCTAGGGGTCTAGGGGTCTAGGGGTCTAGGGGCTACCCGACGGCGGCCACGGGGCCTTCTCGGGGTGCGGTGGGCACGGTGGGGGTGGCGGGGGTGGCGGGGTTTCCCGGGACCGTGGGCGGCCCGGCATCGAGCACGGCCCGTGCCCGCCGTTCGGCGAGAATCGGCACGAAGGACCGGATCCTTGCCTCCCGGAACACCTCGCACGCGTCCCGGACCACCGCCTCGACGGTGGCCGCGTCGACCGAGCCGTAGACCAGGACCAGGCGTTGCACCACGTCCCGCACGGCATCGTTCTCGTCCCGTCTGGTCGCCGACCGCATGACGCTCACGACCTCCCGAGTTCGAGTCCCCCGAACGGCTGGCCACCACAGGGCAACTCCACCCACATTCTCCGACCGCCACGACAAGATCGCCCGCCGGGCGGGGCCCGGTGGTCAGCCCTGGCCCCGGTGGTCAGCCCCGGCCCCGGGCCGTTTCCACGAAGGCTGTGATCAGGGCCGGGTCCTTGACGCCGCGGGTCTGTTCGACGCCGCTGGACACGTCGACGCCCCAGGGGTGGGCGGCGTCGAGCGCGGCCCGTACGTTGTCGGGGGTGAGGCCGCCGGCGAGCAGCCACTTCTCGCCGGGGGCGGGCGCGGGGCCGCCGGACCAGTCCCAGGCGACACCGGAACCCGGCACGGGGGCGTCGAGAAGCAGCAGGTCCTCGCCCATCTCCCCGCAGCGCGGCACGGTGTCCCCGAACGCCGCCGCGCGGATCAGCGTCCAGCCGCCCGCCGACAGGTCGTCGTAGTACTCACGGCCCTCCGAACCGTGCAGCTGGACGGCTCTGATGCCCGCCTCGACCGCCACGGACCGCACATCGGCCAGGGGCTCGTCGCGGAAGACGCCGACCGTCAGCACATGCTCCGGCACCCGCCGGATCAGCCGCGCGGCCGTCGCGGCGTCGATCCGCCGCGGGCTGGCGGAGAAGACGAACCCGATGGCGTCCGCCCCGGCCTCGACGGCCGTGTCGACGTCCCGCTCGGTCTTCAGCCCGCAGATCTTGATGAAGAGGTGATCACTGGAGTTGCTCACGTCCCCAGCCTGCCGCATCGGGGCCGGTGAGCGGGACGGCGGGCGTCGGGTTCAGCGCCATGCCCCGGACAGGCGCCGCGTGACGACCGAGCCGAGGACGCGCAGACCGTCGGTCGAGCCCGGATCGATACCGGTCAGCTCCCGCACGCGGCGCAGCCGGTGGTCGAGGGTGAGAAGGAGATCCGGTCCGGGCTCCAGGCGCCCGGCCACCGTACGGAGCCAGTCGTCGGCGAACGGCACCTCCGCGAGGCCACGGACCTGGCGATCACCCTCACCGGCACCTGATCCCCACCTCCTATGACGCTCGCTGGAGAGCCGCGAGCCGCGAGCCGCGTACGCCCACCTTCTCCGGCGAGCGTCATAGGAGCGGGTGCCCGAGCAGCCGCCCGAGCTGATCCCCGTAAGCGGTTACGTAGTTCTACCGACGTGGGCCGGCCCCGCCGGTCGGTACCGTCCGGACAGACGCCACGACCGTGCGTCGACGACCGCGCGTCAACGGCCGTGCGTCGCACCGCAGTTCAGGGGGGTCCGTGCTCGGCTGTCTGGCTGTCCTGATGTTCCTCGTCCTCGTCGGCGAGTTCCTCGTCCTCCCGGTCTGGATGCACGACCTGATGGCGACCCAGACACCACCCCAGGAACTCGGTTTCGGCGAGACCGCGCTGCTGAGCCTGGCGTCCCTGCTGACCGCGCTGCTGGTCGTGTGGCCCGCGGGCCGCCGCCGACCGGGAAAGCTGTGGGCGAGCGTCGGCCGCGCGGCCCTGCTCCTCCTGCTCTGCATCGCCGCCGCACTCTGGCTGCGCCGGCAGATCGGCACGGACAACTGGAGCCTGGTCTCCTCCGCCGAGAGCCTGACGGCGGGAGGGACCGCCCTCGTCTTCCGGCGCCTGCTGCGCCGCTGGGAACGCGGCCGCCCGCTGCCCGGAGAGGTCTGGCTCGCGCTGGTGCCGTTCCGGGAGCGCGACCAGGAGGACCGGCACTACTGCGTGGTCGTCGGCCGCGGCGTGACGCACGCCCGGGTCCTCCAGATCACCTCGCAGAACAAGGACGGCCGTCCCGGATACGTCCGCATCCCCAACGACGGCTGGGACTTCCACTCCGGCAAGGACCACTGGATGGAGCTGGGCCCGGCGCCGCGCGAGGTGCCGTACGGCAAGTTCCTCAAGGACGTCCGGCAGGGGACGTGCCCGCGCGTCACCTGGCGGCAGATCCGGGCCGGCTACCCGGAGCAGGACGTCCGGCATCTGGCCCTGGCCGGGTTCCGGCGGGTGCGGGGCCGGATCGCCCGGCTGCGGGCCGAGCGTTCGTCGGCGTGAGGTGACGTCACGGCGTCATGATCATGCCCTCATGGCGCCGTGACGTCACGGGACGTCCTACAAGGTGACCTGGCGCCCGCCCAGCGTCACCACCAGCTTGCCGTCCGAGGCGAGCGACCAGCCCAGGGCCCCGGAGTACGAGGCGCACCGGGAGCCGTTGGTCCCGGTCCAGAACTGGTTGGAGCTGTCGGCGTCCCCGATGGTCTTGTCGTTCGACCCGCTCACGCTGAACCGGCATGAGGTATTGCCGCGGAACACCGAGGTCCCGGCATCCCACGAGTAGTTGCGCTGGGTGTTGTCGATGCTCAGGTTGTTCGAGACGGCCATGGAGCCCGGGTTGCTGTTGTAGGTGAACCCGTGCTTGCCGTTGTGGAAGGCGATACTGCGCCGTACCACGTGGTTGACGGCGATGTCGTCGCCGCCGAGCTTGTAGCCGTTGCGGTCGCCGTTCCCGGCCTGGGAGCCGTCGCTGAGGGTGCCGTTGTCGTACGACAGGGAGTCCTCGATGGTCACCGGGCCGATCGCCCCGGTGTCCGGCTTGGTGTAGAGGTCCCAGCCGTCGTCGATGTTGTGGTGCGCGACGGCGTACCGGAAGACGTTCCCGGTCCCGGTGGTGAGCTTCGCGGCGAAGCCGTCGGCGTCCTCGCCGTCGGAGTCGGCGTTGTCGTGCGACTCCGCGCTCAGGATCAGGTTGTCGGACGGCCACTCACCGCTCGGGCTGCTGGAGGAGATCCGGCCGAGCTGGAGCCCGGTGTCCCGGTTGTGGCGGGTCACCGTGCGCTCGATGACGTTGTCGCTGCCGCCGACGTAGATGCCGTTGTCACCGGCGCGTTCGACGACGATGCCGTACACCCGCCAGTAGGAGCCGTACAGCTGGAGTCCGCGGTTGGACGAACTCTCGCTCTGTGCCGAGAAGTTGAGCACCGGTGTCTCGCCCGGGTAGGCGGACAGCGTGGTGCGCGCGGCGGAGGTGCCGTTGTTGGTCTGCGGGATGGTGATCGTCGACGTGTGGTTGTACGTCCCGCCGCGCAGGTAGATCGTGCCGCCCGCGGTGACCCGGCCGATCGCCGAGGTGAGGGTGGTCGGGGCGGACTGGGTGCCGGCGGCGCCGTCGGTGCCGGTGGGCGAGACGTAGATCGCGCCGCCGGTGGGCGGTGTGGTGCCGTCGGTGGTCGTGGCCTCGACGTGGTCGACGTTGGGCAGGCCCTCGGCGGTGGTGGGGCTGAGCCGGACGGTGTTGCTGCCCGCGTTGAGCGTGACGGTGAGCGTCTTGGTGACCCAGGTCGACCATGCGCCGGTGGCCTCGAAGGACGGGGTCTGCACGGTCGTGCCGTTGACGACCAGCGAGGCCGGGCGGGCGGCGGTGGTGCCGTTGGCGAAGCGGACGTTCAGCGTGGCCGTGCCGGCGGTGGCCGCGTTCACGGTGAACTGGGCGTAGCCGCCGGTGGAGTTGGTGCCGTTGCAGAAACCGGTTCCGGAATATCCGGCCCAGTCGGAGTCGATGGTGCCGGTGCAGACCGCGGGCGAGGTCTCGGCCTCGTAGCGGACGGTCGCGGCCTGGGCCGTGGTGCCGGTCAGGGCGACGAGGGCGCCTGCCAGCAGGCCGGCGCTCGCGATGACGGGTCTCAGAAGCATCGTGGTTCTCCATCTCCAGGACGGTGCGGGGCGTCTGCCAGAGCTTGGAAAGCGCTTTCCCCCGGAAGCTAGGGGGATCGACCCGAGCGGGTCAAGAGACTGGTACCTGTTTTCTGTTCACATGGATAAACGGTGAAGGCGTCGCGATCGCAGCACGGACACGGTGTTGTCGCCGATGACTGGACACTGCTGTCCCCATACATGAACACGCCGTACCCGGGCATCCGGACACTGCTGCGGTCGTCACCCGCACCCCCGCACGAGACAATGAGGGTTCCCCCGCGGTAGGTGAGGTGGTGGCGATGCCTCCCTGGCATCTGCGCGACTATCACGACGACGATCTCGACCAGGCCATCCAGATCTGGGACCAGAGCCGTCAGGCCGACGACGAGGACCGGGTGTTCTCCGTCTCCGAGGTGATGGCCGCGGCCAAGGCCGGTCAGCCGGCGGTGGTCGCGGTGATCGGCGACGAACTGGTGGGCATGGCCGTGGCGCAGGCCCACGGCAGGCGGGGATGGATCCTCCTGGTGGCGCTTGCCTCCCGCTGGCGCGAGCGCGGCATCGGCAGCGCTCTCCTCGCCGAGCTCGAACGGCGCCTGCGGTCCCTCGGCGTGCGCCACATCAGCGCGCTGCTGCCCGCCCGCGCCGCCGGCACGAAGGCTCTGGAGAACTCCGGCTACCGGTCCCGCGACGGCTTGACCTACTACGAGAAGCTCGAACCGCCCGGAGCCGCCGACACCGATGTCCTCGCGTCACTGGGCGGCCGGATGCTGCTCGGGGGCCTGTGGGACGCCATGGCCGGCATGGACCGGGAGAAGCAGGTCGTCGAGCGCCGGGTCGTGCTCCCGCTGACGGAGCCCGCGCTGGCCGACCGTTACGGTGTCGTCCCGCCCAAGGCGATCATCCTGTTCGGCCCTCCCGGCACCGGGAAGACCAGCTTCGCCAAGGGCGTCGCCTCCCGGCTCGGCTGGCCGTTCGTGGAGCTCTTCCCCTCCCGGCTCGCGGCCGACACGAACGAGGGGCTGGGCGCGGCGCTGCGGGAGGCCTTCGCGGACCTGGCGGAACTCGACTCGGTGCTGCTCTTCATCGACGAGGTCGAGGAGATCGCCGGCGTGCGGTCCGGGAAGGCGGTCGATCCGGGACATGGGGTGACCAACGAGTTGCTCAAACTGATCCCTGTCTTCCGCGAGCACGACGCGCGACTGCTGGCCTGTGCCACCAACTCCGTGCGCTCTCTCGACCCGGCGTTCCTGCGGCCCGGCCGCTTCGACTACGTCATTCCCATCGGACCGCCCGACCCGACCGCCCGCGCGGCGATCTGGGCCCGCTATCTCAGCGCCGCCGGCGACTCGGTGGACCTCACGCAACTGGTCGAGGCCAGCGAGCTGTTCACCCCGGCCGACATCGAATTCGCCGCCCGCAAGGGCGCGCAGGCCGCGTTCGAGCGCGAGGTCACCCACCGACTGGACCGGCCGGCCACCACCGAGGACTTCATGGCGGCCATCGCCGACACGCGGCCGACGCTCACCACCCAGGCGATCAAGGAGTTCACCGAGGACATCGAGAAATACAGTCGCCTCTGAGATCGCCACGCGGACTGAGTTGATCGGCGTCGCGGGCAGAATGGACGCGTGCCGTCTTTCGATCGGATCCGTCTCCGGCTGCCTGGTGGCGCCCGCGCCGACGCTGCGCTGGCCGGCGGGGTGTTCGCGTTGGTGGCGCTCGCCGAGGGGCAGCGGCTGAGCGACGGCGGGGGCTCGACGGCATCGCTGATCGGGTCCTGGCTGTTGATCACGGCGGTGTGCGGAGCGGTGTTGTTGCGCCGCCGGTATCCGGTGGCGGTGGGCTGGTTCACGGTGCCGGCCACGGGCGGCTACTACGTGCTGAGCGACATCGACGGTCCGCTGGTCGTGGTTCCGATCGTGGTGTTGTACGCCATCGCTGCCCAGGGCCGGCTACAGGCGGCCGTCGCGATGGCGGCGGCGATGGTGATCGGCGTGTTCGCGGGCACCCTTGTGGGCAACAGCGATGTCACCGGCACGGCGGTGTTCATGCTCACCGGCTGGCTGGTCGCTGTGGTGGCCCTCGGCAGTGTGCGGCACGGCCGGGTGGCGTACGCCGAGGAGGAGGCGCGGCTGCGGGCCACCGAGGAGCGGCTGCGCATCGCCCGCGAGTTGCACGATGTGATCGGGCACAACATCTCGATGATCAACGTGCAGGCGGGTGCGGCACTGTACCGGTTGAAGATGGATCCGGCTGCCCGGGCCGAGGAGGCGCTCGACGCGATCAAGGCGAGCAGCCGGGAGACCCTGCGGGAGCTTCGGGCCACCCTCGGCGTGCTCCGCCGGGTCGACGAGGAGGCGCCCACGGCACCCGCGCCGGGGCTGGCCCGGGCCGACGAGCTGGTGGCTTCCGCGAAGCTGGCGGGGCTCGAGGTGCGGATCGCGGTGACCGGGGCTGAGCGCTCGCTGCCCGCTCCGGTCGACCTGGCCGCGTACCGGATCGTGCAGGAGGCGCTGACCAACGCCGCCAAGTACAGCGGCGCCGGGCGGGTCACGATCCGACTGGCCTACGGGGACAGCGAGCTGACCCTGGCCGTCGAGGACGACGGCCGGGGCGCTGCGGCCCGCCCGGCCGGGTCCGGTGGCGGTAGCGGGATCACCGGCATGACGGAGCGGGCGCGGGCACTGGGCGGCGAGTTGACCGCGGGTGCGCGACCGGAGGGCGGATTCGCGGTGCGGGCCCGGCTACCGTACGGGACCACAGGAGAGCCGATGGAGCGGAGTGACCGATGATCAGGGTCCTGCTGGCGGATGACCAGCGGCTCGTCCGGGCCGGGTTCCGGTCGATCCTGGAGGTCCAGGACGACATCGAAGTGGTGGGAGAGGTCGCGGACGGGCAGGCCGCGGTCTCGGCTTGCCACGAGCTCCGGCCGGACGTGGTCCTGATGGACATCCGGATGCCTGGAATGGACGGTCTGGAAGCCTCCATGGAGATCGCCGGAGATGAGCGGCTGGCGTCCGTGAAGGTGGTCATCCTGACGACCTTCGATCTGGACGACTACGTGTACGGGGCGCTGCGCGCCGGGGCGACGGGCTTTCTGGTGAAGGACACGGAGCCGGAGGAACTGCTGCACGCGGTGCGGGTTGCCGCCCGCGGTGATGCCCTGATCAGCCCGTCGGTCACACGGAGGCTCATCGCCGAGTTCGCGGGCCGGGTGAAGGGCCCCCAGCCGGATTCCCGGCTCGACCCTCTCACCGACCGGGAGCGCGAGGTCATGCAGCTGGTGGCCGCGGGGCTCACGAACGACGAGATCGCGGCGCGGCTGGTGCTGGCCACGTCGACGGCGAAGACGCATGTCAGCCGGATCATGTCGAAGCTGGGGGCGCGGGACAGGTCCCAGGTCGTGGTGCTGGCGTACGAGTCCGGGATGGTCAGCCCGGGCTGGCTGGCGGAGTAGCCCGGCCGGCGGGACGGACGGCGCACCCGGCACTCCTGGGGTATGACGCGGCGGCGGCCTCCATCCGCTGGGGTACGCCCGGTGTCAGCCGCAGGCCGACGATTCGGCCCCCCTCGCGCAGGCACGATCGAGGGCATGAACGCACCCCCCTTCCCCGGACGGGCCACAGCCGCATGCGTCGGCGCGCTCGTCGGGGCCGCCGCCGGAATACTGCTGGTCACGGCCGCCGGGGCCCTGGCCTTCGAGGTCGGCGGCGTGTTCGCCGCCCTGGGGATCGGCGTGCCCACGTTGTGCGGCGCCGTGGTGGGCGCGCTTCGTCAGCCAGGCCACTCACGCTCGAATCCGAGGTAGCCACCCATGTCTCCCACCCGCGGCGCAGCCGCGCCCATTGCCCCGCCCACACCACCCGGCCGGCCGGATCGGCCGCGCGGCGGCCGGTTCGGCGCCCTGGCCGGTTGGGCGCAGCGTCACCGCTGGGCCGCCCTGCTGATCTGGCTGGCCGTCCTGGCCGCCGTCACGCTGGGGTCGCAAGCGGCAGGCTCCGCGTACAAGAACGATTTCGCTCTGCCGGGCACCGACTCCCAAGCGGCCACCGACCTGTTCACGAGGCACGGTTCCGACCAGGCCGGCGACAGCGTCGACATCGTGCTCAAGGACAGCCAGGGCATCGACGGCCGCGAGGCCGCCGTGGAGAAGATGCTGGCCGAGGTGAAGGGACTGCCGGGCGTCGCCGATGTCCGCAGCCCGTACGCCGATGCCTCCGCAGTGTCCAAGGACGGCACGATCGCCTACGCCACCGTGACTCTCGACGGCAAGGCCGAGGCCGTGCCCAAGGAGGACGTCACCGCGATCATCGACACCGCCAAGGGTGCCGAGGCGGACGGGCTCCAGGTCGAGCTCGGCGGCGATGCCGTGCGCGGCGCCGAGGACAAGGGAAGCCCGACCGCGGAACTCGCCGGCATCGTGGCCGCCCTGATCATTCTCGGGCTGCTCTTCGGCTCCCTGGTGGCGGCCGCCGTGCCGCTGCTCACCGCCCTCTTCGCGGTTGGCTCCGCCCTTGGCCTGATCGTTCTCGCCTCGCACGTCCTCACCATCGCCGACTTCACGCCGCCCATCACGATGCTCGTCGGACTCGGCGTCGGCGTCGACTACGCCCTGCTGATCTTCTACCGCTACCGGCACGAACTCACCAACGGCGCCGACCCGGATCAAGCCGGGCGCAAGGCCCTGGACGCCGCCGGTCGTACGGTCTTCTTCGCCGGCTGCACCGTGATCATCGCCCTGCTGGGCCTGGTCGCGCTCGGCCTCGGCTCCCTGCAGGGCGTGGCTCTCGCCCTGGCACTGACCGTGCTGGCCACGATGGCCGCCTCGCTCATTCTGCTGCCCGCACTGCTGGCGCTCTTCGGCAAGCGCATCCAGCGCCATGTGCTCAAGCACGCGGCCAAGAGCGCGGCGAAGGGCACAGCCGAAGGTCGCCGCTGGCGGACCCTGGCCGCAGCCGTACAGCGCCGTCCGCTGCCGTCACTGCTGGTGGCCGTCCTTGCCCTGCTGGCCCTGTCCGCACCGGCCCTTGGCATGCGTCTCGGCTTCGCCGACGCCGGCAACGACCCGAGGACCACGACCTCCAGGCAGGCGTACGACCTGCTCGCCGAGGGCTTCGGCCCGGGTTTCAACGGTCCGCTGGTCGTCTTGGCGCAGGGCGACGAGGCCGCCGGCAAGGCGGTACGGTCCGCGCTGGCCAAGGCCGAGGGAGTGGCGGCGGCCGGCCCCGCGATGCCCTCCGAGGACGGCGCCCTGTCCACCGTGATCGTCTACCCGAAGACAGCACCGCAGGACGAAGGCACCACCGACCTCGTGCACCACCTGCGCGACGACGTGGCCCCGGGCCTGGAGCGCGACACCGGCGCCAAGATCCTGGTCGGCGGTGCCACCGCCGCCTCCCAGGACTTCGCGGACACCGTCTCGAAGCGGCTGCCGCTCTTCGTCGCCGTCGTCGTCGGACTGTCGTCCCTGCTGCTCATGCTGGTCTTCCGGTCGGTCCTGATCCCCGTCAAGGCAGCCCTGCTGAACCTGATCTCGATCACCGCCGCACTCGGCGCCATGACCCTGGTGTTCCAGCACGGCCTGTTCGGGGTGCAGCCGGGGCCGATCGAAGCCTTCCTCCCCGTACTGATCTTCGCGATCGTGTTCGGGCTCTCCATGGACTACGAGGTGTTCCTCGTCTCGCGCATGCATGAGGAGTGGGAGCGGACGAAGGACCACTCCCTCGCGGTACGGGAAGGACTGGCCTCCACCGGCAAGGTGATCACGGCGGCCGGGGCCATCATGATCGTGGTGTTCGGCGCCTTCATGCTGAGTGCCGACCGGATGCTCCAGCAGTTCGGCCTGGGCCTCGCCGTGGCGATCCTGCTGGACGCGGTGGTCATCCGCTGTCTGATCGTCCCGGCCGTCATGCTCCTGCTGGGCAGGTGGGCCTGGTGGCTGCCTGCCCCGCTCGCCCGGCGCCTGCCCGAGGTGGCGCTCGAACGCCCCGCGGAAAGCTGACGCCCGGTCAGGACGCTCGGCAGGTCGAGCCGACGTGATCGGCCTCTTCAGCGCCTGAGGGGGCCGATCTCGATGGCGAGTGCGAGTGCGAGTGCGAGTGCGAGTGCGAGTGCGAGTGCGCCGAGTGCTTCCTCATGGCCGGCCCTGGGGTTGACGTCGCTTTCCGGCCCCCGCGCGGTAGCCGGGCAGCGAGGGCCAGCGGACCGTCAGGACGACGGACTCCTCCTCCGCGTACCAGGAGTGGTCGACGCCCCGGCCCCACACGACGTAGTCGCCCTGCTCGGCGAGGAGGACACTGCGCCCGGGAAGCTCCACGCGGAAGCGCCCGCTGACGAGGACCAGCAGGGCGGTGCGTTCCTCGCCGGTCACCCACTCGGCGCGCTCGTCGCCGCGCGGGTGGACGCCCCATTTGATCTCGACGTCCTCGCTGTGCCGGGGATCGGCGGGGTCCTTGAAGTGGCCGAGCAGCCACCCCCGGTCCAGAGCGGCGTCCTTGCCCGCGTTGCCGACGTACACCGTGTCGCTCATGGACCGGGAACGTAGCACCCGCCCCCGGCCTGCCCGAGCGAGCCCAGTTCGTACAGGAACGACTCCGCCAGCAGCTCGGCGTCCTCGGCACCCGAGTGGGTCGTGACGCTCAGGGTGTGGCCGCGCGCGCAGCCGCCCAGGGCGAAGGTGACCGTGTCGACCGGCGGGATCATGGGCACGAGGCTGATGTGCCGCAGCCGGCGCCCGGCGAGGGTCCGGCCGGTCTCGCGCAGATGGACGTACGAGCAGGCCGCGGGGGCGTACTCGGCGGCGAAGAGCCGTCCCCGGGCCAGCGCCTGGATGGCGGCCGGAAAGGCCGAGAAGGCGCCCTCGACCAGCCGTTCCGCCGGGTTGCGGCGCCGGGTCACGGTGGTCAGCAGCCCGGTGCAGGCGGCGAGCCGGGCGGACGGCTCCGCCAGGGTGACGGGGGCGGGCACACGAACGTTCGTGAAGGCGTTACCGAGGAAGTCGCCGTGGCCGGGCGGGCGTTGATCGACGGGGACGGAGAGCCAGACCTGGCGGGAGACGTCGGTGCCGGCGTCGACGCCCGTGAGCAGACAGGAGCGCAGGACGCCCGAGACGGCGGCCAGGAAAACCTCGTTGGTGGTCGCCCCGCGCCCGCCCGCGGCCCCGCGCGCCGCACGCACCACCTCGGGAGGCAGCCGTACAACTGTGTACGCCGGCCGGCGGTCGCCCTTGCCGGGCAGGGGCACCGGCAGTCCGACGGAGAGCATGCCCGGACCGCCGACGGCCGCCCGCCGGAGCGCGCCGGGATCCGCGAGGGACGCGGGGCCGTTCACCGGCGGCGCGCCGTCGAGGAGGGCGCGCAGCAGGGTGGTCAGGGAGCGGCCGTCGAGCAGGCTGTGGTGCATACGGAACAGCAGGGTGAAGTCGCCCTCCGCCGCGCCGCGCAGCACATGGAGGTGCCAGGGCGGCCGGCCGTCGGGGAGGGGCGTGTGGAACCACTCGCGCACCGCCTCCCGCAGGGTGATGTCCTCGTGGCGGATCCGCTCCGCCGGGTCGTGGCCGTCCACCGGCAGCCAGCGGTGCCGGCGCGCACCACGGTCGTCGCGGACCAGCAGCTGCGCGAGCCGGGGCACGGCGCCCCAGCGCTCCGCCACCAGTCTCCGCAGTTCACCGGGGGTGGGCGGGGCACCCGTGAAGTCCAGGGCGATCCCCGCGTTGGGCGGGCCGTACGGCCAGCGGGCCATGCCCTCCTCCATGAAGGGAAGGTGCGATCCGGGCATGGCTGCTGCTCCTGTCGTGGGGTCCGGGTACCCCAACGGCCCGGCGCCGCAGCCGGTCACGCTGTCAACGCGCGGCGTTCCCACGCTCCCTGATGGAGTGACCTTTCGGCGCGGGAGGGTCACGGACCGGTCCGGCGGGTCGTTGTGCAGAACCGCGCACTCCAGCGCCCCATAACAGGAACAGGACCTACGCAACGTGTCTGGCACGAGACCCGCTCATATCGCCGTCGTCAACCTGCCGATGCACGGGCACGTCAATCCGACCCTGGGGGTGGTCGAGGAACTCGTGCGACGGGGCCACCGGGTCACGTACGCGATCACCGAGGACTTCGTGCACCAGGTCAAGGCCGCGGGCGCGGAACCGGTGGTCTACCCGGTGGACCCGGGCGACGGCACGGAGCCGCCGGAGCGCCTGGCCGAGGGTTTCGCCCTGGCCGTCCACGCCTCGCTGGGCTCCCTCCCGGCGCTCACCCGCGCCTACGCCGCCGACCGCCCCGACCTGATCCTCTACGACGTCTACGGCTTCGCGGGCCTCCTCCTCGGCGCCCAGTGGCGGATCCCCACGGTCCTCTTCTCCCCCACCCACCTGTTCTACGACGACCTCGTCCAGGAATTCTTCGACGGCGCCCCCGGTCTCTCCGCCCTCCCCGGCTACGCCGAGCTGGCCGCCGCGTTCACGGAGCGCGGCCTCGACAGCTCCCGCATCCACGAGATCGAGGCCGCGCCGTACGCCGTCGCCACCCTGCCGCGCACCTTCCAGCGCCGCCCGGACACGGTGGCGGCCCGCCGCGTCGCCTACGTCGGCCCCGCCCTGGACGACCGCTCCTACCAGGGTGCCTGGCACCCCCCGCACCGGGGCGCCCCGGTCCTGCTGATCTCCCTGGGCTCCCAGTTCACCCGCCGCCCGGACTTCTACCGGGCCTGCGTGGAAGCGTTCGCGGACGGCGACCAGCACGTGGTGATGGCCGTGGGCCCCGGCGTCTCCCCGGACCGGCTCGGTCCGCTGCCCGCCCACGTCGAGGTGCACGAGCACGTCCCGCAGCTGGCCGTGCTCGGCCACGCCGACGCCTTCATCACCCACGCCGGGATGGGCGGCACGATGGAGGCCGTCCACCACGGCGTCCCGATGGTGGCGGTCCCGCAGATGGCCGAGCAGCGGGTGAACGCCCGGCAGATCGAGAAACTGCGCCTCGGCCTGCACCTCCCCCGCGAGCGTGCCACCCCCGAAGCGCTGCGCGAGGCGGTACGGCGGGTGACGTCCGCGCCGGAGATCCGCGCCGGGATCTCGGCCCTGCGCTCCGAACTCACCTACGCGGGAGGAGCGAGAACGGCGGCCGAACTGATCGAGGAAGCCCTCGGGGGAACCCCTTGACCCCAGCCGTGGCATCCGCCACCCGGCCTCACCTCTACAGCCGCCCGGTCCGCATGAGCGACCTGGACTCCTTCAACCACGTCAACAACGTCCGCCTCCTGGAGATGATCCAGGACGCCCACATGGACCTCCTCTACCTCCAGCAGGGCCGTCCCGGCCAGGAGGTCCGCCCCAGCATCGTCTACGCCCGCCACGAACTCGACTACACCGAGCCGCTGGTCCCCGAACCGGACCCGGTCACCGTCCGCACCACGGCCACCGCGATCCGCCGCGCCTCCTTCACCCTCCTCACCCACATCACCCGCGGCCCCCGCACCTACTGCACCTGCGTCAGCACCCTGGTCGCGTACGATCTGTCGGCGCGGCGCTCACGCCGGTTGGACGAGGGGGAGTTGGCGGTGCTGGCGCGGTACACGGCGGGCCCGTGATCACCCGCCGTTCGCCACGTACACGGCGTACGGCAGCAGGACGGCGGGCAGGGTCAGCAGGCGGGGCGCGAGGGGGAGTCCGGCGATCCGGGGCCGCAGGTAGTCGTACAGAAGCAGCAGGAGCACGCTGAGGACGCCGAACAGGATCAGCCCGATCAGCACGAACCCGCTGTCCTCGATCTGGTTGTAGGTGCAGCCTTCCAGCCCGGAGCGGCCGAGGTCGTCGTTGCCGCAGTGCCCGTGCGCGGAGTACCAACGCGCAGCGAGCAGGGCGACGCCGACGGGGAGGCCGATCAGCAGGTGCGCCAGGGTGGACGCGGCGTATCGGCCGACCTGGCGCGTCACCTGGCGGCGTACGCCACGAACTCCGTCCAGGCCCGGGGGGCGAGGGCGAGCTGAGGGCCGTCGGTGACCTTGGAGTCGCGGATGTGGATGGTGGTGGGGGTGGGGGCGACGGCTACTTCTACGCAGGAGTCGCCCTCACTGCCGCTGCTGTAGCTGCTCTTGAACCACGCCAGATCGGTTTCGCGGGTCATGTTTCCCCCAGCAGTTGCTCGATGAAGGCCAACGACTCACGTGGAGTGAGTGCCTGAGCCCGGATGATGCCATACCGCAGTTCAAGGATACGGAGCTGCTTCAGGTCGAAAACCGCTCGGCCGTTGGCCACCGCAGGCGAGCGCCCCAGGGCCGACCCGTCCCCGAACTTCAGCACTTCAATACCGCCGTCCACCCCGGCATGCTCCTGGCGTTCCATCGGCATCACCTGAAGCTCAACGTTCCGCAACCGGCCTGTCTCCAGGAGGTGTTCGAGTTGGCGGCGCAACGCCGCCCTTCCTCCGAGGGGTCGGCGCAGCGTCCACTCCTCCAGCACAAAGCTGAGCTCCGGCATCGGGTCCCGCTCGAAGACGGACTTGCGTCCCACACGGGCGGCGACGAACCGCTCCACCTCTGCCTCGGTGTATGCGGGGCGCCGCATCAGGAGCAGCCCCCGGCCATACTCCGGCGTCTGCAACAAGCCGTGGATGCTCAGCGGGTCGTACAGCTGAATCTCCACCGCCTTCGCCTCCAGCTCCGCGATCTCCCGCACCTTCTTCGGGTACTGGACCTTCTTGACGTCCTGCTTCATCGCGGCGATGAGCCCACCCGCCCCCAACACCTCGTCCGCCCTGTCCAGATACTCCGGTCGAGGGATCCGCTTGCCGCTCTCGATCTTGTACACCAGGTCCTCGCCGTACCCGACGGCCACGCCGAACTCGGCGGCCCGCATCCCCACGGCCTCGCGCCGCAGCTTCAACTGCCGCCCCACGGTCGCGACGACCGCGACTCCCCAGTCGTCGTCCGGATCCACCTCCCATCCCGGCTCGTCCGCCTCGCTCCTGAGCCGTACCGCCTCGCCGTCGACCTGCGTCATGCCGCTCCCCTCCGACGTACCGCCGCCGACAAGCCCGGACACCACCGGACAACCAGCAGACAGTGACCGTACGCAACCGCGTTGTCACTGTTCACGGTAAGCGCAGCCCGCCACGCTAAGTGACGTGATCCAGGAAACCGCCCAACTCAACTCCCCCCTCCGCAACTTCGATGTGCGCCTGTCTCCCACGCCCCGCGGGGCCCGCCTGGCCCGTCTCCTGGCGACGGAACAACTCCGCTCCTGGGGCCTGCCCTTGGACCCGGCGGCGCTCATCGTCGCCGAGCTGGCCGCCAACGCGGTGACGCACGGTCGTGTCCCGGGCCGGGACTTCGGCCTCCTCCTCTACGTCATCGGCGACACCCTCCGTATCGAGGTCACGGACACGCGCGGTGACCGGATGCCGTACGTGCCCCAGGCGCCGGCGGACGCCGAGTCGGGCCGAGGGCTGCTGCTCGTGGACGCGTTGGCGGACCGCTGGGGAGTGTTCGAGGGGCTGCGGCCACGCAAGACGGTCTGGGCGGAGGTACGCGTCCGACCGGAACCCGCGTTCTCGCGTTCCGGTGCCTCAGGCGATCTCTTTCCAGCAAGAAACCGGGGAAAGGAACCCCACCAAGCCCCACCCCTCCCGCCCGCGGATCAAACTCACTCGGGCGAGTGAAAATCACCAACTCGGCTGGAACGCGACCTGCTCCCCACAGACGTACGCGAGGCCCTGACCAGGGACCTCCCGCAGGATCCCCTGTACCGCCCCGCCGCCCTCCTGGCCCACCGCCTGGCCGCCCAGCTCCCGCCCCCGCCCCCGTTCCGAGCCCCCGCACCACCACCGCCCGTCCGGCATCCGCTCCGGAACTGCGAAGGCTGCGACCGCGGCTACCGAGGCCCCGACCCCGTCTGCTGCCGCGTCTGCCGAACCGATCTCCCGGAGGCCGCCTAGCATGAACGTGACGATCCTTGCCCCTGGGCACAGACGACGAGGAGCGAGCGCCATGACCATCGCCCCGGACGACGCGCAGCAAGGCGCCTCCCACCTGTGCCGGGCCATGCGCGACTTCGTGGAGTCCACGGACGGCCCCCTCCCCGGAAAGTTCGAGATCACCAAGGAAGGGATCGTCCTCGACATGATGTCGCCTGTGCGGCCGCACGAACTCACCGCACTCCGTCTCCGGAAACGCCTGGAGAGGTCATGCCCGAGGAGATCGTGGCCCACACGGGCGAGTCTGATGTCGAGGTGGAACCAGAGGGCATCATGCGCCGCCCCGACACCATGGTGATCGCCGAGGCGGACATGGAGGGAGAGGGGTCCTTCGACCCTCGTACGCTCATCGCCGCCGTCGAGATCGTCTCGCGCTCCAACCCGGACAACGACTGGGTCACCAAGTTGCGCGACTACCGTTCCTCAAGACTGAGCGGGAGTGAGTCCTGTTGCCAGGTCTCGTGCTCAGCCGAACGCCCCGAACGGTGTTGGGGGTTCTGGTTGCCCGCGTTCGCTCCGCGTCCGGGCGGCACGGATCGTGTCCGTGGTCCGGGGACGCGGGGGCGGGTTCCCTCACGCCCAGGCACACGCCGACCGGCCTGGACGGTCCGATGCCCCTGCTCATCACTCCGGTGAGCAGGGGGCGGTGCCGTCCGTCGCCGGATCGGGTGTCCCTGAGCGCGCCTTCCGATCGCCACAGCGGCAGCATCGTGGCGAGTGGTCTTGCGGGTTGCGGTGTTGAGGGGCTTCTGCCAGTGCTGGGCGCCCCATTTCGAGGTGTAGGCCGGGTCGACGGCGATGACCGCGATCCTCGTCCGGTCCGCCATCGACGTCAGCCGGGCGTGGAGCTTGCCGGTGGGCATACCGGAGATCAGCTGTCGAAACCGCTTCCGTCGTCCATGTTTCTCCCGGGTCTTCTCGGTCGCGAAGTCCAGGTCC
>NZ_JBVJAB010000037.1:0-39627 GCF_055591025.1 Streptomyces sp. NPDC041784
CTTGGCGGTCTGGAAGCATTCCTCGACTGCCCAGCGGCTGCCCGCGATGCGGATCAGCTCGTCCAGCGTCGTGTCGGCGGGACAGTAGGCGATGTCGCCGTGACGTAGTCGTTGTGGACATGCGTCTCGACGACCCGCGCGATCCGCACCCCGCGCCGCGCGGCCGCCGCGATCACCTGGTCGATGTCGCGCGGCGGGTCGACGGCCACGGCGGTGCGCTCACCGCCCGCGAGATAGCTCCGGTTGCCGAGCCCCGCCACCTCGATCGTGTCGACGAAGAACACGAGGTACTCCCTTCCAGTGAAGAATTACCCCGGGGGGTATATCTTCGACGGTAGCCCGAGTACCCCGGGGGGTATTTTCGGCGACAGGGAAAGCCCCGGAAAACACCTCACGAGCACCGCGCACACGGCCGGACACCCGTCCCGCGCCACACGAACCGACGAGAAGGGCCCACCCCATGCGCTACGACCGCACGGTCCACCTCCACACCGACTTCGCCACCGCCGTCGCCCGCACCCGCGACGCCCTCGGAGAGCAGGGGTTCGGCATCCTCACGGAGATCGACGTCGCCGCCACCCTCAAGGTCAAGCTCGACCACGACATGGAGGACTACGTCACCCTCGGCGCCTGCAACCCGCCCCTGGCCCACCGCGCCCTGGAGACCGACCGCTCGATCGGCCTGCTGCTGCCCTGCAACGTCGTCGTCCGCCGCGACGGCGACAACACCGCCGTACAGGCCCTGGACCCGGGCACCATGGTCGCCCTCACCGAACTCGACGCCCTGCGCCCCGTCGCCGAGGAGGCCACCCGCCGCCTCGACGCCGCCCTCGCCTCCCTCGCGGCAGCCGACGCCGACAGCTGACACCACCCCGAGCGACGGCATGATTCCGATACCGGGATCGCACACCCCGCAGGTCGGTCCATACCACCACGGGCCCTCCGGCGCGCCCGGCTCGACGCCCGCGCCGCGGCCCTTGCGGCCGAGCCCGACGACCGGCCCAGGAACGCACCGTCCTGTCGCCGGTCGCGGATCAGGTCTTCGGCCTGGGCTCCTGCACCGCAGTCCTCACCTACATCCTGGCTTTCGGCAAGCGGCCTGGTCGGCCGCCCACGGGAGGTCCGGCTGCGAGCTACCGCCGGCTGGTGTCGATGTAGGTGCCGTGCCAGGTGTGATACCAGACCTGTCCGGTGGAGGAGTTGACCGACAGCATGCCGGTGATCTTCCCGGACTGCATGGTGTGCAGGGTGTAGTAGCCGGGGTAGGACTCCGGATCGCCCGCGGTCAGTGTGCTGTCGTGCTCGTGGAGCCACTGCCGGCCGATGCTCCGGGCATGCGCGGCCGAGATGTGGGCCGTGGTTCGGATGCCGTGGTGCATGCCGTAGTCGGTGTTCCACATCATCGCCGGCCCGTACTCGATCTGCACGGCTCCGTCGGCGGGGTTGACGAGGACCTCGGTGGCAGGGTGGCCGTCGGTGGTTTGCAGTTCGGCGTAGAAGTTGCGGAAGAACTGCATGATCTCGCCGACTTGCAGGCCGAGCCGGTCGGCGAACGCTGTCGCTCGCTGCCGGGCGTGGTCAAGGGTCTGCACCTGGTTGCCGTTGCCCGCCAGCCACCAGTTGCCCATCATGCCGTTTCCCATCATGCCGGGCCCCCAGGAGCCCGAGGCGCCGCCCATCATGCCGGAGCCGCTCTCGCTCCACACGTCTGCGCCCCACCCGCTGGTCGGGCCGGCCGGAGTGGACGGGTCGTCAGGATTGCCTGGTGTGCTGCTGCCCGGGGCGGTGGGGCTGGCCGAGACCGCCGGGATGCGGAGGGCATCTCCACCGGTGGAGATGCCGCCGTTCCCGCCGCAGCCACCGATGGCCACGGTGCCCGCAAGGGCCAGGGCCGCCACAGCAGCGACATGTACACGCCTGCGGATCATGGTCATCGCCTCCGGGGGCCGGTCCCCGTCGGTAGCCGCCTCGCCGCGGCCGAAGGTGTCTCTACCTGACAGCCTCCTCCGGGCGAGCGGCCGACAGCCGGGGCCATTCGGCCCGCACCCCGCCGCCGACCGGCCCACACGTTCCCGTCCAAACCCCTCGCTCCTTGGGTGTGGCGGGCTCATAGGACTTCGACGTCGCTGTGGGACAGCGCCGGGCCAGAGGGGCGCGATGCCAGGCCCCGTCGCTTTCACGCTCTTATCGTGGAACAGCACAGTGACGCTCGGTACCCAGGCAGACAGGCAGGATATGAGAAGCCCGCAGATCGACTATGCGGCGGTCTTCCGGGCCCTGCCCGGCATGGTGGCCCTGCTCACCCCCGACCTGGTGTACGCAGACGCCAACGACGACTTCCTACGGCTGGCCGGGCGTACCCGCGAGCAGCTGCTGGGCCGCTACATCTTCGACGTCTTCCCCGAGAACCCGAACGACCCGGCCGCGGCCGGCATGAGGGAGACACAGGCGTCGATGCTGCGGGTGGTGGCCACCGGCGAGCGCGACACGATGGCACTGCTCCGCTACGACATCGAGGATCCCTCGCGGCCCGGCCACTGGCAGGAGCACTACTGGAGCCCGGTGAACGCACCCGTTCTCGACTCCGACGGGCAGGTGGCGCTGGTTGTACACCGGGTGGAGGAGGTCACCGAACTCATCCACGCCCGCGGCGGCCCGAGCGGCGACAGGCAGGCCCGGGTGCTGGAGGCCGAGCTGTACACCCGCGCCCGCGAACTGCACGAGGTCAACGAACGGCTCCGCCGGGCGCACGCCCACGAGCGCGAGGTCGCCCTGACCCTGCAGGCAGCGATGCTGCCCGCGCCCGGCCCGACCGGGCCGCACGCAGCGGCCGTGCGCTACCGGCCCGCCGTCGGCACGCTGAACGTGTGCGGCGACTGGTACGACCTGGTCGACCTGCCCGGCGACAACCTCGCGGTCGCGGTCGGAGACGTGGTCGGGCACGGCCTCGCGGCCGCCGGGGTCATGGGGCAGCTGCGCAGTGCCCTGAGCGCGGCCTGCCGGGTCGCCGACGGCCCCGCCCAGGCTCTGGAGGCGCTCGGCCTGTACGCCCGTTTCGTCGACGGCGCCGAGGCGACCAGCGTGGCGACGACCTTCGTCGACTGGGACAGCCACACCATCACCTACAGCTGCGCCGGTCACCTGCCGCCCGCGCTCGTGCACCCCGAAGGCACCGTCACCTTTCTCGACCAGGCCACCGACCCCCCACTTGCCGCCCGCCCCGAACACCTCTCCCGCCCTCAGGCCGGCACGCCCTTCACCGAAGGTGCCACCCTCGTCCTCTACACCGACGGCCTGATCGAACGCCGTGACGAGGACATCGACACCGGCCTGGCACGCCTCGCCGACTCCCTCACCCACCACCGACACGCAGCTCCCGAGACCATGGCCGACGCACTCCTGACCGACCTCCTACCGCCCACCGGCAACACCGACGACACCGCCCTGATCGTCCTGCGACTGTGACCGTCCCAGCCGACGGCTCGACACCGACCCGCGCGCGGTAGGCAGGTCCGCCGGATGAGCGTGGCCTCCCTCTGGCGCCTACGGCTCCGATCCGGTCCGCTTTCGTCGGGTCCACATGCGTACGGTGCGCTGGTCGGCGCGGACAATTCCCGTCGACGTGCTCGACCTCGACAGCGTCACCCAGGTACGCACTTACGGTCCCGTCGGCATCACCCCGCCATGGACCATCGCGCCTACTACGGCGAGCAGACCAGCCCATACCCGCACAATCCGTGACGGAATATAACCATCGGTACCGCCGTGGGCCCCCGTCGCCCAAGACACACCGCGACCAGGGCTGACGGCTGCCACGCGGGCCTCAGCCCTGGCTTCACTCACGCTTCCTTCCTCTGCCTCTGCGCGCGGTCGGCCGACGTTCGAGACCCCAGAGCGCCCTCGCGTGCGGGCGCGACTCCAACGACTCACGGCCTCTACACTTGAAGAGTTCTTCAATTGACTAGTTGCGTTGGTCGACAGATGATCCGAGGTATGGAGGTCGGGGTGGGCGCAGTCGTCGAGGCGCTGCTCGCGCGGGTGCGGGCGGCTCGGGCCGGGCTGGCGGCCGCTGTGGCGGCCGAGGACCCGTACGCCGTGGCAGTGGCACAGGACGAGCTGGACGACGCGGTGCGATTCGCCCGCAGGCACGGGCTCGACGTCGAGGTCGAGCGGGCGGACGAGGAGTGATCGGGATGCCGGTTCCGCTGTACGAGGCGAAGGCGGAGTTCTTCCGGATGCTCGGGCATCCGGTGCGGATAAGGGTGCTGGAGCTGCTGCAGGACGGGCCGAAGCCGGTGCGCGACCTGTTGGCCGCGATCGAGGTCGAGCCGTCGAACCTGTCCCAGCAGCTTGCCGTGCTGCGCCGCTCGGGCATCGTGACCGCCTCGCGCACCGGCTCCACGGTGATGTATGAGCTGGCCGGCGGTGACGTGGCGGAGCTGCTCGCCGCCGCGCGGCGGATCCTTGCCGTCCTCTGGTCCGGCCAGCGGGATCTGCTGGACGAGCTGCGGGCCGCGGAGCCCTCACCGTGACGAGCGAGGGAGGCTTCCGGCTTCCGTGCCGGCGCGGCAGGTCGGCAGCCGTGATCGAGGATGTGCCGCCGGCGGTGCAGCGGCACATCCTCGTCTCGGTGAAGGTGGGGCCGGACACGGTCAGGCGGACTCGCGAGGCAGTGGCCCGGCGCCTGCCGGACGCGGGCGTCGCGCTGGACTCGGCGTTCGCGGACGCGGTGCTCCTGGTGACCAGTGAGCCGGTCACCAATGAGCTGCGGCATGCCGCCCACTCGCCGAGCCGACCGTCGACCACGACGGCAAGGTCGTCTTCGTACGGCCCCGGATGCCGTCGTAGAGCACGCCGGACCGGATCAAACAGGGAGTCACTCCGGTGAACGGAGAAAAGAAGAAGGAGCGGGATCGCGAGAGCCGGGAGGAGCGCGGCGTGTGGCTGCGCACCTTCTTCTACATTTTCGGCACCCACATCATCGCGGGCTGGGTGATGCTGCTGTTCTACCTGGCGGACCACGCCGGCAAGTGACCCAGATCAAGGTCGACAGCTGTGTCCGCAGACAGGACTTCCTTACGTGACAGCTGTCGTGGGACACCACGACCTCACCGCGCCCACCTTGGCGATGCTGGAGGAGGAGCTGCGCAGGCGCCTGGCCGACTGCGCGCGAGCGGGCAGGTCAGGCCTGGTGCGGGCTGGGCGGGGCTGCCGGTGGCCTTCGGGCGGGCCGCTCGCGCGGCGGAGCTGGTGACGGTGGTGCCCTCCGGGAACGGTGTGCCCGAGGCACTTGAGACGCATGACCGGCGAGCGGCCGGGGAGCTGCTGTTGCTCTCGCAGCAGGTGCGGCTGCTGGATTACGACCCGGGTGCCCCTGATGCCTGCGCAGGAGCGGACGAGCTCCTGCTGGGCTCGTGTGCCCGGCTGCTGGCGGTGTGGGACGGCTCGCCGTCCGACAGCCGTGACGCCACAGCCCGGTTGGTCGCCTTCGCCCGCGGCAAGGGGGCTTGACGCGGGCCAGGGTGTTGTCGGGGTTGAGTTCGACGCGGGTGGCGATGGTGCCGCGCCAGCCCTCGACCAGGCCCACCCCCGTGCGGGGGCCCGCGCCGGGATCGGGCGGGGGCGCCGGCACCGTCTTCGAGGCTCGGAGGTCGGCTGCCAAGTACTCGATCAGGGCGAGGGATGTGTCGATCTCCTCGGCGCGGACGAGGAAGCGGGCCAGGACGTCGCCGCTGTCGTGGACGGGGACGTCGAGGCTGCTGCCGTAGGGCGTGAAGGGGTGGGTGATCCGGGCGTCGGCGGGGATGCCGCTGGCGCGGGCGACGTAGCCGAGGCAGCCGATCTCCTGGGCGGCGTCGGCATGCAGGATGGCGGTGCCGGTGAAGCGGTCGCGGACGGTGGAGTGATTTAGGGCGAGGTCGGTGATCTCCCGGATGTCCGCGCCGATGTTCTTGAGCCGGGTCGGGTCCGGCAGTGTGCGCAGGGCTGAGCCGCCGGGGACGACTGCGCCGCGCAGCAGCCGGTGGCCGGTGGTCTCGTGGTTGAGGCGCAGGAGTTGTTCGCGAATGCGTTGGGCGTGGGCGTTGAGGATGCCGTGGCCGACGTCGTTGCAGAGCATGCCGAGGTCGGCGACGTGGTTGTGGACGCGTTCCAGTTCCAGGAGGAGGGCGCGGGCGCGTTGGGCCTCGGTGGGGACCTGGGTGTCGGTGGCTTCCTCGACGGCGAGGCAGTAGGCGAGGGCGTGGCCGACGGCGGTGTCGCCGCTGATGCGCTCGGCGAGCGGGAGGCCCGCAGCGACCGTACGGCCCTGGAAGAGTTTTTCGATGCCCTTGTGGACGAACCAGAGGCGGGCCTTGAGTTTGAGGATGGTCTCGCCGACGACGGAGAAGCGGAAGTGGCCGGGCTCGATGAGGCCGGCGTGGACGGGGCCGACGGGGATCTCGTAGACGCCGTCGCCCTCGACTTCGAGGAAGGGGTAGGGGCCTTCCTGTTCGCCGAAGGCCGGTGGGGGGCCGGCGTCGGGGCGCATGGGGTACCAGCCGCGTGGCCAGTGGAAGTGGCGTGGGAGGGGGTGGTCGAGGGGGGCGATGCCGAAGAGGTCGTGCATCTCGCGTTCGAAGCGGCCTGCGGGGAAGGAGAGACGGGCGAGGGAGGGTACCTCGGGGTGGTCCGGGTGGAGACGGACGTGGAGTTCGGTGCGGGTGTCGGGTGGGCCGGAGGTGAACAGGTACACCACGCGCGGGCCGGTCTCGTCGATGTGCGCGGCGACCAGTGCGAGTCGGTGGCCTTTGGTGAGCAGGTCCTCGGCATGCTGGGGCAGTGCGGTGAGGCTGATCCGGTAGATCGTGCGCATCGGTGTCAGTGGCCTCCGATCGCCTGGGCGGCGGCGTGGAGCAGGTCGGTGAGCGGACCGGTGGTGAGGCCCAGCGCGGCGCAGGCCAACAATCCCGGCAGCAGGGGCCAGTCGGTGACAAAGCCGGGTTCAACTGGTGTTCCGGGGCCCAGGAGCATGCGGGCGGTGCGGGCGGCGAGCGCGGCGAAGGCGATCAGGACGAGCAGGAGGGCTGCCGCGGTGGCCCAGGCCAGGCCGCCTCCGGCGGCGAAACCGGCGCGGACGATGGCGAGTTCGGAGGCGAAGGGGCTGAACGGCGGGAACGCCATCAGTGCGGCGATCGCGAACCCGAACGCCCCGGCGAGCAGGGGGGCTTGGGAGTGCAGGCCGCGAACACGTCCGATCCGCACCGTGCCGGTCAGCTGCAGGATCCGGCCGGAGGTGCAGAAGGCGACGGACTTGGCGAGTCCGTGGCCGGCGATGTGGAGCAGGGCGGCGGACAGGGCGAGCGGACTGCCGATCGCTGTGGCCAGGGCGATCAGGCTCATGTGTTCCATGCTGGAGTAGGCCCGCATCCGCTTGTAGTCGCGCTGGGCCAGCAACAGGCCGGCCGCCAGGGCCAGGGTGAGCAGGGCGATCCCGGTGAGCAGGGCGCGGGTGAAGTCAGGTCCGAGGGCGGCGTCGGCGATGACCCGGTAGCGCAGGATCGCGGCGAAGGCGACCGCCAGCAGGACACCGGACATGAGTGCGGAGACCGGGGCGGGGGCCTGGCTGTGGGCGTCGGGCAGCCACGCGTGCAGCGGGATCAGGCCCGCCTTGGCGCCGAAGCCGAGGACGATCAGGGTGATGCCGAGCCGGGTGACCGCCGGGTCGAGGCGGTCGG
This sequence comes from Streptomyces sp. NPDC041784, assembly GCF_055591025.1. NCBI lineage: Bacteria > Bacillati > Actinomycetota > Actinomycetes > Kitasatosporales > Streptomycetaceae > Streptomyces > Streptomyces sp. NPDC041784. Next base: position 7,716 of record NZ_JBVJAB010000037.1, read on the forward strand.
CGCGGGCGACGAGGGTGGGCCAGTCCAGCGCCCACGCCTCGGCGATGCCGGCCTGCCGGGCCGCGTAGTAGATCAGGACGGTGCCGAGGAAGGCGAGCGCGATGCCCGCCGAGCAGATCACCACGTACTTCCAGGCGGCCTCCACCGAGGTGCGCGTGTGGCGGTGGCCGACGAGGAAAGCGGTGACGATGGTGGTGGCCTCGACTGCGACCCACAGCACACCGAGGTTCGCCGTCACCACCGCCAGACACATGGCGGCCAGGAACGCCTGGACCAGGACGTGGTAGCGCCACACTGTCCGCTTGCTCGCCCATCCGGCGGCCCGTTCGCCCGCCAGGTACGCGGGGGTGGAGCCGCAGGCGACCAGCGCGACCGCGCCGACGACCAGCAGCATCCAGGCGGTCAGCGCGTCGGCGCGCAGGAGCCCGGAGTACGCCGTCCGCGGGCCGTCGTCGACGACGGCCGCCGCCAGCAGGCTCCCGCACAGCAGGATCACGGCAGGGGAAAGGAGACCGGCCCAGTCCGCCGGATGCCGCTTTCGGGGCTTCCTCGGGAGCGGGTGCCTCGGCGACCAGGACCGGAGCCTGTGCGGACACCCGCCGCCGGGTCTCGGTGCGTGCCGCAGCGAACTCTGCGGCGTGCGGGCGGGTGCGCAGGCCGGTCAGTGCATACACCCCGGCGACCACCAGAGGTAGGGCGGAGGGGGCGGTGAGGAGCAGAGCGGAAGCGATGGGGCTCATCAGTCGTGCAGCTCCCGCAGGTCGTCGATGTCGGTCGTGCCGAACGCCTGTCGCATCCGGGTGGTGAGGATCTGCAGGACGAGGACCGCGAGGAGGACGTCGAAGGAGACGCCGAGTTCGACGATGAGCGGTACTCCGGAGGCGGCCAGGAAGGCGGTGGCGGTGATGCCGTTGTCCAGGAGCAGGAAGCCGACGATCTGGGCGAGGGCACGGCGGCGGGTGACCAGGACGAAGAAGCCGATCAGGACGACGGCGAGGCCGACGGGTAGGGCACGGGTGGCGGGGGTCGGGTTCAGCGCGGTCAGGGGCCGGGCGACGGCGTAGGCGAGCAGGGTCAGCAGGGCGGCGGTCAGCAGTGAGGCGGTGATGTTGACCAGGGGTTGCGTCTCCCGGGTCTCCGCGCCTGCGGTGTCGTGGCGCTGGCGGTCCTGGGTGAGCGCGGCCAGGGCGCGCCGTATGAGAAGAGGCAGGACGCCCGCCCTCAGCACCCCGATGCCCACACCGACGGCGATCAGGTCCCAGCGCGCTTCGTGGGCGCCGAGCAGGACGGCGATGGCTGCGAGGGCGACGCCCTGTGCGGCGAAGACGCGGACGATCGCGGCGAGTTCGCGTCGCCACAGCACGATCACCGCGGCGAGCAGGAAGGCTCCGCAGGCCAGGTCGAGGAGCTGGGTGTACAGGCCGCCGCTCATGAGGCTCCGGTCAGGAAGTAGGAGGCGGTCACGGCGAGCAGGGCCAGCAGGAAGGACCCGGCGAGCAGCTCGGGCACCCTGAACAGCCGTACCTTGGCCCGGAGGACCTCGGCCGCCGCCAGCACCGCGCCCAGGGCTGCGGCCTTCACCACGAACAGCACCAGCGCGATCGCCAGGGCGGCCCAGGACGCGCTGGTGGCGATGCCCCAGGGCATGAACAGGGAGGCCAGCAGGCCGAGGAGCAGGGTGAGGCGCATCTGGGTGCCGAGTTCGACCAGTGCAAGGTCGGGGCCCGCGTATTCCAGGACCATCGCCTCGTGGATCATCGTCAGTTCGAGGTGCGTGGAGGGGTTGTCCACGGGCATCCGCCCGGTCTCCGCGAGTACGGCGACGGCGAGCGCGGCGGTGGCCAGCAGTCCGGCCGGGGAGGCGAGCCGCGCTGGTCCGTCGACGGCGCCGGTGACGATGGCCGGGATGTTGGTGGTGCCGGCCGGTATCGACAGGGCGAACACCGACAGCAGGATGGTCGGTTCCACCAGCGCGGCCACGGTCATTTCCCGGGAGGCGCCCATCCCGCCGAATGCGGTGCCGGTGTCCAGCCCGGCCAGGGCGAGGGCCAGAGTGCCCAGCGCGATCAGGGCGCCGACCAGGATGAGGTCGGCGTGGCCGCTGACGGGTGTGTCGGTGGACAGCAACGGTACGAGGGCGGCCGCGACCACCGTGGTGGCGACCAGCAGCGCGGGTGCGGCGCGGAAGGCCGGGCCGGTGCCTACGGGGGTGATCGCCTCCTTGCGCAGCAGCTTGCGGGCGTCGCGCCAGGGCTGGAGCACCCCGGCCCCGGCCCGCCCCTCCAGGCGGGCCCGTACCTGTCGCATCCATCCGGTCAGCAGGGGCGCCCCGGCGCCGACGACGACGATCTGGCCGACGACGGCCGCGTATCCGATGCCGTTGTTCATCACCAGCCGACCGCCAGTACCACCAGCAGGACGACCAGCCCCGCGAAGCCGTAGCCGAGATACAGGTGCACGCTGCCCCCCGCCAGCCGCCTGGCGGCCCGACCGGTGCCGGCCAGGGCCCGCAGCACCGGCTCGTACAGCCGGTGTTCGATCCGGTCGGGCACCCGGTGCTGGAAGCGCACCCGTTCCACCAGGTACGCCGACTCGCGCACCGGTGTGACGTTCACGTCCTGCTCGGGCGCGAGGACGTCGTCGAAGACTCGCTGCAGCGGCTCGGCGAACGAGGTCGCCGTGTAGGCCATGCGCGGGCTCGGCGCCCCGCCGGCGCAGTCCCACAGCCGGGCGTTCACCCGGCGCCGCCTGTGCTGGTACAGCCGGGGCAGGCCCACGGCCAGCGTGAGCGCGGCGGTCAGGGCGGCCGGCACCCACAGTGGCGACAGCGTCGCGGAGACATCGGCCAACCTGACCCGCAAGCCGCCGCCCGACACCGCCGTGCTGCCCGGCAACCCCGTCGCGGCCACGGCACGGTCCAATCCGTCGCCGAGCAGCCCGGGTACCAGCGCCAGTGCCACGCACGCGGCTGCGAGCAGCCCCATTCCGGCCAGCATCAGGGGCGGTGCCTCCTTCGCTTCGGCGGCCCGTTCGCTGCGTGGCCGGGCGGAGAAGCCCACGCCGAGCGCCTTGACGAACACCGCCGCCGCGATCCCGGCGGACAGCGCGATCAGCGCCACCGAGAGCGGCAGGACCACGGCCACGGCGACGCCCGGCACCTCCAGGCCGTGGATCAGGGACTGCAGCAGCAGCCACTCGCTGATGAAGCCGTTGCCGGGCGGCAAGGCCACGGCACCGAGCGAGGCCAGCGCGAACAGCCCGGCGGTGGCCGGCATCCGGGCCCGTAGCCCGCCCAGCCGGTCGAGGTCGCGCACGCCGGTTGCCCGCAGTACCGACCCGGCCGCGCAGAACAACAGGGCCTTGAAGGCGGCGTGGTTGACCACGTGCAGCAGCGCCGCCGCCAGGGCGAGCGCCGCGAGTCGCATGTCGCCGTAGGCGGCGTACAGCCCGGACGCTCCGACACCGATCAGGACCAGTCCCATGTTCTCGCTGGTCGAGTAGGCCAGCAGCCGCTTCAGGTCCGAGGCCATCGCCGCCTGCAGGATCCCGTACACCGCGCTTGCGCCGCCCACCGTCATCAGCCCGAGCCACCACCCGTGTCACGGATCTTGCGCAACAGCCCCATGAACCTCTCCTCGTACGGTGAGGACGTCTCCGCAGGTGATCAACGAGCCTTCCCGCGGCCGGAGTTACGGCACTTCTGGCGCTCTGCCTCAAAGGCGGACCCCGGAGGGGGAGGCGGCCGCCTCCCGGACCGAAGAGCGCTGTCCAGCTCACGGGAGACGGCCGCCGTATGCGGGCCGTTGTCAGGACGGCGGTTTGCCCTGGGTCTGGGCGGCCTGGAGGTCGGCGAGCAGTTCGGCCTGGCCGGTCAGTACCCCGGAGAGGATGGTGCGGGCGACCCGCAGCAGCTCGGCGACGTGCGGGCTGGTGAGCGAGTAGTACACGGTCGAGCCCTCCTTGCGGGTCACGACCAGGTTCGCCCGTCGCAGCACCGCCAGCTGCTGGGAGAGGTGTGCGGGCTCGATGCCCACCTCGGGCAGCATCTCCGCGACCGCGTGCTCCCGCACGCTCAGCAGCTCCAGGACCCGGATGCGTGCCGGATGCCCGAGCGTCTTGAAGAACTCGGCCTTCAGTTGGTACAGAGGCGTACTCACCGGGCCGCCTCCTCCCCGCAACAGCAGCACGGCATGGCCGGCCGGACCTCGGTGCATCGTATCCACCCACTCGTCACAGACATGCGGCCCATCCTCGCCCGCAGAGCCGGCCACGCCGAATCCGCGCTGAGACACCGGACCACCGATTTCCAGCGGTGATGACCTCAGTAATTGCTAACATTAGCAATTACTGAGGTGTGCGAGGGAGGTTTGCGTGAGGATCACTCCACTGCGCGGTATCGGCGTCACCTGGTTCAAGTGCCCCGGATGCCGCCTGAAGTGCCGCCCGGCCGCCGTCGGCGAGGAGGGCAGCTGTCCGGGCTGCGGCCATGCCCGCATGCTGAAGCTCTCCTTCGGCGGCCGCACCGCTCAGCAGCCCGCGCGCAACGACCGCGACTGATCCGCGCACGGCAGGCCAGTGGGGGGAGGGGTGCGATGAGCGGCTGGGAGGACCAGTCCGGCAGCGGGGTCCGTTTCGAGTGGGGTCCCGCGGGTGCGGCCCGCCTCGCCGAGCAGGCAGCCTGCCTGGCCGTGGTCGACGTGCTGTCGTTCACCACGGCGGTGAGCGTCGCCACCGAGAAGGGCATCCGTGTCCTTCCCTTCTGGTGGCCCGCTTCAGGCGCCGGTGACACCGAGCACGCGGGAGCGGCCATGGCCGCCGAGGCGTACGCCCGCCAGTCGGGCGCCCGGCTGGCCGCCGGACGCCACGCCGTCACCCCCGATACGCCGTGGTCGCTCTCGCCCGCGCATCTGCGTACCGCGCCGTTCGTGGCCCGTCTGGTGCTGCCCTCGCCCAACGGCGCGTCCATCGCGGCCGCCACCCCCCGCAGCGTGCCGCTGGTCGCCGCGTGTCTGCGCAACATCACCGCCGTCGGCGGCTGGCTCACCGAGCGTGGCTACGGCTCCCCCAGGCGCCCGGTCGCCGTCATCGCCGCCGGAGAGCAGTGGCCGGACGGCCGGCTGCGCCCCGCCGTGGAAGACCTGATCGGTGCCGGTGCCCTCATCAGCGACCTGCACGCGCAGGGCGCGGGTCCGCTCTCCGTCGAGGCCGCCGCCGCGAAGGCGGCCTACGACGGCACCGCCGACCTCGCCCACGCGGTCGCCGCCGGCGCCTCGGGCCGCGAGCTGATGGCGCTGGGCTTCGCGGAGGACATCGCGATCGCCACGCAGGAGGACGCCTGCACGTTCGTACCGGTACGGGACGGCCACGGCGCCTTCGCCCGCGGATGACCCAGCAGCGTCAACGGTCGGCGTCCGCCACAGACCAGCCGGTGGTGCGCCACTCCTGGCGTTCCTCGCCCTGGTCCGTCTTCTGCTCCCTCCGGTGTGCGGCGAGCGCTGCGGCCAGGTCCGCGTGGACCGGGATGGGCGGGCAGTCACCGTTCGGGACGAGGGAGCCGTCGGCGGGGATCGCGGCCAGTTCCAGGCTGCGGCCCGCCTCGGCGAGGCGGCGAGCGGCGTCGGTGATGGCCAGCTGCCCCTCCGTCGACCAGCTGCGCAGCTCGGTGAGATCGACGACGACCGGGCCGGTACCGCGGGCCAGGGACCAGCCGATGGCTCCGCTGAAGCGGCGCACGGCATCGGGGCCGAGGTATCCGGCGACGGAGAGGACGCCGAGATCGTCCTGGACGGTGTAGCGCCAGTCGATGGTCATGATGGTGCACTTCCTTGCGCGGGTCGGGTGGCGGGGGTCTGCGCTGCGGTCAGAGGGGGAGGGTGATCCAGATGCTCTTGCCCCGGCCGTCGGCGTCACCGCGGACGACGGCGGTGCCGCCCAGGGTGATGACGAGTTCCATGACGGTGCCCAGTCCGCTCGCGCCCGATCCGCTGACCGCCCCGTACAGCGGCGGCTGGTAGGGGTGGCGGTCGTGCACGGCGAAGGCCAGGCAGTCTGCGCCGGCCGCGTAGATCACGGTGACCTGCGGGGAGAGCGCGGCGGCGTGCCGGATGCTGTTGGTCACCAGTTCGCTCAGGATCAGCAGCGCCGGATCCACCGTGGGGTGCCGCAGGCCGATGCCCCACTCGACCAGCGCCTGCTCGGCCCTCTGTCTCGCCAGGCGGACGGCGGACGGCTCGCTGGGCACAGTGAGCACGTGCCGGTGGGGCAGCGCTTCGAGCCCGGTGGACATCAGCCCTCCACGCGGGCGAGACGGAAGGCGGTGACGGTCTTGGGGTGGATGCGCAGCAGGGTGTCGTGCGGGCCATGGGCCCAGCCGGGCAGGGTGCGGCGGTAGTGGGCGGCCTCGTTCATCTCGGTGATCACTTCGGCGGGGCCGGACAGGGTCACCGTCCAGCCGGTGCCGGTCACGACCCGGATTTCGTCCACCTGGTACGTCACCGCCTCGGGTACGACGGTCGCCTGGACGGGTGCCCGGACGATCAGGCGCCCGTATTCCCAGATGTGCCGGGCAGGCCGTACGACGGTCTGCTCCCGCTGCGTGTACACCAGCCGCCCGAGGCTGCTGCCCTCCACCAGCCACAGCGCCTCCGCGCCAGAGACCTCGACCATGCGCAGGGCCGCAGGGGGAAGCGTCATCGGGCAGGCTCCTCATGGGTTTCGGGGGACGTCGCGGCGTTCGGGTTCGTCGTCTGCGGGGCGGCGTCGGCGGGGAAGACCCCTGCCAGTTCCAGGTGATCGCGGGCGGCTCTGATCGCCTCCGGGGTGGTGGCGTACTCCCGGCCGTCGTGCCGCAGCAGGTCCAGGGCGCCGACGGAGTCCAGGACCTGGCGATGGCCGGGGCGTATGCCGGAGGCCAGGACGAGGATCCCGCGCCGGGTCAGCTTCTCCACCGCGCCCTTGAGGACGAGGGCGCCGGTGGCGTCCATCGTCGACACCCGCGACATGCGCAGGATCACCACCCGGACGTCGGCGACCTCGGTCAGCTCCAGCAGGAAGCGGTGCGCGGCCGCGAAGAACAGCGGCCCATCGATGCGGTACGCGACGATGTGCTCGGCAAGCAGGGCGTGTTCCTCGGCGCTGTGGTCGCCGCGGTCGAGGGGCACCTGGTCGAGGCGGGCCTGCTTGGCCACCGCCCGCAGGGCCAGGGCGCCGGCGACGATCAGGCCGATGATGACGGCGTAGACGAGGTCCAGGGCCAGGGTGGCGCCTGCGGTGAGGACGAGGATCAGCGCGTCGGAGCGGGTGGCCTTGGCCATGGCCCGCAGGGAGCCGACCTCGACCATGCGGATCGCGGTCGCCAGCAGCACACCCGCCAGCGCCGCCAGCGGGATCTTGGAGACGAGGGGTGCTGCCGCGAAGACGATGACGGCCAGGATCGCGGCGTGCGTTAGGGCGGCGAGCCGGGAGGTCGCGCCGGTGCGGACGTTGACGGCGGTGCGGGCGATGGCGCCGGTCGCGGGGACACCGCCGAACAGCGGGGCGGCGATGTTGGCAAGCCCCTGGCCGAACAGCTCCCGGTCGGGGTCGTGCTGCTGGCCGACCGTCATGCCGTCGGCGACCGACGCCGAGAGCAGGGATTCCAGGGCGGCCAGCGCCGCGACGGCGAGCGCCGGGGCGAGCAGAGAGCCGAGTGCCCCCGGGTCCAGGAAGGCGAGCGAGGGAGCCGGCAGACCGGATGGCAGGTCACCGATCGGCTTCGCAGCGTCCAGGCCGGAGAGCTGGGCCACGATCGTGGCCCCGATCACGGCGAGAATGGAGAAGGGGACCGTGGGCCGTAGGCGTGCCCCGATCAGCATGACGGCAGCGACTGCCAGGGCAAAGGCGACGGCAGTCCAGTTCGGGTTCTTCGCGAACTCCTCCAGCGCGCGCCAGGTCACCACGAGGACGCGGTCGCCCTCGGGCTTGGGCACGCCAAGGGCGTTCGGAATCTGCTGCAGGCCGATGACGCAGGCGATGCCGAGAGTAAAGCCCTCGACGACGGGTGCGGGCACATACTGCATGTACTTGCCGGCCCGCAGCACCGCCAGCGCGACGAGCATCACGCCCGCCATCAGTCCGACGGTGAGCACCCCGCCGGGCCCGTGCTCGGCGACGATCGGCACCAGCACCACCGTCATCGCCCCGGTCGGCCCGGACACCTGCAGATTGGACCCGCCGAACACCGCCGCGAGCGCACCGGCGACCACCGCGGTCGCCAGCCCCGCCTCGGCGCCGAGCCCGGAGGAGACACCGAAACCGAGCGCGAGCGGCAGCGCGACGATCGCCACCGTGAGGCCGGCCAGCAGGTCCCGGCGCGGATCCCGGCGTGTCTCCGCCAGATCGGTACGGCCGGGCAGCAGCGCGGTGAGCCGAGCGACGACGCGGCCGAAAGAGGCCCTCATCGCGCGGCGACCTCGGCTTCCCGCAGTTCGGCCAGCAGTTGGTTCTGCCCGTTGAGCATCTCGGTCAGGATCCGGCGCGCGGCCTGCATGAGGTCGGCGACGTCCCCGCTCGCGAGGGCATAGACCACGGTCGAGCCGTCCCGCTGCGAGGTGACGATCCCAGAGCGACGCAGCACCGCCAGCTGCTGCGACAGGCTGGAGGGCTCCACCTCGATCTCCGCGAGCAGATCGCGTACCGGCATCGGCCTGTCCTGCAGCAGCTCCAGCGCCCGTATCCGTACCGGATGCCCCAGCAACCGGAAGAACTCGGCCTTGGCCTGGTACAGCGGAACGGACACGGCTCCTCGACTTCCCCGACAGCACCCCACACGGGGCGGGCACACCCTGTGCCCGCGACAACCTGCCAACACAGTCAACACAGCATCTAACGAATTGCGAAATTTTGCAATTCAGCATCCTGTTATCGCCTGGGTGACTGCTTCACGGGCGGGGCAGCGGGTCGAACGGTCAGCGGCGGATGCGGGCCGAGTCGGGGTGTCCGGCCGCCCGTCATCAGATGCGGATCAGGCCTTCCTGACCACGCTGGACTTGAGCTGCATCGCCCCGAAGCCGTCGATCTTGCAGTCGATGTCGTGGCCGTCGACACCGTCGACCAGCCTGATGCTGCGCAACTTGGTGCCGGCCTTGATCCCGGAGGGGCTGCCCTTCACCTTGAGCGCCTTGACGACGACCACGCTGTCGCCGTCCTGCAGCAGATTGCCGACGGAGTCCTTGACGACGCGCTCCGCAACGGCGTCCCCGGCCTCCGCCCCGCTCTCGGCCGGAACCCATTCGTGGCCGCACTCCGGGCACACCACCAGGGCGTTCATCTCGTAGGTGTACTCACACGAGCACTTCGGACAGGGAGGAAGATTCTCAAGCATCCCGTCAGGATATCCGGCCCGGACGTCCTGCCCGGCGGGCCGGCTCGCGGCCTCAGCACCGGGACATGCAGAGGTCAAGCGCCTTGTGCAGGACCTTGTCGAGCGGGTGGTCCCACTCGCCGAGGTACTCGACGGCTTCACCGCCGCCGCCCACCTTGAACCGGGGGGGACATCATCCGCCACGCGATGGCGTTCTCCGGCCGAACCTCGCGTTCGCGGCTGGTGGCAGCGCCCACAGGAACACCAGGCCGCTGTCAATTCTCTGCACCATAAGGGCATCCCCGCCCAGAGCGCCTGCGTGGCCCTCGCTGGAGCCGGACCTCGGCGGTCTCCTGCTCGCCACTCGACATTCACGTTGCTCCCGCTGCCGGGCCTGCCCCCTCGTCGTCAGGAACAGGAGCGCGGCATTCCCCCTCCGTGACGGCGTGGCTGGTCCGATCGGGGACTCCGCCGGACGGACGCGTCGAAGCCGGTATGGGGCCGCACGGACCACATGAGTACCGATCGGCCCAGTGCACGAGTCGACCCGAGGAGCATTCTCGAAGAGAGGGCCTCGAAGGAGGTCGGAGGGAACCCGCGTTCGCGGTTCCCGGTGTGCGACCGGCTGAAGCCGCCCGCCGAAAGGACATCGAAGGACATCGCTGGAGGAGCGCCGGCGATCAGGAACGAAGGAACGACGCCATGGCCAGAGCAACATGGACCACGCCAGATGTGTTCGCCGGGCGGGGAGGCGCCCGCACGGACGAGGGCGGCGTGATGAGCGGCAACCTGACCCTACGCACCACGTGGGACGGCGTTCAGGCCGATGTGGCGGTGCGGTACACCGGCACTTCCCAGTGGCACACCCTCGCCGGCAGTCCGGTGCCCTGCCCGTCCGAGCAGGACAGCAGGCAGTTGCACCAGGCGGCGGTGGATGCCGTGCGGGCCGGCGGCGGCGCGACCGTTCCGCGGCACGACGGGGTCGGCTGGCCCGTCGGAACCCGGTGATCCTCAAGAGTGGCAGCCAGGCAGTGGCACGCACCGTTAGACGAGGGTGCCCCGCCCCGGGACTACGGCGGCAGAGAGTGAAGTTCCCGCAGAGCGGGGGCGAAGCTGAGGGTCCCGATGGCCTCGCCGCTCAGCGCCACGAGTCGGGAGCGCAGGCTGGTGCGGCGGCCAGGGCCTCTCGGTGCCGAACCTCGAAGAGGCTGCCGAAGGCACTCGGGTCCCGGCTGCCGACGACGCCGAGCGAGGCGGTCCGCGACTCGCTATCAGGCGGAGGGACGGACGCGGCGGTCGACGCCGCGTCCGGTTCCGGTCCGCGCCCTCCGGTACGGGAACTCGCCGCCCGTGAGGTCTTCGCCGGGTTGAGGGGCTCGCCGACGGAGGCGATGAAGCGCAGGGCCGACAGGTCGTGGGGGCGTGGCAGGTCGTACGGGCCCTGGCGCGGAGTGGCGCGCATCAGCATCCGCAGGGCCGTGGGCGCGGTGTACCAGACACTGACCCGCTGCTCGCCGAGGATCCGGTACCAGCGCCGGGCGTCGTAGTCGCCCTCGTCGACGACCACCGTCACGCCGTGGACGAGCGGGGCGACGATCCCGTACGACATGCCGGTGACCCCAGCCGGGATCGGCGGTGCACCAGTACACGTCCTCGGGGTGCAGGTCGAGGGCGTACGCGGCCGTGGCGTAGTGGGCGACGACGGCCTCGTGGACGTGGACCGCGCCTTTGGGGGTGCCGGTGGTGCCGCTGGTGAAGTGCAGCAGGGCCATGTTCTCGGGCGAGGTCGGCGGGATGGCGAAGGTGTCCGGGGCGGCGGCCATCAGGTCGTCGAAGGAGGTGGTGCCGGGCAGTTCCGCGGCGCCGGGCCCCACGATCAGGACGTGTTCCAGCCCGGGAACGGACGCGCGTCGCTCGGCGACCTTGCGCCGGTAGAGGGCCGCGGTGGTGACCAGGACCCGTGCGTCCCCGAGACGCAGCCGCTGCTCGACCGGGTCGGGGCCGAAAGCGGAGAAGAGCGGGCAGAGCACACTGGTGTTCTTCAGCGTGCCGAGCACCGTGGTGTACAGCTCGGGGCTGCGGCCGAGCAGTGTGAACACCCGGTCGCCGCGGCCGCCCCCGAGGGACCGCAGGACGTTGGCGAAGCGGGCTGTGCGTCGGGCCGGTTCCGCGTACGTGACGGTGGAGACGGAGTCGTCCCGGGCGACGCAGCGCAGGGCGGCCTTGTCCGCGTGGTCGGACGCCGCGTGCCGGTCGACCGCCTCGTGGGCCATGTTGAGCCGGCCCCCGGGCGGCCCGGCCAGCTCGGTGCGCGCCTGTGCCCAGGTGAAGTCCGAGCGGGCCCGCTCGTAGTCGGCGAGACGGGGTGGGACGACGGATGTGGTGTCCTTGCGGATGGTCTCCCAGTGCATCGGTGCTCCTCCCGGCACTGCGGCCATGGGACCGGCCGGCCCCGTTCGGGCTCCTGGTTCCGGGCCTCTCTCACTCCCGGTGCAGCACGACCTTGAGGGCACCCGTGGTGGTGCCCTGTGCGAACACCTCGTAGGCGTCCTCCATCCGGTCGAGGCCGAAGGTGTGGGTGACCAGCTGGGAGACGGGTAGGCGTCCGTACCTCATCAGCTCCAGCAGCCACGGTGTGGAGGACGTGTCCACCTGGCCCGTGCTGATCGTCACGTTCTTCCGCCACAGGGACTCCAGGTGCAGCGTGGCCGGTCTGCCGTGCGTCCCGATGTTGGCGATGTGCCCTCCCGAGCGGACGGCCTCGGTGCACAGGACGAAGCCGTCCGGTTCACCCGATGCCTCGACGGCGACGTCGGCGCCCGGTCCCTCGGACAGCTCGGCGATCATCGTCCCCGGCAGTTCGGCTGCATCGGCCCCCAGGCGGGCGGCAGCTTCCAGCCGGGCGTCGGACAGGTCCACCACGATGATCCGACGGGGCGAGTAGAGCCGTGCGACGACGGCCGTGGCGAGACCGACGGGACCGGCGCCCACCACGACGACGGTGTCCCCAGGGCCGACGTGTCCGTTCCGCACCCCGACCTCGTACGCGGTGGGGAGGACCTCGGCCAGCAGGACAGCGTCGTCGAGCGGGACCGCCGGAGGCCTTCGGTAAGTGGAGTGGTCGGCGAAGGGCACCCGCACGAACTCGGCCTGGGTTCCGTCGATCTGGTTTCCCAGGATCCAGCCACCGCCCCCACGGCATTGCCCGCGCCGGGTGTCCCGGCACGCCTGGCAGTAGCCGCAGGCCGAGACGGACGACACGATCACCTGGTCGCCGGGGCGCAGTCCGTGGACGGCGCGGCCGACCTCCGTGATCTCGCCCACCGCCTCGTGGCCGAGGACCGTTCCCGGCTTCACCTCTGGGAGGTCACCTCGCAGGATGTGCAGATCGCTGCCGCAGACGGTGGCAGCGTCGACACGCACGATCGCGTCGGTCGTCTCCTCCATCGCGGGGTCCGGGACGGTGTCCCAGGAAATGTGCCCCGGGCCGTGATAGACGAGCGCTCGCACGGTACTCACTTCCTCGCTCTGCCTCCCTCCACGGTCACCCCGGCAGAACACCCCAGCAACACGGACCTCCGGGTCGCCCGCGTCCACCCGTCAGTCCGGCTCCATGTAGGGGCGACGGAAGACCGGTGCCTGGCCGGTGCCCCAGGGGCGTACGGCTGCCAGCGCTCGGGCGACCGCGGACTCCAACGGGCCACCGGTGTCGACGGCGACGGCCTCGGGCCACGCGGGTTCCCCGGCCGCCATGGCGGTGGCGATGTCGAGGTCGGCGTCGGACGGGCCGGAGGCGCGCGCCCTCAGGCGGGCCGCTGACACGTCGTCCGGGACCTGGCAGTGCAGGGCCATCAGGTCGGCGCTGGTGCGTTCGGCCACGCGCCATGCCGCTTCACGCTGTGCCGTGTCGGACCAGGACGCGTCCAGAACGACGGACTCGCCGGCGGACAGCAGGACGGCCGCGCGGTCGAGGAGGGTGGCGTAGGTCCTGGCGGTCCACGCGGGGGTGTACAGCCCTTCGCCGTAGCCGGCCGCCGCGGACTGCTCCGCGGGAATGCCCGCCAGTTCCTTGCGGACGCGGTCGCTGCTGAGCAGGGTGACCCCCAGCCGGTCGGCCAGCGCACCGGAGAGGGTGGACTTCCCGCTGCCCGGCAGCCCACCGACGACGGTCAGGCCGACGGCGGAGGTGCGCAGGTGGCGCAGCGTCGCCGAGACCAGCCGTCGTGACGCCGCCTCCGCACCGGGCGCGCCCTGGCGGGCCTGGATCAGGGAGACCTTGGCGCGCACGAACGCGCGGTAGGCGACGTAGTGGTGCCACAGCGACGCGGGAGCCGGATCACCGGAGTACTCGCTGTACTGCGCGAGGAAGTAGGCGGCGGCTTCCGGGGCGCCGAGCTGTTCCAGGTCCATGGCGAGGAAGGCGGCGTCGTCCAGGCCGTCGACGTAGCGCAGCCGGTCGTCGAACTCCAGGCAGTCCAGGACACGGGGGCCGTCATCGAGGCAGAAGATGTCCTCGGCGAGCAGGTCCCCGTGGCCGTCGACCACCCTCCCTTGCTCGATACGGGATGCGAACAACCGTTCGCGGCCGGCGAGATAGCGGCGAACCAGCCGTTCCACCTCCGTCACCCCGTCGGGCACGGAGCCGTCGTCGGCCGACGCGTGCACTTGCGCGAAGCTGGCCTCCCACCGCGAGGACAGGGCGTCCCGCGTCCCCTGCTCGTCAGCGTCCCGGTTGCGGGGCGCGTCCGCGTGCCACGCGGCAAGGTGCCGGGCGACGGCCCGGAGGACGTCGTCCAGGGCGGCCCCTTCTCGTACCAGGCGGGACAGGCGTCGGTCCGCCGGCATGCGCCGCATCACCACGAGGGGTTCAGGCGCCTCAGTGCCGGGGCCGCGGAACTCGCCCAGACCCAGGTAGACATCGGGGGCGAACCGGCGGTTGAGTGCGACTTCGCGTTCGCACGCGGCCCGGCGCGCCGCCCGCGTGGTGTAGTCCAGGAATCCCAGATCCACCGGCTTCTTGACCTTGTAGGCGTGGTCCCCGGCGAAGAACACGATCGCGGTATGGGTCTCGCACACCTCCGCGCGCGGCGGCCGCTGCCGCGGGTGGCCGGGCTCAGTCATGGGGAACGACGGCGACGGGGCAGCGTCCGTGATGGATGGCGGCGTGGGCGACGGGACCCAGGTGGGGTGCCACACCGTGCCGGTGCGCGCGTCGGCCGACGACCAGCAGCGCGGCGCCTTCGGCAGCCCGCACGACGGTCTTGGCGGGGCTCGCGAGACGGATGCTGTCGGTCACGTCCACCTGCGGGTACTTCTCGTGCCAGGTGCGGAGTGCCTGGCTCAGCTCCTTGTGCGCGTCCTTCGTCATCTCTTCGGTGACGTCGTGGTCCACGCCCCAGGGCATGCGCGCGTGGAGCGGCACGCTGCGGCCGTGGACGGCGAGGAGGGAAACGCCCCTGGCGGCGGCGGTGTGGAACGCGAAGTCGAGCACCTCGTCGCAGGATCCGTGCAGCTTCAACGCCACCACCACGCGGCTGGCGGGTGCGGCGGCCGATCCCTCCTCCGGGGCGGCACGAACCAGTACCACGGGCCGCTCGGCCCGTGCCACGACCGGCATGCTGATGTCGCCCAGGAAGTAACTCTCGAAGGCGTCCAGCCCACGTGAACCGAGCACGAGCATCTCGGACTCCGAGGCGGCCTGGAGCAGTGCCACCTGGGCGTCTTCGGCGACCAGGTTCCCGACGACGACCAGGCCCGGATGGTGTGCCTGCAGCTCGGCCCGGGCGGTGTGGACGAGACGTTTCGCCCAGTAGTTCTGGTCGATTTCCGACGGGGCGCGGGCCGGTTCCGGCGCCAGCAGTGGCCATGCGTGCAGCAGGCGCAGCGCGAGCCCGCGCTTCTCGGCCTCGTCGGCGGCCCAGTGGGCGGCGGCAAGGCTCTCGGGTGAGCCGTCCAGGCCCACGGTGACGACTGGTTGCATGGCGGCGGCCTCCATCTCGTACGAAGCTGGATACGACGGTGGATGACGGTGGACGAGTCCGATGCCGTGCATGCTCCGGACGTCGCCGACATGCCGAGCGCGGTGCTTCCCTCCTTCGAGGAGTACCCCAATCTCCTTCCCGGCGCATGTGGAGCCGGGGAGGAGATCGGGCACGTGGCACCCGCCCCGAGAGGAGACAGGTGCGGTGGCGATTCCCCTGGTGGTCGGCATCGACGGGTCCGAAGCGAGTCTGGAGGCGGTGGACTGGGCGGCCGACGAGGCGGTCCGGCACAGCGTGCCGCTGCACCTCCTGCACGCGGCGGCCGGGGAACACGAGGCGTCCGACGTGATCGGTGCCGCCTCGGAGCGCGTCAAGGAAAGAGCGCCCACCGTCGGACTGTCGAGCGAGGTTCTGCACGAGGACGCCGCCTCCGCCCTCGTCGGCAAGGGGCGTAACGCCTTCGCGCTGGTGGTCGGGGCCAGAGGGCTCGGAGACCTCGCCGAAATGCTCCTGGGCGCGGTCAGCCTGGCCGTGGCGGCCCGGGCGGACTGCCCGGTCGTCGTGGTGCGCGGTGCCGCTGAGCACCGGGACGGCCGGTTCGGGAACATCGTCGTAGGTGTCGAGGAGGGGGAGGGCAGCGGCACGGCCTTGCAGTTCGCGTTGCGGGAGGCCCACGTGCGGAGCTGCCGGCTGACGGCGGTGCACGCCTGGAACCCGTCGTCCAGGGCTCTCACAGCACGGCCGGCTCCGTCGTGGTACGCCATGGAGGCCCATCGGCGCCCGCCGTCCCAGGTGCTCGACGACGCCCTGCGCGGCCTTTCGGCGCGGTATCGCGAGGCCCGGGTGCGCCCCACGGTGATCGAGGGTCCGGCCCGCCGAGCGCTGCTGGACGCGGCGTCGGCGGCGGACCTGCTGGTCGTCGGCGCACGCAGACGACAGGGGCACCCGGGCCTGCAGCTGGGCCTGATCAATCACGCGCTGCTGCATCACGCGCCGTGTCCCGTCGCGGTCGTACCCCAGACATGACCGACATGACGCGGACCGCGGAGACGGACCGGACGGCAACCGGTGGGTGGGCCTGGGCCGAAAGCCGGCCCGACAGGGACCTTCGGCCCTGTCCCCCCGAACCGCTGCCGTTCGACGGTGGGAGCAGGTGGTGGGGGACGTCCGGCGAGTTGCTGGAGGCCGAGTCATGAGCGCGCAAGGTTCGCCGTACGGTTCCGGTCCGCCGTCGGGGCGCGGCAATCACGGGCCCAAGGGCGCGAACTCCCTGAGACGGACGTCCGACACGTTCGAATGCTGGTTCCGCCGCATCCTGACGGCCGTTCTCGTCCTCGGGCTGCCCGCCGCCGCGATCGGCGCGGGGCTGACGGCGTACGAGGCGTCGATGCGCACCGTGCGAGCCCAGGCGGCGGAACGGCACCAGGTCACCGCCCGACTGACGACGGGCGTCAACAGTGACGACTGGGCCAAGCGACCCGCGCAGGTCCGCTGGACCGACGCCGACGGTGTCGTGCGGACGGGAGCGGCCCTTGTGAAGCCGGGGACCCCCGAGGGCGCCACCGTGCGTGTGTGGGTGACCCGGGACGGAACCGTCACCGGTCCGCCGGCGAGCACGCTCGACGCGACGACCGGTGGCTGGCTGGCGGGCGCCATGGCGGGGTTCGGCGTGGCCGCCGGGTCCTACGCGGCCTGGGCGGGCATGCGCCTGGTCCTGGACCGGAGAAGGTACGCGCGGTGGGACGCCGAGTGGGACCGGGTGGAACCCCGGTGGTCCGCGCGCTTCCACCTGTGACGGACAGAAGGCCGGCCGAAGCCCGGGAGGTGACACCGATGTCGGATGCGACGACCACCGATCTGTACGAAGTCACGATGGCCATGTCCTACCTGCGGGAGGGGACGACCGGCCCGGCGACGTTCAGCCTCTTCGTCCGCGCCCTGCCCCCTGAACGCGGCTTCCTGGTGGCGGCGGGGCTCGAGTCGGCACTGGACTACCTGGCCGGCTTTCATGTCGGCCCCGAGGACGTCGACGCCTTCGCTTCCGCGCTGCACCGGCCGCCACGGGATCTGGAGCCTCTGCTCGGCCTGACGTTCACCGGCCGGGTGCGGGCGGTACCGGAGGGGCGGATCGTGCTCGCGGGTAAGCCGCTGCTGGAGGTCACCGCACCCCTTCCGCAGGCGCAGTTGGTCGAGACGTACGTGCTCAACCAGATCAGCCACCAGACGGCGATCGCTTCGAAGGCCGCGCGCTGCGTGCTCGCCGCCGCCGGTCACCCGATCGTGGACTTCTCCCTGCGGCGCGCCCACGGTCCGCAGGCGGGGTTCCACGCCGCTCGCCTGGGGGCGATGGCCGGCTTCGCCGGGACCAGCAACGTGGCGGCGGCCACCGCGCTCGGCATACCCGCCGTCGGCACGATGGCCCACTCGTTCGTGGAGGCGTTCGCCTCGGAGGAGGACGCGTTCCGCGCCTTCGCCCGCTCCCACCCGGGCCCGGTGACCCTGCTGGTGGACACCTACGACACGGAGGAAGGCGTCCGCGTCGCGGCACGCGTCCTGCGGGACCTGGACCGCGGGCCCGGGTCCGCCGTACGGCTGGACAGCGGCGACCTCGGGGACCTGGCGGTACGGGCACGCTCGATCCTGGACGACGCGGGCCTGCCGGACGTGCGGATCATCGCCAGCGGCGGTCTCGACGAGTACGCCGTGGACGACCTCGTCCGATCCGGAGCACCGATCGACACCTACGCCGTGGGCACCCGCGTCGGTGTGTCGGCCGACGCGCCGTACCTGGACTCCGCGTACAAGCTGGTCGAGTTCGACGGCCGCCCGGTGATGAAGCTCTCGTCGGCGAAGGTGACGGCACCCGGCCACAAGCAGGTGTTCCGCCGTCCCGGCCGCGCCGATGTGATCGGTCTCGCCGACGAGCGGCACCCCGACGACGGCGTTCCGCTGCTGGAGACAGTGATGCGGAACGGGCAGCGCACCGGCCGCAGGCCCACGCTCGACGAGTGCCGTGAGAGGTTCGCCGCGGACCTGGGAGGGCTGCCCTCGGCCGCCCTCCGGATCCGGGCGCCCGTGGCGCCCCGCGCGACCACGTCCGAGCGGCTGAGCGCGCTCACCACCCACGTCCGGCGCCGCATCGAGGAGCAGGGGCCGGCCGCCTCCGCACGCGCTCGGACACCGGAACGAACCCCGTCCGGATCGCAGCGGTCCGTACCGGGGTGAGGAGGAGGAACGATGCCGCATACGTCGGAATGGAAGGTTCGTCTTCATCTGTTCGAGGACGACGAGGGAACGACGAAGGCCCGGCTGATCCTGGACACCGGCACCACAGAGCTCACCGGTCACGGTGCCGCGCACCGCCATCCGGCGGACGCGAACGTTCCGGAGATCGGCGACGAACTGGCCGCGGGCCGGGCCCTGAACGACCTGGCCCAGCAGCTGCTGAAGACCGCCGAGCGTGACATCGAGGGCATGGGCGCACCGCAACCACACGGCCGGGAGGTCACCGGGTGGCCCACGTGACCGACGGCGACACAGCGCCCCCGAGGCCGAAGTCAAGGAGGGATCAGCCATGACACATCCCGCACGACACAGCAGAGGTGGGCTTCCGGCAGCCCTGCGGGAGCTGGAGGACCTGCGTACCAGGGTGGACCAGCTCATGCACGCCGCCTTTCCCGGTGGCGGCTTCCCCGGGTTCGGCGCGGCCGAGCCATGGGCACCTCTGGCCGACATCGAGGACACCGGGGACGCCTACCTGGTCGAACTGGAGCTGCCCGGCGTGGACAAGGACCAGATCACCGTGGAGGTCGCCGAGGGCGAACTCGACGTCCACGGTGAGATCAGGGAGAAGGAACACACCGGGACGGTCCGTCGGCAGACCCGTCACATCGGCCAGTTCGACTACCGGACGATTCTGCCGCCGAACTCCGACACCGAGCACATCAGCGCGGATCTGACCAACGGAGTCCTCACGGTGAAGGTCCCCAAGACCGAGAAGGGCAAGGCTCAGCGCATCGAGATCACCGGCTGACCGGCTGACTCGGTCGACGGCCCCGCGGGAGCCGGTCGGGCAGGTTCCTGGGCTGATCGGCACCGTGCGGCCGCCCGTCGCGCGTGGCACGTTCGATACAGCACCATTCTGAGGAGAGGGCGGCGTCATGAGAGCTCACCTCGGCGACCAACTCGTCATCGAAAGCACGGCGACCGGCGCGGCCAGGCGCGACGGAGAGATCGTCGGACTCCATCACGAGGACGGAACTCCGCCCTACGACGTGCGCTGGTCGGACACGGACGAAGTGACGCTCGTGTTCCCCGGGCCCGACGCACACATCCGCCATCTCGAACACGGACAGCCCGAGACCACCCACACCCCTTCCGGCCCCGACACGGCCGAGGCGGAGACCATGCCGCCCGGGACGCCACGCTCCGGCGACCTCGGCCGACGCGTGGCCGTCGAACGCCGGAGACAGGGGCTCAGCCGCGAGGAGACGGCCCGCCGCGCCCGAATGGCCCCCAGCTATCTGGAGTACCTGGAAGAACGGCCTGCCGACCCGAATCTGGCGACCCTGATCAGGCTGGCCGACGCGCTGGGCACTACCGTCACCACGCTGCGCGGAGAAGGAATGGATCTGCCCCCCGGCCAAGGACTGGCGCTGCTGCATCCCCGGCTGCGGGACCTCGGCCCGGAGGAATGCCGCACCCTGCTCTCCACGCACGGCGTGGGGCGCGTCGCGGTGTCGGCGTCCGACGGCCGCCCGGCGGTCGTTCCGGTCAACTACGAGGTCGTCGACGACGTGATCGTCTTCCGGACCGCGCCGGACTCCACGCCCGCGGCGGCCGTCGGGACGGAGGTCGCCTTCGAGGTCGACCACTTGGACGAGGCCATGAGTCAAGGGTGGAGTGTCCTCGCCGTCGGCCCCGCGAGCGTCGTGACGGAGCCCGACGCCGTGCGCAGGCTCACCGAACACGCTCACACCACGCCATGGGCGGGCGGCGCACGCGAGATGTGGGTGTCGATCCGTCCCACACGCCTCACGGGCCGCCGCATCACCCCGGCCGACGGGTGACGGGTCGTGGCGCGGGCCACCCAGATCGGTCCCGACCCGACACCCCCCGAAGGGGGTTCTGGTGAGGCGCCCCGCACCGTCCGACGCGGGGGTGGCCGCCCTGGTGCACACCGCGGTGGCCGCCCGGTCGACGCACAACGCGCAGCCCTGGCGGTTCCGTTACCTCCGGCGCAACCGCGCCTTCGAGGTGTGGGCCGACTTCGAGCGGTCCATGCCGCTCTCCGACCCCGACACCCGCGGCCTTCATCTCGGCTCCGGTGCCGCTCGTTGGACCTCATGGCCGCCCTCGTCCACGGGGGCCGGCACCCGGAAACCCGGCTACTGCCCGACCTGACCGACCGGGCGCTCCTCGCAGGCGTGCATGGCCCGCACGATCTCCTTGAAGGGCGCGTCGCGCCCGACGGCCACCACCGGGACGGTCATCACATCGCTCACGATGTGCGGGTATCAGGCATGTCCCAGGTCCTGGAGGAGCGCGCCGGGGCGGCTGGTCCGACCGGGCGGCCGTACGTCTCCCGCATCGTCGCGACCCGGCACACCGCAACCCGGCCGACGGCCGCCCGATCAGGGCGCCGGCCCGTATGTCGCGGCGGCGCGCGGGCGGTGCGACGGTATTCACAGGGGGTCGGCAACGGGACGGAAGGCGGTGGCCCCGATGGAACTCCCGCTGGTCGTGGGCATCGACGGATCGGACTCCAGTCTGCTGGCGGTCGACTGGGCGGTCGACGAGGCGGCACGCCACGGGCTGCCGCTTCGTCTGGTCCATGCCTCGTTGTGGGAGCGTTACGAAGGAGTGCGGCCTTCGTTCGGCGCGGACCGCCCCGCCGGCGAGGTCATGGCGCAGCACATCGTCGCCTCCTGCGCCGAACGCGCCCGACTTCGCGACCCCGGGGTGAAGGTGTCGGGCGACGTCCTGGCCGCCGATGCGGTGTCCACACTGCTGCGGGCGGGGTCCGAGGCGTTCGCCCTGGTCACGGGTTTTCGTGGGCGCGGCGAGGTCCCCGGGCTGCTGCTGGGATCGGTCAGCCTCACGGTGGCGGCTCGTGCCATGTGCCCGGTCGTCGTCGTCCGTGGCGCGGAGCGCAACCTTCGGGGGTCCTTCGGCCGGGTCGTGGTGGGAGTCGGTGACTCGACCGGGGGCACGGGCGCCGTACGGTTCGCCGCCCGCGAGGCCGAGACACGGGGCTGCGGCCTGACCGCCGTACGGGCTTGGCGCGCTTCGGTTCACGAGCCGGGCTCCCCTCCCGCGGGGTCCGTCCCGGGGGCTCCCCCTCTCTCGGCCGACGCCGCCGGGGTGCCTGAGGAGCAGGCCGCGGCCGACCTCGACAACGCACTGCGCGAGGCCGTACGGGAACATCCCCAGGTCGATGTCGGTCGCCACACGGTCGAGGGCCCCGCCCACCGTGTCCTGCTGGAGGCGTCGGCAGATGCCGACCTGATCGTCGTCGGGGCTCTGCGCCGACACGGTCACTTCGGTCTGCAACTCGGCAGCGTCGCCCACGCGCTGCTGCACCACTCCCTGTGCCCCGTCGCCGTCGTCCCTCATCGGGTCTGAGGTTCGCCGTGCGGGCCCGGCTCCCACAGCTTCCGAACTGCGCGCCGAGGAAGCGTGGGGCCCGTGGTTCTCCCCCCGTCCGCACACCCTCCTGGACCACCGGCACGCCACTGGGGGGGTGCGCACACGGCGCCTGAGCGGGCGGCTGGAGATCGGCGTACCCGACTCGGAGGAGTCGCCCCTCCGCGTGGTGCCGGCGGACCGGGCCGTGAGGGTGGCGCCCGGGGAGACCTGCACGCTCGTTCTCCAGGCGGAGGATGCGGGCGGATGAGCGTGGCGTGCCCGCGTCCGCACCCTCACGCACCGCTCACGGCCTAGGCTTCGAAGTCGGGATTCCGTTTCATGCCGAAGGGCCGTGGGTGACACGGATGAAGTGGTTGGTCTCGATGGTCGGCGCCGGGCTCGTCATGATCACCCTGCGGGACCTGTTCCACACGCTCTGGCACCCCACACGCCACGGCGGCCTGAGTCGGCTCGTCATGACGGCACTGTGGCGACTCGCCCGGCGCTTCCGTGCTCCCGGCCGCGTGGTCGGGCTCGTCGGGCCGCTCGCCATGGTCACGGTGGTGGGTATGTGGGCCGTCACCGTCGTCCTGGGCTGGGCGATCTTCTACTGGCCCCACATGCCCGCGGCGTTCACCTTCTCCCCCGGTTCCAAGGCGGCGCAGGAGCCGGCGCTGCTCGACTCCGTGTACCTGTCGCTCGTCACGGTGGCCACCCTGGGGCTGGGTGACATCGCACCCGCCGAGGGCTGGCTCCGTCTGGTCTCACCGCTCGAAGCCCTCATCGGTTTCGCCCTCCTGACGGCCACGGTCTCCTGGGTGCTGGAGATCTATCCGGCGCTGTCCCGCAGGAGGGTCCTGGCCATCCGACTGGCTCTGCTGCGCGACGCGGATCCGACGACACGGCAGCTCGACTGCACCGCGGGGGCGCTGCTGCTGGACAGCCTGGCCACCGACGTCGCACGCGTCCGTATCGACTTCACCCAGTACGCCGAGGCGTACTACTTCCATGACGGGGAGGACCACTCGTCGCTGGCGGCCATGGTCGGTTACGCCGTGGTCCTCGCCCAGCGCGGGCAGGCGGCGGGACGGCCGGAGGTGCTACTGGCGGGTGCCCTGCTCGCCGGCGCGTTGAACGACCTCGCCGCCATCCTCGACCAGCGATTTCTCCGTACGGGCGGCCCGCCGGCGGAAGTGTTCGCCGCATACGCCGCCGACCACGGCCGCCTCGGCGCTCAGCCCTGAGCGGGCTGGGGTGGCATCCGAGAAGCGGGAACCGTCCTTCGGGGCGGCCGTTCACCGGACGGGAGCGGTTGATGGCACCCAGCACGCAGAGCCGTTTCCGGGCGCGCCTCCGCGACGGCCGCGAACAGGCGCGGTGAGGGCCACAGGCCCGCTGCCGAGGCGGACCGACGCTGGGGCGCGGCTCCCGCGACAGGTCTGTCTTCGGACGAGGCGGCACGGCGTCCGACGCGCCACGGGCCCGACACCTGCTCACACACGGCCTGCCCGGTTCGCTCTCGGCTCGGAACCCATCGCCCCGGACACGACGCGCCGGGCCCGGGAGACCGGGCGCCCCTGGCAGTCCATGACCTTCCTGGTGCTCGGGGCGTCCCAGCTCGGCGTGGCACTCGGCTCCCGGGCTCGCCCCGGGCAGCCCGGGCAGCGTGGGCCGAGCCTCCAGGCAGCCGGCGTCTGCCTGCCGCCCCTCCAGGACCTGCTGGGTACGGAGCCTCTGTCTCCCACCGATCCGGTGATCGCCTGTGCGCTGTCCGGTCTCGGCCATGTCGTCATGCGGCTCCAGACGCGGCTGAGACCGGAACGTCCGCCGCGTGGGAGCCCACCGTCGGCCCGGTACGTCGAGCGCACCGCCACGCGGTGACGTGGACCGCCTGTTCCCCGGTATGCGCACGGGAGGTGAGAAGCCGACACTGGTCCTGAGGACGAGACCAGGCGGGGCGGGCCAGGCTCCACAGGCTCCTCCCGCGCCGACAGCGACGCCGGAAGGACACGACCATGACGACGGCCGGGGAGATCATGCACGCCGGTGCCACCTGCGTACAGGAAAACGAAACGCTTCAGGACGCGGCGCGCAGGATGAAGGAACTGAACGTGGGAGCCCTCCCGATCTGCGGGCCGGACGACCGGCTCCACGGGATCATCACGGACCGCGACATCGTGGTGAAGTGTCTAGCCAAGGGCAAGGACCCCAGGACCATGACCGCCGACCAGCTGGCGCAGGGCAAGCCGGTCACGATCGATGCCAAGGCCGACGCCGGCCAGGTCCTGCACACCATGGAGGAGCACAGGATCCGCCGGCTGCCGGTGATCGACAACCATCGCCTCGTCGGCATGATCAGCGAGGCGGACCTCGCACGCCACCTTCCCGAGGACCAGGTGGGCCACTTCGTCGAGGTGGTCTGCGCGGCCTCCTGACCGACCTGTCGTCCACCGACCGGCGGTCTATGTGGCCGGAGATGTCATCCCGAGTCAGCCGCGACCGGTCCGACGGCGGGTTGTTCGCAGCCGGCGTCGGTGAGGTGAGGTGACGACGGAGGCCCGGCGGTCGGCGTGCCGGTCCACGGACCTCTCCCGGCTCATGCGGCCCCTGCCGTCTCCACAGGCAGCTCGGCCAGACGCCACTCCAGCATCCCGTCGGTGAGCCGCACCGCTTGGCGGCCACGCTCGCGCAGCAGCCGTACGGCGTCGTACGCCAGGACGCAGTATGCGCCCCGGCAGTAGGCCACCACCTCGGTCCCCTCGGGCAACTCGACGATGCGGTCGGCGAGTTGCCCGACCGGGATGGACAGCGCGCCGGGGATGTGGCCGGCTGCGTACTCCTCGGCCGGCCGCACGTCGACGACGACGATCTCTCCCGCCGCCGCGCGGGCGAGCAGTTCTTCCCTGTCGACCTCCCGCGCCCCGTCGGTGCCGAGGTAGGCGCTGCGGGCGGGCTCGACGGCTGGTTGATGGGTCCGGGCCACCTGGCGCAGCAGTGCGTACAAGGCGGCCACGTCGTCTCCGGCCAGCCGGTAGTGAATGCGGACGCCGTCGCGCCGGGTGGCCACCAGGCCGGCCTGTCTGAGGGTCTGCAGATGCGCCGAGGCGGTGGTCAGGTTCAGCCCGGCGGCCTTGGCGAGGGCGTCGACCGTGCGTTCGCCCTGGGCCAGCAGATCGAGCAGTTCCAGTCGTTTTCCGCTGCTCAGAGCCTTGCCGGTGCGGGCGAAGGCGTCGTACAGCTCGGCCTTGCGCACTGGGTCTCCCATGGCATCCTCCATAAATCCATGGAATAGTATAGCAAGGGCGTTCGCTGGAGCGCCCCCAGGCCCTGCCGTGGCACCTGGAGGGACTCATGGGCTTCGCCGACGATCACCTCATACCGCTGGTCGACACGGGCCTGGGCAACAGCGCCTACCTCGTCGACCTCGGCGACGGCCGCGCCCTCGCCGTGGACGCGAGCCGGGACCTGCGTGGCCTTCGCACCGCCGCCGAGCGTCGCGGGCTGACCGTCGCCTTCGCCGCCGACACGCACCTGCACGCCGACTTCCTGACCGGCGCGCTGCAGCTCGCCGCCGACGACGGGGCGTCGGTGCTGGCCCCCGCCGCCGGACGGCGCGCGTACAGCCATCGGGGTCTCGATGACGGCGACGAGGTGGACCTGGGCGGTCTGACCTTGCGAGCGCTGGCCACCCCGGGCCACACCGACGAGCACGTCTCCTTCCTTCTCCTGGACGGCCCCCGGGAGCTGGGGGTCTTCACCGGCGGCTCGCTGATCGTGGGCTCGGCCGCCCGTACCGACCTTCAGGGTGTCGAGCGCACCGAGGAACTGGCCCGCGCCCAGTACCGGTCGCTGCGCCGCCTGGCCCGTCTGCCGGACGCGACCGCGGTGTGGCCCACCCACGGCGCCGGTTCCTTCTGCTCCGCCCCGCCCGGCGCCGAGCGCACGACCACCATGGGCGCCCAGAAGCAGGCCAACGCCCTGCTCGCCGCACCGGACGAGGACACCTTCGTACGCGAACTGCTGGGAAGCCTCGGCACGTATCCCGCGTACTTCGACCGCCTGGCCGGCATCAACCGACGCGGGCCCGCGGTCGTCACCGGCGTCCCCGCCCTCGCCCCGCTCACCGTGGCCGAAGTACGCGCGCACGTCGGCGCGGGCGCGTGGATCGTCGACGTACGTCCGGTGCCGGACTTCGCCGCCGGACACATCGCCGGCGCGGTCTCCATCCCGCTGCGCGCCCAGTTCGCCACCTGGCTCGGCTGGCTGCTGCCCGCGGACGCTCCGCTCGTCTTCGTCACCGCGCCCGTCCAGGATCTCGGCGAACTCGCCTGGCAGTGCCTGAAGATCGGCTACGAGCGGCTGGCCGGCCACCTGACCATGGCCGCGTGGACGGCCGACGGTGGGGAACAGCAGACCGTCGAACTCCTCACCGCCGACCGCGTCACCGGCCGCCCCGTCCTCGACGTCCGGCAGCGGGCCGAACGGGTCACCGGGCACATCCCCGGCGCGGTCGGCATCGAACTCGGCGAACTCGCCGCTCGTACCGACTCCGTGCCGTCAGGCGCCGTCGTGCACTGCGGGCACGGCGAACGGGCGATGACGGCGGCCAGTCTCCTTCAGCGCGCCGGACACCACGGCCTCGCCGTCCTCGACGGCGGCCCCGCCGACTGGGCGCAGGCCACCGGGCGTCCGCTCCAGGAGGGTGTGTGACCTCCCCCAAGTCCTCGGCTCCGCTCGAACAGGAGGGGCCCGCATCGACGGCCTTCCCCGGCATACGGCTGGGGCTGCGCGCCAACCTCGCCCAGTTCACCCTGCTCGTCCTCGTCAACGCCCTGGTCGGCGGCATGCTCGGCCAGGAACGCACCGTTCTGCCGCTGCTCGCCGACGACGTCTTCCACCTGTCCGCCTACACGGCCGCCCTCACGTACATCCTGGCCTTCGGCACCACCAAGGCGATCACCAACTTCTTCGCCGGCACCTGGTCGGACCGCTACGGCCGCAAACCGGTCCTCATCGCCGGTTGGCTGATCGCCCTGCCCGTACCCGCGATGCTCGCCTGGGGCCCGTCGTGGGGCTGGATCATCGCCGCCAACGTCCTGCTCGGCGTCAACCAGGGCCTGACCTGGTCCACCACCGTCATCATGAAGATCGACCTGGTCGGCCCGGAACGCCGCGGCCTGGCCATGGGCTTCAACGAGGCCGCCGGCTACGGCGCCGTGGCCGTCACCGCCATGGCCACGGGCACGATCGCCCAGCACGCCGGGCTGCGCCCTGAGCCGTTCCTGCTCGGCGCCGCCTACCTCGTACTGGCCCTGGGTCTGTCCGTCTTCGCCGTCCGAGAGACCCGCGAGCATGCCCGCGCCGAGGCCGCGCTTCACCCCGTACGAACCACCACGGACATGTCCACGGCGCAGATCGCGCGTCACACCAGCTTCACCGACAAGGCCCTGTCCGCCGCCAGCCAGGCCGGCCTGGTCAACAACCTCAACGACGCCCTCGCCTGGGGCGTCTTCCCCCTGCTGTTCGCCGCGCACGGCCTGTCCGTCGCCGAGATCGGCGTCCTCGCCGCCCTCTACCCGGCCGTGTGGGGCGCGGGCCAGATGCTCACCGGCTGGTGGTCCGACCACATCGGCCGCAAGCACCTGATCACCGTCGGAATGCTGACGCAGGCCGCCGCGATCGGCGTGGCCGCCGTCGGCAGCACCTTCGCCGTCTGGGCCTGCGCCCAGATCCTCCTCGGCCTCGGCACCGCGCTGGTGTATCCCACCCTGCTCGCCGTCATCGGCGACGTCGCCCACCCCGCCTGGCGCGCCCGCGCGGTCGGCGTCTACCGGCTTTGGCGCGACGGCGGCTTCGCCGCCGGCGCCCTCCTCGTCGGCATACTCGCCGACGCCTACGGCATCACCACCGCGATCTGGGCCGTCGCCGGGCTCACCGCGGCCTCCGGTCTCCTGGTCGCGGCCCGAATGTACGAGACGCACCCCCGCCCCGCTCCTCATCAAGGCACCTGACCGCACGGTGGCCTGCCGCACCACGAGGTGACGGTCGGGAAGGTGCCCGCAAAGCGACGGCCTCCTCGATGTTCAGACGAAGGACAGGATGCAAGAATGCGGCCCTTGAACGCAGAGTGCACGGGCTCACAGTGAACTACGAGCGACGTGGGAGCCGGGGTAGCCATGGCAGTGGTCATGTGTCCGTTGTGCAGCGACGACGAGGACATCGAGTCGGTGCGCACCCTCGCAGGCGGACGACGAATCGTCAAACACCGGTGCGGCTTCGAGTGGGAGCATCGCGAGGCCGTCACCCCGACGAGGAAACCCTCCTCCTCCTTCAACGACCTCAAGGCCCGTTTCCCGAAGCCTGAAGACGTCGAGCCCGAGTGGCGGGAACGGGCAACCCGGCTCAAGGAGCAGTACCTCGCCACGAAACCGGGCTTCGACCCCGAGGTGGCGGCCTACTGGGCGAAGTACCGGCAGATCTTCTCTCCCGACGGACTGCGGACGAGCGACCCGAGGCTCCTCAAGGACTTCGCCAACTCCGACATCGGAGCCCACCCGGGCAACCAGGCCACGTTCAACTCCGCGTGGAACGCCATGGGTGACACCGAGGCCGGGGAGGCGACCGGCAAGACGATCGAGTACCTCCTGTACGGGCCCGCCGACGTACCGGTCGAGGACCGGCTGCAGCAACTCCTGAGCGGCGCCAAGCCGTTCGCCATGACCGGCTTCAAGGAAGCACTCCTCACGAGGGTTCTCTGTGTGATGGAGCCCGAGCGGTTCCTGTCGATCCTCAAGTACACGACAGAGGCGGGCGGCAAGCGTGAGATCGCGCGGACGGTCTACGGCCTGGAACTGCCGGCGCCCGAGTCGGTGAACTGGACCCTCGGCCGGCTCATCCTCTGGAGCAACGATCTCTTGCGTTCCCTCGTCGGTGAGGGTTTCGCCAACCAGCAGCACTCCGCCGCGTTCCTGTGGTGGGCCAAGGACCGGCCCGGCGGGCCGCAGTGAGCGGGGCGCCGTCGGAGAGTCGGACACGTGGGGCGCCATCAGGGCGTCGATACGGGTCCTGATCTCGTCACGGATCAGGCGCACGGTCTGCCCCCCCCCCTTGCCCGCCGAAGTCCCTCCAGTGCCCGTCAGCCCGACATCGGCCGCGAGCGGGCCTGTCATCGCTTCCCCGGGATGAAGGGCGTTCGGCGCCGTCTCGTACTCGGACCGGTCCTGTCCGGGCCGGGCAGGGCAGGGCCGGACCGGACCGGGCCGGGCAGGGCAGGGCCGGACCGGACCGGGCCGGGCAGGGCAGGGCCGGACCGGACCGGGCCGGTCGGCCTTGGTCGGGGCCGATCGGCCCATGCGGGGGCCGCGTGCCGGGCGGAGAGTGGGAGGGGGAACGGACGGAAGACACGGAACACAAGGAGGCGGGACCATGTGGCACCGGATGGTGAGCGACCTCATGACCACATCGGTCGTACAGGTACGCCGGGACACCGGCTTCAAGGAGATCACCAAACTGCTCGCCGAGAACGGCATCACCGCCGTACCGGTCGTGGACGACGACGAGCGCCCCGTGGGTGTCGTCTCAGAGGCAGACCTACTGCGCAAGGAGGCCGCGCAGCTGGACCCGGCCGGCCTGCTGCCGGTCCTGCGCCCAAGGCCCGCCGCCCGTGCGAAGGCGGAGGCGGCAACGGCCGAGGGCCTCATGAACAGCCCCGTCGTGACCGCCAGGCAGCAGTGGACGGCCGTCGAAGCCGCCCAGGTCATGGAGCGCCACCACGTGAAGCGGCTGCCGGTGGTCGACGAGGCCGGAACGCTGGTCGGCATCATCAGCCGGGCCGACCTGCTCCGCGTCTTCCTGCGCGGGGACAGCGCCATCCGGGAGGAGATCTCCGGAGACGTGCTCCTGCGCACGCTCGGAATCACGCCCGGCGCGATCACCGTGCGGGTCGTCGACGGGCGGGTCTCGCTGAAGGGCACCGTCGAGCGCAAGTCCCTCGTCCCGGTCGTCGTACGCCTGTGCCAGGGCGTGGACGGAGTGGTCGATGTCTCCGCCGAACTGCGCCACCGGGTCGACGACACCTCCGAGGCACCGGAAACCGGCGCTTCGCGCAGCGCCGGACTGGCGACGTGAGCGGGATGGGCTGCCCATCCCCCACCACATCGTCATCGGCTTCCTCCTCGGCTGGTGGGACGGCGGTCCGGTGGCCCGCGCTCATGCTCATCGCCGCCTCCGCCGCCCGGATGCCGAAGGGGTGTCACGAGCCGGGATGCGGTCTCGTCGGGCCGCCGTCACGATGAAGACATGGTTCCCGTCGGTCCTGCCGACCGTTTCGACGCGTTCCGGGCCCTGGCCGGCCGTCATGGGCGGGCCGGAGGAACGCTGATCAAGTCGTTGGCCGAGGCCAGGGCCGGAACCTCGGACGGCCCGGGCCTCTGGGCGCCGGCCACGGCGGCCCGCGCCGGACTACCCGGTGCCGCCCGCGCTCGGACCGGCCAGCTACTACGCCGACCTCGCGGCCCCGCGCGGCCGCCGCCACGTCCGGGTGTGCTCCGCGACGGCGTGCTTCGCGGCGCAGGCCGGACGCCACCTCGTCGACGTGGAGAACGAGCTGGGAGTCGCGCCCGGCACGGCCTCGCCGGACGGTGACGTCTCGGTGCAGGCGGTCCGCTGTCTCGGCTACTGCTACTCAGGGCCCGCGGCGCTCGACGGCGACATACCGTGCACAGGTCCCCGCCTCGCCGCTCAACTCGCGGGGCGGGAGCCGCCCAGGGCGCCGACGATCCCCGCCGGCGACGACACCGGCGACCCGGTCCTGCTGAGCGGTGTTCTGGCAGGTAGTCCTCGTGGCAGGTCTGGCCGGAGACGGTGACGGCGGGCTCTGCTGAGGACGTCCACCGGGAAGTGGCGGTGTCGGGGCTGCGGGGGCGCGGGGGCGCGGGGGCGCGGGATTCCGGGTCGCGGCGAAGTGGGAGGCGGTCGGCCGCGCGCCCGACACCGTGGTGATCGCCGACGGCGACTAGGGTGATCCGGGGTCGTACGCCGACAGGTTGCTCATGGAGGCCGACCCGGGGCGGGTGCTGGAGGGGCTGGCCCTGGCCTGCTTCGCCTGCCGCGCCCGCCTGGGCGTGGTGCTGGTGCGCTCCGAATACCCGGCCGCTCTGGCGCGGATGCGCGAAGCAGTGCGTCAGGCGTACGCCGAGGGCCATCTCGGCCCGTCGATGCACGGTACGGCCACCTGCCTGGACATTCAGGTCGTCGAAGGCGCCGGCTCCTACGTCGCCGGTGAGGAGACGGCGCTCATCGCGGGGTTGGAGGGCGGTCGCGGCTGCGCCCGCTCCCGCCCTCCGTATCCGACCGAGCGTGGCCTGTGGGACGCGCCGACCGTGGTCAACAACGTCGAGACCCTGGCGGCCGTCCCGTGGATCGTCCGGCGCGGCGGCGCTGCGTATGTCCGGCGCGGCACGCCCGCCGAGACGGGAACCAAGCTGGTCCGCCTCTCCGAACGGTTCGCCCGGCCGGGTTGCCACGAGGTCGAGATCGGCACACCGGTACGGCGGATCGTCACCGAACTCGGCGGTGGTCTCAAGGACGGGGCCGAGCTGGCCGCGCTCCAGGTCGGCGGGCCGCTGGGCGGCTTCCTCGCCCCGGACGCACTGGACGTTCTTCGTCGGAGGACGGGCTGTCGCCCCGGGGGGCCTCCCTCGGTCATGCCGGTCTGGTCGCCTTCGACCGGCGCGTGGCTCCGGAGGAGGTGGTGCGGCACGTGTGGGAGTTCGCCGCGGCCGAGAGCTGCGGTGCGTGCTCTCCGTGCCGGGTCGGCTCACGCCGCGGCCTGGAGTGGGCGTGCGGGGGGGGGGGGGGGGGGGGGGGGGGGGGACAGCTGTCCCGTGTTCTTGTCCCGGCGAGCCCGTGGGGCTTTCGGCGGCGGATCCCCCCCCGCCCCCCCCACCTCTCCCGCCCCCCCCAG